>NZ_JAHFVL010000001.1:1200000-1800000 GCF_018599185.1 Rhodanobacter sp. LX-99 | reverse complement strand
ACCTGGCGTGGCGGACGTGGGCGGAGCAGATGGCGACCGGGCTGGCCCTGGTCGACGCGGACCTGCGTCTGCGCTGGCTCAATCCCGCCCTGGTCGAATGCCTGGAGCTGGGTTTCCGCAGCGTGGCGGGGCAGCCGCTGGGGCTGCTGCTGGACGGCGCGGACGAGGGCATGGCACAGGCGGCGAAGGTGCTGGCGGAGCAGCGGCCGGCGCACTGGCGCGGGGTGGCGCTGGCCGCGGCCGATGGCCGCGAGATCAGCGCGGACATCGCGCTGCAGCCGTTCGGCGATGGCCTGCTGCTGGAAGTGCACGTGCTGGCCGAGCTGCCGTCGGCCGCCTCGCCGCTGTCGGCCACCCTGCGCGGCTTCGCGCACGAGGTGAAGAACCCGCTGGCCGGCCTGCGCGGTGCGGCGCAATTGCTGCAGCGGCGGGTCGACAACGAAGACCTGCAGGCGCTGGCCGGGATGATCATCGGCGAGGCCGACCGGCTCGGTGCGCTGGCGAACCGCCTGCTGCATCACGACGGCGCGCCGCAGCTCGGCCCGGTCAACATCCATCGCCTGCTGGAACGGCTGTGCGACCTGCTGCTGGCCGAACCCGCGCCGCCGCAGCTGCATCACGACTACGACCCCAGCGTGCCCGACCTGCACGGCGACGCGGACCGGCTGCAGCAGGTGCTGCTGAACCTGGCGCGCAACGCGCTGGAAGCCGGCGCGTGCACGCTCACCTTGCGCACGCGGGTCGAGCACGGCGCGCGCGTCGGCGAGCGGATGCTGCGCATGGCGCTGCGGGTGGACGTGATCGACGATGGCGCCGGCGTGCCCGTGGCGCTGCGCGACACGCTGTTCCAGCCGCTGGTTTCCGGCCGCGCCGACGGCAGCGGCCTCGGCCTGGCGCTGTCGCGCGAGATCGCGCACGAACACGGCGGCGAGCTGCGCTACACCAGCCGCTCCGGCCACACGGTGTTCTCGCTGTACCTGCCACTGGAGCGCGCGCATGACTGAAGAAATCTGGATCGTCGACGACGACCGCGGCGTGCGCTTCGTGCTGGCCGAGGCGCTGCGCGATGCCGGGCTCGCGGTGCGCGAGTTCGATGCGGTGGCGGGCGTGCGCGCGGCACTGCGCGAAGCGCGCCCCGCGCTGCTGCTCACCGACGTGCGCATGCCGGGCGAGGACGGGCTGGGCCTGCTTGGCGAGCTGCAGGCGCAGGGCATCGGCCCGGTGATCGTGATGAGCGCGTACACCGACGTGGCCACCGCGGCGGCGGCGTATCGCCTTGGCGCCGTCGACTACCTGGCCAAGCCGTTCGACCTCGACCAGGCGGTGGCGGCGGTGCAGCGCGCGCTGGCCAGCGCGGCCGCGCCGACGGTGGCTGCCGGCCACGCGATCGCGCCGAACCATGCGTTGCTCGGCGAGAGCGCGCCGATGCGCGAGGTGTTCCGGCTGATCGGCCGCGTCGCCGCCAGCGACCTCAACGTGCTGGTCACCGGCGAGACCGGTACCGGCAAGGAACTGGTGGCGCGCGCGCTGCACGAGGAAAGCGCGCGCCGCGGCCAACCCTTCGTGGCGCTGAACACCGCGGCGATCCCCAGCGAGCTGCTGGAGAGCGAACTGTTCGGCCACGAGGCCGGCGCGTTCACCGGCGCCACCCGCCGCGTCGCCGGCCGCTTCGAGCAGGCCGAGGGCGGCACGCTGTTCCTCGACGAAATCGGCGACATGCCGCTGGCGCTGCAGACGCGCCTGCTGCGCGTGCTGGCCGGCGGCGAGTTCTACCGCGTGGGCGGGCGCGAGCTGATCCGCTGCAACGTGCGCATCGTCGCCGCCACCCACCAGGACCTGGCCATGCGCGTCGCCGCCGGAGCGTTCCGCGCCGATCTGATGCACCGCCTCGACGTGGTGCGCATCGAGCTGCCGCCGCTGCGCACGCGCCGCAGCGACATCCCGCTGCTGGCCCGGCACTTCCTCGCCGCCACCGCTCAGGAACTGAAACTGCCGCCGAAGCGTTTTTCCAAGGCCGCACTGAAACTGGTCGCCCAGCGCGACTACCCCGGCAACGTGCGCGAACTGGAAAACCTGTGCCGGCGACTGGCGGTGATCGCGCCCGGCAGCGAGATCCTGCCGGGCGACCTCGGCAGCAGCGCCGACACGGCGCGCGGCGGCGAATGGACCGACGCGTTGCGCGAGTGGGCGGTGCAGGCGCTGGCCGACGGCGAGGCGGACATCCACGCGCGCGCCCGCGCGGCGCTCGACCAGACCCTGCTCAACGTGGCGCTGCAGGCGGCCGACGGTCATCGGCAGAACGCCGCGCAGGCGCTGGGCGTGGGGCGCAACACGCTGACCCGCAAGCTCGGCGCCTCGCGCGCCCGAAAGAGCTGAGAACGCCTCACCCCCCGTTCACCCTGAGCGTAGGCTGCAGGCCGAAGTCGAAGGGCCCCCGTAACCATAAAGCCACATGGCGTCGGCCCTTCGACTTCGCCGCTTCGCGGCTACGCTCAGGGCGAACGGGGGAGAGTTCGCAGCAGTGCGGGCGTTGCCCGCCCTTACATCCGCGGGTTTGGCTCAAGTCTACCGAGAACAATAAGTAACCGGTGCGCCTCGCCGTCGTCGACCAGTGGCACCTCATTGCCGGTGGCCGGCGTTTGGCCGTCCAATTCGACGCGTGCGACGCCGCGACAGACACCGTCCGGATTCTCCACGCTGATCTCGTAGCAGGTGACCTGCTGCTTGCCACGATGCCGGTAGCTGAGCCGGAAGCCCGGCCAGTCCTTCGGGATGCACGGCTCGATGCACAGCCGATCGCCGCGCAGCCGGAAGCCGAGCACGGCCTCCAACCCGGCGCGGTACAGCCACGCGGCGGAGCCGGTGTACCAGGTCCAGCCGCCGCGGCCGACGTGCGGGGCGACCGAGTAGACGTCGGCGCAGGCGACATAGGGTTCGACCTTGTAGCGCTCCACCGCGGCGGGGCTGTCGCCGTGATGGATCGGGTTGAGCAGGTCGAACAGGCGGCCGGCGCGGTCGCCGTCGCCGAGGCCGGCCCAGGCGAAGATCGACCACGCCGCACCGTGCGTGTACTGGCCGCCGTTCTCGCGCACGCCGGGCGGGTAGCCCTTGACGTAGCCGGGGTTCTCCCGGCTGTGGTCGAACGGCGGGGTGAACAGGCGGTGGATCCGGTTCGGGTGGTCGACCAGCAGGCGGTCGACCGCGGCCATGGCCTGCGCGGCGTGTTCGCGGTCGCGGCTGCCGGCCAGCACGCTCCACGATTGCGCGATGGTGTCGATGCGGCATTCGTCGCTTTCGTGCGAACCGAGCGGCGCGCCGTCGTCGTAGTATCCGCGGCGATACCACTGGCCATCCCAGGCGCGTTCCAGCGCGGCACGCAGGTCGTCGGCATGGCCGCGCCAGCGCTGCGCGCGTTCGGCCTCGCCGCGCTGTTCGGCATGCGGCGCGAATTTCGCGATCGTGGCGAGCAAGAACCAGCCGAGCCAGCTGCTCTCGCCGCGACCTTCGGCACCGACCGCGTTCATGCCGTCGTTCCAGTCGCCGGTGCCGATCAGCGGCAGGCCGTGCGCGCCGCGGGTGAGGCTGCTGTCGATCGCGAGCGCGCAGTGTTCGTACACGCTGGCTTGCCGGTCGGAGCGTTCGGGCTGGAAGAACGCGTCGGTGGCGCCGTCGGGGATCGGCTGGCCGGCGAGGAACGGCAGCACCTCGTCCAGCACGGCCGCATCGCCGCTCACCTCGACGTAGTGCGCGGCGACATACGCCAGCCACAGGCGGTCGTCGCTGACCTTGGTGCGGATGCCCTGGCCGCCCGGCGGCAGCCACCAGTGCTGCACGTCGCCCTCGGCGAACTGGCGGCCGGCCGCGCGCAGCAGGTGTTCGCGGGCGAGGTCGGGGCGGCTCACGCACAGCGCCATCACGTCCTGCAGCTGGTCGCGGAAACCGTAGGCACCGCTGGCCTGGAAGTAGGCGGTGCGCGCCCACAGCCGGCAGCTGGTGACCTGGTACAGCAGCCAGTCGTTGAGCAGGATGTCCAGCGCGCGATCGGGCGTGCGCACCTGCACGGCGTCGAGCAGGCCGTTCCATTGCGCGGCGACGTCGGCGAGCACGCCCGCGATATCGGCCGCGCGATATTTCTCGACCAGCGCCTGCGCCGCGCTCTCGTCGGCGGCTTCGCCGAGCAGGAGCCGCAGGTCGAGTTGCGTGCCGGGCGGCAGTTCGATGCGCACCTGCAGCGCGCCGCAGGGCTCCAGCCCGGCGCCGAGGCGGCCGGACAGCGGCGTACCGTCGCGCAGCGCCTGTGGCTGCGCGACCGTGCCGAGCGGTCCCAGGAATTCGTGGCGGTCGCCGCTCATCGAATGCGCGGGCCCGGCCAGGTCGATGAAGGCCACGCGGTCGCCGAAGTCGGGCCGCCAGCGGTTGCGCGCGAACAACGCACCGGTGCGTTCGTCGCGCGAGGTGATCACGAACGGCGCCGGCGTGCTGCCGTTCGCGCCCAGCGCCCACTCCACGTAGCCGGTCACCGACAGCCGCCGCGTGCGCGGCGAGCGATTGCACAGGCGCAGGCGCGACAGCTTGAGCGGATCGTCCGTCGGCACGCACTGCAGCAGCTCCAGTTCGATGCCGTGCGCGTCGTGCTCGAAGCGCGTCCAGCCCTTGCCGTGGGTGGCCGCGTAGTGCGCGTCGGCCACGCGGATCGGCAGCGCGCACGCGCTCCACAGCACGCCGGTGTCCTCGTCGCGCAGGTACAGCACGTCGTGCGGGCTGTCGCTGACCGGGTCGTTCGGCCACGGCGTCAGCGGATTCTGCTGGCTGTTGAGCGACCACGCATAACCGCCGCCTTCGGCCGACAGCATGCAGCCGAACGCGGGGTTCGCCATCACGTTCACCCATGGCGCGGGCGTGGGGCGCTGCCCGTCGAGTTCGATCCGGTAGGCGCGGCCGCCGTCGACGAAGCCGCCGTGGCCGTTGGCGAATTCCGGCGCATCGGCGTTGGCGGCGACGGCCGCAGCCATGGCGGTCGCGCGGATCGGCGCCGGCGCGGCGGGGGCGGGCGACGATCCGGCGGCGATCTGTGTCGGTTGCGCCGCGTCCAGCACCACGCGCGCCACCGTCAGCAAGCCGCTGCGCAAATCCTCGCCGATCGCGTCGTCGCGCAACGCGAACAGTTCGGCCTTGGGCAACGGGCCGTCGGTTTTCAGGCGCGCCTGCTGCGCACCCACCAGCGAATCGAGCGCAGCCTGCCGTGCATCGCCGGCGGCCTGCAGCAGCACCACGTCGACGGCAAGTTGCTGGCGGCGCCAGTGCTGCTGCGCCTGCAGCACCTCGCTTACGCGCGACAGGTCGTCGGCCTCGCCGAGGCGCAGCAGGATGATCGGCCGGTCGCCGGAGATGCCGGCGGACCACAGCACCGGCGCGCCGCCGCGGCCGCGCGCCAGCGCGTCGGGTGCCGCGCGCTGGCACGGATCGTTGTACAGCAGCGCGCTCATCCAGCGGGCGAACCGCGTCGCCTGCGTGGCGTCGATGCCGAGCTGTGCGCACTCGGCTTCGGCACGTTGCGCCGCGCCGTCGAACAGCCGCGCGGCGGCGTCCGGATCGCCGAGTTGCGCGGTCAGGGCCATGGCGCCGTCGCGCGAATCGGCCAGTCGCGTCCACAGCATCAGGGCCACGCTGCCGTTCGGCGCCAGCGTGAAGCGGCGGCGCAGGCTGAACACCGGATCGAGCACGCAGCCGACGGTGTTCGACAGCGCGGCGCCCGGCTGCATCGCCTGCGCATGGCGCAGCGTGCGCAGGCGGCCGAGGAAGCGTGCGCGGTCGGTTTCGAATTCACCGGCATCGCCGTCATCCTTCCCGGCGATCTGCAGCGCCTGCGCCGTCCACACTTCGGCCTCGCTGCCGTCGCGCCGACGCCGCGTGGCCAGCAGGATGCCGCGCGTGGCGCTCCATTCGGTCTGCACGAACATCTTGGAGAACGCCGGGTGCGCGTTGTCGGCGCCGATCGGGCCGAGCACCAGCTCGGCGTACGAAGTCAGCGACAGCGTGCGCGTGCGGTCGCCGTGGTTGCTCAGGGTGAGCCGGCGCAGTTCGATGTCGGCGTCGGCCGCCACCGCCACGTCCAGCACGCTGTGCACGCTGTGGTGGCGCCGGCTGAAACGGGCCCGCCCGGCATCGAACGCGACCGCGTCGTCCGGCGTGCGGTTGCCGTACGGCTGCCGACTGGCCGACCACGTTTCGCCGCTGTCTTCGTCGCGCAGCAGCAGGTAGCTGCCCCAGCCGTCGCCGACCGGGTCCTCGCGCCAGCGCGTCACCGCCAGGCCGCGCCAGCGGCTGAAGCCGGAGCCGTTCGCGCCCAGCATCACGCTGTAGCGGCCGTTGGACAGCAGGCAGCGCTGCTCCGCATCGGTGCTGCGGGAGGAAGGCGATGACATGGCGACTCCTGTCGACGGCGACGAAAACCCCAGCATGCGCCGGGCGAGGCATAGGTGGCGTCAACCCGCGCTTCACCATGCCGCGGAGTAGGATGCATGCGGCATCCATCGGGCGTGCGATCCGGCGCCGACGGCGCGGCGTCTTCCGTGCCCGGGCTGCCCTCACCGCGACAGGCCACGACCAGATCCATGCGTTCCCATCCGCCCAGTCATCCGCTCGAATCCGGCACGCAGCTGCGGCACCTGCAGAACAAGGCGTTCGCCTACTTCCAGTGCGAGACGAACCCGCAGAACGGCCTGGTCGCGGACAAGACCGCGCCGGACTGGCCGGCCAGCATCGCCGCGACCGGATTGGCGCTGAGCTGCTACCCGGTGGCGGTCGAGCGCGGCCTGATGAACCGCCACACGGCGATCGGGCGCACGCTGGCCACATTGCGTTTCTTCCGCGACAGCGCGCAGGGCACCGAACCCGATGCCACTGGCCACCGCGGCTTCTACTACCACTTCCTCGACATGCAGACCGGCAGGCGCGCGTGGCAGTGCGAGCTGTCCACGGTGGACAGCGCCTTCCTGTTCGCCGGCATGCTGACCGCCGCGGCGTACTTCGACGACGACACCGCCGAGCAGAAGGAAATCCGCGACACGGCGAACTTCCTCTACCGGCGCGCGGAGTGGCCGTGGGCGCAGGCCGCCGACGGCACCATCGGCCACGGCTGGCACCCGGAAAGCGGCTTCATCCCGCATCGCTGGCAGGGCTACGACGAGGGCCTGCTGCTGTACGTGCTGGCGCTCGGCTCGCCCACCCATGCGCTGCCGCCCGCGGCCTATGCGGCCTGGTCGTCCACCTACGAGTGGAAGCGCTGCTACGACATCGACTACCTGTACTGCGGCCCGCTGTTCACCCACCAGCTGTCGCAGGTGTGGATCGACTTTCGCGGCATCCGCGACGCGTTCATGCGCGACAAGGGCATCGACTACTTCGAGAACAGCCGGCGCGCCACCCTGGTCCAACAGCGCTACGCCAGCGACAACCCGCTCGGCTTCAAAGGCTACAGCGATCACTGCTGGGGCATCACCGCCAGCGATGGTCCCGGTCCGGCGACGCGGAAGATCGACGGCATCGAGCGCCGCTTCGAGGACTACGTCGGCCGCGGCGCGCCGTACGGCATCGACGATGGCACGCTGGCGCCGTGGGCGGTGGTGGCGTCGCTGCCGTTCGCGCCGGAAATCGTGCTGCCGACAGTGCACCACTTCATCCACACGCTGCAGCTGCACGACGCGCATCCCTACGGCTTCAAGGCCAGCTTCAACCAGACTTGGGTCGACAAGCCCGGCCAGTTGCTGGACGGCTGGGTGTCGCCGTACTGCTTCGGCCTCAACCTTGGCCCGATCGTGCTGATGGTGGAGAACCATCGCAGCGGCATGCTGTGGGAACTGATGCGCGGCTGCCGCTGGATCGCCGACGGCCTGCGCCGCGCCGGCTTCGACGGCGGCTGGCTGGATGCCGGCCAGCGGCGCGCATGAACACGACAACCTTTCCCGTTACGGAGTGAACACGATGGAACTTGGCATGGTGGGTCTCGGGCGCATGGGCGCCAACATGGCGGAGCGCCTGGTGAAAGGCGGCCACAAGGTCAGCGGCTTCGACCCGAACGCGGACGCGCGCAAGGCGGCCGAAGCGAACGGCATCGCGCCGGCGGCCTCGCTGGAAGCCCTGGTCAAGGCCTTGCCGGCGCCGCGCGTGCTGTGGCTGATGGTGCCGGCCGGCAAGATCACCGACGACACCGTCGACACCTTGCTGCCGCTGCTGACCAAGGGCGACACCGTGATCGACGGCGGCAACTCCAACTACAAGGACACGCTGCGCCGCGCGCAGCTGTATGCCGAGCGCGGCCTGGGCTACGTCGACTGCGGCACCAGCGGCGGGGTGTGGGGCCTCAAGGAGGGCTACAGCATGATGATCGGCGGCGACGAAAAAACCGTCGAGGCGCTGCGGCCGATCTTCGAAACGCTGGCGCCGGCGAAGGACCAGGGCTGGGGCCGGGTCGGCCCGGCCGGCTCGGGCCATTACACCAAGATGGTCCACAACGGCATCGAGTACGGGATGATGCAGGCCTATGCCGAAGGCTTCGCGATACTCAAGCACAAGGAGGAGTTCGGCCTCGACCTGCACCAGGTCGGCGAGATCTGGCGCACCGGCAGCGTGGTGCGCTCCTGGCTGCTCGACCTCGCCACCGACGCGCTCGGCAAGAACCCGAACCTGGACGGCATCGCGCCCTACGTGGTCGATTCCGGCGAAGGCCGCTGGACCGTGAGCGCCGCGCTGGAACTCAACGTCTCCGCCCCGGTGATCACGCTGTCGCTGATGGAACGCTTCCGTTCGCGCGACAGCGATTCGTTCGCCGACAAGCTGCTGGCGTCGCTGCGCAATGAATTTGGGGGGCATGCGATCAAGAAGGAGTGATCGGGGTTGCCTCGCGCGCGCATGCCTTGCGCTACTGCGCGGATGACTCGTGCCCCGGTAGGAGCCCGCTCGCGGGCGATGCTTCTGTCGCGCTGATGCGGATTCAAGGCAAAGCGCTTTCGTCTGCCTGCGGCCTGTCGACCCCGACCCACCGCCGCGCAAGGGGCCCCGGGCAGAGTACGGGCCATCCCGTCCCGCACTCGGTGTGCAACTGCTGCGCGGTTGCAGGAGCGGAAGAGCCGAGGTGACTCACGAGGCCGTAAAGGCGTTTGTGGAGAAAGGGCGCCGAAGCATTCTTGATGCAGGCGTCCAAGCCATCATTGGGCCAGGTAGAAATCCATGGGGATAAGCTCGATGGCCCATCCGCCTTCTTCGCCCAGCGTGGCGGCGGGGTGCATGGATGCGATGCGCAGCGCCTCGTCACGGCTGTCCGCCTCGATGATGAACAGGCCGCCCACCACTTCCTTCGACTCGGTGTAAGGCCCATCGCTGACGTGCGTCTTGCCGCTGCGCGGGCGAAGCGTCCTCCAGCTGTCCATGTCGCCAAGCGACGCGGAAACCAGAACCTTGCCGGTGGCGCGCATCTTCTCGTCCAATGCCGGGCATTGGCTCACCAGTTCCTTGACATCGTCTGGTGCCATCGCGGCGAATTTTTCGGGGGTGAAGTAGGCCAGGCCGACGTATTTCATGGGAGATCCTTTGGGTGGGGATGCACTGACGACGAAGCTGATGATCGGAAATCGACAATGCTCTGGGAGAGTTTGCAGCGGGGTCTCGGCCAGCCTGTCCGCTTCGGGTCGACGTGCGACGCCGAGGTATGCGCCGAGGCGCTACAGCAACTCCCCCTGCGGCGCCGCATAACTCAACTTTCCATCCATAATCCGCGCCGGCGACGTATACGGATGCACCGTCGTGTGCGTCGCATCGATGATGTGGATCACCTCGATCCCGCGCAGTTTCAGCACGTCGGCGATCAGCGAGCGGTGGCAGCGCCACCACACCGCCTCGGCGCACATCAGCGCGGTGCGCTTGCCGGCGGCCAGCTTCAACAGCTCGGCGAGGCCTTCGGCGAATTCCGCGGTGGCGGTGTAATCCGCGTAGCCCTGGAACGAGGCGTTGCGCCACGCGGTATTCGGCGAACCCGGTCGTACCTTGCGGCGGCCGCCGAGCTTCGGCAGCCACTGGTAGGCGATGCCGTGCGCGGGCAGCGTGGCGGCCAGCGCGCCGCCGGCGAAATGCGGGTAGCGGCGCGAACCGGGAAAGCGCCGCACGTCGGCGATCGCCTCGATCCGGTATTCGGCGAGCAGGCCAAGGAACTCCTGCAGCGTGCGGGTGGAGTGGCCGATGGTCCAGATCGTGGCGGGGCCGTCGGGCATCTCAGTCGATCTTGTGCAGCGCCGCGCCCTTGTGCATGGCGACGTGGTCGGTCTTGTCGCTCTGGATCTCGTACTGCGGATCGGCCTCGCTGCAGCGGCGCGTGTGGCCTTTGTATTCCGTGTCGCGCGTATGCACCTTGATGATCCGGCCGGTCACGTAGCCGGCTTCCGAATTCCAGCGCACGTGGTCGCCGACTTTGAAGGGGTGGTTTGTCATGGCAGCTCCCGGCAATGGCGGCATGTTACTTCCCGCTGCGTGACCGCGCAGTTGACGGCGCGGCACTCGGATACGCATGAAATGTCGCCGGGATGTTTGCCAGTCGCTCGCGTTGCCATTCACCCCAGTCGCAGTAGTTTTCTTACCGCTGGCAAATTGCGCCGGCTGATCTCGGGGTTCAGTTCGCTGCCGTCGAGGCGGGCCAGCACGCGGCCGTCGGCGAGGGTCTTGAGGCCGAGCAGGCGCGGCGGCGGGACGAGGCAGTTGCGGTGCAGGCGGATCAGCTGGTCGGGGTAGGCTTCTTCCAGCTGGCGCAGCGATTCTTCGATCAGCAGTTCGCCGCGGCGGTGTTGCACGACGACGTATTTTTCGTCGGCGAGCAGGCAGATCACTTCGTCCAGCGCGATGCGCACCTGTTCGCCGCGCAGGCGGCCGTGCAGGTACGCGACCGGTTCGCGCGGGGCGTCGGCGAGGCGGCGTTGCGCGCGTTGCAGCGCCTCGCGCAGGCGGTCGAGCCGTACCGGTTTCAACAGGTAATCGGCCGCGCCCAGCTCGAACGCCGCCAGCGCATGCGCTTCGTAGGCGGTGCAGAAGATCACCTGCGGCCGCGCGCGCCCGGCCAGGCGCTGCGCCAGCGCGACGCCGTCGATGCCGGGCATGTTGATGTCGAGCAGCAAGGCGTCCGGCTGCAGCTCGCCGAGCGCGACGAGCGCGGCTTCGCCGTCGCCGACGTTGCCGACGACCTCCACGCCGGCGCATTCACCGAGCAGCGCGGCCATGCGAGCGCGCGCCAGCGGCTCGTCGTCGACGATCAACACGCGCATCAGGCGGCTCCTCCCGGCAGCTGCAGCAGCACCACGAAGCGATCGTCCTGCGGCCCGGCCTGCACCGTCGCCAGCGGGCCGTAGCGGTAGGCGACGCGCCGGCGCACGCTGTCCAGGCCATGGCCGTTGCCGGCGGCGGGCGGGGTGGCCGGCAGCGGGTTGATGATCTCGATGCGCACGCCGTTGCCGTCGCGCTGGCCGCGCAGGACCACCTCGCCGCCTTCGCGCAGCGGCTGGACGCCGTGGCGCACCGCGTTCTCCACCAGCGGCTGCAGCAGCAGCCGCGGCAGCGGAAAGTCGGCGGGCAGGTCGTGCAGTTCGCGGCGCACGCGCAGGCGCGCGCCCAGCCGCAACTGCTCGATCGCCAGGTAGCGCTCGACCAGCGCCAGCTCCTCGCCCAGCGTGCCGTCGTCGGTGTCGTGCTGGCCCAGTGCGGCGCGGAACAGTTCGGACAGGTCCTCCACCGTGCGTTCCGCGGCGTCGGGATCGACCCGGATCAGCGCCGCCACGGTATTCATGCTGTTGAACAGGAAGTGCGGGCGGATGCGTGCCTGCAGCGCCTCGACCTGGGCGCGGGTGACCGCCGCCAGCCGCGCCTGCCACTGCGCCAGCACGTAGAAATAGCGCAGCATCGCGGCGCCGAGCAGGGCGGCGATCAGCACGTTGTCGCGTACGAACACGGGCAGGCTGCTGCGCACCAGATGCATCTGCAACGCACCGTCGAACCAGTGCGCCACGATGCTGGCGACCAGCACAAGCAGCAGGATCAGCAGCCATACGCCGACATACGGCAGGTGCCCCGGCAGGCGTTGCAGCCACGGCCGCAGCGTGCACAGCGTCACCGCCACCACCATGCCCAGCAAGGTCACGAACAGCATGCCGACGCTGTAGGCGGACCAGTCGCGCGGGTCGTCGCGTGCCAGCCACATCAGGGTCACCGTCAGCGCGCCCACCACGAGCAGCGCGAACAGCGCCGGCAGCCGGCAGAAGTCCGGCAGCGGGCTATGTTCGATATGGCCGTGCGGGCCGCGGCGGGACATGGGTTCGCGCATGCAGCCAAGTATGCCGCAGCGCGGTCGCGCTTACGCCAGCCGCCGGCCCAGCCAGCGACGCAGGTCGTCGATCTCCTCGGCGCACACCGCATGGGCCATCGGGTAGGTGTGCCAGTCCACCGTGTGGCCCAGCGCCTGCAGCGCATCGCGCGAGTCGGTGCCACGCTGCAGCACCACCACCGGATCAGCCGTGCCGTGGCCCCAGAAGATCGGCGTGGCCGCGTTCGCGGCGCTGCGCTCGGCGGTGAGCGTGGCGGCGATCGGCAGGTAGGTCGACAGCGCGATGATGCCGGCCAGCTTTTCCGTATGGCGCAGGCCCGCGGACAGCGCGATCGCGCCGCCCTGCGAGAAGCCGGCGAGGAAGATCCGCTCGCTCGGCACGCCGCGCTCGTGCTCGCGCGCGATCAGCGCTTCGGTAGCGGCAATCGAGGCGCGGATGCCGGCTTCGTCCTGGCGCGCGTGCGCATCGAAACCGACGATGTCGTACCACGCGCGCATCGACATGCCGTTGTTGATCGTCACCGGCCGCACCGGCGCATGCGGGAACACGAAGCGCAGCGGCGGCCATGCCGGATCCACCAGCTCCGGCACGATCGGCGCGAAGTCGTTGCCATCCGCGCCGAGGCCGTGCAGCCAGAGGATGCTGTAGCGCGGGTGGGTGGCGGTTTCGTGTTCGACGGTGGGCAGGGGCATGCGGTACTCGGCGGGGTCAGGGGGCGTTGGTGATCGTGGCGACGGCGCTGGGATGCAGCGGACTATCCAGCGCAACCTCCTGTTCCGATGGCAACGGAATGGCGGGCTGGGCGGTCTCTGCGTCCGCTGCCGCGGCATGCATGCGCGCGGCTTCGCGCAGGATCCGGGTTTGTTGCGCGGTGTAAGTCTGACCATCAACAGTAAAGATAAACGGTATACGCAGTTGCGTTGCCACCGGCTGGCCATCGACCTGCTCCGGGATGGCATGCCACTGTTTGGCGGCCGCCAGTACGGCAACCTTGAACGACGGCGGTACGGGCCAATCCGCGAACTTGTTGCTCACTTTCATGTCGGTCAAATGACCGTTCGGCTGCACGGTGGCGTCGAGGATGAGGAACGCCGCTTGGCGCCTGCTGAGCGCGTCCGCAGGGTATCGCGGCGGTGTCCGATTATCGAGGCGGGGGCCGTTGCCCATGAAGCTGATGCGCAGATCGTACTGACCGCTCGCGTTCGGCAATGCCTGCAGCTTGGTGCGGATGAACGTATGCGCCGGTACCGGTCGACCGCTGAGTGTCGCCGGCACGAATTGCCATTGCTTGACCGCGGAGTTCAGCACGGCGGCGATCGATGCGGGTACGTTTGGGTCGACCTGAGTGGCAGTGATATGCCCTTTTGCATCCACGTCGGCACCAACTCTGTAAGTCTGTTCGCGCTTCTCGGCGGCGTATGCCGTCAAGGAACAGGCCAGTAGAAGCATGGCCGCACAGGGTATGGCCTTTTTCATCGTGATTCCTCCCCCCAGTTAGCACCGGCGCCCTCGCGTCGCGTGAGCGATCATCATGCCGCAGTGGCAACGTGCAGGGTAGTCAGCACGTCTCCGCTGCGTTCACGGCGTGACGCCAAGCCCCAGCTCATGCGCGAAGAAGGTCAGCCCGATCGCGGTGTCGCCGACGCGCTGGCTGAACGGGGCGCCGACGCCGTGGCCGGCGTTCATGCGGGTCAGCAGCAGGATCGGCTGGCGCGAGCTGCTGGCGTTCTGCAGTGCGGCGGCGAACTTGCGCGACTGCCATGGCGCCACCCGCGGATCGTTTTCGCCGGTGGTGAGCAGCACCGCCGGGTAGGCGGTGTTCGCCTGCACGTGCTGCAGCGGCGAGTAGGCCAGGGTGGCCTTGAACTGCGCCGGGTCCATGATGCTGCCGTATTCGGGGATATTGTACGGGCCGTTGGCGAAGTCGGTCTCGTGCCGCAGCATGTCGTAGATGCCCACGCGCGCCACCACCGCGCGGTAGTCGCCGGGGTGCTGCACGATCTGCGTGCCCATCAGCAGGCCGCCGTTGCTGCCGCCGAGGATGCCCAGGTGCGCGCGGTCGGTCCAGCGCGTGTCGATCAGCGCCAGCGCGGCGGCGTGGAAGTCGTCGAACACGTTCTGCTTGTCGAGCTTCTGCCCCTGCGCGTGCCAGGCCTGGCCGTTCTCGTTGCCGCCGCGGATGTTGGCGTAGGCGAGCACGCCGCCGTGTTCCAGCCAGGCCAGGCTGGAGCCGATGAAGCCCGGCTTGATCGGGATGTCGAAACCGCCGTAGCTGTACAGGATGGTGGGCCGCGCGCCGTTCGGGGTGGTGCCCGGCAGCGACAGCACGGTCACCGGAATCTTCGTGCCGTCTTTCGAGGTACCGTCGATGCGCTGCACGACCACCTTCGAGTAGTCGGCGGCCGGCCTCACCTCGAACACGGTTTTCAGGCTGCCGCTGCGGCCATCGTATTCGGCCCAGCGCGCGGGCGTGGTCCAGCCACTGTAGCTGATCAGCGCCTTGTCCTGGCCGGACTCGGAGGCGATCTCGCCGATGCCGACACCATGCGGCGGCAGCGGCAGCCGGCGCACGAAGCTGGCGTCGGCGCCGTACTGCTCGACCCACCAGTCCGGGCCCCAGCTGCGCACCACCAGGAAGCCGCCGCCGAGCGGGGCGATCTGCTGGATCGCGCCCTCGCGCTCGGCCAGCACCGGCACGGGCTTGCCGTCGTCGCCGATGGCCACGATGCGGCCGCGCGGCGCATCACGGAACGAGGCGGCGTATAGACGTCCATTCACCCAGGCGGCCGTGCGCACGTCGGCGTCGCGGCCGAGCACGCGCTCGAAGCGGTCGCCGCGGTGCAGGAACACCTCCGCCGGGCCGCCGTCGCCGTCGTAGGCAAGCACCGCGGCCTGCGCGGTGGCCGGCGCATTCACCAGCACGTACTCGGCGGTCTTCGCGTAGTCCTTGCCGAACACCACGCTGTCCGCCGTGGCGGCCTGGCCCAGCGCGTGGTGCACCAGGGTGGCGTGGAACTGTTCCACTTCCTGCCCCGCCGTTGGCGGCGCGAAGCGCACATAGCTGAAGCCGCGTTCGTCAGCATCCCAGGCCAGGCCCTGCGGCGTGGTGCCGCCGCCGGCCCAGGGCAGGGTGTCGGGCAGGATTTTGCCGCTGGCCACGTCGAGCACGCGGAGGGTGGTCAGCTCGCTGCCGCCTTCGGCGGTGCCGTAGGCGAGGTAGCGCCCACGCGGCGATGGCCAGTACGCGGTGATCGCGGTACCGCCGTGGTCGGCGTTCGGATCCACCAGCACCTTCGCTGCACCGTCCGGCCACGCCTGCGCGATCAGCATCGGCTGCGGCTGCGGCGGAGTCTGCTGCAGGTAGAACAGGGTGCCGCCGGCCAGCATCGGACCGGAGCGCGTGGTCGAGGTGATCGCCAGTTGCTGCACTCGCGCGGTGAGCGTCTTGCCTTGCGGCATCGCCGCCAAGGCGGCTTCGGTGTACGCGTTCTGCGCCGCGATCCACTGCCGCACCGCCGGGTCGTCCGGGTTTTCCAGCCAGCGGTACGGGTCGGCCACGCTGACGCCGTGGAATTCGCCGGATGCGGCATGCTGTGGCGTGGGCGGCGGCAGCGGCTGCGACTCGCCGATCAACGCGACTTCGAGCGGCGGCTTCGGCGACGGGTTCGCCGGCGGCAGCTGGGCCGCGGCGGCGCTGCCGGCGGCGAGCAGCAGGGTGGCGATGAGGGGAGCGAGGCGCATGGCGGGGATTCCATGGGAAGACTGTGGGAGCTGGGGAGAGTAGCAACGCGCCGCCGCCGTTGCAGCCACCGACGTCTGACTTTCGGCAGGGGTGGCCGCGTGCCGGCGGCGCGCTCGGTTATGCTGGCCTTTTTGCCCGGGAAGAATCCATGCGCCGATTGCTGCTTGCCGCCCTCGTAGCCTTCACCGTCGCGCCGGCCGCAGCGGCTGCCGCGCCGGTCTCCACGCCGCTCGACCTGGAAACCGTGATGGCCAATCCCGACTGGATCGGGCAGGCGGTGGAGCAACCGTACTGGAGCGTGGACGGCCGCCACCTGTACTACTCGCTGAAGCGCGACGGCAGCCCGTTGCGCGACCTGTACCGGGTCGATCCGGCGACAGGCCATGGCGCGAAGCTGGACCCGGCCGCGCTGGCGCAGGCCGACGGCCCGGCGGTATTCGACCGTGCACACAAGCACGCCGCCTTCATCCTGCACGGCGACGTGTTCGTGGTGGAGTTGGCCGGCGGCCGGCGCACCCAGGTCACGCGCACGCCGCAGGAAGAATCCGCGCCGCGTTTTTCCGCCGATGGCCGCGCCCTGCAGTTCCGCGACGGCAACGACTGGTACAGCCATGACCTGGCCAGCGGCGTCACCGCGCCCGCAGCGGTGCTGAAGTTCGCCGACGATCCGCAGGCATCGCTGCCCGACGCGCTGGGCGAGCGGCAGCTGGAACTGTTCAAGACGCTGCGCCAGATCAAGGCCGACAAGCAGGCCCGGCGCGACGAGGACAAGACGCTGGCCGCCGCCGATCCGGGGCGTGCGCCGCTGCCGTTCTTCCTCGGCGACAAGATCGCCCCGGTCGACAGCGAGCTGTCGCCGGACGGCCGCTGGCTGCTGCTGGTCACCGCGCCGAAAGGCTACGAAGCGGGCAAGGCGCCCGAAGTCACCCACTACGTCACCGACTCCGGCTACGCCGAGCAAAAGGAGACCCGCGTGTACGTGGGCCGCAAGGATCCGGCGCCGCAGTCGCTGCTGCTGCTCGACCTGGCCAACCACCAGTCGTACCCGCTGGCCACCGACGCGCTGCCGGGCATCAAGGACGATCCGCTGAAGGACCTGCGCGCACGCGCCGTCGCCGCGCTGCAGAAGGCCGGCAAGGCCGACCGGGCCAAGGCGCTGAAGGCACCCGAACAACGTGCGGTGCGCATCATCGGCAGCGAGGACGACGGCGGTGGCGGCGGCATCGCGTGGAGCGACGACGGCCGCAACCTCGCCATCCAGCTGCGCGCGATCGACAACAAGGACCGCTGGATCGCCAGCGTGGATTTCGCGAAGCACGCCCTGGTCAACCAGCAGCGGCTTACCGACCGTGCCTGGATCAACTGGAACTTCAACGATTTCGGCTGGCTCAAGGACGGCCGCACGCTGTGGTACCTGAGCGAGCAGACCGGCTACTCGCAGCTCTACGTCAAGCCGCAGGGCGGCAAGGCGAAGGCGCTGACCACCGGCCAGTTCGAGGTGAGCCACCCGCAGCTCAGCGAGGACGGCCAGTGGTTCTACCTGCGCACGAACCGGGTCGCGCCGTACAGCTACGACGTCTATCGCGTGCCGACCACCGGTGGCGAGCTGGCGCGCGTAACGAACTACCAGGGCATGGACGGCTTCGCGTTGTCGCCCGACGGCACGCAACTCGCCGTGCTGCATTCCTCGCCGTACGTGCTGCCGCAGCTGGCGGTGCAGAGCGCCGCCGGCGGCACGCCGCGCGAACTGACCAACACGATGAAACCGGCGTTTACCGCGCACGACTGGATCGCGCCGCAGATCGTCGCGGTGCCGTCCTCGCACGGCGCGGGTTCGATCTGGGCGAAGTACTACGGCCCGGCCAACGAGCAGGCCGGATCGAAGCCGGCGGTGATCTTCGTGCACGGCGCGGGCTACCTGCAGAACGTCACCCTGTCGTGGTCGAACTACTTCCGCGAGCAGCTGTTCCACAACCTGCTGGTGCAGCAGGGCTACGTGGTGCTGGACATGGACTACCGCGCCTCCGAGGGTTACGGCCGTGACTGGCGCACCGCGATCTACCGCCAGATGGGTCACCCGGAGCTGGAGGACCTGCTCGACGGCAAGGCGTGGCTGGTGAAGCACCACAACGTCGACCCGCAGCGCGTGGGCATCTACGGCGGCAGCTACGGCGGCTTCATGACCGAGATGGCGCTGCTGCGCGCGCCCGGCGAGTTCGCCGCCGGCGCCGCGCTGCGTCCGGTCAGCGACTGGACGCTGTACAACCACGAGTACACCTCCAACATCCTCAACGACCCGCAGCTCGATCCCGAGGCGTACCAGGCCAGCTCGCCGATCGAGTACGCGGAAAAACTGCAGGATCCGCTGCTGATCCAGCACGGCCTGATCGACGACAACGTGCTCGCCGAGGATTCGATCCGCCTGTACCAGCGCTTCATCGAGCTGCACAAGAAGAACTTCTGGATGTCGCTGTACCCGCTGGAACGCCACGGCTTCGTGCACGCCGATTCCTGGTACGACGAATACCGCCGCATCGACGAGCTGTTCGAGACGTATGTGAAGCCGGCGAAGGGCGCCCCGGCCGGGCACTGATTCCTGCGTGACGCGCGACGGGCCGGCGGCATTCCGATGCCGGCGGCCTTGTTGCATGATGGCCGTGTGGCGCGGACGCCACGTTGGCCGGCACATCTTTGGCCTGCAGAGCTGCTACTTTGCCGACGTCGGTTGCTCCGCGTCCGGCGCCGTCATGGCCGATAGCCACGCCGGTCCATCGTGTCGCCGCCGTTTCGCCATTCATTCGGGCATCGGGTCATTCGCGATGCCGCTGAAGAGGAGGGTGCGGTCATGCAGGGCAAGTACGCGCTGGTGTCGGGTGTCGTCTTTGGCGTAGTCGCGGTCGTCCAGGCGTTGCGGCTCTTCAACCGGTGGCTGGTGCAGGTAGGGCCGTTTGCCGTGCCGGTGTGGTTTTCATGGATCGCGCTGCTGCTCGCGGGCGGTCTCTGCATCTGGGCGTTCCTGTCGGGGCGCCGGTAGCATGACCGGGCATGCGGGCTCGGCGGTGAAGGTGTCGGCCTTTGTCGGCACCAGTCTCGACGGCTTCATCGCGCGGGTCGACGGGGCCCTCGATTTCCTTCCCCCGGGTGGCGGCGAGCCGCATGGCTACGAGGAGTTCATGGCCTCGGTGGATGCGCTGGTCATCGGCCGCAAGACCTACGAGACCGTGCTGGCTTTCGATGCGTGGCCTTACGGCGCCAAGCCCGTCTGCGTGCTCAGCACCCGTCCGCTCGCGCCGGCTCCCGCCGGGGCGGTGGTCGAGTCCATGTCGGGGTCCCCGGCGGAGATCGTGTCGCGGCTGGCCGGGCGCGGCATCCGGCATGTCTATGTGGACGGCGGCATCACCATCCAGGGCTTTCTGCGGGCCGGGCTCGTCCAGCGCCTCGTCATCACGCGCGTGCCCGTGCTTGTCGGCAGCGGGATCCCGTTGTTCGGTGCCATTCCGCACGACATCGCACTCCGGCATGTCGCGACGCGGACGTACGCCAGCGGCCTCGTGCAAAGTGAGTATGAGGTGGTGGCCCAGTCTGGTCCCGGCCGCTGAGCTTGCGTACTGTCAGGCGGGCGCGGCGGCCGTCGAGGTGTTGTTCCGGGTTTGTGTCGATACGGCGGGCAGGTCGAGTCCGGTTTTCGATTTCCGGGGGAGAAAAACATGCGCAAGATGCTGTGGGTTTTCACGGTGTGCTGTCTGTTGCTGGCTGCCTGCGCCAAGCCGTTGCCGCCGGAGAGGCTGGCGTATGCCGGGCAGTGGCGGTCGACGACGATGTCGCTGCTGATCACCGAGAGCGGCAACGTGAACTACAGGCGGGTGGACGGCAATATGAGCAAGTCCATCAACGGCCCGCTGCAGGCGTTCGAAGGCGACAACTTCGTGGTAGGCGTCGGCCCGGTCAAGACCACCTTCGTGGTCTCGATGCCGCCTCACGAGGATGACGGCGTGTGGAAGATGACGGTCGACGGGGTGGAGCTGACCAAGGTGCCGCCGGGCGAGTGAGCCGGCAAAAAAACGGCCGCAGCGGGATCGCTTGGATCCAGCGCTGCGGCCGGGGGACCGGCAGCATGCAAGCTCGCGGTAGGACGACCTTGCAACCTCGAGGGGAGAGAGTTGCTGCCGGGTTACTTGGCGACCAGGGTACCGGTCATGCCAGGGTGGAACTTGCAGAAGAACGCGAACGAGCCGGCCTTGGCCGTGGTGCGCACGGTGGCACCGGGTTTCAGGTCGACGTCGAAGCTGCCGTCGCGGGCGGTGGCGCTGTGTTCGAAGATGTCGTGGTTGACCCATTCGATGATGTCACCGGCGCGTACGCCGGTGGGCATCGGACCAAACACCATCTTGTCGAGCACGATCACGTGCACGGTCCGTGCTTGCGGGGTCGCTGACGCTGTGGCCGGGGTGGCCGCGAATGCCGGCGCGAGGCCCCAGCCCATGATCAGCAGGCCGGCGACCAGAATCGTGCTGCGGAACATGGCGCGCTCCTTACTTCAGGCTGGCAGCCAGGTGCTCGGCGTGCATCTGGTGTTCGTGGAACAGCTTCGAACCGGTTTCCAGCAGCGACTTCAGCTCAGCGTTCTGCGTGGCCGGAATCAGCGTGCCGTCGAGTGCGGCCAGCACGGCCTTGTGGAACGCCACTTCGTTGTCGGCATAGGCCTTGTCGTAGGCGGCACCGCTGAGCGCGGCCAGCTTGGTCTGTTCGGCGGCGGCGCCCTTGGCCAGCGACTGGCTGGTGGCGTTGTCGGCCGGGGTGACGCCCAGCTTCTTGGCCAGCGCCAGGGCCTGGTCGTTCACGGCGGCGTGGTCACGCGCCATTTCCTTGGCGAACTCGAGCACCGCCTTGTTGTGCGACTTGCTCAGCGCCTGCTTGGCGGCGGTGACGTCGATCGCGCCGGCGGTGTAGGCGATGTGGGCGATCTGCGCGTCGTTGATGGCCGGCGCCGGGGTGGCGGCGTGCACGCTGGCGAGCGAGCCGAGGCCGAGGGTGAGGACGAGGGCGAACAGGGACTTGTTCATTAGCGGTGTCTCCTTGGAATGGGCGAAGGGCGAGCGAAGCTTGCCGGTGCCCATGAGATGCAGCAGCGGCGTACAGGTTCCGGCGGGTGTACGGAGTGCTGCGGGAACCTCGGACGCGGCGCCTGCGTCGGATCAGCTGTCACCCCAGCGAAGCCTCTCCACATGCTCGAACTCGATCAATCCATCGCTTCAACGGCCGCGCCGGTGCCGGCCGGCGAAACTCCCCGCCCCACGCGTGCCGAGGCGGAGGCCGCCGTGCGCACGCTGATCCGCTGGGCCGGTGACGAACCCGCGCGCGAAGGCTTGCTGGCCACGCCGGCGCGCGTGGTGCGCGCGTACGAGGAATGGTTCGCCGGCTACCGGCAGGACCCGGCCGGCCTGCTCAGCCGCACCTTCGGCGAAGTCGGCGGCTACGACGAACTGGTCATCCTGCGCGACATTCCGCTGCAGTCGACCTGCGAACACCACATGGCGGCGATCCGCGGCGTGGTGCACATCGCCTACCTGCCGAACCAGCGCGTGGTCGGCATCTCCAAGCTGGCGCGGCTGGTCGAGGCGTTCGGCCGGCGCCTGCAGATCCAGGAGCGGCTCACCGTGGAGATCGCCGATACCCTGGCCCAGGTGCTGCACCCGCGCGGCGTGGCGGTGATCGTGCAGGCCAGCCACGAATGCCTGTCCTCGCGCGGCGTGCGCCTGCACGGCGTGTCGATGCAGACCCGGCGCCTGCTCGGCGAATTTGCGCAGGAATCGCGGCGCGGCGAGATCCTGGCCACGCTGGCCGGCTGACCCGGGAACCTCGGGCCACCCCGCAGCGTCAGATCAGGTGTAAAAGGAGAAAGCCATGTCAGCCCATGCCCATGTTGCACTCGTCGATTACGCCGCGCTGGACGACCACGCGCTGGTGGCGCAGGTCCGCGACGGCCATCGCGAGGCGTTCCGCCACATCATGCAGCGCTGCAACCAGCGCCTGTTCCGCATCGCGCGTGCCGTGATCGGCGAGGATTCGGAAGCGGAAGACGTGCTGCAGGAATCGTATATGCGTGCCTACCACAAGCTGGATTCGTTCCGCGGCGACTCGACCCTGCTGACCTGGCTGACCAGCATCGTGCTGAACGAGGCGCGCGGCCGGCTGCGCAAGCGCCACGCCATGGTCGGCCTGGAGCAGGTCGACGCGGCGATGGACGATACCCACCAGATCATCCAGTTCCCCTCGAAGTTCGGCAGCGAGGATCCGGCGGTCTCGGCCGCGCGGACGCAGATCCGCCACCTGCTCGAACACGCCATCGACAAGCTGCCGGAGGCGTTCCGCACCGTCTACATGATGCGCGAGGTGGAGGAGTGCTCGGTCGAGGAAACCGCCACCCTGCTGGCGATCAAGCCGGAGACGGTGAAGACCCGCCTGCACCGCGCGCGCCGGCTGCTGCGCACGTCGCTGCAGGGCACCCTGGCCGAAACCATGAGCGAGGCGTTCCCGTTCATGGGCCAGCGCTGCGCCCGCGTCACCGACGCGGTGATGGCGCGGCTGGAGGCCGAAACGGCGTAAGGCGTTTCACGTGGCGCGCTGGCGCCGCAGCCAGTTCGCCGCCAGCAGCAGCCAGACCAGGATCAGCGCGATCACCAGCCGCTGCTCCAACCCGCGCGGCATGCCGTGCCATAGCGCATCCACCCAGATCCCCACGAAGCAGGCCAGCGCCAGCGCGAACGCCGGTGCGAAGCGTGGGCGCCAGCGCGGGTTGGCGCGCAGCCACCACGACTGCAGCAGCATCGCCACGCTGACGCACAGGAACGCCGTCTGCGCCGCCACGCCGTGCACCAAGCCTTCCAGCGTGGGCGCGCGGCCGGGCAGGTTGCTGTGCGCCAGCGCGGTCACGCACAGGCCGACGCCGGCGCAGACGAACAGCAGCCATGGCGCCGCGCTGCGGCGTCCCTCCCGCAAGGCGAAGTAGTAACCCGCGCCAAGCGAGGCCAGCGCCAACGCCAGCACGACGTATGCCGCCTGCAGCCAGTGGCCGTAGGCATCCAGCAGGTAGAGGCTGAGCGGCGCGTCCATCCAGTCCAGGTCGCTGCGCAGCAGCTGCACGGCCACGGCGACGACGCTGAAGACCAGCAGGCCGGCCAGCGCGATGTCGCCGAGCGCGCGGCTGGTCGAGGCGTCCGGATGCGTGGATGGATCTGGGTTGTCCATTGGATCGGCCACCTGATTGCCGTGGAGTCGCTCGTGTGGAGATGGCGGCGCGCGCGTGTCGATGAGGCAGCTCGCGGCGGCGCGGTCAGCGTGGCGCCGGGGCGTCCGGCGAACGGATCCGCTGCAGGCGTTCGGCCAGCGTGGCGCGCGACAGCTCGCCGATGTGCATGTCGCGCAGGCGACCGTCGGCGTCGAGGAACAAGGTGGTCGGGTAGCCGCGGGCGCCGTAGTGGTTCGACAGCTGCAGGTTGCCGTCGATCAGCACGTTGTCCAGCGCCAGCCGCTGCACCTGCATGAACTGCTTCACCGCGGCCGCCGATTCGCCCTGGTCGGCGAACACGAAACGGATCCGCGGCATCGTTCGCTGCGCCTCGGCCAGCACCGGCATCTCGCGCCGGCACGGACCGCACCAGGTGGCCCACAGGTTGATCACGGTGGGCTGGCCGCGCAGCTTTTCCAGCGCGACCTCGCGGCCGTCCAGGTCGCTCAGCAGCAGGGCCGGCAGGCCGGGATGGGTGTTCGCGGCCAGCTTGTACGCGACCAGTCCGGCGAACGCCCATGCCGCGATGCCGACGGTCACGCCGGCGGCCAGCGGTCGACGCAAGGGCGGCCGGCGCCAGCCGATCAGCAGCGCCGCCACGACCAGCCCGAGCGCTCCGGCGATCGGATCGAAACCGCCGTCGCGGATGTTCAACATGCTGCCCGGTTGCTGCACGTACTGCGGCCACCAGCCGGCCACGTAAGCCGCACGCGCGCCGAGCAGGCCGATGCCGAGCGCCAGGTACAACGCATTGCCGGCGTCGGCGTAGCCGCGCCTGGCCAGGAAGCCGGCGACGGCAAGCGCGGCGACGACGCCGAACAGCAGCGCCAGCAGGGCCGACGAGAGGGCCAGCGGTCCGATATTCAAGTTCCATCCTTGCAGGTGATGGCTCGTGCGATGGCGGCGAGCATGTGCAAGGGGAACCTTACCCGGTATCGCGCGGCCGGGCAGCGCGGACAGTCCTCAGTCCGCCCGGCGCAAACCGGCGGCCTCGCGCGCCAGCAACTCGATGCCGGCCCAGTCGCCGGCGGCGAGCTTGTCGGCGGGAGTGAGCCAGGAGCCGCCGACGCAAAGCACGTTCGGCAGGGCGAGGAAGTCGGGTGCGCTGCTCAGGCCGATGCCGCCGGTGGGGCAGAAGCGGATCTGCGGCAACGGGCTGGCCCAGGCGCCGAGCAGCTTGGTGCCGCCGGCCGGTACCGCGGGGAAGAACTTCAGGTGGCGATAGCCGCGCTCGAGCAGGGCCATCGCCTCGCTGGCGGTGGCCACGCCGGGCAGCAGCGGCAGTTCGCTGTCGTCGGCGGCGTCGAGCAGGCGCGGCGAGGTGCCGGGCGACACGGCGAAGCGGGCGCCGGCCTGCTTCGCGGCTGCAAGATCGCGTGCGGTCAGCGCGGTGCCGCAGCCGACCACGGCGCCTTCCACTTCGGCGGCGATCGCACGGATCGCCTCCAGTGCGGCCGGCGTGCGCAGGGTGACCTCGATCGTCGGGATGCCGCCGGCGACCAGCGCGCGCGCCATCGGCACCGCGGCCTTCGCGTCGTCGATGATCACCACCGGAATCACCGGCGCCAGCCGCATGAGGGTTTCGACTTGCTGCTGCTTTTGTTCGATGGGGCTCACGTCTGACTCCTGGGTTTCGCTCTTCCCCTGCTTGCAGGAGAGGGAGCAGGACTACAGCACGCCGGCGCCGAGGTCGGCGTTGGCGGCGGCCTGGCGGAACAGCCCGAACAGTTCGCGGCCCATGCCGCTGTGTTCGCGCGACAGGTCGGCGACATGCGGCAGGCGTGCGTCCAGTTCGTGCGCTTCGAGCAGGACGTCCAGACGTCCATTCGCCGCGTCCAGCCGGATCATGTCGCCATTGCGGACCTTCGCGATGTTGCCGCCGGCGACTGCCTCGGGCGTCACGTGGATCGCCGCCGGCACGCGGCCGGAGGCGCCGGACATGCGCCCGTCGGTGAGCAGGGCGATGCGGTGGCCGCGGTCCTGCAGCAGCGCCAGCGTGGGGGTGAGCTTGTGCAGCTCGGGCATGCCGTTCGCGCGCGGGCCCTGGAAGCGCACCACCGCCACGAAGTCGCGATTCAGCTCGCCGCGCTTGAACGCGCCGGCCACCTCGTCCTGGTCGTCGAAAACGATCGCCGGCGCCTCGATCAGCAGGCGATCGTCCGGCACCGACGACACCTTGATCACCGCGCGGCCGAGGTTGCCCTCGAGCATGCGCAGGCCGCCGTCGGCGCGGAACGGTTCGTCGACGCCGCGCAGCACGCCGCGGTTGCCGCTCTGCTTCGACACGGGCGCCCAGTGCAATGCACCGCTGTCGTCGAGTTGCGGGATCTGCGCGTAGCCGTCCAGGCCGGTACCGAAGATGGTCTGCACGTCGGCGTGCAGCAGGCCGGCGCCGAGCAGCTGGTCGATCAGGAAGGCCATGCCGCCGGCGGCGTGGAACTGATTCACGTCGGCGTAGCCGTTCGGGTAGACGCGCGCCAGCAGCGGGATCACGCCGGACAGCGCATCGAAGTCGTCCCAGCGCAACTGGATGCCGGCGGCGTGCGCGATGGCCACCAGGTGCAGCAGGTGGTTGGTGGAGCCGCCGGTGGCGTGCAGGCCGATCACGCCGTTGATGATCGCGCGTTCGTCGATGATGTGGCCGAGCGGCAGGAACGCATCGCCCAGCGCGCTGTGCGCGGCGACGCGGCGCACCACCTCGGCGGTGAGCGCGTCGCGCAGCGGCGTGTCCGGCGCGGTGAAGCTGGCGCCGGGCAGGTGCAGGCCCATGATCTCCATCAGCATCTGGTTGGAGTTGGCGGTGCCGTAGAAGGTGCAGGTACCGGCGGTGTGGTACGAGGCTGCCTCGGCTTCGAGCAGCTCGGCCTTGCTCGCCTTGCCGTCGGCATAGGCCTGGCGCACCTTCGACTTCTGCTCGTTCGGGATGCCGCTGGGCATCGGCCCCGACGGCACGAACGCGCCGGCCAGGTGGCCGAAGCTCAGCGCGCCGATCAGCAGGCCCGGCACGATCTTGTCGCAGATGCCGAGGAACAGCGCGCCGTCGAACATGTCGTGCGACAGCGCCACCGCGGTGGCCAGCGCCACCACATCGCGCGAGAACAGCGACAGCTGCATGCCGGGCCGGCCCTGGGTGATGCCGTCGCACATCGCCGGCACGCCGCCGGCGACCTGGGCGGTGACGCCGGCGTCACGGGCGATTTGGCGGATCAGCGCCGGGTAGCGTTCGTACGGCTGGTGCGCCGAGAGCATGTCGTTGTAGGCGGTGACGATGGCCAGGTTGGCGCGCCGGCCGCTGCGCAGTGCGGCCTTGTCTTCGCTGCCGCAGGCGGCGAAGCCGTGGGCCAGGTTGCCGCAGGACAGGTGCCCGCGCCGCGGCCCGCTGCGGTCGATCGCGTCGATCCGCCTGAGGTACGCCGCGCGCGTCTCGCGGCTGTGCTCGCGCAGGCGTTCGGTGACTTCGGCGACGACGGGATGCAGCGTGCTCATGATATGTATCCGGAATCGTTGAGAGAAAAAGACGGGAGTGCAAGCAACGGCATGCACTCCCTGATGTCGACAAGGCGCTGTCCTGCGCCTCGTCGACTCGGCTCGTCCGGCTATCGCCTGACGAGCCTCCGACCGAACAACGACTTGCGTCGTTGCTCGGCGAGCGACCCATCCGTGGGTCGCATAGCCGGCGGCTTTCAGCCGCCGACTACGGGCACCAGTACACCGCCACCGGCACGCGCTGCTGGGTCAGCACCGCGCGCACCGGGTAGTCCCGTGCGGCGCCGAGGCCGAGCCGCGCGTCGGCGAGCAGGTCGCGTTTCTTCTCGCCGGCCACCAGCAGGTACAGCGCGCGCGTTTCCAGCAGGGTCGGCAGGCTCAGCGTGATGCGCGGTTCGCCGGCGCCGGGCGCATGCATCGGCAGCACGCGGGCGTGGCCTTCCAGGTCCAGCGCCTCGGCCAGGTGGTCGCCACCGGGGAAGAACGAGGCAGTGTGGCCGTCGTCGCCCATGCCCAGCACCACCGCGTCGAACGGCAGCGGCAGCGCATCGATGCGCGCGTTGGCGGTGGCCAGCCCGGCTTCGGGAGTGATGTCGCCGGTGTACAGCGGAAGGAACTGCGCGGCACCGGCGGCGTGCTGCAGCAGCAGCGACTTCACCAGCCGTGCATTCGAGCGCTCATCGGTCTCCGTCACCCAGCGTTCGTCGACCAGGGTCACCTGCACCTTGGCCCAGTCGAGTTTCTCGCGCGACAGGCTGGCGAAGAAATCCTTCGGCGTGCTGCCGCCGGAGACCGCCAGCACGGCGTGGCCGCGTTCGGCCAATCCGCTGCGCAGGCGTTCGGCGACGCGTTCGGCCAGTGCCGTGGCCTGCGCGCGGCAATCGGTGAAGCTGTGCGTGGTGACGTTCAGATGGGTGGTCATGGCAGGTATCGCGACAGGCACTCAGGCGTGGCCGCGCGCATCGTGGGGAAGGGAGCGCCAGTCTGCCGCACGCAACGGCGCGGTCGGGTGAAGCGCCGGTAAACGCAGCCTACTCACTGTCTTCGTTCCAGGTGCGGCCGTCGCGCTCGATCAGCGCCACCGCGGCGCTCGGGCCCCAGCTGCCGGCGGTGTATGGCCGCGGCGCCTCGCCGCTGTCGGCCCAGGCGGCCAGGATCGGGCCGGCCCAGCGCCATGCCGCTTCCACTTCGTCGCGGCGCATGAACAGGGTGGGATTGCCGCGTACCACGTCGAGCAGCAGGCGTTCGTACGCATCCGGCTGCTGCACGCCGAACGCCTCGGCAAAGCTCATGTCCAGCGGCACGTGGCGCAGGCGCAGGCCGCCGGGACCGGGGTGCTTGATGGTCAGCCACAGTTTCACGCCTTCGTCCGGCTGCAGGCGCAGCACCAGCCGGTTCTGCGACAGGGTGCCGGCGTCGGGGCTGAAGATCGAGTGCGGCACCGGCTTGAAGGTGACCACGATCTCCGACACCCGGCTCGGCAGCCGCTTGCCGGTGCGCAGGTAGAACGGCACGCCGGCCCAGCGCCAGTTCGCGATCTCGGCCTTCAACGCCACGAAGGTTTCGGTGTTCGACTTGCTGTTGCCCAGTTCCTCCGGATAGCCGGGCACGCTGGCGCCCTCGGCCACGCCGGCGCGGTACTGCCCGCGCACGGTGAGCTGGGCGGCGTTGCTGTCGTCGATGGCTTTCAGCGAATGCAGCACCTTCAGTTTCTCGTCGCGCACCGCGTCGGGCGCCAGTGACGACGGCGGCTCCATCGCCACCATGCACAGCAGCTGCAGGATGTGGTTCTGCACCATGTCGCGCAGCGCACCGGCGCGGTCGTAGTAGGCGCCGCGATGGCCGACGCCGAGGGTTTCGGCCACGGTGATCTGCACGTGGTCGATATGGCCGGCGTTCCACAGCGGCTCGAACAGCGCGTTGCCGAAGCGCAGCACCAGCAGGTTCTGCACGGTTTCCTTGCCGAGGTAGTGGTCGATGCGGAAGGTCTGCGACTCGTTGAAGACCTTGCCGACCGCGTCGTTGATCTGGTTCGCGCTGGCCAGGTCGCGCCCGATCGGTTTCTCCAGCACCACGCGCGAGGCACCTTCGTTGAGCTTGTACTGGCCCAGCCGGTTGCAGATGTCGACGAACAACTCGGGCGAAGTGGACAGATAGAACACGCGGATATGCCCGGGCCGGCTGCCGATGAGGGCGGCGAAGTCGTCCCAGCCCTCGTCCTTGCGCGCGTCCAGCGGGCGGTAGAACACCTGCTGCAGGAACACGTCGAGCTGCGCCGCCGCGCACACGCCGATCAGCGCCTCGCGCAGCTGCGCGCGGTAGCCGTCGTCGTCCAGCGCCTCGCGGGCGATGCCGACGATGCGGCTGCTGGCCGGGATCTGGCCGTCGAGGAAACGGTGGAACAGGGCCGGCAGCAATTTGCGCACGGCGAGATCGCCGGTGCCGCCGAAGATCACCAGGTCGAACGGTTCGACCGATTGGGAGGAAGCAGTCACACAGTCACCTCGACTCGATGCCGGATGGCGGGCAGGGGCCTGATGGCGCGTCTTGCCCGGGGTGTTGGCGATCGTACCAGTGAAATACCAGATCAGCTACCCGTGTGCATACGAATTCATAAAAACAGTAGCTGACCGGCCGTAGTCGGGTCGCCGCCGCAGACTCCGATCACCCTGAACCCTTCGCCAAGCTCAGGACAGGCGCAGGCCGCAGGCTGAAGTCGAAGGGTTCCGCGCGACGCACCTCGACTTTGCCCGCTGGCGCGGGCTACGCCCAGTTGCGAACGGTGGGTCGTGGCCGGCTTGCTTCCAGTGGTTCGCTATTGGTATCGTTCGCCGCATGGAAGCTGCCCTCGCCAACGAATACCGCCGGATCTGCCGCGATCCGGCCACGCACCAGCCGCTGGCCTACCTGCGCCTGCGCCGGGCGATCCGCAACATCGTCGAGCACCGCGACATCGAGCCGGGCCAGGCGCTGCCCAGCGAACGCGACCTGTCGCAGGCGCTGAAGCTGTCGCGGGTGACCGTGCGCAAGGCAATCGCCGGACTGGTCGAGGAAGGCCTGCTGACCCAGCGCCACGGTGCCGGCACCTTCATCGCCGAGCGCATCGTCAAGCCGATGTCGCGGCTGACCAGCTTCACCGAGGACCTGCGCGAGCGCGGCCTGTCGCCGCGTTCCGAGTTTTTCGAGCGTGGCATCGGCGAAGTGACGCCGGAGGAATCGATGGCGCTGAACCTGTCGCCCGGCTCGCTGGTGGTGCGCCTGCACCGCGTGCGCTACGGCCAGGACGAACCGTTGGCGATCGAGCGCAGCGTGGTGCCGGCCAGCGTGCTGCCCGATCCGCTGCTGGTGCGCGACTCGCTGTACGAGGCGCTGGAAAAACTCAACGCGCGCCCGCGCCGTGCACTGCAGCGGCTGCGTGCGGTATCGCTGAACGCGCAGCAGGCGCGGCTGCTGCACGTCAACGTGGGCAGCGCGGGGCTGAGCATCGAGCGGCGCAGTTTTCTGGACGACGGCCGCGTGGTCGAGTTCACCTGTTCCTGGTATCGCGGCGACATCTACGATTTCGTCGCCGAATTGCAGACCGACTGAAGGATCGATATGGACGCCCGCGACACCTTGATGTACCAGGAGGCGCACGAGTCGGCCGCGGTGGTCGCGCGCCAGTTCGCCGCGAACGAGGCCGTCGTCGCTGCGCTGGCGCAATCGCTGCGCGCGCAGCCGCCGCGCTTCATCGTCACCTGCGCGCGTGGAAGCTCCGATCACGCCGCGGCGTACGCGAAGTACGTGTTCGAGACCCAGCTCGGCATCGCCACCGCGTCGGCGTCGCCGTCGGTCACCTCGGTCTATGCGGCCGAGCAGCAGTGGCAGGGCGCGCTGTTCATCGCGATCTCGCAGTCGGGCAAGAGCCCCGACCTGCTGCGCAACGCGCAGGCGGCGAAGATTGCTGGCGCACGCGTGGTGGCGCTGGTGAATGTCGAGGATTCGCCGCTGGCGGCGCTGGCCGACACGGTGATCCCGCTGCACGCGGGCTCGGAGCGCAGCGTGGCGGCGACCAAGAGCTACATCGCCGCGCTGGCCGCGGTGCTGCACCTGTGCGCGCGCTGGCGCGGCGACGTCGAGCTGGGCGCCGCACTGCAGGCGTTGCCGGATGCGCTGCGCAGCGGCTGGGATGCGGACTGGTCGGCGCTGGGCGAAGGCCTGGTCCATGCACACAACCTGTTCGTGGTTGGCCGCGGCTACGGCCTCGGCATCGCGCTGGAGGCGGCGCTGAAGTTCAAGGAAACCTGCGGCCTGCACGCCGAGGCGTTCAGTGCCGCCGAGGTGAAGCATGGCCCGATGGCCCTGGTCGGGCCGAACTTCCCGGTGCTGTGTTTCGGCCAGGACGACGATACGCTGGCCGGCACGCTGGCCGTGGCCGATGAATTCCGCGGCCGCGGCGCGCAGGTGTTCGTGGCCGCGCCCGGCCGCCACGGCAGCGGCATGCTGCCGGTGGCCAGCGGGCTGCCGGCGCTGTGCACGCCGCTGCTGATCATCCAGAGCTTCTACCGCGCCGCCAGCGCCTTGTCGCTGCGCCGTGGCTTCAACCCCGACGTGCCACCGCATCTCAACAAGGTCACGGAAACCGTCTGATCGAACCAAACCTGCCATCTGTTGGGCGCCGTACTCAGCTGGCTGGGAAATCATCCGTTCGCCCTGAGCGTAGGCCGCAAGGCCGAAGTCGATGGGCACGCGGAGACGCTTCGACTTCGCTCGCTGGCGCGAGCTACGCTCAGTGCGAACGGGCTGAGGCGCCGTTCAACCTGGATACCCCGCAGGACTCGCCATGACACTCGCCCTTGCCAACGCCCGAGTACTCACCCCAGACGGCTGGCGCGACGATCTCGCCGTGCTGCTGGAGGGCGAGCGCATCGTCGACCTGCTGCCGCCTGCCGACCCGCGCGTGCGTGATGCGCATCGGCACGATCTGCACGGCGCGATGCTGTTGCCCGGCTTCATCGACGTGCAGGTCAACGGCGGCGGTGGCGTGCTGTTCAACGAGGCACCCACCGTGGAGACGTTGCGCCGGATCGGCGCCGCGCATCGGCGCTTCGGCACCACCGGCTTCCTGCCGACCCTGATCAGCGACCGCTTGGAAGTGATGCGTGCGGCGCTGGCCGCCGTGGAGCAGGCGCTGGCCGAAGGCGTGCCGGGCGTGCTCGGCATCCATCTGGAAGGCCCGTACCTGGCGCCGGCGCGCAAGGGCGTGCACGACCCGAAATACTTCCACGCGCCAGGCAGCGACGAGCTGGCGCTGCTGTGCGCGCCGCACCGCGGCGTGCGCCTGCTTACGCTGGCGCCGGACCAGGTGCCGCTGGCCAGCATCGGTGCGCTGGCCGCCGCCGGGCTGATCGTCTGCGCCGGGCATACCGCGGCCGACTACGAGACGACCCGTGCCGCGCTCGCGGCAGGCGTGCGCGGATTCACCCATCTGTTCAACGCGATGACCCCGTTCGGCAGCCGCGAGCCGGGCGTGGTCGGCGCCGCGCTGGAGGACGCCGACAGCTGGTGCGGCATCATCGCCGACGGCCACCACGTGCACCCGGCCAGCCTGCGCGTGGCGATCGCCGCCAAGCCGCGCGGCAAGATGCTGCTGGTCACCGATGCGATGCCGCCGGTCGGCGCGGATCGTCCCGACTACGTGCTCAACGGCGAAACCGTCATCGTGCAAGACGGCATCTGCCGGACCGCACAAGGCGTGCTTGCCGGTTCCGCGCTGGACATGGCCAGCGCGGTGCGCAATGCGGTGCAGTTGCTCGGCCTGTCGCTGGAGGAAGCGGTGCGCATGGCCAGCACCTATCCCGCCGAGTTCCTCGGCCTGGGCGGCAGTCATGGCCGCATCGCTCCCGGCTATCGGGCCGACCTGGTGATGCTGGACGATGAGTGCCGTGTGCAGCAGAGCTGGATTGGTGGAAGCCCGGAATAGAACACCCTCACGCGGCGCAAAGCCCGAACAGGCGCTGGGGCAAATCCCCTTTGCGGCGCTTGCAGGATGTTCAGTCGACCCTCACACCGTAGTCGACGAGTGCTTGTTGCAACGGGCTCAGCTGGGCCGCGTAGCGGCGCCACTGGCCAAGGGTGCGGGAATGAATCGCTTCGCGCACCTGGACGCTGCTGGGGGTCGCCACGGGCGCGACGTTGCGCTCGGGATGCAGGCAGTCCTCTTCCATTTCCAGTCCGCAATGGTGCAACACCTGATGAAGAGTCGCCGCAGGGTCATTGACCAGCGAGGCATATGAGACGTCGAACATGACGCCTGGCAAGCTTGCCCGCCAATGGTCCGTCAGGCGCACATACTCACTGTAATAGTGCGCAAGTGCGTGTTGTTCGTAGCAATAAGGGGACGCCATGCCGGACATCATCTTGAGATTGGACCAGCAAACATCCATCGGATCGCGCGTCATATGCAGTATCCGCGCCTGCGGCAATGCGCGGCGGATGAACGGCACCATTCGCACGTTGATGGGTAGCTTGTCGATGTAATAACGATGCCCCTGTGCGCGCCACTGGGTCTGTTTCAGGTAGCGGGCGCCTAGCTCGGCAAAGTCAAAGTCCACCTCTTCACAGCGGCTGATAGCCGCCAGCATGCCTTCCGTGCCTCTGGGCGCAACATCGGTTACCCAATGGAACTGCCGCTGGAAATCCAGGATCTCGCCAGCGGAAACCACATCCGAGTGACTAGAAAGCATATGGTCGAGCAAGGTCGTTCCCGAGCGGGGCATTCCAACGATGAAAATGGGAATCGGGCCATCGAACCGAGGCATGCTGCCAGTTGTCAGCGTGGCGAGTATGTCCGAGCAATGGATCAGCGCCTCGGTCAGTGCACTCTCGCCGGCTTCGTCGTAGAGATTTATTTCTTGCATTAGCGCATTGCTGCGTTCCAGTGCCGCCCATGCTTCCCCTCGCTGCCCCAGGTCGTCATGTACCTTGAAGGTCGCTGATTCAAATTCGGCTCGGGAAAACTTGTCGCGGACAGCGACGCTGTCCGTCGCCATTCCAGCCAGCGAGCCACGAAAGAGTTCAAGGTGATTTGACTCCAGTGTCTGCTTGCGCAGATTGGCGAGAATGATCGCTGAGTCACCATGGCGCGGCCAGCGCTGCAGGCATGCCAGCAACACGCTTTCGGCCTCGGCTATCCTGCCCGTGAATTGATGCAGCATGGCGTTGAGATAGTATTCACTGCTTGTCGTGACACCCTGCGCCACGGCTCGGTCCATACATGTCCGCGCTTCGGATATTTCCCCGAGCATCCAGTGGAGTTGAGCTTGTTCGCTCAGCACCTCTGCCGGAGGATCGGGCGCGCGCCCGAGGTGCGCCAGGCACGCGCGCGCGCCCTGAATTTCGCCATTGATCGACAGGTGCCACGCCAGATGGATGATTGTCAGGACGTCATTGGGCAGCATCGGCACCGCCTGCAGCAGCTGCGAAGTGGCAGCACGCATGCGGCCTTGTCGGAGAATCACGGCGGCAAGCTCGATACGTAACGGAACGTTTTGCGGCTCACTCTGCAAGAGTGATTCGAGCGCTTTCTGCGCCGCTGTCCACTGTTTGCCGTCAATGAACTCTCGGACCCGTCGGAAAAGTGCGGTGCTCGAGATGGATGTATCGGTGACGCTCATGGGTGTTCCCGGCGACTGCTCGAATCGATGAATGTAATCCGCCGGCTGCCAGATTACGGCATCGTTTCAAGCAATGGATGATCGTGGTTCTCCGGTTCGGCGACCTTGCTCGTGCTGCGAGGTGGCAACGATCCGTGCTGTGGTGGTGAGCTTGGTGGCCACATGAAAAAGCCACCGACCCGAAGGTCGGTGGCTAGGCTCGGCCAGTTTCAGCCGTTGTCAGCTATCAGTAGTCGTACTGGACCGACAGACGCACCGTGCGCGGCGGCTGCCAATAGATCCCGTCGCCGTAGCTGTTGTTGATGAACACGGTGTTGGCACCATCGTAGGCGCTTTCGCCCGCTGCGTCGGTCTGGATCGGCCGCTGCTGGTTCAGTGCGTTGATCACGTCCAGGTTGAAGCCCAGCTTGTGGTCGGCAAACGCCGGCGCATAGTGCACGCCGAGGTTGACCTGCTCCGTCCATGGCGTATGACCTGCCGAACCTGGGGGCATGCGGATACCGTGGCACCAGTGGTAATTGCCGCTGCCGCCGCCGTTATAACCGGTCGGGTCGCCGACGCCTTCGGTGCCGTAGTAGCCCAGGCACTCCTTCGGCGTGCCGGACTGGGCCAGCAGCGTACCGGAGACCAGCCATTCCGGGGTGATCTGGTAGGCGCCGCGGAAGCGGATCTGGTGCTTGCGCACGTTGGCCAGATCGCCATCCTGACCGTCCATCAGCTGCCAGCTGTCCCAGTCCTCGGTCTTGGACACGTCGCCCTGGCCGAAGTCGGAACGCACCTGACCCTCGGTATTGCCGAAGCCGCGGCTGAAGGTGTAGTCGAGGCGGGCCATCCACTTGCCGTCGAACGGATGCTCCAGGTACAGGTTCAACGAACCGATCTTGCGCCTGACGCCATTGATATAGCCCCAATCCTTCTGGCTCATCGATACGATCATGTCGCTGCTGGTCGCATTTTGCGACTTCACCAGCATGTCATTGGTAAGGCCCGGGTTGATCAGGCGGCACGACGATGCGCCGTACAGCGAGTTGTAATAATCGGCATCCGGATTGTTGGAATCGACCTTGGCCGGGTCGACACCCATGCTGATCATCTTGGTGGCGATCTGGCCCGCCGAACATTCGTCGTCGATGGCGGTCTTCAGGTCGCGCCACATCGCCTTGGCACCGTAGGTCCACTCGTCATTGAGCTTCTTGTCGAAGCCGAGGATGAACTCATCCACGTATTCGGGCTTGAGGTTGCGCGCAGTGACTTCGTCCGGATTCTTGGGCAAGCCGAATTCGCCATCCGGTGACGTGGGGGCGCCCAGCGATTTCAGACCCGTCGGCACACCGTCCGCATCAATGCCGGTATAGGTGAAGTACTGGGTGATGTAGGTCGAGCGGTTTGCCGCACGTTCGGCTGCATTGTCCGGCAGCGCGAGGTAGTAGCGGCCCACGTTGCCATAGACCTTGAACGAGGAATCACCATTCACGTCCCAGCTGGCGCCGATACGCGGCTCCCACTGGTTCTTCTCGTCGACGAACGCCTTGCCCACGTCGTTGTAGTTGGTGAAGTGGTCGTTGCGGATGCCGATGTTCAGCAGCACGTTGGACGCCACCTGCCAGTCGTCCTGCAGGTAATAGGCCTTCTGGCTCGCCGTCATGCTGGTGGCCCAGCCGATCGTGCGCTTCTGCACGCGACCGTTGGGGTATTTAGCGGAAACGGGGGCGTAACGCCAGTAGTAGTTGACTGCCGGGTTGAACGGATTCTGGTTGTCCGGACCCTGGTGGCTGGCCTTGTAGTTCATGTTGTCGATACCGACGGCGAGGTCGTGATCGCCCAGACGGTAGTCGAAGTCGGCACGCAGGCCATGGGTGGCATTGGTCGCCTGCGGAGAGGTCCAGGTGGTGTTGCCTTGGGCGTTCACAATGCCGTTCGGGCCGGTGCCAGGCGGCAGGTAGGCCGGATTCTGGTTGTACGGCCGCGAGATGAAGGGCAGCGGGCTGGTGTTGCCGTAGACAACGGGGTCCTGGAAGCGGGCCTTGCCGTACAGGATGCTCAACGTGGCCGAGTCGGTGATGTAGCTCGTGAAGTGGCCAAGGTAGAACTGCGCGTTGTCCTTGGTCACGTCGTTGTTGCTGGAGAATGCCCCGGACTTCAGCGTGCTGTTGTCGAATTCATAAGTCTTGCCGGCACCGTTGGACTGGTTCTGTTTCAGCGCCGTCAGTTCCAGGATATTGCTGTCGGTGATGTTCCAGTCCAGCTTGCCGTAGAACTTGGTGTTCTTGTCACGCAGATACTGAACCTTCTGATTGGCCGCCGATTCGACATTGGTGGTCTGGTCCCTGGTGGTCTCGGCTGCCAGGAACATGAACAGCTTGTCCTGGATCAGCGGACCGCCAACGTAGGCGGAGTAGGTTGTCTCCCACTCCTTGTTGTCGTTGCGGTACTGGTTCAGCGTCCCCGGCTTGGCTGGATCTTCCAACTGGTAATGAGTGAAGCCATCTGGGCTGGCGGGGTTAGCGACATCTGCGGGGATTGCGGGGTTGCCGTAACGGTTGTTGACCGGTGTGCCCTCGAGGAACCGCGGCTGCCAGAGCACCTGGGCACCGAAGTGCCATTCGTTGGTGCCGCGCTTGCCAATCTGGTTGATCACGCCACCGTCGGAGCGACCGTACTTGGCGCTGTAACCACCGGTCAGCGTTTCCTGCTGGTCGATTGCGCCGTAGGGCAGCGCAAAGCCACCCAGGTTCTTGTACGGCTCGCCGGTGTTGTAGCCGTTCACGTAATAGGCGTTCTCGGACACACTCGATCCGCCGAAGGCGACCGCGTTGGGGAAGAAGCCGCTGCCCTTGACGGTGCCCGGGGCGAGGAGGGCGATGGACTCCGCGTTGCGGCTGATCGGCAGTTTCCGCAGGTCGGCGGCGGTGATGACCGTGCTCGAACTGACGCTGGAGACGTCGATGGCAGGCAATGCATTGGCCGAGACGGTCACCGCGCTCAGCGATGTCGTTTCGGCACTGAACGTGACCACTGTGCCGGCATTGGGCGCCAAGGACACCTTGCGTGTGTCGACGACCGCGCCGTCCTTCTTGAGCGAGACCGTGTAGACACCGACCGGCACGTTGCTGATCTGGAAACGGCCCGAGCTGTCGACGGCCACTTCGCGCGTCAGGCCCGTCGCGTTGGTGGCCGAGACGGTTTCGCCCGCCGCTGCCGGTGCCTGGCCGAATATGGAGCCCGTGGTGGACTGCGCCATGGCGACACCGCCGAGGCTCATGCTCAGTGCCACGGCGAGAGCGGTGTGGCGCCACCTCGGATTATGGGTTTTGTTGTGACTGCTCATTGACAATGAATCTCCCCAGAGTGAAAAGCCCGAAGGCCAAGTGACGTAATTCGATCAGCTCATCGATAAGCAAGCCGGATGCATGCTGGCAGCCGCCGATTGTTCCATCAGTCAGGCATAGAGCCTTATGTCGTCGCATGACATCCAGCAGCTTGCTATCCGAACATAAAGCGACATAAATACCGACGTCAACAAAATCTTTATGATTATCAAAAATTAGTAAGAAATTACGATTTTTGATCCTGTGATCAATAATATCTTGCGATTATTGTTTCCTTGATTCGTATCCTGTGTGGAAGCATTCAATAATGTTGTGGTTAATCGGAACAATTGGATGAGCGCCTGAAGAACGCCCTTTTAACGGGAGTTCGATTTGCGTGAACTTCATGTCGGCGTTAAAGTGGCGCGGTTCAGGTGTCCCGACGGCGCGTTTGCCGGACGGATGAAACGGGAAGCCGGTGCGTGGTGTGCGAACACACTGCAAGGCCGGCGCTGCCCCCGCAACGGTAAGCGAGACCCACGAACGGCGGATGCCACTGTGCGCAGCACGGGAAGGCGCCGTTCAAGGCATGCGGACGACCGCGCGCCACTCGCCAGCCCGGAGACCGGCCCGAACGATTCCTGGTGGCTCGCGGTGGGCGAGGCCGAACCACGTGTCGGTCGATCCCGCCTGCCCGTCGTTCCGTCTTCCTTCCCGCTCGCCGTCAGCTCATTGAACACGTGAGCCGTGCGCGGGTGCGCGGCGTAGAGGAACGAACATGATGAAGAAGTCCCTGCTGGCAGCGGCGCTGCTCAGTTACACGATGGCGGCGCAGGCCGCCGACCAGAGCGACGCGTCGGCGCTGGCGCCGGTGATCGTCACCGCCACGCGCACCGCGATCACCGCCGACGAGGCGCTGTCGTCGGTGACGGTGATCACCCGCGCCGACATCGAGCGGCTGCAGCCGCTGTCGGTGCCGGATTTGCTGGCCGGGCTGCCCGGGCTGAGCTTTGCCAACACCGGCGGCTACGGCCAGCAGACCTCGCTGTTCATGCGCGGCACCAATTCCACCCATACCTTGCTGCTGGTCGACGGCGTGCGGGTGGCTTCGGTCAGTGCCGGGCTGGCGGCGTTCGAGCAGATCCCGGTGGAGCAGATCGAGCGCATCGAGATCGTGCGCGGCCCGCGTTCCAGCCTGTACGGCGCCGACGCGATCGGCGGGGTGATCCAGATCTTCACCCGCCGCGGTACGCGTGATGGCGGCCTGCAGCCTTCGTTCAGCGTGACCACCGGCAGCAACAACCTGCTGCGCGGCCAGGCCGGACTGTCCGGCGGCAGCGAGCACGCCTGGTACAACCTCGGCGTCGGCGCCCAGTACACGCGCGGCATCAATGCCTGCCGCATCGGCGCCGGCGTGGTGTTCGCCGGCTGCTTCACCGACGAGCCGGACCGCGACGCCTACCGCAACAAGAACCTCAGCGCCAGCGGCGGCTACCGCTGGGACAACGGCGCCGAGCTCACCGGCACCTGGCTGCGCAGCCTCGGCGAGATCCATTTCGACGGCAGCTACCAGAACCGCAGCCGCACCCTGCAGCAGGTCGCCGGCAGCAGTTTCAGCTTCAACCCGCTGGAAGCGTGGAAGACCACGCTGAGCGTGGGCCAGAATCTGGACCGCTACGACAACTACGAGAACCGGGACTTCGTCGGCTACATCTACTCGCGGCGCAACCAGGCGTCGTGGCAGAACGACCTCAGCGTGGCCAGCAACCAGCTGCTGACGCTCGGTATCGACTGGCAGGGCGAGCACATCGACAGCGACACCGGCTTCCTCGCCAGCCGCCGCAACAATACCGGCGGCTACGTGCAGTACCAGGGCACGTTCGGCCGCCACGAGGTGCAGTTGTCGGCGCGGCGCGACCACAACGGCCAGTTCGGCAACCACAACACCGGCGCCGCGGCGTGGGGCTACCGCTTCGATCATGGCCTGCGCCTGTCCGCCAGCTACGGCAGCGCGTTCCATGCGCCGACCTTCAACGACCTGTACTACCCGTACGGCAGCGGCAATCCGGACCTGAAGCCGGAAAAATCGCGCAGCGCCGAACTGGGCCTGAGCCAGCAACTGGACGCATGGAACTGGGCGTTGAACGCCTACCAGACCCGCATCGACCAGCTGATCGCGCTGGACAGCAACTACTTCCCGTCCAACATCAGCAAGGCGCGCATCCGCGGCGTGGAGGGCCAGCTCGGCGTCAAGCTTGCCGGCTGGCAGCTGCAGGGCTACCTGGGTTGGCTGCAGCCGCGCAACGAGGATGGCGGCGCCAACGACGGCCGCACCCTGCCGCGCCGGCCCGGGCGCACCGCGCGGGTGGACCTGGACCGCCGCTTCGGCGCGTTCGGCGTCGGCGCCACCGTCAACGCGGCCGGGCGCAGCTACGACGATGCGGCCAACCGCCATCCGCTGGGCGGCTACGCCACCACCGACCTGCGCGCCAGCTGGCACTTCGCGCCGGACTGGCAGGTCGAGGCGCGGCTGGCGAACGTGTTCGGCCGCCACTACGAGACCGTCTGGTACTTCAACCAGCCCGGCCGCAGCGCGTTCCTGACCCTGCGCTACAGCCCGGCCAAGCGCTGATCCCGAAGTCGCGCATGCAGGAGCCCGGCAGCGGGTTTCTGCATGCCGGGTGGACTTCAGGCATATACACAAGGACCGCGACAGCTGGCATAACGTCGGCATGAATGGAACGCCCGCAACGTCCCTGGCCGCGCCCTCGGCGCTCCCGCCACGCTTGCGCGCCAGGGAGGCCGCTTGAACATCTTCGCACCGCTGGTCCGCCGACCCGTCGGCACCTCACTGCTTGCGCTCGGGCTGATGCTGGCCGGGCTGTGGGCGTATCTGCTGCTCGGCGTGGCGGCGTTTCCTTCGATCGAGTTTCCCGGCGTGGCGGTGTTTGCGCAGATGCCCGGCGCCAGCGCGCAGACCATGGCCTCGACCGTGGTGGCGCCGCTGGAACGCCATCTCGGGCGCATTCCCGGGGTGCGTCAGATGTTCTCCAGCGCCAGCGAGGGCGGCGCGCAGATCCAGGTCATCTTCAACATGGATCGCGGCGCCGACAAGGCCGCACGCGACGTGCAGGCGGCGATCAACGCGGCGGCGCCGGACCTGCCGCCCGGGCTGCCCAGCCCGCCCGGCTACGTCAAGTTCGACACCTCGCAGATCCCGGTGCTGCTGGTCTCGCTGACCTCCGCCAGCCTGCCGCCGGACCGGCTGTACGACCTCACCGACACCTTGCTGAAGCCGGCGGTGGCGCAGATCCCCGGCGTGGCCCAGGTGCAGGTGAGCGGCGGCACGCCGCATGCGGTACGCATCGTGCTGAACACCAGCGCGCTGGTGGGCATGGGCATCACCGCCAACGACGTGGCGAATGCGCTGCGCGCCGCCAACGTCACCTCGCCGCAGGGCACGCTCAGCAACGGCGTCACACGCATGACGGTGAGCGCCAACGACGCGCTGCACACGGCGCAGGATTTCGCTGCGCTGGTGGTCGCCAGCCACAACGGCGTACCGGTGCGGCTGGCCGATGTGGCGACGATCGGCAGCGGCCAGGAAGACAAGTACGCCGCGGCGTGGTTCAACGGCCAGCGCGCGGTGGTGATGCAGGTCAACAAGCGGCCGGAGGCGAACGCGGTGGCCACGGTGACGGCGGTCCGTGCGCGCCTGCCCGAGCTGCGCGCTCTGCTGCCGGCCGACGCGACGATCACCCCGATCTTCGACTTCACCCCGACCACCCTGTCGGCGCTGCACGAGGTGGAGGTGGCGCTGCTGATGGGTATCGTGATGGTGGCGCTGGTGATGCTGGTGTTCCTGCGCCGGCTGCGGCCCACCGTGATCGCGATGTTCAGCGTGCCGCTGTCGCTGGCCGGCGCGTTCGTGGCGATGTGGATGCTCGGCTTCACCCTCAACATCTTCTCGCTGGTGGCGCTGGTGCTGTGCGTGGGCTTCGTGGTGGACGACGCGATCGTGGTGATCGAGAACATCGTGCGCCACATGGAACGCGGCGAGCCGCCGCTGCAGGCCGCGCTCAACGGCGTGCGCGAGATCGGCTTCACGGTGATCTCGATCACGCTGTCGCTGATCGCCGTGTTCGGGCCGATGGTGTTCGGCAACAACATGTTCACCATGCTGATGCGCGAGTTCTCGGTGACCCTGATCGCCACCATCGTGATCTCGGCGCTGGTCTCGCTCACGCTCACCCCGGCGCTGTGCGGCGCCTGGCTGGCGCACGAGCCTGCGGGCACGCGCACGCCGGGGCGGCTGGAGCGCCTGGCCGAGCGTTTCGACAACGGCATGCTGCGCATCTACGAGCGCGCGCTGGACTGGGCCATGCACCACCGCCGGATCATGCGCTGGCAGCCGTTGATCCTGCTGGCGCTCACCATCGGCCTGGCGGTCGTGGTGGTGATGACTGCCGGCGGCGGCCTGATGCCGAAGGAGGACACCGGCCTGCTGCAGGTGAGCATCACCGCCGACGCCAACGTCTCGCCCACCCTGCTGGCCAGCCGCACGCAGGAGGTGGCGGCGAAGGTCCAGGCCGATCCGGCGGTGCGCGACGTCTCCACCTTCCTCGGCGGCAACAACGCCGGGGGCGCGGTCGGCAACCAGTCCAGCCTGTTCGTCGACCTGAGGCCGCTTGGCGACCGGCCGGGCGACCGCCACGTCACCTCCCAGGCGGTGGTCGACCGGCTGGACAAGTACTTCAAGAACGTGCCGGACCTGGACGTGTCGCTCAGCGTCAACCAGTTCATCGGCGGTGGCGGCGGCGGTGGTGGCGGCAAGGGGCAGTATGCGTTCCAGCTCAGCAGCCTGGACGGCACGCCACTGCAGCAGCCCACCCTGAAGCTGGCGCGGGTGATGCGCGGCATGAAGCAGTTCCGCAACGTCAGCACCAGCTTCGACAGCATCGGCAAGCAGCAGATGCTGCGGGTGGACCGCAACGCCGCCGCGCGCCTGCACGTCAGCCTGGCCCAGGTGGATACGGCGCTGGCCAACGCGTTCGGCCAGACCCCGGTCTCCACCATCTACTCGGACATCAACCAGTACCGCGTGGTGATCACCGCCAGCAGCGCCGAGTCGCTGAGCCCGGCCACCCTGCTCAATACCTATGTGCGCAATGCGAAGGGGCAGATGATCCCGCTGTCCGCGCTGGCGAAGATCCAGCCGCACATCGCGCCGGTCACGATCAACCATTACGACCAGCTCGAATCGGCCGCGATCAACTACAACCTGGCCAAGGGCATCACCCAGGCGGACGGCCTGAAGCTGGTCGACCAGGCGATGTTCGCCGCGCAGCTGCCGCCCGGCGTGCAGAAGAAGTATTCCGGCGACAACCAGAGCCTGGTCGATGCGATGAACAACGCGCTGATCATGCTGCTGGCGGTGATCCTGGTGATGTACGTGGTGCTGGGCATCCTGTACGAGAGCCTGATCCACCCGCTGACCATCCTTTCCACCCTGCCGGCCGCCGGCATGGGCGCGTTCCTGGCGATGCTGGTCACGCATACCCAGCTGACCCTGATGTCGGTGATCGCGATCCTGATGCTGATCGGCATCGTCAAGAAGAACGCGATCCTGATGGTCGACTTCGCCTTGGTCGCCGAGCGCGACCGCGGCATGTCGCCGCCGGAGGCGATCCGCGAGGCGGCGCTGGTGCGCTTCCGCCCGATCACCATGACCACCCTGGTGGCGATGGGCGCGGCGCTGCCGCTGGCGATCGGCTTCGGCTACGGGTCGGAGATGCGCCAGCCGCTCGGCATCGCCATCCTCGGCGGCCTGTTCGTGTCGCAGCTGCTGACCCTGCTGAGCACGCCGGCGATCTACCTGTGGCAGCACGATCACCGCCAGCGCAAGGTTGCGCGGCGTCAGTTGCGGGCCGAGATCAAACGCCAGCGGATACTGCAGCAGCAGATGCCGGCCCTGCCGAAATAATCGCGGCGGCTACCCCTGCCTTCCGGCAGGGTGTGGACTTCAGGCACATACGCCGGGGCGTGCCGAAGGGCATAAAGTGGGCATGAACGGAACGCTTGCCCTATCCTCGCCATCCCTGCGCTGCTCCAGTCTGCGTCCGCACCGGTGGACGGAAGCTCCATGAACATCTTCGCCCCGCTGATTCGCCGCCCGGTCGGCACCTCGCTGCTCGCGCTCGGCCTGATGCTGGCCGGGCTGTGGGCGTACCTGCTGCTCGGCGTGGCCGCTTTGCCGTCGCTGGATTTCCCCGGCGTCTACGTGGTGGCCAGCCAGCCCGGCGCCAGCGCGCAGACCATGGCGAACACCGTGCTGGCGCCGCTGGAGCGGCACCTGGGGCGCATTCCCGGCGTCGATGAGATGTACGGCAACGCCAGCGAGGGCCAGGCCTCGGTGATGGTGCGCTTCACCTTCGACCGCACCGCCGACAGCGCCGCGCGCGACGTGCAGGCGGCGATCAACGCGGCCGCGGTCGACCTGCCCAGCGGCATGCCGTCGCCGCCGCAGTACTTCAAGTTCGATACCTCGCAGATCCCGATCCTGTTCCTCACCCTGACCTCGACCGGACTGCCGCAGGACCAGCTGTTCGACCTCGCCGACACCATGCTCAAGCCCGCCGTGGCGCAGATCGACGGCGTGGCCCAGGTGCAGGTGTTCGGCGGCACGCCGCATGCGGTGCGGATCGAGCTGGATACCGCCGCGCTGGCGGCCAAGAACCTCACCGCGAACGACGTGGCCAACGCGCTGCGCGCGGCCAACGTCACCTCGCCGCAGGGCACGCTGAGCGACGGCCGCACGCAGATGACGGTGAGCGCCAGCGACGGCCTGCAGACGCCGGCCGAGTTCGCCCGCCTGCTGATTTCGGTGAAGAACGGCACGCCGGTGCGGCTGTCCGACGTGGCGCGGGTCTACTCCGGCCAGCAGGACGAGTACCAGGCGGCCTGGTTCAACGACGCGCGTGCGGTCGGCCTGCAGATCAGCAAGCGGCCGGAGGCCAACGCGGTGGCCACGGTGGAGGCGATCCGCGCCCGCCTGCCGCAACTGCGCGCCTCGCTGCCGCAGAACGTGACGATGACGCCGGTGTTCGACCTCACCCAGACCACCAAGTCGGCGCTGCACGAAGTACAGGTGGCGCTGCTGATCTCGATCGTGATGGTGGTGCTGGTGATGCTGGTGTTCCTGCGCCGGCTGCGCCCGACCCTGATCGCCACGCTAAGCGTGCCGCTGTCGCTGGCCGGCGCGTTCGTGGTGATGTGGACGCTCGGCTACACGCTCAACACCTTGTCGCTGGTGGCGCTGGTGCTGTGCATCGGCTTCGTGGTGGACGATGCGATCGTGGTGATCGAGAACATCGTGCGCCACATGGAGCGCGGCGAGCCGCCGATGCAGGCGGCGCTGACCGGCGTGCGCGAGATCGGCTTCACGGTGATCTCGATCACCTTGTCGCTGGTGGCAGTGTTCGCGCCGCTCTTGTTCGGCAACAACATGCTGATCATGCTGCTGCGCGAGTTCTCGGTGACGCTGACCGCGGCGGTGGTGATTTCCGCGTTGGTCTCGCTGACGCTGACGCCGGCGCTGTGCGCCTACCTGCTGACCCACGAGCCGGAGCGCAGCAAGCCGCCCGGGCGGATCGAGCGGGCGGTGGAGAGTTTCGACCGCAACCTGCTGCGCATCTACGCGCGCGCGCTGGACTGGGCGATGCATCATCGCCGGATCATGCGCTGGCAGCCGTTGACCCTGCTGCTGCTCACCTTCGCGCTCGGCTTCGCAGTGGCGAAGACCGCCGGCGGCACCTTCATGCCGGACGAGGACACCGGCCAGCTGCAGGTCGACATCAACGCCGACGCGAACATCTCGCCGGCGCAGATGACCGAGCGCACGCTGGCTGTGGCGAAGATCATGCAGGCCGACCCGGCCGTGCTCGACCAGCTGACCATGCTCGGCCGCGACGGCGGCGGTGGCGGCGCGGTGGGCAACAATGCGCAGATGTTCGTCGACCTGAAGCCGCGCGGCAGCGGCCCGGGCCAGCGCGACGAAGGCATCAAGCAGGTGGTCGAGCGCCTGTCGAAGCACTACGACAAGCTGCCCGGCGTGAAGGTCTCGGTCAGCGCCGCGCAGTTCCTCGGCGGCGGCGGCAGCGGCGACGGCGGCGGCCAGTACGAGTTCCAGCTGATCAGCACCAACGGCGACGACCTGCAGCCGTGGGTTCTGAAGATGGTGCGGCAGCTGCGCGCCATCAAGGAATTCCGCGACGTCGGCAGCAACTTCGACCAGGTCGGCAAGCAGCAGCTGCTGAAGATCGACCGCGAGGCCGCCGGGCGCCTGCACGTGGGCATCGGCACGATCGACTCGGCGCTGTACAACTCGTTCGGCCAGCGCCAGGTGTCGCAGATCTATTCCGACATCAACCAGTATTCGGTGGTGCTCAGCACCGGCGCGGCGCAGCGGGTGAGCCCGGAGTCGCTGCTCAACGTGCGCGTGCGCAACGAGCAGGGGCGGATGATCCCGCTGTCCGCGCTGGCGACGATCGAGCCGGACATCAGCCCGCTGCGCGTGCGCCACCACAACCAGTTGGAGGCGGCCACGATCAGCTACAACCTGGCCAAGGACGTCACCCAGGACGTCGGCGTGAAGCTGGTCGAGCAGGCTGCTTACGCGGCTCGGCTGCCGGCCGGCATGCGGGTGGATTTCACCGGCGCCAACCAGCGCCTGAAGCAGGCCCAGTCCAACGGCATGGTGCTGCTGCTCGGCTCGATCCTGGCGATGTACATCGTGCTGGGCATCCTGTACGAAAGCCTCGGCCATCCGCTGACCATCCTGTCCACGTTGCCGGCCGCCGGCGCCGGCGCGTTCCTCGCCATGCTGGTGACCCAGACGCAGATCTCGATGATGGCGATCATCGCGATCCTGATGCTCATAGGCATCGTCAAGAAGAACGCGATCCTGATGGTCGACTTCGCCCTGGTCGCCGAACGCGAGCGCGGGTTGTCCGCACCGGAGGCGATCCGCGAAGCCGCCCTGGTGCGCTTCCGCCCGATCACCATGACCACCCTGGTCGCGATGGGCGCGGCGCTGCCGCTGGCGATCGGCTTCGGCATCGGCTCGGAGATGCGCCAGCCGCTCGGCATCGCCATCGTCGGCGGTCTGCTGGTGTCGCAGCTGCTGACCCTGCTCAGCACGCCGGCGATCTACCTGTGGAATTACGACCGCAAGATCCGCAAGGCCGCACGCAAGGAACGCAAGGCGGAGAAGAAGCGCTTGAAGGCGTTGGGTAGGGCGCAGACGGCGAGCTGAGCGGGCATGCGGGTCCTCGAATGCATGCGTGATATGCCCTAGTACCCGGTCGGCGACTGGCGGGCTGGGTATTGGGGCGTCTGGAAACGTGATACGCGTCTCACCCAAAGCTCTGATGTCGCTGGTTTCGACGGTTGACATCGTAAGTATTTACGATCCAACCTTGCCCCGTCACCGTGCGCAACGCCGGGCACAAGGCAAGGGGAAAGAGATGCGCGTTTATTGGCAAGGGATTTGCCTGTCGGCAGTAGTACTGCTTGCGTTGGCCGGTGTATGCCACGCCCAGTCGGCGGTTACGCCCGAAGACGAATACAAGAAGCTGATTCGCGTCAGCAAGGACATCCAGCCGTTAGGCGAAAACCCGTTCGGCGAGCAGGTGAGCCTGTACAACGGCAGCCTGTCGTTCGAGCAGACCGACGTCAGCCTGCCCGGTAATGGGCCCTTGCTGCAGTTATCGCGTTCGTATCACCTGAGGGAAGCGAAGGAGTCCGAGTCGATTGATGGGGCTTTTTCCGACTGGGATATCGAAGTTCCCCGCATCACGACAATGACGGCCAACCAGACCAACGTCAGTGGCTGGGAGATCAATCAATCCAATAGCGATGCCAGATGCACGCTATTCGGTCCGCCCCCCACCGTCGCGTTGCAGCAGGGCGGCGCCGACTGGGAACCAGCCACTTGGTGGGCCGGATACCAACTCGTCATACCGGGTAGCGGTAGTCAGGACCTGCTCAAGCGTTCCAGCGAAAACGCCCTGTCACCAGCGATGGGTACGACGTCCTTCCCCATTGTGACCAGGCAGAACTGGATGATTACCTGCCTGCCTGCGACCGATGGCAGTGGTCCTGGAGAGGCCTTCCTGGCCATTTCGCCGGATGGCACCAAGTACTGGTTCAACCACCTCGTCTACCGGTGGGCACCTACCATGACCCGGCCGATCGGTTCTGGTCCCATGAGCCTGCAGTCGTATGGTGGCGTGCAGCCAATGGTTGCCATTGATGATTTTCTGCGCCGCCGGCAGGCGTCAATGTTGGTCACGCGTATCGAGGATCGCTTCGGCAACTTCCTTACCTACAGCTATGACGGAGCGAACCTCACCGCTATTACCGCCAGCGACGGTCGCGCGTTGGATCTTTCCTATGAGCTTGGGACTTCGCGCATAAGTGCCGCCACACTGCAGTCCCCGCTTGGTTCTCGTACGTGGTCCTACCAGTACGGTACGGATGTCTACCACGTGTTGAACAAGGTCACGCTGCCCGATGGCAGCGCCTGGTCGTATGACCTGGCCGGGTTACGCAGCGGCGAGATCATTGTCGGCGGAGGGGATTGCGAAAGCCTGGGCTTGTTGTCGACAAATGTCCCGAGCGGCAGCATCGTGCATCCATCCGGGCTGACCGGTACGTTCCAGGTCAAGCCGGTGGTACGCGGACGCTCCTACGTGCCACGACAATGCGTGAAGACGACCGACGACAGCAGCTACGCCTACACACCGCGCGTCTACGCCACCTTCGCGATCATCCAAAAGACTTTCGGTGGCGCCGGCTTGCCGAGCCAGACCTGGAGCTACAACTACTCCCCGGACAACGCTAGCTGGCTGCAGGACTGTGCCGGTGGCTGCGTCAGTACGGTATGGACGGACGTGCTTGATCCGCAGGGGCGTGCGGTACGCAACACCTTCAGCAACCGATTCGACGAGACCGAGGGGCAGTTGCAGCGCACCGAGTATTACAGCGGCGCGGTCGGCACGACCCTGCTGCGCTCGGAGGCCAGCCAGTACGCCGCCTCCAATGCAGGGCTATGGCCGAGCGTGTACGGCTACAACCTGCAGTCACGCATGAACCTGGCGGTGGTCGAGCGGCAGGCCCCGCTGAACCAGCGCGTGATCACCCAGGATGGCGACAGCTACACATGGCAGGCGGAGTCGTTCAACGCCTACGCGCAGGTCACCCAGACCAAGCGCTTCAACAGCATCGTCGGGCAGGGTGCGGTGCAAGAGCAGACCACTTACCTCAACGACCTGCCGCACTGGGTGCTGGGCCTGCCGCTGCAGACGGACAACCTGACCACCGGCGAGACGGTGAGCCGGAACGTCTACGACCTGGCCAAGGTGACGCTCAAGGAGCGCTGGCGCTTCGACCAGAAACTCATGAGCTACACGTTCGACGGCGCCGGTCAGTTGGCGAGCTTCACCGACGGCAACACCAACACCACCAGCTTGAGCAACTACAAGCGCGGCATCCCGCTGACGATCGGTTACCCGGACACCCGTACGCAAAGCCTCATCGTCGACGACTTCGGCCAGATCACGTCGATCACCGACCAGGCCGGCAGCACTATGTCCTACAGCTATGACGCGGTCGGCCGGCTGAAACAGATCAGCTACCCCAGCGGGGACGAACAGGCGTGGTACCCCTCGGTGTTCACCTACGACTACGTGACCGCCGCCGAGCGCGGGATCGGTGCAAACCACTGGCGCCGCACCGTCAGCAAGGGCAACGCGCGGATGGTGACGTACTTCGACGCCTTGCTGCGCCCGGTGCTGAGCGACAGCTACATCAGTGGGGTCGCCGGCTCGACCACCAGCGGCCTGACCACCTACGACCCGAAGGGGCAGAAGACCTTCACCTCGTACCCGAGCGCGAGTGCCCTGAACTTCACCACGACACCGGCCAGCGCCGGCATCGCCGGCAGTACCAGCAGCTACGATGCGCTGGGTCGGTTGATCCAGACCCGGCAGGACTCCGAGCTGGGTGTGCTGACCACGAGCACCGCCTACCTGTCCGGTGCCCGCCGGCAGGTTACCGACCCCAAGGGCAAGGTCACCACCACCAGCTACCAGGTGTTCGACCAGCCGTCCTACGACGCGGTGACCAAGGTCCAGGCGCCGGAGAACGTCACCCAGGACATCATCCGCGATCTTTACGGCAACCCGCTGTCGATCCAGCAGTCGGGCCTGTATGCGACGCAGAGTGTCGATGTCACCAAGACGCTGATCTACGACAGCTACCACCGCCTGTGCCGCACCACCGAGCCGGAGAGCGGTAGCACGGTCATGGCCTACGACAACGCCAACAACCTGGCATGGAGCGCCGAAGGCCTCGCCATCACCGGTACCGGTTGCGGCCAGGAGCAGGTGGCCACCGGCAAGATCACGCGCAGCTACGACGCGATGAACCGGCTGCTGACCCTGTCACCGCCGGTTGGCACCCAGGGCACGGTCTATACGTACGATGCCCTGGGCAATATGGCCAGCGCCACCTCGGGCCTCAGCCTGTGGACGGCCAGCCGCAACAAGCGGGGCCAACTGACCGGCGAGTCGCTGCAGCTGACCGGCCAGAGTGCCTGGGCGATCGGCTATGCGCACGACGCCTACGGCAGCGTGAGCCTGATCCATTACCCCGACGGTGAAAACGTCAGCTATGCCCCCGACGCGCTGGGTCGCGCCACCCAGGTTGGCAGCTACGCCACCGGCCTGACCTACTTCCCGGACGGCGAAGTGAAGGACTTCGTCTACGGCAACGGCGCGGTGTACGCGGCCGAGAAGAACGCCCGCCAGCTGGTGAGCAACTTCAGCTACGGCCAGGGCGCCACGCCGGTGCTCAGCGAGGACTACACCTACGACGCCAACGGCAACATCATCAAGGTCGACGACCTGGCCAGCGGCCCGCGCACCAAGGTGTTCGGCTACGACGCGCTGAACCGACTGAGCAGTGCGCAGGCGACTGGCCTGTGGGGCACGGAAAGCTACACCTACGATCCGCTCAACAACATCCGCACGCGGATCGCCGGTGGGCAGACCCTCACCTACAACTACAACACGCTTAACCAATTGGGCTCGATCAGCGGTGGTGCCGGTAGCACGTTCGTCTACGACAACCGCGGCAATGTCATCAACAAGAACGGCGCCAACCTGGTCTTCGACCAGAAGAACCAGCTGACCCAGATTCCGGGCTACGGCGACTACGCCTACGATGCGGCGGGACGCCGTGTGATGAAGACACCCGCGGGCGGCGGTGCCCCCACGTACTACTTCTACAACCAGGCCGGGCAGCTGCTGTACCAAGTGAATCCCGGGACGGGCAAGACCAGCAACTTCGTCTACCTGGGTCGCAAGCTACTGGCCCACAACGAGAGCCTGCATCTGGTCGCGCCGGGTGCCGTCAGCTTCGACACCAATCCCAACAACGGCAGCTACACGGTGAGCTGGGGTGCCGTGCCGGGAGCGACCAGCTACCTCCTGCAGGAGAGCGCCAACGGTGGCGGCTGGACCACGGTCTACAGCGGCAGCGCGGCCAGCAAGGCGCTGAGCGGCAAGGCCGGCGGCAGTTACGTCTATCGCGCCGAAGGCTGCGTGGTTGCCACCTGTGGTGCCTGGACCACCTCGGCCACGCTGGGCGTGACTCCGGCACTACCCACCGTGACGGTGCCCAGCGGCACCATCAACGGCACCTACACGGTGAGCTGGACAGCCCCAGCCAGTACCACCAGCTACGACGTGCAGGAGCGCCTGGATGGTGGCGGCTGGACCACGATCGCCAGCAACACCGTCGCGACGTCGATCAGCCGCGCCGGCACCACCAGCGGCAGCTACACCTACCAAGTGTCGGCGAAGAATGCTCACGGCACGCGCGGTTGGGCCGGGTCCAATGCGGTGACCGTGGATACGACCTACGGCGTGGTGCCGGACGTGCCGGCCGGCCTGAGCGTGCCCGCCACCAGCAACACCGGCGCCGTCGCACTAAGCTGGAGCGCGGCGAACCTGGCGACGAGCTACACGCTGCAGCAGAGCGGCAACGGCGGGGTTAGCTGGAGCACGGCCTATACCGGCAGCGGTACCAACGCGGCTCTTACCGGACTGGCCGACGGCAGCTACGTCTACCAGGTGCAGGCCTGCAACACCTACGGCTGCAGCGCGTGGAAAGCTGGAAGCGCTACGCTGGTCGTCACCCATCCACCCACCGCGGCGCCGACTCTGAGCGCGCCGGCCAGCAGCGCCACCGGCAGCTACACGGTGAGCTGGAGCGGTATAGCCGGACCGGTCAGCTACACCCTGCAGGAGCAGGTCAATGGCGGCGCCTGGACCACCGTGCAAACCAACGGCCTGACCAGCTGGAGCACCAGTGGCCGTGGCAACGGGACCTACGGCTATCACGTGCAGGCGTGCAACGTGGGTGGCTGCGGACCGTGGAGCGCTACCGGCAGCACTACAGTACTGCTGCCACCGATGGCGCCGTCGAGCATTACGGTGCCGGCCACCAGCAGCGGCAGCATCGCGGTGAGCTGGGCGGCCAGTGCCACAGCGACCAGTTACACGCTGCAGCAGCGTCTCGGGGCAGGCAGCTGGGGCGTCGTCTACACCGGTGCGGCCGTCAGCAACACGAGCACGGTCACCACCAGCGGCAACTACACGTACCAGGTGCAGGCGTGCAACGCGAGCGGCTGCAGTGTGTACAAAGCGAGTAGCGCGGTGGTGGTGACGATTCCGCCGGCCGCGGCGCCCAGCCTGAGTGTGCCGGCAAGCAGCAACACCGGCAGCTACACGGTGAGCTGGGGCGCGGTGACGGCGGCGACCAGCTACACGCTGCAGGAGCAGGTCAACGGCGGCGGCTGGGCCACGGTGCAGGCGAACGGCAATACCAGCTGGGGTGCCAGCGGCAAGACCGACGGCACCTATGGGTATCGGGTGCAGGCGTGCAATGTCGGCGGCTGTGGGCCGTGGAGCGGCACGGGAACGGTCAGCGTGGTGTTGGTTCCACCCGCGCCCGGGGCACCCAGCCTCAGTGTGAGTGGCCCCTCCTACAAGCCGGTGGTGAGTGCGACTTGGTCGACCGTGATCGGCGCCACGAGCTATCAACTGGAAGAAACGCACCCCCAGGACGGCGTACACATCGTCTACAACGGCTCAGGCACATCTTGGAGGGAGTTGATCTTTGCCACCGGGACGGTGCAATTCCGTGTGAAGGCGTGCAACAGCGCGGGTTGCTCGGCCTTCAGCAACTACAGCAGCGTCATGCTGAATTCGGGCCTTTGAGCTAGGGATGTCGTCATGCCTATGAAAAAGATTTCATCATGGTTGACGCTGGCGAGCTTGTGGCTGTGTGCAGCGGTGACTTATGCCGGCACGGTGACCTACGTGTACACCGACCCGCAGGGGACGCCGCTGGCGGAGGCCGATGCCAGCGGCAACATCACGGCACGGTTTGAGTACACGCCGTATGGGGTGTCGGTGCCGAGTATGGGCGCGGCCCCCAATGGGGTGGGGTATACCGGACATGTGAGCGACCCGGAGACCGGGCTCGTGTACATGCAGGCGCGGTACTACGATGCGGAGGTGGGGCGGTTTTTGAGTGTGGATCCGGTGGGGCCGAGTTCGGGGGATGGGTTTGGATTTAATCGGTATGCATACGTCAACAATAATCCGTATACATTCATCGATCCAGATGGGCGTCAGAAAACGGTTGCTTGGCTTGTTCGACTGACAGCGGATGGCATGCAGGGAGTCGCTCGCCTTACTCGGGAACAGGCTATTAGAGCTCGAAGAGCCGAGCAAAATATTGTTGGTGACCGCCGTCAGATTAGCAGTGGAGTTGAGCGTGCTGCTCATGGAAGCGACGGCCAGCTCAAACACGTGGGTCATGAATTGAAGGATGGCTCAAAGGGACTGCCTCACTATCAGACTGAAGGCAAGACGGGGCATTCATTCTGGGGAAAAGTGAGCGTTGTAGCGGCAAGTTTTGCTGGCGCACTTAACCAGGCGGCGGAAGCAGCAGAGTACATACCAGATATTGCGCCTAGGCCTGCAACACAGGATGACATTGCAAGAACAAACAACATCATTAACGTGCTCAATGATGCTCTTGGGATGGGTGTACCTAATTATCCGAATCCACCCCAATCGACGGAGCTACCGCTTCCACCGCCACCGGAAGAATCTAAGCCTGATCCGGATAGAGCGCAGTAGGCGTATAAGCAATGGCCGCTTATCAAGTCATGATTGAAGGTGTATTTGTGAGTGCTCCCGCATACCTCAATGGCGGGTGTGGATTTCATTCCACTTTTTTCCTTGAAGCTAACAGCGCTACGAGCGCGATCCATCGAGTGAGTCTTCTCATTCAAAAGAGATTAAAGGATCATGGAGTAAGTGAGATTACCGCTAGGCCTTTCAATACGTACTACTGGGTCCACGACATATGGGAAATCAGTAGCGACAAGCTCAATGAAAATGCTGGCAAAGACCTTGGTTTTAGTTTCTTTCGTATAGGACGTCTAGAGAGGCTGTATCTGTACCTTCGGCACTTGTTTTTCTTGGGGTTCAGACCATGGCTTTTAATCCATACGTAACTAGATCCGACAAAACCGGGGCCAGGAAAACCGGGGTCAGAGTCTGAGGTATCCCCACGAATTCATGCCGGTACCTGCATCTGGGCGAGTGTTGCCGCAGGCAGCGATTCCAGCCGGTCCAACCAGCGTGATATGGGCTCCATAGCCCATGCTTTGATCAGTGCTTCGCGACCGAGGTGAAGAACCGAATAGAGTTTGCGCGACGATCGTCTGGGCGAGAGCCAATGCACCATGTCAGCGGCTTCGCAGGCCAGGCCGGCGAGCCAGCTGGCAAAGGCGGCCAGCGCGTTCACCAGCAGCAGAATATCGATACGTTTGCCGCTATGCGTCAGGCTGTCTTCGAAGCCTTGACCATAGCGGTGCGACTTCAAATCGCGAAACGACATTCGATCTGCATGCGCCGCCCATAACAGGGCAACCAGCTGGCGCGCACTCAGATCAGCGAGCGCCGGTGATGCCACGACCAGCAAGGCTCGCGCTCGCGCGATGCGCACTGCAGACTGATCTTGCTGCGTGCAACGTGTCCCAAGCGATTGCGATGCTTTCGTCCGCGAGGCGGCTTGCGGTAGACCACGACGCGACAGACCCAGGGTGCGCTACGCACGGTATTCATCAGTCCCAGATCGCGTGGCCGCGCGGTGGCCGATGCATACAGCGCACGGCACGGCACCCATTGCCCTTCCTCGCCGAACGCGAACGCGGGCTGTCCGCACTCGAGGCGATCCGCGAAGCCGCCCTGGTGCGCTTCCGCCCGATCACCATGACCACCCTCGTCGCGATGGGCGCGGCACTGCCGCTGGCGATCGGTTTCGGCATCGGCTCGGAAATGCGCCAGCCGCTGGGCATCGCCATCGTCGGCGGTCTGCTGGTGTCGCAGCTGCTGACCCTGCTCAGCACCCCGGCGATCTACCTGTGGAATTACGACCGCAAGATTCGCAAGGCGGCGCGCAAAGAGTGCAAAGCGGAGAAGAAGCGGCGCAAGGCGCTGGGTGGGGCGCAGGCGGCGACATGAGCTGAGAGTCCGGGGGAGTTGCGCGCTTAACTTCCTCCATCCCCTACTGCATCCTCCTTTTGCCCTTGCCGCCGACCTGAAGGAGATGGGTGCGGCAAGGAGGCTGGCTCAGCCAGTCCCCTTTTTGCAGAGCAATCAATCGTGGAAGTGGTGGCGTTGTGCATGCCACCAGCGCCCCCAGAACACACCGATCACCACGGAAATGCCACCGAACACGAGTGCCGGTACGCGTGCATCGCCGAGGTCGGTGCGTACGAGCGGGCTGATGATCGAGTAGACCACGCTTGCCGCCAGCAGCACGAAGCCCGACCACCAGGCGAACATCGTGCGTCGATAGATACCAAGGGCGATGCCGAGTATCGCGATGGAGCCCGTGCCGACGAGGATACGGAACGTTTCGTTCGCATAAGGTGTGATCACGGAGCCGTCAGGGCCGCCGCGATAGGTCTGGATGCCGCTGATCGCCGAAATGATGCCCAAGAGCCCGAATAGGGCGAACAGTCCGGCCAGCGGGTAAATGAAAACGGGTGTCTTACCTTTCCCCGCCTGGTCGGCAAGGCCTGCACCCTGGCCAGGCGTGGCGGTGTCTGGCGGTACTTGCAGTGCGGTACGCATGACATCTGTGAGCCAGGCGGCGTCGTTCCGCGAAAACCATTGGCCCAGCGCCGTCAGCCCGATGCCGAAGGCCATCATCCCGATGGCCGCCAGCGGGAACATGGCGATTTTCGGCGATGCCACGGCTGCCACCGAGCCTGCGATCGCGAACAATGCAAGCATGCCAAGCCAGAACGCCATGAACACCTTCACCAACAGTGTCATGGTGAAACGACCGCGCAGCACGACCTTGCCCTGTCGTTGCTCGAACCTGCCGATGAAGAACGGCTTGAACGAGTTGCCCACCATCGGAATGACTCGCTGCAGCGACACGCGGTTTTCCTTTACCGTGCCGGCGGCGCATTCCTGCGTGGCGAACGGAAACGACCATCGGCGCGTGGCGGCCCGCAGCCGCTCCACGGATTCGTTCATGCCGAACGCGCTCACGAATTCGACGGGCCCGGAACCCGTCCAGAAGTTCTTGATCCAGCGGAACATGCCACCTCCCGCAACAAGCTAGCGTTCGACCATCATCGCAGATCGCCCGCCCCGCCACGCGGCTCGGCTTCGGACAAGTCGCGCGGTGTCCGGGCATGCCTGCGCGGGCATGCGGCAAGTCACGGGCGCAGCTCGGCCCGACTTGCTAAGGTTGGCCCCTTTCCAACGAAGGGACTGCCCATGCGTCTGCGTCCGGCTGCCTTGCTCGCCCCGCTCGTCCTGCTGACCGCGCTGGCCTCGCCGCTGCTGGCCGCGGTCGAGCTAACCATCCCGCCAATCCCATACCACCAGCGCACCCTGCCGAACGGCTTGCAGGTCTTGAGCGTGGAGGATCATGCCAGCCCGAACGTGGCGGTGCAGGTGTGGTACCACGTCGGCTCGAAGGACGACCCGCAGGGGCGCTCCGGCTTCGCGCATCTGTTCGAGCACCTGATGTTCAAGAGCACGAAGCACATGCACGCCGAGCAGTTCGACCGGCTGACCGAGGACGTCGGCGGCGCCAACAACGCGTCCACCGGCGACGACGTCACCAACTACTTCGAGGTAGTGCCGAGCAACCACCTGCAGACCCTGCTGTGGGCCGAGGCCGAGCGGCTGTCCAACCTCAACGTGGACGAGGCGAACTTCAAGTCCGAGCGCGCGGTGGTGGAGGAGGAATACCGGCAGAGCGTGCTGGCCAATCCGTACGGCAAGCTGTTCAACGCGATCGACCCGAAGTCGTACACCGTGCATCCGTACAAGCGTCCGACGATCGGCAGCATCGAGGACCTGGAAGCGGCGACGCTGCCGGACGTGGTCGCGTTCCACCAGACCTTCTACCGGCCGGACAACGCCACCCTGATCGTCGCCGGCGACTTCGATCCGAAGCAGCTCGACGCCTGGGTCGACCAGTATTTCGGCTGGATCGCGAAGCCGGCCACGCCGATCCCGCAGGTCACCGCGCAGGAACCGAAGCGCAAGAAGAACCTGCGCTACACCGTTACCAGCGAGACCGCGCCGCTGCCCGCGGTGGCGATCACCTGGCTGCTGCCGCCGGCGTCCGACACGGCCGACAGCATCCCGCTCAAGGTCGCCGCCGCGCTGCTGTCGCAGGGCGATTCCTCGCGGCTGTACCAGTCGCTGGTGTATCGCCACCAGGTTGCCCAGCAGGCCGGCGCCGATGCCGACGGCCGGGTCGGCCCGGGCCTGTTCACCGCCTACGCGATCCTCGCCAGCGGCCACCAGCCGGCCGAGGCGGAGAAGCTGCTGCACGAGGAGATCATCTGGCTGGCGACCCAGCCGATTCCCGCCGCCGAGCTGGACAAGGTGAAGACCCAGCTGCTGACCGGCGAACTGAAGCAGCGCCAGACCGCGCAGGGCCTGGCCTTCGCGCTGGGCCAGGCGGCGCTGATCGACGGCAATCCGGAACACGTCAACACCGACCTGGCCGCGCTGCAGAAAGTCACCGAACAGGACGTGCACCGCGTGCTGCAGAAATACGTGACCGGCGCGCGCAGCGTCACCATCGACTACCTGCCGCAGGCCGCCAAGGGAGCGACGAAATGAGGAGAAGCGAAATGAACCGCCGGATGCCTGCATGCCGTTTGGCCTTCTTTACGTCCATTCTTGTTTCCGCCGGGAGCGCCGCGGCTGCCGATTTTCCCGTCGCGCCGCCCACGCCGGGCCCTGCGCCGCAGCTGAGCGTGCCGACGCCGACGGCACAAACCCTGGCGAACGGCTTGCAGGTGATCAGCGTGCGCCGCGCCGGCCTGCCGCTGGTCACCGCGCAACTGGTGTTGCGCAGCGGCGGCGAGATGGACCCGCCGTCGCTGGCCGGCCTGGCCGACCTCACCGCGAGCCTGCTGACCAAGGGCGCGGCCGGCAAGAGCGCGCCGCAGATCGCCGCCGCCGCCGAGGCACTGGGCGGTTCGCTGGATGCCTCTGCCGGCTGGGACGAAAGCGCGGTCGGCATCACCGTGACCACGCCGAAGCTGCCGCAGGCGCTGGGCCTGCTGGCCGAGGTGGTGCGCCAGCCGGACTTCAGCGCGGCCGAGTTGAAGCGGGCGCAGGCGCAGGCGATCGACGACCTGCGCCTGCTGCTGAGCCGGCCCACCGCGCTGGCCTCGCTGGCCGCCAGCCGCGGCGTGTTCGGCGACGGCGCCTACGGCCATTCGCGCGGCGGCACGCCGGCCTCGATCGCGCGGATCGGCCGCGCCGACGTGCAGCGATTGCACGCGGCGCTGTACCGGCCAGACAACGCGATCCTGATCCTCGCCGGCGACATCACCCCGGCGCAGGCGCAGCAGCTGGCGCAGGCCAGTTTCGGCGACTGGCCGAAGCCGGCCACGCCGCTGCCGGAGCGGGCGGCGGGCAAGGCCGCCAGCCGCGTGCCGGCGATCCTGCTGATCGACCAGCGCGGCGCCGGCCAGGCCGGCGTGGTCGCGGCACATGCGGCGCCGTCGCGCGGCGATGACGGCTACTACGTGGGCACGGTGGCCAACGCAGTGCTCGGCGGCTCGTACTCGGCGCGCTTGAACGAGGAGATCCGCATCAAGCGCGGCCTGTCCTATGGCGCCAACAGCCGGCTGCAGCCGCTGCGCGACGCTGGCCTGTGGCTGGCCTCGGCGCAGACCAAGAACCCGTCCGCGGCGCAGGTGGTCGAGCTGATGCTGGGCGAGTTCAAGCGACTGGGCGGCACGCGGGTTTCCGCCGACGAGCTGGCCGCGCGCAAGGCCACCCTGATCGGCGGCTACGGCCGCAGCCTGGAAACCACCACCGGGCTGGCCGAACAGGTCGGCGAGCTGGCCGTCTACGGCATGCCGCTGGACGAGATCGGCCGGTACATCGCCAAGGTGCAGGCGGTGACGCCGAAGCAGATCGAGAAGTACGCGGACAAGCATCTGGACGCCGGCGCCGGCACGGTGGTGGTGGTCGGCGACGCCGCGCAATTCGCCGCGGACATCCGCAAGGCGCATCCGCAGGCCGCGTTGCTGGAATCGACCGCGCTGGACCTGGACAGCCCGACCTTGCAACCGGCAGCGGGCAAGTAGTTCCCCGCCATCTCGGGCGGTACCCGAACCCCGGCCATCGTGCCGGGGTTTTTACATGGTGGGGGCAACAATCTGTTGCCGAAATCGACCCAAGGAGGGGGTTCGCCCGACGCGGGTCACTTTGTAAACTATGCGGTACACAAAAGAATCCCCACCGCGAGGTTGTCCCATGTCCCTTCGTCCCCTCATCCGCAGCGCACTCGTACTGGCGCTGGTCACCGCTGCGCTGCCAGTGGCCGCAGCGCGGTTCGAAGTACAGGCCGGCCGCAGCTACATGGACAGCCACGGCGCGAACGCCGCCTTCGTCGAGGCGGTGTTCGCACCGCAGCCGCTCGGCCAGACCCGCTTCACCTGGTCACCGGATGTCTCGCTCGGCTGGATCGACGGTCGCCGCACGACGACCGACAGCAGCCGTTACACCACGCGCGACTCCGTGGCGTTGCTCGCCGCCGGCGCACGCTTCCACCTCGGCGAGGCCGGCGACTGGTACCAGCCGCTGTTCTTCAGCGAACAACTCGCCGCCACCAACCACACCACCCATGCGCTTTCCAGCCACTACCAGTTCGTCAGCACGCTGGGCTGGCAGGCGAAGCATTTCAGCGTGGCGATCCGGCACATTTCCAACGGCGGCCTGCACCGTCCGAACGCCGGCGAGACCATGGCGCTGGTCGGCGTCGCCTTCGACATCTGACACACGCTCGACCGCGGACAAGACAACGGCCCGTTCAGGGCCGTTGCCTTGTCCGATGCCTGCCGGCCGCTTCAGTGGCCGCCGGCGGCCGGTCTGGCCTTGGGGGCGAACGGCGGCTTGGCCAGCCAGATCACGAGAACCAGCGCGATGAAGATCCAGCCCAGCGCGTGGAACACCTCGTTGAACGAGATCTGGTAGCCCTGCTGGGTAATCATGTTGTTGATGATGCTGCCGGAGACCTGCCGGTCGCCCTGACCGAGCTGGGTCATCGCCGTCTGCGCGGTCGGGCTGTACGCGGTGATGTGCTCGGCCAACTGCTCGTGGTGGGTCACTGCGCGGCGCTCCCACAACAAGGTGGTGATCGAGGCGGAGAAGCTGCCGCCCAGCGTGCGCAGGAAGGTGGCCAGGCCGGAGCCGGCGGCGATCTCGTTCTGCTGCAGGTCCGACAGCAGGATGGTCAGCACCGGCATGAAGAACAGCGCCACGCCGAGCCCTTGCCACAGCTGCACCATCGCCACGTGGTAGAAGTCGATGCCGATGAAGAAGTCCGAGCGCATGAAGCAGGTCAGGCCCATGACCACGAACGCCGCCGCCGCCAGCAGCCGCAGGTCCATGCGAGGCCCGTACTTGCCGACGACGAAGGTCAGCAGCACCGGAATGATGCCCAGCGGCGCGCTGGCGTAGCCGGCCCAGATCGAGGTATAGCCGAGGTTGCGCTGCAACCACAGCGGCACCATCAGTGCGATCGCGAAGAACGCCGCGTAACCGAGGACCAGCGCAATCGTGCCGACGGTGAAGTTGCGGTGGCGGAACAGCTTCAGGTCGACGATCGGGTCCTTGTCGGTCAGTTCCCAGATCAGGAAGATCGCGATGCTGATCGCCGAGACGATGCTGGTGACGACGATGAAGGTGGAGTTGAACCAGTCTTCGTCGTTGCCCTTGTCCAGCACGATCTGCAGCGCGCCCACGCCGATGATCAGGCTGACCAGGCCGACGTAGTCGATCTTCGGGCGCTCGGTCTTCTCGACCTTGCCGCGCAGCTGGTTCGCCACCACCACGCTGGCGAAGATGCCGATCGGCACGTTGATGAAGAAGATCCACGGCCACGAGTAGTTGTCGGTGATCCAGCCACCCAGGATCGGCCCGGCGATCGGCGCCACCACCGTCACCATCGCCAGCAGCGCCAGCGCCATGCCGCGCTGGGCCGGCGGGTAGATGCCGATCAGCAGGCTCTGCGTGATCGGGTACATCGGCCCGGCCACGGCGCCCTGCAGCGCGCGGAACAGGATCAGCATGCCCATGCTCTGCGACACGCCGCACAGGAACGAGGTCAGCGCGAACAGCAGCGTGCAGGCGACGAACAGCTTCACTTCGCCGAAACGACGGGTGAGGAACCCGGTCAGCGGCAGCGCGATCGCCATGCTCACCGCGAACGAGGTGATCACCCAGGTGCTCTGGTTGCTGCTGACGCCGAGGTTGCCGGCGATGGTCGGCAGCGACACGTTGGCGATCGTGGTGTCCAGCACCTGCATGAACGTGGCCAGCGACAGACCGATCGTGCTCAGTGCCAGGTTGGGCGGGCGGAATTGGGTGGTCATCGGTGTCGGTCGTCTAGTCTGGAATGGGCAGGAGCCCGCTCGCGGGCGATGCTGTTGCTTTGAGAGTTCAGAACAAAAGCATCGCCCGCGGGCGGGCTCCTGCAAGGGCGCTATTTGCCGCCGGCCATGTTGGCGTGGACGATCTGCCCGATCACCTGGTCGGCCTTGGCCAGCTGCTGCCGGTAGACGTCGGTGCTGAAGGCGGGTTTGGTCGGTGATTGCTGCGACAGCATCGGGCCGTTCTGGTCGTGCAGGCTCACGTCCACGTTCAGCGACATGCCGATGCGCAGCGGGTGCTTGTCCAGCTGGGTCGGGTCGTCGAACACGATGCGCACCGGAATGCGCTGCACGATCTTGATCCAGTTGCCGGTGGCGTTCTGCGCCGGCAGCAGCGAGAACGCGCTGCCGGTGCCGACGCCCAGGCTCTGCACCTTGCCCTTGTATTCCACCGCGCCGCCGTAGACGTCGGACTCGATCGTCACCGGCTGGCCGATGCGCATGTGGGTGAGCTGGGTTTCCTTGAAGTTCGCATCCACCCACACGCCGCGCAGCGGCACCACCGCCATCAAGGCGGCGCCGGGCTGCACGCGCTGGCCGACCTGCACCGAGCGTTTGGCCACATAGCCGTCCACCGGCGCGATGAGGGTGGCGCGCACGTCGTCGAGGAAGGCGGCGCGCAGGCGGGCCGAAGCGGCCTGCACGTCCGGGTGCGAGGCGACCACGGTGTCGTCGACCAGCACCTTGCTGGTCTGGTACTGCTGCTGCGCGGTGATCAGGTTGCTCTCGGCGCTGGTCAGCGCGTCGCTGGCGTGCGCCAGCTCCTCGGCCGAGATCGCGCCGGACTTCGCCAGCGCCACGCGCCGGTTGTAATCGGCGCGCGCCTTGTCCACCGCGGTCTTGCGCGCAGCCACGTCGGCCTGGGCGCCGTTCACGCTGGAATACAGGCCGCGCACCTTGCGCACGGTGTTGGCGAGATTCGCCTTCGCCTCGGCCAGCGCCACGTCGGCGTCGCTGGGGTCGAGCTGCACCAGCACGTCGCCGGCGTGCACCAGGTCGCCGTCATCGGCGCCGATGCTGACCACGGTGCCGGGCACCTGCGGGGTGATCTGCACCACGTTGCCGTTGACGTAGGCGTCGTCGGTGCCCTCGTACCAGCGACCGTCGAGGAAATACCACAGCGCCCAGCCGATCGCGGCGAGCAGTACCACGATGCCGAGCAGGCGCAGCAGCAGGCCGCGCGGATTCTTCTTCGGTGCCGGCGTGTTCGGCGCGGCCGTATTCGGCGCGGCCGTCATCGGCGATGGAGCGGCCGCCGTGCTTTCGGCCGCGGTGGGATTCTGGCTGGACATGGGGCTGCCTCAGGAACGTGATGGGGTGGAAGACGGGGTGTCGGCCTGCGGCTGGAAGCCACCGCCGAGGGCCTGGATCAGCTGCACCGAAAGATCGACCTGCTGCGCCTCGAGCGCGGCGGTGCCGCGCTCGGCGGCGAGCAGCTGCTGGCGCACACTGAGCGCTTCCAGGTAGCTGCCGATGCCGGCCTTGTAACGTTGTTCGGCCAGTTGCCAGGCCTGCAGGGCGGCATCCTGCGCGCGCTGTTGCGCGTCGATCTGCTGCTGCAGCGACTGCAGCGCGGACAAATCATCGGCGACCTGGTTGAGTGCGCCGACCAGGGTCTGGTTGTACTGCGCCACGGCGAGGTCGTATTGCGCATCCTTGCCGGACAGGTTGGCGCGCAACTTGCCGCCGTCGAAAATCGGCAGGCTGAGCGACGGCCCGAACTGGTAGAACCGCCCCGGCAGGCTGAACGGGTTGCCGCCGCCCATGCTGATCACGCCGGCCATCGCGCCGATGCTGATGTTCGGCAGGAATGCGGTCTTCGCCGCCTTGATGTCCTTGCCGGCCGCCTCGACGCGCCAGCGCGCGGCGACCAGGTCGGCACGGTGGCCGACCAGATCCAGCGGCAGGTTGGACGGCACCGCCAGCTCGGCCGGCCTCAGCAACTGCGGCCGGGCGATCTGCAGCCCGCGATCCGGACCCTTGCCCAGCAGCACCGACAGCGACGAGCGCGCGGCATCGACCGCGCGGCTGGCCAGCGCCGCCTGCTGTTCGGCGCTCGCCACTTCGGCATCGCCCTGCTTCAGCGCGATCTGGTTGTCGATGCCGGCGGCGACGCGCTGGCGGGTCAGTTCGCGCGACTGCTTCGCGCGCTTCAGCTCACCGGCGGCCAGATCCTGCTGGGTGAACGCGTAGCCAAGCTGCGCATAGGCGCGGGCGACATTGCCGGAAAGTTCGATGCGCGCGGCGCGGGCATCGACCTCGGCGGCACGCGCCTGGCCCACCGCGGCTTCCCACGCGGCACGCTTGCCGCCCCACAGGTCCAGATCCCATTTGAAGCTGGCGTAGCCGTACTTGGCCAGCGCGAAATGCGCCTTGTCGCCGAGCAGCGCGGCCGGCGGCCGGGCCCCGGCGACCGCGGCGCCGCCATTCACGCTGGGCCCGCGCGCGGCATCGGCGATGCCCGCCTCGGCCTGCGCCGCGCGGGCGCGCGCATCGGCGACGCCGAGGCCAGGGTTGTCCTGCAGCGCTTCGGCGATCAATGCGTCGAGCTGCGGATCGCCGAGGCCGCTCCACCAGTCGGTGGATGGCCACGCGGCCGCGGACAGGTGGGCGAGGCTGTGTCCGGCCTTCAGCGTGGCCGGATCGATCGGCGTGCCGTCCGGGTGCAGGCCGCCGCTGCTGGCGCAACCGGCCAACGCGAGGGTCAGGGCGGCGGCAGCCGCAAGAAGATGCAGACGCATGGAAAGGTCCAGGGTGGAAAGGGTCAGTTCTTGTCGCGCAGCGCGTGCAGCACGCGCTCCAGGTAGTCGTGCAGTTGCGCCTGTTCGGCGTCGTCCAGCGAGCGCTGGGCTGCCCTCAGCACGCGGTCGTTGCAGTCGGTCAGCTCCTGCCACAGCGCGTTGCCGGCATCGGTCAGCTCGATCCGCAGCGCGCGGCGATCCTGCTCATGCGGGCAGCGGCGCAGGTAGCCCTTGCGTTCGAGCTGGTCGAGCTGGCGGGTCATCGCGCCGCCGTCCAGTTCGACCGAACGGGCCAGTTCGCTGGCCGACATCGGACCGAGCCGGGCCAGCCGCTTGAGGATCAGGAACTGGGTGAAGCGCAGGTCGAGGTGCTTGGCCGCCAGTTCCGCCTCCATCGCGCGCACGATCTCCGCGCGCACCAGGCCGAGCAGGATGCCCAAGCTTTCCCGGGGGGTGGCGAAGGCGAGCGATTCGGTATTCATAGCCGCGCATTCTATTGCCCAAAGTATATTTGTCAAGGCAAATATATGCTGGTATGCATTTGCTTCGGCAAGATGTCAGGCAGCGCGCATCCGGTGCGCCTGCAGTTCGTCGTGCACCAGCGCGCGCAACGCCGGGTCGCGGATCGCGAACAGTTCGAATACGCCCAGCGCCTGCAGGGTCGGCAGTTGCGCCAGCAGGCGCGGTTCGGCTTCGCGGCGCACCGATTCCGGGGTGGCCGGGTCCAGCATCAGCTGGGCGTGCACCACGAAATCGGTGAGCGCATCGGCGCGCGAGGCGTGGACAGGGGTGGGGACGGGGAGTAACGACATGTCGATCTCCTGCATGGGTTGACACAAGGACGTCTGCGCGCGGCGCGCTGTGACAGGCTGTTGCAGTACGGGCCGGCGGCTGGGGAGGTGCGCCGCGGGCGGGCATGACGGCATCGCCGGCGTCACGGTCACGTGGGGCACATGACTTGGGGGACAGGCGACGGTAGGCCGCTGTCGCTAGCATGGGAAGGCAGTCCCCACTGCTGGTACTCCCACTACCACCCGGGCATGCCCATGAGCACATCCATGCAACGCACCGAGCTGAAGGCTTTCCTGCGCGCGCGCCGCGCCGCGCTCACGCCCGAGGCGGCCGGCCTGCCGCGCGGGCCGCGCCGACTGACGCCGGGCCTGCGTCGCGAGGAGGTGGCGACGCTGGCCCAGGTCGGCGTCACCTGGTACACGTGGCTGGAGCAGGGCCGCGCGATCAACGTGTCGGCCGCGGCGCTGGCGCGGATCGCGCGCGCGTTGTCGCTGTCGCCGACCGACGAAGCCTACCTGTTCGCGCTGATGGGGCTGACCCGCACCGACGTGCCGGAGCACCACTTCAACCTGCCGCCGGTGATGCACGAGGTGCTGGACCTGTACCAGGCGCCGGCCTTCGCGCTCGACACGGTGTTCAACGTGCTGGCGTGGAACCGCATGGCCGAATGCCTGTACGACTTCGGCGATTTCAGCGGGCCGTTCGCCGACAACCACCTGTGGAACGCGTTCATGAACCCGGCGCGGCGGCGGCTGTACCCGGATTTCGAGAACGGCGCGCTGAACCTGCTCGGCATGTTCCGCATGAACCAGGCGGCGCACCCGGAAGATCCGCGCTTCCATCAGCTGATCGAGGCGCTGAACGCGGCCAGCACGGAGTTCGTCGAGCTGTGGCAGCGTTGCCACACGGCGCCGCTGAGCGCGATCACGGTGCCGTTCTTCCATCCCGAATTCGGCGATCTCAGCATCCACTCGATGCGCCTGCCGATCCGCGACAGCGACCACGTCGACCGCGCCACCGCGTTCTTCTTCGCGCCGGCGAATGCCGCGACCGCCGCGAGCTTCGCCCGCGTCGCCCGTCGCCTTGCCACTGAGCAGGCCGCGCAACCGGCATGATGCGGCAACCGGCCGTGCAGGGGCGATAATCCCCACCTTCGTACCCACAGGAAGCGTGACCATGCACCCCTACCTCGGCGCCTTGTGCGGCGGTGTGCTGATCGGCCTCGCGGCGGTGCTGCTGATGGCGGCCCTCGGCCGCATCGCCGGCGTCAGCGGCATCGCCAGCGGCCTTATAGTGGGCGGCGCGGGCGACCGCGCGTGGCGGCTGGCGTTCGTGCTGGGCCTGCTGGCCGGGCCGCTGCTGCTGTGGTGGCTGCGCGGCGACAGCGGCATCGGCGCACCGCAGGTGGGGCTGCCGTGGATGGCGCTGGCCGGTTTGCTGGTAGGCATCGGCACGCGGCTCGGCGGTGGCTGCACCAGCGGGCACGGGGTCTGCGGCATCGCACGCTTGTCGCCGCGCTCGCTGCTGGCGACCGCCGTCTTCATGGTGTTCGGCAGCGCCACCGTGTTCGTGCTGCGGCATCTGCTGGGAGTGGGCCCATGAGAGCGTGGATCGCGTTCGCCGCCGGGCTGCTGTTCGGTCTCGGCCTCAGCCTCGGCGGCATGACCCAGCCGGCCGTGGTGCTCGGCTTCCTGGACGTCTTCGGCGCGTGGGATCCACGCCTGGTCTTCGTGATGGCCGGTGCCGTGCTGACCACCGCGATCGGCTATCGGCTGGTGCTGCGGCGATCGCGCCCGTTGCTGGCGGAGCGGTTCCAGTGGCCCACGTCGCGCCACATCGACGTTCGGTTGATCGGCGGCGCCGCCCTGTTCGGCATCGGCTGGGGCATCGCCGGCTACTGTCCCGGCCCGGCGCTGGCCTCGCTCGGTGCCGGCGTGCCCGCGCTGCTGGTGCTGGTGGCTTGCATGATCGCGGGCTGGTGGCTGGCCGCGCGCCTGCTGCCTCCTGCCGGAGGACACTGACGATGCATCGCCCCGAGGTGCAGGCCTTCTTCGACGAAGCCAGCCATACCTTCAGCTACGTGGCGTGGGACCCGGCCACGCGCAGAGCGGCCGTGTTCGACAGCGTGCTCGACTATGACGCCGCGTCCGGGCGTACCGGTCATGCCTCGGCCGACGCGCTGATCGCGTTCGTGCGAACGCAGGGGCTCGACGTGGACTGGGTGATCGACACCCACGTGCACGCCGACCACCTGTCGGCGGCGCCGTATGTGCGGGCGCAACTGGGCGGCCGGCTGGGCATCGGCGAACACATCCGCGGCGTGCAGGACACGTTCGGCCAGCTGTTCAACGCGGGCCCCGGTTTCAAACGCGACGGCAGCCAGTTCGACCACCTGTTCAAGGACGGCGAGCGCTACATGGTCGGCGGCATCGAAGCCGTGGCGATGCATACGCCCGGCCACACGCCGGCGTGCATGACCCATCGGGTCGGCGACGCGGCCTTCGTCGGCGACACCCTGTTCATGCCCGACTACGGCACCGCGCGCTGCGATTTCCCCGGCGGCGATGCGCGCACGCTGTACCGCTCGATCCAGCGCATTTTTGCCTTGCCGCAGGAAACCCGGGTATTCCTCTGCCACGACTACAAGCCCGCCGGCCGCGACGTGTTTGCCCACGAGACCACGGTCGGCGCCGAGCGTCGCGACAACATCCACGTGCACGACGGCATCGGCGAAGATGAATTCGTGCGCATGCGCGGCGCACGCGACGCCACCCTGGCGGTGCCGGCGCTGCTGCTGCCGGCGGTGCAGGTGAACATGCGCGCGGGCCAATTGCCGCCGGCCGAGGACAACGGCGTGCGCTACCTGAAGATTCCGCTGGATGCGTTTTGAGCGGGTGTCGATGCGGCGACGGCCTGACGGTCTGCCGTCGCCGGAGTGACGGATGATCTACGTCCTGCTCAGCGTGGTGTGCAGCGTGCTGGTGTCGGTACTGCTGAAGCTGGCGCGCCGCGCGGAGGTCGACGTGGGCCAGGCGATCGCCTGGAACTATGTGGTGACCGGCGCACTCACCGCGTTGCTGCTGCAGCCGTCGTTGGCCACGTTGCGCGAACCGGGCACGCCGTGGCTGGCGCTGGCCGTGCTGGGCATCCTGCTGCCGACGATCTTTCTGGCGCTGGCCGCGTCGGTGCGGCATGCCGGCATCGTGCGCAGCGATGCGGCGCAACGGCTGTCCTTGCTGCTCTCGCTGCTGGCGGCGTTTGCGCTGTTCGGCGAACAGCTCACCGCGCCCAAGGGCATCGGCATCGCACTGGGCCTGCTCGCCCTGCTGTGCATGGTCTGGCGCAGCGGGCATGGCACGGCGGAACACGGCGCCGCCGGCTGGCTGTATCCGCTGCTGGTGTTCGCCGGCTTCGGCGTGATCGACATCCTGTTCAAGCGCGTGGCGCTGGCCGGCGTGCCGCTGGGCGCGTCGCTGCAGGCGATGTTCGCGCTGGCCCTGCTGGTCGCGTTCGCCATGCAGCTGTGGCGTCGCGTGCAGGACCAAACCCGCTTCACGCTGCGCAGCGCGCTGGCCGGCCTGCTGCTCGGGCTGGCCAACTTCGGCAACATCCTGTTCTATCTGCGCGGCCACCGTGCGCTGCCGCAGCATTCGTCGCTGGTGTTCGCCAGCATGAACCTCGGCGTGGTGGCGCTGGGCGCGCTGGTCGGCCTGCTGCTGTTCCGCGAGCGGCTGAGTCGGTTCAACCTCGCCGGCGTGGCGCTGGCGCTACTGGCGATAGCGTTGATTGCGCGAGGGTAAGTGTCTATTCAAAGTCCCAATCCGCATCACTTCTCGGCTTTGAGCAAATCCAGCAACGCTGCCCGACGCTTGGCGGACAGGCTGCGGTAACGCAACAGCAGTGCCCGCTCCTTCTCGTCGCGCGCCGCGGGCGATGCTTCGTGGGAGGCGTATTTCGGCCGGCCCTCCTCGATCCCGCCAGCTTCCGGCGGTACGCCGCAAATCAGCTCGTCGAGCGAACGCCCCAGTTCCCGACGCAACTCCGGCAGCATGCGGAAGCTGGGCGTCTCACGTCCGTTTTCCCAAGCCGACACCGAAGACTTGGTGATCCCCAGAGCGAAGCCAAGCTGCTCCTGGGTCATTCCTGCAGCCACGCGCGCCTCGCGAAGACGATCGGCGAAACGCTTCATTCGCGGGCTCCGGAAACGGGGCCTTTGACAGTATGGAGATTCCATACTGTTGTCGTCTTGTCATGAGTTGACAGATTGAGTTCGGAAATGCAAGACTTTTTGGGTAGGTATCCCCGTACTCATGTGCGGAGGCAAAGCGACAGGGGGACAAATCAATTTCTGCACGGGGTGCCGCCGACAGCTACATGATGCGTGGCTTTCTGTCCGGCAGTACTGGGGAACTGTAGAACGTACTTATGGCCCATATTCGGCGTTGGCAGCGGCAATATCCGCGACTCACGCCTACTTAGTTGTGAGCCTGCGCGACGCCACTATAAAAAGCGACTAAGTTGCGGGAACTCCCGATGCCTGGGTTTGATGATGGCGGCTCGCTTGCTATCCAGCGTGTGAAAAAAGCAAGACATAAGGGTCGGTGCTGCTGACGACGATACCCGGGCATGGAGTGGATTAGATCGTCCTTGACTGGGATTTACTTATGACGTTAAGGAGTGGTCATGGGCTTGTCATCAAGGTTCATTGTGGTTGCTTTATGCGTACCCATGCTTTCTTCTTGCGGTACGTTCAAGTTGGCAACCAGCATCCAAGCCCCCGTCGACAAAAGCGCTTCGCAAAAAGAAACGGATGCGCTGGTATGTACCCATCGGGCCGATCTGGCCATGAACTCGGCAAGCCAGCAGGCAAAGGACTTCCTTCTTGGCGCAACCATAATTGGAGTGCCATTGGCTCAGCAAATGGATAAGGTGACGGCGCGTAATGCCTTTGCCGACTGCATGACCGCGAGGGGGTATAATCCGGTTATGCCCGATGGGTCATCGCGGCGATCAACGATCAGTCCCAAGTCCAGGCTTCCGGTTCGCTTCAAGCCCCCCCAGGTCCAGAGTGAAGCGGTACTTACCGAAAAATCATACTCATCAAGTGTTGGGATAACTCTGCCCGAAGGATGGTCGAAGGCTTCATTACCAAGCGGACTCAACAATGAAAATATCCTGCTTTTTGCCACGAATATCACTTCCGATTCAGACCTCCTTTTGTCGTCATCGCCAATCAAAAACATAACCAACGTGGAAGAGTTCGCCAATTCGCGGGCCGCCAGTGTGACCAGCAAGCTGTCAAATTCTAAAAAACATAATATGAAGCATTTGAAAATAAATGGCAGAGAATCCTTTCGGTTCGTCATAACGGGGATGGCCCAAAACATCAATATTGCGTATGTTTTAACGGTGATCAAGGGGAGCGCTGATGTCGCTATTTTATGCTCATGGACTACCGTCGACAATTTACCTTCTCAGCGGGATGCCTTGGAGCGTCTCGCTTATGCCGTGAATTTTTCTGAGAAAAATGATCGCACTGTTAAAAATGAAGGCGGCAGCCCATCAAGCATCAAGCCTGTTCCTGGCTTGGAGGACAGGAATGTCAGCTATAAATCCGGATTTCAGCCGGTTTACCCGCAGCTGGCTATAGATAACAGGCACGAGGGAACCACGGTTTTATTAATCTTTGTCGACGCAAGCGGTGCAATAAAAGAAATAAAAGTTGAAAGCACAAGTGGGTACCATGAACTGGATCAGGCAGCGGTAGAGGCAGCCTATCAGTGGGAATTCAATCCAGCTGTGCGAAACGGAAAAAATGTCGAAGGGGTGGTGAGGATTCCAATTAATTTCAACCTGAACCAATTGACCCAGTAATTTCCTCTGGGCGGGGCATGTTTTGGGAAGTCAATGGGCCAAAGTACATCTGATTGGCGGTGGTTCGTCGGCCCTGAGCGACCGATTTGTCGCCAGGTGGTCGCTGCAGGCGATGTTTGCGATGGTCCTACCGGTCGCGTTCGCGCTGGAGCTGGCCAACTTTGGCAACATCCTGTTCTACCTGCGCGGCCACCACGCTGCCGCAGCATCCGTCGCTGGTGTTCGCCAGCATGAACCTCGGCGTGGTGGCGCTGGGCGCGCTGGTCGGCCTACTGCTGTTTCGCGAGTGGCTGAGTCGGGCCAATCTTGCACGCGGGGCGATCGCGCGCGGCTGATCGTCCGGTGACAGTGACTTCCGGGCTATGAAATGCCGGCGTCGTGACGCCTATGCTGCAGATCTCCGAGGCGGAGCCGCCTCAGTCATCGAGGATCGCCCATGCGCAAGCTTCTCCTCACTACGGCGCTTGCCGCACTGCTGCTCAGCCCCGTCGCGATTGCCGGGCCGGGCAAGCAGGACGACAAAAGCAAGCCGGAGTCGAAGCCCGACGCAGCGCTGGTCGAGCCGCAGTCGTCGGCCAGCGAGGGCTCGGTATCGGTCGAAGGGCACCGCGTCGACTACAAGGCGGTGGCCGGCACGCTGGTGCTGCATGGCAGCGGCGACAAGGAAGACGAGCCGCAGGTCAGCATGTTCTACGTCGCCTATTTCAAGAAGGGCGTGGCCGCGACGAAACGGCCGGTCACCTTCATCTACAACGGCGGCCCCGGATCGGCCACGGTGTGGCTGCACATGGGCGCGTTCGGGCCGAAGCGCGTGGTCACCAGCGACGCCGGCCACACGCCGGCGGCGCCGTACGGGCTGGTGAACAACGATTACAGCCTGCTCGATGCCTCCGACCTGGTGTTCATCGACGCGCCCGGCGCCGGCTTCAGCCGGCTGATCGCGGATGACGGGGACAAGTCCAAGCGCGACGAGCAGATGAAGGAACGCAGGAAGGCGATCTACGGCGTCGACGGCGACGGCCACGCCTTCGCGCAGTTCATCACCCGGTTTTTGTCGAAGTACGACCGCTGGAATTCGCCGAAGTACCTGTTCGGCGAAAGCTACGGCACCACCCGCTCGGCGGTGCTGGCGAACATCCTGGAGAACGAGGACAGCGTCGACCTCAACGGGGTGATCCTGCTTTCGCAGATCCTCAGCTTCGACACCAGCATCGACGGGCCGGAGTTCAATCCCGGCATCGACCTGCCGTACGAGCTGGCGCTGCCGACCTTCGCCGCCACCGCGTTCTACCACCACAAGCTGCCGCAGCAGCCGGCCGAACTGGAGCCGTTCCTGCGCGAGGTGGAGCAGTACGCGATGGGCGACTACGCGCAAGCATTGATGGCCGGCTCGCGCCTTGACGATGCGCGCAAGCAGGCGGTGGCGCAGAAACTGCACGAATACACCGGGTTGCCGGTGGCCTACCTGCTGAAAGCGGACCTGCGCGTGACCGGCGGCATGTTCGAGCACGAGCTGCAGACCGACGGCGACATCACCACCGGCCGGCTGGACAGCCGCTTCTCCGGCCCGGCGATCGATCCGCTGAGCAAGGACTCCGAATACGATCCGCAATCCTCGGCGATCAGTTCGGCCTACGTGGCCGCCTTCAACGACTACGTGCGGCGAGACCTGAAATTCGGCCAGGGCCGGCAGTACCGGCTGTTCGCCGACATCGACCACTGGGACTTCTCGCACAAGGCGCCCGGCGCGCACGGCGAGGCGCTGCAGTCGTCGACCAACGTGATGCCGGACCTGGCCATGGCGATGAAGACCAACCCCAACCTCAAGGTCTATCTGCACGGCGGCTACTACGACCTGGCCACGCCGTACTTCGCCGCCGACTACGAGATGCACCACTTGCCGATCCCGGCCAGCCTGGAGCGCAACATCAGCTATGCGTGGTATCCGTCCGGGCACATGGTGTACGCGCACGAGGCGTCGCTGAAGCAGCTGCACGACAACGTGGCCCGCTTCATCGGGCAGACCGACAACGTCAAGTAGCCGGCTTGCGCCGTTTGGCAGTGCCGCGTGCAGCCGGTGCGCTGTGCCGCGGCGCGGTGGAGCCGCGCACCACCAGCTCCGGGCTGAAGCCCTCGTTGCGGCTGTCGACCGGCTCGCCGTTGGCTTCGCGCTGCAGGTCGCCGATCAGGCGCTGCGCGGCGTGCCGCGCGATGTCCTCGGTGGCCTGGCGCGCGGTGGTCAGCGCCGGCCACGACTGCTTGGAGAACGGGCTGTCCTCGAAGCCGGCGATGGAGAGTTCGTACGGCACGTTGATGCCGTCCGAGTGTGCCGCCGCCAGCACGCCGGCGGCGATCTCGTCGTTGGAACCGAAGATCGCGCTGGGCCGGTCCTTCAGCGCCAGCAGTTTGCGCGCGCCGCGGAAGCCGTCGTCGAAGGTGTAGTCGCCGGTCACGATCAGCTTGCGGTCGAGCGGGATGCCGTAGTCCTTCAATGCATCCTCGTAGCCCTGGTAGCGCTCCTGGCTTGAACGGTGCCCGCGGCCGCCCCACAGGAAACCGATGCGCTGGTGGCCGAGCTGGATCAGGTGCTCGGTGATTGCGTAGGCGGCGTCGCGGTCGTCGACGTAGACGCAGGGCGAGCCGTCGGCGGGATCCTTGCGCGCGGAGATGATCCGGATGAACGGGACTTTCGCCGTGCTCAGTGCGTGGATCAGCGCCGGCTGCTCGGACATCGGCGGCGCCAGCACCAGCCCGGCCAGGCGCGAGCGGCGCACCAGTTCGCGCAGTTCCTCGGCCAGCTTCGGCGAGGACGAGTCGCACGGATGGATCTGCAGGCCGAAGCCGCTCGACCGGCACGCCGACAGCACGCCGCGCTGCAGGTTGATGATGTAGTGCGCGTTCGGGTTGTCGTAAACCAGGCCGATCGCGTAGGCACGCGTGCTGCGCAGGCTGCGCGCGGACGGGTCGGGCTGGTAGCCGAGCGCGTCGATCTCGCGCTGCACCTTCTCGCGCGTGCGCGCATGCACCGAAGGCTCGTTGTTGATCACGCGCGAGACGGTCTTCAGCGAGACGCCGGCCCGTTCTGCGACATCCTTGATGGTGGCGCTGCGCACCCGCTGAACCTCGTGTATCGAAAGGAATGGTCGCCGGTCGCGCCATCGTGCCGGCAGCGCCGCACGCGTCGGTGCGGCGGCGCAAGCATCCTAGCTTAGAGCCCGGGCCGTAGCGAATCCACGTGCTGGCCGACCCGGTGGCCGGCCAGTCCGTAGTACAGGATGTACAGGTAGCACGGCACCATCAGCAGTGCGAACGCGAGCTGGAAATCGACGTGCTGCTTCAGGTGCACGAAAAGCTGCGGCACCACCGCGCCGCCGGCGATCGCCATGATCAGCAGTGCCGAGCCGCGTTCGGTCAGGCTGCCCAGGCCCTTGATCGCCAGCGGGAAGATCGCCGGCCACATCATCGCGTTGGCGAAGCCGAGCGCGGCGACGAAGCCGACCGAGACATAGCCATGGCTGAGGTAGGCGCCGATCGAGAACAGCACGCCGAGCACCGCCGAGATCGCCAGGTAGCGCTGCTGCGAGACGAAGCGCGGGATCAGCAGCAGGCCGGCGACGTAGCCGATCAGCATGCCGCTGAGGGTGAACGCGGTGAAGATCTTGGTGCGCTCCAGCGGCAGGTGGAAGCCGGCGCCGTAGGTGCCGATCGCATCGCCGGCCATCACCTCCACGCCGACGTAGAGGAACAGGCACAGCACGCCCAGCCACAGGTGCGGGAAGCTGAAGATGCTGCCGTGCTTGTGGCCGATCGCCCGTTCGCTGTTCGCGCCGTCGGGCCGGATTTCCGGCAGCGACGAGCGCGCGATCCAGATCGCCAGCAGCACCAGCAGGCCGGCCATGACCATGTACGGCAGGTGCACCTTGCCGGCGAACGCGTTGAGCAGGGCTTCGCGCGCCTCCGCCGTCGGCGCCGCTTCGACCTGTTCGCCGAACGTGCCGATGCCGCTGAGCACCAGCGCGCCGAACGCGAACGGGGCGATCACGCCGGCGGCCTTGTTGCATATACCCATGAAGGCGATGCGCTGCGCCGCGCTGTCGATCGGGCCGAGGATGCTGATGTACGGGTTCGAGGCGGTCTGCAGCAGCGACAGTCCGGCGCCGATCACGAACAACCCGGTCAGCGCTCCGGCGAACTCGCGCCAGCTGACGAACTGGCCGAACAGCACGGCGCCGATCGCCATCACGAACAGGCCCAGCGCCATGCCCTTCTTCATGCCGGTGCGGCGCAGGATCAGCGACGCGGGCAGCGAGAACACCAGGTACGACACGTAGAACGCCGACGGCACCAGGAAGGCGTAGACGTCCTCGACCTGGAACGCCAGCTTGACGAAGGTGATCAGCGGCCCGTTGAGCCAGGTGACGAAGCCGAAGATGAAGAACAGCAGGCCGATGATCAGCATCGGGCCGAGATGGGTGCGATCGGACGGCGCTGCCGCCAGCGTGGTTGCCATGGATGGTTCTCCCCGGAGTCGCCGTGCCGCACCGGTCGGGTGACCGGGACAGGCAGGAATGTCTCTTTAATTGCCGAAAAGTGCAACGTTGTCAATCCATCGTCCCGGTCGCCCCGCGATGCGCGGTCGTGGCCGTGCCGTTCGGACGGCCATCGCGAGCCATCGTTGTGGCAATGCAACAGGCCAGGCCCTTTCCGCATGTTTGTGCGCACGTGTGCCGTACTAAGCCATTTGCGCGAATTCGTGAGGGGCGGCTCAGGAGTGTCATGGCAGCTATGCTGCGTCGCCACATCGAATGTCCGGGAAATTGTCGCGAACCCAGTTGACAACGTTGTCATTCCGACAGCAGACTCCGCCCGAATCAGGCCGCACCCGGCTCGCGTCCGCGCAGTCGGGTCGGGGAGTCACCGGCCACGGGAGAACGCAGTGGGGGAAGTTGCGAACCAGCGTCATGCGGCGGCGGCCGTTGCCGAGGCATCGGCAGCGAACGGGGCCGGTGTGCCAGGGCCGGGCCCGCAGCAGCCGTTCCTGGCCGCCGACGTGGGCGGCACGCATGCGCGCATCGGCCTGGTCGTCGGCAGCGCGAACGGCCGCCGCCCGGTCAGCGTGCTGCACTACCACCGCTACGGCTGCGCCGACTGGCCCAGCCTCACCGCGATGCTGCAGGATTTCGTCGCGCAGCTGGCGGACACGCCGCATGCGGCGCTGCGCGGCGAGCTGCGTCATTGCGCGGTGGCCTGCGCCGGCTACGTGCTGGACGACGCGATCGTCAACGGCAACCTGCCGTGGCCGGTGTCGATCCGCGAGATCCGCGACGGCCTCGGCATCCAGCGGCTGGCGGTGATCAACGATTTCGAGGCGGTCGCCTACGCCACCCAGTTCATCGCGGCCGACGAGACCCGGCCGATCATCGAGACCGCGCAACCGACGGCCAGCGGGCCGGCGTTGGTGATGGGGCCGGGCACCGGGCTGGGTTCGGCGGTGCTGCTGCCGGGCCACCCGCGCGCGCAGGTGCTGGCCACCGAGGCGGGCCAGGTGTCGCTGGCGCCGGGCAACGAACGCGAGATCGAGATCCTGCGCCTGTTCCGCCGCGAGCGTGCGCACGTGTCGTTCGAGGATGCGCTGTCCGGCCCCGGCCTGCTGAAACTCTACGGCGCGCTGTGCGAACTGCGCGGCAGCCCTTCGCGCCTGCTGACCCCGGCCGAAGTCACCGCTGCCGCACTGGCCGGCAGCGATGGCGCCGCGGTGGAGGCGCTGGAAGTGTTCTGCGGCCTGCTCGGCAGCTTCGTGGGCGACCTGGTGCTGCTGTACGGCGCCCGCGGCGGGGTCTACCTGGCCGGCGGGATCCTGCCGCAGATCCAGCCGTTCCTGCGGGCCAGCAGCTTCGCCGAACGCTATTTCAACAAGGGCGTGATGCGCGCCTATCTGCAACAGGTTCCAGTGCGACTGATCGAGCACGGCCAGCTTGGTGTCATCGGCGCCGCAGGCTGGTTTCTGGATGAGCGTCCAGGAGAGTGAGATGAACGCCATCCGGCGACACGGCGCCAAGCCAAACCACTACACAACGTCCGCGACCGTCGTCATGCCGGTCTTGATTCGAGCCAGCCTCTGAGGGGAGGAGATCATGAATTACCGCAAGACATTGCTAGCCGCGAGCATCATCACCGGTCTGTGCGTATCCGGCGCGATCTATGCGCAGGACAGCCAGACGAATACCGACAACCCGTCGTCAAGCCAGGACCAGGCCAGGGAGAAGCAGGCCAGGACCCTGAGCACGGTGGTCGTCACCGGCATCCGCAACAGCGAGGCCGAGTCGCTGGCGCTGAAGAAGGATGCTGCCTCGCACGTCGAGGTCGTCACCGCCGAGGACATCGGCAAGCTGCCGGCCAAGAACGTGGCCGACACGCTGCAGCGCCTGCCCGGCGTCAACATCAGTTCGTCCAGCGCGAGCGAGGGCGGCTTCGACGAGAGCGATCGCGTCAGCCTGCGCGGCACCGCGCCCAGCCTCACCCAGACCCTGGTCAACGGCCACACCGTGGGCACCGGCGACTGGTTCGTGCTGAGCCAGGTGCAGACCGTGGGCCGCAGCGTCAGCTACACCTTGCTGCCGTCGGAGATCGTCAGCCAGGTGGTGGTGCACAAGACTTCCGAGGCAAGCATCGTCGAAGGCGGCAGCGCCGGTTCGGTGGACATCATCACGCGCAAGCCGCTGGAGTTCGCCAAGCCGGTCACGGCCGAGGCCTCGATCGGCGGCGTGTATTCGGACCTTCCCGGCGACACCAAGCCGCAGTTCAGCGGCCTGTTCAACTGGAAGAACGACGCCAACACCGTCGGTGTGCTGGTGCAGGGCTTCTACGAGAAGCGCAGCCTGCAGCGCAACGGCCAGGAGGTGGTGGGCGGCTACCTGCCCACGACGGTCGGCGGCAACACCGTCTACTACCCGAACGAAATCGGCGCGGTGCTGTTCACCCAGCAGCGCGAACGCAAGGGCGGCGTGATCGACTTCCAGATCAAGCCGACCGACAACCTCACGCTCGACCTCAACGGCTTCTACTCCAAGCTCAAGGCCGACAACTACAACCGCAACTACATGATGTGGGCCAGCAGCGCGCTGGCGGGCGGCGGCGTGCTGACCGCCAACTCGATCAACAACAACGTGGTCACCAGCGGTTCGATCGCCGGCGGCACCGGCGCCTACGGCGTGTACGACCAGATCTCGCGCCCGGGTGCGGCTTCCGAGTCGAAGTACCTCACGCTCAACGCGAACTGGCGCGCCACCGACCACCTCACCCTCACCGGCCAGGTCGGCACCACCCGCGGCACCGGCAGCAGCCCGACCCAGGACGTGATCGAGCTGGGCACCGCCGGCGGCGCCGGCGCCAGTTGGGACATGCGCGGCCTCGGCAAGCCGATCAACTGGACCCTGGGCGGCGACAACACCTCGCCGTCGGGCATCCTGCCGGCGGCCGGCTGGATCTTCGGCGGCCAGGGCATCAAGGTGAAGGACAAGGAGGACTGGGCGCAGTTCGACGGCGAGCTCAACTTCGACGAAGGCGCGCTCACCTCGCTGCAGTTCGGCGGCCGCTACGCCAAGCACACGCGCGAGAACCCGTTCGAGGTGGCGCAGGGCCCGAACTGGGCTTCCGACTGGCAGAATCCGGCCGCCTATCCGACCGGCACCTACAGCAGCTATCCGGGCGGCTTCAACGGTTCGCTCGGCGGCAGCTTCCCCGGCCCGATCTGGTACTGGACGCCGGCCCAGCTGGCGCAGATCGACGCGCAGTTCGCCAACCGCGATCCGGTCTCGCGCTTCTACTTCAACGACGTCTACAAGGTCGAGGAGAAGGATTCGGCCGCCTATGTGCAGCTGAACTTCGATTCCGGCATCGCCAGCGGCAACGTCGGCATGCGCTATGTGCAGACCAAGGAGAACATCGGCTACACCAGCACGGCGCCCGACGCGGAAGCGACCACGGTGACCGGCCCGATCACCGGCTCGGCCTTCGGCGACTACTACTGGAACACCTACAGGCACTCCTACGGCAAGTTCCTGCCCAGTGCCAACCTCAAGCTCGCCGTCACCGACGACCTGCTGCTGCGCTTCGCCGCGTCGCAGACGATGACCCGTCCGGACTACTCGGCGCTGGCGGGCTACGTGTCGGCCGACGACCTCACCCATACCGGCAGCGGCGGCAACCCGCAGCTCAAGCCGCTGGTATCGAGCAACTTCGATGCCGCCGTGGAGTGGTACTTCGCGCCGCGCGGGCTGCTGTCGGCCGGCGTGTACGCGATGAACCTGAAGGACTACGTCAACTTCGGCAACGAGGTGCGCACCTTCAAGGACATGCAGGCATCCGCCGCCGCGGGCCACGACGTGTTCAACAACTACCTGATCAGCGTGCCGCGCAACGTCAACGGCCAGGTCCGCGGCGTGGAGCTGAACTACATCCAGCCCATCGGCGACAACTTCGGTGTGCAGGCCAACTACACCTACGCCGACGGCCACGCCACCGGCGACAAGCCGCTGCAGGGCACCTCGAAGAACACCTACAACGTGTCGGGCTACTTCGAGAACAAGCGCTTCAACGCCCGCGTCAGCTACACCTACCGCTCGCAGTTCTATGCCGGCGTGAGCCGTACCGACACCTACTTCCAGCAGGGCATCGGCAACCTCGCCGCGTCATTCGGCGTGCAGTTCACCGACTGGATGTCGCTGTCGCTGGATGCGATGAACCTCAACAAGCCCAAGCTGAAGTACTACACACAGAACGCGGCCTACGGAAAACAGCCGTATGCGTTCTACGACAACGGTCGCCAGTACTACCTGAGCCTGCGCTTCAAGCTCTGACGTTGCAGTTCGACCCCGGGCCACGGATGGCCCGACCCTCCCCAACCGGGCCCGGGCAGTGCATTGTCGGGCCCGTTTTTTTGCTAGCGTGACGCACTTGCCGCGACGGAGACCGCCGATGACCCGCCGTTTGATCCTGCTCGGCTGCGCAGCCCTGGCGCTGGGCCTCGCCGGCCTCGTCCGCGCCGCCGAGCCGCCGGCTCCTTCCTTGTTGCCGCTGCCGGCGCAACTGCACGCCGATGCCGGCAGCTTCACCGTCGATGCGCACACGCCGATCGTGTTCGCCGACGATGCCGCCGCGACCCGGCGCACCGGCGCCTGGCTGGCCGACCTGATCGCGCGCACGCGCGGCCTGCGCCTGCCGCTGGGACACGGCGCGGCCACGGCGCACGCGATCGTGTTGCGGCTCGACCCGGCGGCGCCGGTGGCGAACCGCGAAGGCTACGCACTGGACGTCACGCCTGCCGGCATGCGCATCACCGCACGCGACGATGCCGGCCTGTTCTACGGTGCGGTGACCGCATGGCAGTTGCTCACCCCGGATGCACAGCATGGCGCGGTGCAGGTGCCCGCGATGTCCATCCGCGACCAGCCGCGCTTCGCCTGGCGCGGGTTGATGCTGGATTCCGCGCGGCATTTCCAGACGGTCGACGAGATCGAGCGGCTGCTCGACCAGATGGCCCAGCACAAGCTCAACACGTTCCACTGGCATCTCACCGACGACCAGGGCTGGCGCATCGAGATCAAGCGCTACCCCGAGCTCACCCGCATCGGCGCGTGGCGCACGCCGCCGGATGCCGGGCACGACGGCGAGCCGCAACGCTATGGTGGTTTCTACACCCAGGACGACATCCGCCGCGTGGTGGCCTACGCCGCCGCACGCCACATCACCATCGTGCCGGAGATCGACATGCCCGGCCACGCGCAGGCCGCGGTGGCCGCGTATCCGCAGCTCGGCGTCACCGGCAAGCGGCCATCGGTATCGACCGACTGGGGCGTCAATCCGTATCTGTACAACGTCGACGACGACACCTTCACCTTCATCGACCGCGTGCTCGACGAAGTGATGGCGTTGTTCCCGTCGACCTACATCCACGTCGGCGGCGACGAGGCGATCAAGGATCAGTGGCAAGCCTCGCCGGCGGTGCAGGCGAAGATGCATGCGCTGGGCATCACCAGCGAGGACGCGCTGCAGGGCTGGTTCATCGACCGCGTCGGCCAGTACCTCGACAAGCATGGCCGCAAGCTGATCGGCTGGGACGAGATCCTCGAAGGCGACAACCTGCCCGCCGACGCCACCGTGATGTCCTGGCGCGGCACCGACGGCGCGATCAAGGCCGCGCTGCTCGGCCACGACGTGGTGCTGTCGCCCGCGCCGGGCCTCTACTTCGACCATGCGCAAGGCGACCTTGCCGACGAATACGCCGGCCGCCTCGGCGTGGAATCGCTGAAGGACGTGTACGGCTTCCAGGTCGTGCCCGGCGTGCTGAGCGCGACGCAGGCGAAGCATGTGCTGGGCGTGCAGGCCAACCTCTGGACCGAACACATGCCCACCTTCGCCCACGTGGAACACGCCGCCTTCCCGCGGCTGGACGCGCTCGCCGAAGTGGCCTGGTCGCCGGCCGGCACGAACCACTGGCCGGGCTTCCTCGCCCGTCTGCCGGCGCAGTTCGGGCGTTACCGCGCGCAGCACGTCAGCGTGGCCGACAGCGCCTTCGCGGTGGACATCGGCACCGACCGCAACCTGGCGCTGGCCACCGGCAAGGCCACGGTGGCGCTGTCGAATCAGGCGGACTTCGGCGCCATCCACTACACGCTGGACGGCAGCGCGCCCACGCCCGCCGCGCCGCGCTACGACGCGCCGTTCAACGTGACCCTGCCGGTCACCGTACGCGCCGCCAGCTTCGCCGCCGACGGCAGCCGGCTCGCCGCGCCGCGCGAACGCGTGCTGGATCGCGCCGCCCTGCTCAGCCTGCCCGGCGATACGCTGCCGAACTGTCCCGGCAGCGATTTCCGCCTGCGCCTGCAGCCCATGCCCGACGCGAAGAGTACCCACCCGGTGTACGCGGTGAACGTGTTCGACAGCTGCCAGCAGTTCCCCGCCACGTGGATGGATGGCGTCGCCGCGATCCGTGTCGAGGCGGTGCGCCTGCCGCGCAACTTCGCGCTGGCGCACGAGCAGAAGCTGGTGGTGTCGCGCCCGCACGTCACGCCGTTCGGCGAGCTGGTGGTGCATGCCGACCGATGCGGCGGGCCGGTGCTGGCCAGCATGCCGCTACCCGATCCGGCGCGCGGCGCGCGCAACTTCACGCTCGATGCCAAGCTGCCGGCACAGCAGGGCGAGCATGCGCTGTGCCTGATCTACACCGCGCCGATCGACGGGCCGCTGTATGCGATCGGCCGGGTGACGCTGACGCCATGAGCAAACGCCTCGCTTCGCTCGACGCCCTGCGCGGCTGCACCGTGGCGGCGATGCTGCTGGTCAACGATCCGGGCGACTGGAGCCATGTCTACGCACCGCTGGAGCATTCGGCGTGGAACGGCTGCACGCCGACCGACCTGGTCTTTCCGTTCTTCCTGTTCGTGGTCGGCGTGTCGGTGGCGTTGGCGATCCTGCCGCGGCTGGAGCAGGGCGCTGTGCCGTCCGCGCTGACCCGCGCCGCGATGTGGCGCGCGCTGCGCATCCTCGCGCTGGGCGTGGCGATCAACGTGCTGGCGGCATGGCTGCTGCCGCATGCGCACCTGCGCTTCCCCGGCGTGCTGCAACGGATCGCGCTGTGCTTCGCCGGGGTGGCGCTGTTCGCGGTCTACACGAAGCCGCGCACGCAGTGGCTGGCGATCGCGGCGTTGCTGCTCGGTTACTGGGGGCTGCTCCTGCTCGGTGGCTCGCTGCAGCCGTGGGCGAACATCGTCAGCCGCGTCGACAGCGCGGTGTTCGGCCGTTTCGTCTACCTGATCGATCCGGCCACCGGCCGCGGCCACGATCCGGAAGGCCTGCTCGGCACCTTGCCGTCGCTGGCCGGCACCTTGCTGGGACTGCGGGCCGGTTGCTGGCTGCGCGGCGAAAAATGGCGGACGCTGCTGCTGGCCGGCGTCGCGTGCCTGTTGCTAGGCGCGTTGTGGTCGCCGTGGCTGCCACTCAACAAGAACCTGTGGACGCCGTCGTTCGTGCTGTGGACCGCCGGCTGGGCCACGCTGGCGCTGCTGGTCTTCCACGGGCTGGTCGATCGGCGCGGCTGGCCCGCACTGGGCCGGCGCTTCGGCGTCAACGCGATCGCCGCCTATGCCGGCTCCGAACTGATGCAGATCCTGCTGCCCGCGCTGGGCTGGCAGGAGCCGATCTACCAGCACGGGTTCGCCGGCTGGATGACGCCGCGGTTCGGGCCGTACGTGCCGTCGCTGGCGTTCGCGCTGGTGTTCGTGGCGCTGTGGTGGTTGATCGTCTACGCGATGGATCGGCGCGGCGTCCATCTCAAGCTTTAGCGGCGCCGGCGCCCCGCAAGCAGCCCACGCCGTCAGCGTGCGGCAGCCGGCATTTCCGGCAGCGAGGGCGGATAACGCAGCAAGGCATGTTTCGCCAGCTGGGTGTCGGCGGCCGGCAACTCGATCAGCGCGGTGGGCTTGCCGCCGACCAGCACGGCGATCGGTACGCCGTCGCGATACAGCACGCGCGAACCGGCCAGTGCCGGCACCTTGTCGCCGACCAGCACGGTGCCGACCAGGTTCAGCGGATCGCAACCGCTCAGGCAGACCAGTTCGCCGTCGTCCGCGCGCGATCGCACCGCGCGCAACGGTGCGATCGCCTCGGGCAGGGCGAACTGCTCGCCGACCAGGCCTTCGACGAAGCGCCCGCCGCGGATTTCGCCGCGCGCCTCCAGCCGGTGGTACACGCGCAGCAGTTCGCGCCACGACGGCAGCCATGGCGCCTCGCGTTCCAGCAGCTTCCAGAACACCACGCCATAGCGGCGCAGCAGGGTGCGTGCGATGTGTTCGATGGCCTCGGGTTCGGGCTTGTCCCTGGCTGTCGCCATGCCGCGTGCCAAGGCCCAGCGCCCCGCATCCTCGATGCCGCCGAACTGATGCCGGCGCAGGCGCCGGTGCCGCCCGCCGTCGCGTTTCGCCGCGGGCAGCAGCAGGGCGCGCAGGCCGGCGAAGCTGTCCGCGCTGATCCGGCCGGCGGCGACCAGCTCGCCCAGCGCATCCTCCAGCTCAGTGCGCAGAAGGTGGGCGGCATCCAGCAGTTCGTCGAAGAACAGTGCGCCGTGTTCGCGCAGCGCGTCGGCGACGGCCTGCGCGCGCGATGACAACAGGGCATCCTGTCCATCGCCGCCGCCGGCGGTGGACGTCCATACGGCCATTCCGCGCCTCGGAAGCAGCACGATCGGCGTGCTGCGCACCGGACCGCCGCCACCGCCGCTGCCGGTGCGCAGGCGTGCCCAGCCGACCCGGCCGGCGCGGCACAGCTCGTCCAGCCAGTGGATCGAGTAGTCCTCGATGCGCGCCGGCAGAATTTCCGATTCCCAGGCGCCGGCCGCCGCCTCGTAGCCTTCAAGCTGCGCCAGCGTGGCGACCAGCGCGTCCGGCCCGCTCAGGCGGGTGGCCGCCGACACGTGCTGCCAGTCGAACAGGAAGCGCATCAGCGCGCGCCGGCTGACCGGCTCGATCTCGCGGCGCAGGCGGCCGATGGTGTAGCGGTGGATGCGCGCCAGCAGGTGCCGCTCGCACCACTCGGTGCCGCCGGCATCGGCGGTGAAGCGGCCCTGCATCACGTAGCCTTCGGACTGCAGCCGCAGCAGCGCCTGCTCGACTTCGCCGGCGTCGACGTGGATGGATTGCGCCAATCCGTTCACGGTGACGGGACCGAGCCCGCCGAGGCGATGGCGCACCAGTTCCAGCAGCGCGTCCTCGCGCGTCCAGGGCTGCGCGGCGTATTCGGCGGGCGCGGCGATCGGCGGCTGCATGGGGACGGCGGGATGAAGCGCCTGCCACAACGGCAGCTGCTCGGCGGTGGTCCAGACGTCGCCGAGCCGGGTCGCGCGCTTCGCCTTCGCCAGCGCCTGCAGCCGTTCGTTCCAGCCGGGGTTGGCGGCGACTTCGTCGGCGGTGACGAAACCCAGCAAGGTCAGCGCTTCGTGCATCTCGTCGGCATCGCGCACCTGCGGCCACGCCTCTTCGCGCACGGCGGCGATCGCGTCGGGATCGAGCCGGCCCAGGTCGTCGGCGCTGTCGGCGTCGTTCCAGCGGCGCGTCTGCACCGCCTGGGTGCGGCGTTCCTCCAGCGGCGCATCGTCGAGGAACGCATACGGCGCGGCGTTCAGCACTTCGGCGGCGAGTGGGCTGGGTGCGGTGAGGTCGCGCGCCACGACGGCGATCTCGCCGCCTTCGAGCTTGCGCAGGATCTGCAGCAGCCCGTCCACGTCCATCGCCTCGCGCAGGCAGTCGTGCATGGTCTGGTTGACCAGCGGGTGATCCGGCACCTCGCGTTCGCCCACGATGTTTTCCAGGCAGGCGACCTGGTCGGGAAAGACCGCGGCGAGCAAGTCTTCGCTCTTCATGCGCTGCAGTGGCGGCGGGGTTTTCTTGCCGCCGGTGAAGCGCGGCAACGCGAGCGCGGTCACCGCATTCCAGCGCCAGCGCGCGGGGAACAGCGGCGCGTCGAGCAACGCCTGGATCAAGACATGCTCGGCCGTATTCGAGTGCAGGTAGTGCGCCACTTCCTCCAGCGGGAAGCTGTGGCTGGTCGACAGCGACAGCACGATCGCGTCCTCGGTGGCCGCCGCCTGCAGCTCGAAGTTGAACTGGCGGCAGAAGCGCTTGCGCAGCGCCAGCCCCCACGCGCGGTTGATACGGCTGCCCCATGGCGTGTGGATCACCAGCTGGGTGCCGCCGGATTCGTCGAAGAAGCGTTCCAGCACCAGCGTGTGCTGGCTCGGCAGCACGCCGAGCGCGGCCTTGGCGCGAGCCAGGTAATCGACCAGCTGCTGGGCGGCATCGTCGTTGAGGCCAAGTTCGTCGCGGAGCCATTCGAGGGCGCGCGCTTTGCTCCCCTCTCCTGCCGGGAGAGGGGTTGGGGGAGAGGGGTCGGGCGTGCTGGAATGCTGGGCGAAAATCGCACCCCCGCCCCTCTCCCGGGGGGAGAGGGGCTCAAGCAGTGCGGAGACTTCCTCGCGCAGGCGCGACACGCCGAGCGACAGCTCGTCGCTGCGCCCCGGCGCCTCGCCCAGCCAGAACGGAATGCTCGGCGGCGCGCCGTGCGCGTCCTCCACGCGCAGGCGGTCGCGCTCGACGCGCTGGATGCGGTAGCTGGTATTGCCGAGCTGGAAGATGTCGCCGGCCATGCTCTCGACCGCGAAATCCTCGTTCACCGTGCCCACGATGATCGCCTGCGGTTCCAGCACCACCTTGTAGTCGGCGGTGTCGGGAATGGTGCCGCCGGAGGTCAGCGCGGTGAGCCGCGCACTGCGCCGCGGGCGCAGCTGCCGGTTCACCGCATCGCGATGGATGTAGGCCGCGCGCGGCCCCTGGCGGGTGGTGAAACCCTCGGCCAGCATGCGCACCACCGCGTCGAAATCGGCGCGCGCGAGATCGCGATACGGGTACGCGCGGCGCACCAGCGCGTACAGCGCGTCCTCGTCCCACTCGGCGCAGGCGACTTCGGCGACGATCTGCTGCGCCAGCACGTCCAGCGGCTGCGGCGGCATGACCAGCGCGTCCAGCTCGCCGCGGCGCACGCAGTCGAGCAGGGCGGTGCATTCGATCAGGTCGTCGCGCGTCGCCGGAAACAGCCGCGCCTTCGGCGTGCCGTCGATGCTGTGGCCGGAGCGGCCCGCGCGCTGCAGGAACGCGGCGATCGAACGCGGCGAGCCGAGCTGGCAGACCAGGTCGACCTCGCCGATGTCGATGCCCAGTTCCAGCGAGGCGGTGGCCACCAGCACCTTGAGTTCGCCGCGCTTGAGCCGCTGCTCCGCATCCAGCCGCAGTTCCTTCGCCAGGCTGCCGTGATGCGCGGCCACGGCTTCCTTGCCCAGCCGCTCGGACAGGTGCCGCGCGGCGCGTTCGGCCATGCGCCGCGTGTTGACGAAAACCAGCGTGGTGCGGTGCGCCTGCACCAGCTGGGCGAGGCGGTCGTAGACCAGCTCCCAGCTGTCGTTCGACATCACCGCTTCCAGCGGCACCGGCGGCACCTCGATGGCGAGATCGCGCGGGCGCGTGTGGCCCACGTCGATGATGGCGCACTGGCTCAAGCCCCTCTCCCCTTGGGAGAGGGGTTGGGGAGAGGGTTCGGTCGAAGCGTGCATCCCCCGAGGTGCCGAACCCTCATCCGCCCTGCGGGCACCTTCATTCGGCACATCCATGTGCCTCACCCTGCGGGCGGCATCCGCCGTGCAAATCGGCAGTCCTGCCGATTCGTCTCCCGAGGGGAGAAGGGAATGCTGAGCGCCGACCAAGAAGTCGGCGACCATGTTTATGGGCTTTTGCGTCGCCGACAGCCCGATCCGCAGCAGGCGCCGCCGGCACAGCGACTCCAGCCGCTCCAGCGACAACGCCAGGTGCGAGCCGCGCTTGCTGCCGGCGATGGCGTGGATCTCGTCGACGATCACCGAGCGCACGCCCGACAACATGGAACGGCCCGATGCCGAGCCCAGCAGCACGTACAGCGACTCCGGCGTGGTCACCAGGATGTGCGGCGGCTGCTTGCGCAGCAGGTTGCGTTCGACCTGCGGGGTGTCGCCGGTGCGCACGGCGGTGCGGATCGCCACGTCGGGCAGGCCGAGCTTTTCGAGCTCGGCGCGGATGCCTTCCAGCGGCGCTTCCAGGTTGATGTGGATGTCGTTCGACAAGGCCTTCAGCGGCGACACGTAGACCACGCTGGTGACGTCGGCCAGCACGCCGCCGTGCGCCACGCCTTCGCGCACCAGCGCGTCGATCGCGGCGAGAAAGGCAGTGAGCGTCTTGCCCGAACCGGTCGGCGCAGCGACCAGGGTGTGCCGGCCGGCGCGGATCGACGGCCACGCGGCCGCCTGCGCCGCGGTGGGTGCGGGAAAGGTGGCGCGGAACCAGTTCGCGACGGCGGGGTGGAAATCGTGCAGTGGCATGTATTCGGGCCCGCAAGGACAGGGGCAGGGACAGATCTTAGATGGAGACGGATCGGGCTGCTGCCAATGGATCGAGACCCGGTGCTTTCGCCGCCGCCACCCTTGTATGACAATACGGCTACGTACCGTTGCCTTTCCAACTGGGGAAAACCTGATGTCCGTCGCCCGCCCGCCGCGTTCCGCCGTGCTTGCCTTGTCGATCACGCTCGCTCTTGGTCTGCCGGTTTCCGCCGTGCTGGCGCAGGAAACGGCCGCGCCGGCCAAGCCGCAGCCCACCAAGACCACCGAGCTGCAGACGGTGAACGTCACCGCCTCGAAGCGGGTGGAGAACATGCAGAAGGTGCCGATGTCGCTGACCGTGCTGACGCCGGACAAGCTGGATGCGTTCGGCCAGTCCGGCGATACCGTGCTGCAGCTGGCCTCGCGCGCGCCCAGCGTGTACGCCGAGACCTCCTACGGCCGCGAGTTCCCGCGCTTCTACATCCGCGGCCTGGGCAACAGCGACTTCGACCTCAACGCCTCGCAGCCGGTGTCGATGGTGTACGACGACATCGTGCAGGAGAACCCGATCCTGAAGGGCTTCCCGCTGTTCGACCTGGCCCAGGTCGAGGTGCTGCGCGGCCCGCAGGGCACGCTGTTCGGGCGCAACTCGCCGGCCGGCGTGATCAAGTTCGAGTCGGTGCGCCCGAGCCAGGAGACCAGCGGCTACGCCCGTGTCTCCTACGGCTCGCTCGGCACCGCGAACGCCGAGGCCGCGCTGGGCGGCTCGCTGGGTGCGCATTGGTCCGGCCGCGTCTCGGCGCTGGCGCAGCATCGCGACGGCTGGATCGACAATACCTTCACCGGCCAGAAGAACGTGCTGGGCGGCTACAACGACCGCGCCGTGCGGCTGCAGGCGCTGTACGAGAACGGCGGCTTCAGCGCGCTGATCAACGGCCACGCGCGCTGGCTGGACGGCAGCGCGATGGTCAACCGCGCCAATGCGATCGAACTGGGCAGCCCCAGCTTCGTGCCCGGCTTCGACCGCGACAAGGTCTCGCAGGACGGCCGCAACAAGCAGCACCTGTTCAGCTGGGGCAGCAACCTGCACCTGGCGTGGAATCTGGGCGACACCACCTTCACCTCGATCACCGGGCTGGAGCGCGCCACCACCTACAGCCTCGGCGACGTCGACGGCGGCTACGGCGCGAGCTTCCATCCGCCGATGGGGCCGGGCTTCATCCCGTTCCCGGTCGAGACCGCCGACGCGCTGCCGCACGACCGCCAGATCACCCAGGAATTCCGCCTCGCCAGCAACGGCCAGGACAAGCTCAACTGGCAGGTCGGCGCCTACTGGTTCGACGAAGACATCGCGATCAGCAACTTCGACTACGCCACCTTCAACGACCACGCGCTGGACGGCTACGCCATGCAGACCCAGCGCACCAAGGCATGGGCGCTGTTCGGCTCGGCCAACTACCAGCTCGCCGACGACTTCGAGCTGCGCGCCGGCGCGCGCTGGTCGCACGACTCGCGCGACTTCAAGGTGGACCGCATGCTGTCGCCGATCGGCGGCGGCCCGTTGCAGCTGACCGCGAATCCGCACGACTCGCGCTGGAGCGGCGACCTCACCGGAACCTGGACGCTGAACCCGAACGTCAACGTGTATGCGCGCGTCGCCAACGGCTTCCGCGCGCCCAGCGTGCAGGGCCGCGTGCTGTTCTCCGACTTCATCTCGCAGGCCAAGCCCGAAACGATCACCAGCTACGAGCTGGGCGTGAAGACCACCGGCATGGACAACCACGTGCGCTTCAACGCGGACGTGTACAGCTACAACATGCACAACCAGCAGCTCACCGCGGTGGGCGGCGACATCAACATCACCCGCCTGATCAACGCGAAGAAGACCGAGGGCTACGGCGCCGAGTTCGACCTGGAGGCCTACCTCACGCCGAACTTCGTGCTCACCGCCGGCGGCAGCTACAACTTCACCAAGCTGAAGGACCCGGGCCTGGCCGTGGCGGTGTGCGGCTCCGGCTGCACCGTGCTCGACCCGCTCAACGCCGCGGGCAATGCGCTGATCGACGGCAACACCCTGCCGAACGCGCCGAAGTGGATCGGCACGCTCACCGCGCGCTACGGCATCCCGTACGGCGACGGCGGCGAGTTCTTCGTCTACACCGACTGGAACTACCGCAGCGAAGTGAACTTCTTCCTGTACGACTCGGCCGAGTTCAAGGGCAAGCCGCTGCTGGAAGGCGGCGTGCGGCTCGGCTACAACTGGGACTACGGCCGCCGCGAGGTCGCCCTGTACGGCCGCAACATCACCGACAAGCGGGCGATCACCGGCGCGATCGACTTCAACAACCGCACCGCCTTCGTCAACGACCCGCGCATCATCGGCGTGGAATTCCGCGCCGAGCTGTAAGCCGGGTGTGCCGGTGCGCGGCGGCGCATCGGCATCCCGCCCGCGCAGGGGCCCGCGTTCGCCATGCAAGCGGCGCGCGGCCATGCCAAGATGATGCCGGCCGTTGCCCGCGAGGATGCCGAGGGGAGTCCGCGGGTGGCCGCCTCGGGGCAAAGGAAACCTATGCGTACACGGTGCGAAGGGGCGATCCGCCGGCTCGGCATGCTGCTGTTGCTGTCCGGCCTGGGCTTGGCGGGAGTGTCGGCGGCACGGGCGGCCAGCCTCGATCCCGCGATGCTGCCGAAGATCCAGGCAGCCACCTTCGAGGTGGTGCAGGCCAAGCCGACCAGCGATCCGCTGACCTACGAGAGGCCGCTGCCGCTGGATCTGCTGCCCTACCAGGAACGTACCGACAAGTATTACTCCATCGGCACGGCGTTCGCGATCGGGCACAACCGCTACGTCACCGCCGCCCACGTGCTGCTGGCCGGCGCGGACAGCCTGTGGGGGCCGCCCGAGCTGCGCGACGCCACCGGCCGCGTCTACCCCATCGGCAAGATCGAGAAGTTCTCGCTGGGCAAGGATTTCGTGGTGTTCACGCTGGCGCAGCCGCCGGCGGGCGACGCGGCGCTGGAGATCGACGCCAGCCCGGCGCTCAACCAGGTGGTCTACGCGGTAGGCAATGCGCTCGGCACCGGCGTGGTGATCCGCGACGGCCTGTACACCTCCGACACGCCGGAGCAGCAGGATGGCGCCTGGAAGTGGATGCGCTTCTCCGCCGCCGCCTCGCCCGGCAACAGCGGCGGCCCGCTGCTGGACAAGGACGGCAGGCTGATCGGCGTGGTGCTGATGAAGTCGGCCAACGAGAACCTCAACTACGCGCTGCCGATCCGCGAGGTGCTTGACGCACCGGCCGGCCGGGCCGTCATGGAGTCGCGCCTCTCCTACCAGCTCGACCTGTTCGACACGATCCAGAACGGCCAGCTCAAGGCGCAGTTCGCGCTGCCCGCCGGCCTGGGCGATTTCTACCGCGAATTCCAGTCGCGCATGGACACCAACAGCGACGCGCAGCTGAAGGCGCTGCTCGCCAGGGAGTCCGCCAACCTGTTCCCGAACGGCGCGGGCTCGGCACGCCTGCTGCACCAGCAGACGCAACTGAACGGCTTTCCCACGCTGATCGTGCGCGGCAGCGACGGCGAATGGCGGCGTGTCGGCGAGCAGACGCAGTATTTCGCGCTGGACGGCAACGGCTACGTGGCCACCGGCGGGGTCGCGCGCAACGGACTGGTCCGCCTGCGCCGGCCCGACGGGATGGCCGCGGCGACGTTCTACGGCGACGCGAAGTCGCGCATGGACCTGCTGGCGCGAACCGGCATGTTCCAGCGCGCGGTCGCCGGCGAAAAGGTGAAGATCACCTCGCTTGGCAAGCCTGTCCGCGAATCGACCCACGTCGACCGCTGGCAGCGATCCTGGCGCATCGGCGTGTGGCCGCTGCCCTACGCAAACGCCTTCGTGGTGACGTATTCGCTCCTGGTGCCGGACGGCAGCGTGATGCTGGTGCGCTTTGCGCCGCCCGCCCACGCGCACGACACGATGCTGGACCTGGACGAGATCAGCAACTTCGTCTACGTCACCTACCAGGGCACCCTCACGCAGTGGAAGGATTTCCTCGGCAACCCGGCGCTGCAGCCGGCCACGTTGAAGGACATCCGCATCGACTTCGACTACGACCGCCGCTTCAGCTACGCCTCGCCGCGGCTGGCGTTCTCCTATCCGTCCACCCTGCAGGCGGTCAAGCCGGACAACCTGCTGTGGCTCGGCTTCCGCTTCTTCCTGGACGGCGGCAAGCCGGTGTGGGACGTGGGCGACGTGGACATCTGGAAGGACTCGGCCTCCGACGACCACAACAACGTCAACGTCCAGCGCTACGTCGCGCCGCCGCCCGGGCTGGACGACGACCTGAGCAGCCGCTGGCGCAAGCTGTCGGAACGGCAGTACCCCTACAATGCCGTGGCGCGCTACGAGAACGACCTGATGATGATCAACGCCGTGGTCGCCCCGGCCGGCGCGGCCGGCCAGCCGCCCACGGTGCTGTACACCGCCTTCTACGGCACCGCGGGCACCCAGCCCCAGGCTGACATGAAGGGCAAGCTCGACCTGCTGACGAAGGACATGCGGGTCACGGAACATTGATGGAGGCACAGGCGCGGATCCCGGCCAACCGGGATCCGCGCCGGCCCCTACGGCACGCGCGGCGGCGCCGGACCAGAAAAACGGACGCGAAACCACCCATGCACGCGGCACTGCAGAACCGTCCTGCGGACGGCACCGAACACACGTCCTGGCTCGACCTGGCCGACGGCCAGCGGCTGTTCCTGCGCGACTGGCCGCTGCCGCAGGCGCGCGGCGCGGTGCTGATCGTGCACGGGCTGGGCGAACACGGCGGCCGCTACCGGCGCCTGGCGCAATGGTTCAACCAGCGCGGCTACGCCGTGCGCGGCTACGACCAGCGCGGCCACGGCCAGACCCCGGGCCGGCGCGGCGGCCTGCGCCACGGCGACGACCTGCTGGAAGACCTCGCCACCGTCTACAACGACTACGCCAACGGCCTGCCGCACCCGCCGCTGCTGCTCGGCCACAGCATGGGCGGGCTGGTCGCGCTGCGTGCGGTGCTGGACGGCCGCGTCGCGCCGCCGGCGCTGGTGCTGTCCTCGCCGGCGCTGCGCAGCTGGGAATCGCCGAGGATGATCCGCCTGGCGCGGGTGCTCAGCCGCGTCGCGCCGAACCTCCCGCTGCGCAGTGGGCTGGATCTCGACAAGCTCTCGCACGACCGCCAGGTGGTCGCCGACTATCGCGGCGACCCGCTGCGGCACGGTTGGATCACGCCGCGGCTGGCCGACTTCATCTTCCGCGACGGTGCCCGATGCATCGCCGATGCCGCCACGCTCCCGCTGCCGACCCTGCTGCTGGTGGCCGACAGCGACGACCTGGTCGATCCTTCCGGCAGTCGCGCGTTCGCCCGCAAGGCCGCGGTGACGGGACAGCTGACCACGCGCTTCTTCTCGACGCTGTATCACGAGCTGTTCAACGAAGCCGAGCCGGGGCGCGGCCAAGTGCTGATGCAACTGGCCGACTGGCTGGGTCGGCAGACGCTGTCCGCACGGCGTTGACGGCGAGGAAGCCGCATCGTCCGCCCGCGCGCCCGATCCGCGCCACCAAGCCGCCATGAATTCCGGCGATACTCCCCACAGGGCCTACAGGGAGAAGGTTTCATGTCGCGTCGATCGTACGAGTGCCTTTCGCGCCGAGTCTTGTCGCGTGTCCTGATCAGCCTGCTGCTCGGCCTGCTGCTGGCGGCCTGCCACCGCGGCCCCGACAGCGGCAAGCCGGCCCTGCAGGGCGCGCCGGCCGGCAGCGCTTCCGCGCCGGCGCCGGCGAAAGCGGAATTCGCATTGGTCTCGGCCAGCTCGCAGACCCGCGACTCGCGCACCGCGCTGACCCTGCGCTTCAACGCCACGCTGGCCTCGGCGCAGGCGTTCGACACGCTGATCGCGGTGACCGGCTCGAACGGCGAAGTGGTCAGCGGCAGCTGGAGCCTCGACAACGACGGCAGGACGCTGCGCTTCCCGTTCGTGCAGGCGAATACGCGCTATGTGGTGCAGCTGAAGGCCGGCCTGCTCGCCGCCGACGGCCGCACCCTCGGCCACGAGGTGAAGCACGACGTGTACTCCGGCAACCTGCCGGCGGCGGTCGGCTTCGCCTCGCACGGCAGCGTGCTGCCCGCACGCGGCACGCGCGGCCTGCCGCTGGTGTCGATGAACGTGCACGACGCCGACGTGGAGTTTTTCCGCGTGCGCGACGACGCGCTGTCGGACCTGTTCTGCAGCTACCCGCGCAACGGCCACCGCGACAACTACGAGCTCGACCACGACGTCGCCTACTACAACAACTGCGGCGAGGGCGACGACCGCCGCAGCCGCGTGCCGATCACCCAGCTCGGCGACTCGGTCTACGCCAACCACTACACCCTGGGCGGCGAGCCGAACGAACGCACCGTGACCTACCTGCCGGTGCAGAACATCAAGGAGCTGGCGCAGCCTGGCGTGTACATGGCGGTGGTCAAGGCCGGCGGCACGTTCAAGGACGGCTACGACACCGCCACCTTCTTCGTCAGCGACCTCGGCCTGCACCTGCGCGTGTACCGCGACAACGTGCTGCTGCACGTGGCCTCGCTGCGCGACGGCACGCCGGTGAATGCGGTGGACATCGAGATCCGCGACGCGGCCGGGCGCAGCAAGCTCAAGGCCACGACCGGCGCCGACGGCAATGCGCTGCTCGCGTACAAGGTCAGGGCCTCCGACGTGCTGGTGGCGCGCCACGGCAAGGACGTCTCGGTGCTGCCGTTCAACCGGCCGGCGCTGGACGTCTCCAACTTCGACATCAGCGGCCGCAAGCAGGCGCCGTTCGAGGTGTATGCGTGGTCCGGCCGCGACCTGTACCGCCCCGGCGAGACGCTGCGCGCCTCGGCGCTGCTGCGCGACGACGACGGCAAGCCGATGAAGGCGCAGTCGCTGTTCGTGCGGGTCAAGCAGCCGGACGGCCGCACCCTGGTCGAAAAGCGGCTGGAGCCGCAGCAGCTGAACTACTTCGAGCTGAGCCAGGCGATTCCCGCCGACGCGCCGACCGGGCTGTGGCAGCTGGAGTTCCGCCTCGATCCCGCCAGCAAGGAGACCGTGCAGGCGTTCCCGTTCCACGTCGAGGAGTTCCTGCCCGAGCGGCTCAAGGTGGAACTGTCCAGCCCGCAGGCGCGGCTGGCGCCGGGCGAACCGCTGAAGCTGAAGGTCGCCTCCAGCTATCTGTACGGCGCGCCGGCCGACGGCAACCGCTTCACCGCGAAACTGCTGGTGGCGCCGGACGTGCATCCACTGGAGAAGATGAAGGACACCTTCTTCGGCAATCCGCTGGTCGAGTTGCCGAAGAGCGCCGACGACGTGGTCGATGCCAGGCTCGACGCGCAAGGCGTGCTGGAGCAGGACGTGGCGCTGCCCGACGACGTGAAACCGGTCGCGCCGCTGGCGGTGACCCTGTCCGGCAGCGTGTACGAGAGCGGCGGCCGCGCGGTGACGCGACTGCTCAAGCGCACCTACTGGCCGGCCGACGCGCTGGTCGGCGTGCGCCCGCTGTTCGATCCGAAGCAGGGTGCGGAGAGCGAGGCGCCGGCCGGTTTCGAGATCGTGCGTGCGAATGCGAATGGCGAACGGGTCGCCGGCGCGCACCTGAAGGTGCGCCTGCAGCGCGAGCTGCGCGATTTCTACTGGCTGTACGAGCGCGATGGCGGCTGGCAGTCGAATGCGAACCAGCGCCTGCAGCTGATCGACGAAAAAGACATCGACATGGCCGCCGGCAAGTCGGCCCACGTCGAGTTCCCGGTGCAGTGGGGCAGCTACCGCGTCGAGGTGTACGACCCGCAAACGAAACTCACCACGGTGTTCCCGTTCTTCGCCGGCTACAGCTGGGACGACGAGAACCTCGGCAAGGAGGCGCGCCCGGACAAGGTCAAGCTGCAACTGGACAAGGCGCGCTACCGCGCCGGCGACAGCATGAAGGTCACCGTGACGCCGCCGCAGCCCGGCCCCGGCGTGCTGCTGGTGGAGTCGGATCACCTGCTCTACACGAAGAACATCGACGCGAAAGCCGGCGCCACCTTCGAGATCCCGGTGACGAAGGAGTGGGAACGCCACGACGTCTACGTGACCGCCCTGGTGTTCCGCGGCGGCGAGGCGGCCGAGCACACCACGCCGGCGCGCGCGATGGGCGTCGAGTACGTCGCGATGGACCGCAACGACCGGCGCATCCCGCTCAAGCTCGACGCGCCCGCGCTGATGCGCCCGGGCAACCCGCTCGAGGTCGGCGTGCAGGCCACCGGCCTGGCCGGGCAGAAGGCCTTCGTCACGCTGTCGGCGGTCGACCAGGGCGTGCTCAACATCACCAGCTACCCGGTGCCCGACGCATGGGCGTGGCTGTTCGCCAAGCGCGCGCTCGGCGTCGACGCGTACGACCTGTACAGCCGCATCATCGAGGCGATGGACGGCGCCGAGGCGAAGCTGCGCTACGGTGGCGACATGAGCGGCGCGGCGTTGCCGAAGGCCACCCGGCTCAACCCGAAGGTGCGGATCGTCGACCTGTTCAGTGGCCCGGTGGCGTTCGACGCGCAGGGCAGGGCCACGCTGCGCGTCGACGTGCCCGACTTCAACGGCAGCCTGCGCCTGGCCGCGCTGGCGTACACCGACAGCCGCTACGGCAACGCCGACGGTGCGGTCACCGTGCGCGCGCCGCTAGTCGTCGAGCCGAGCACGCCGCGGGTGATGGCGGCCGGCGACAAGGCGGTGATCAGCCTGGATCTCAAGAACCTGTCCGGCAAGGACGGCACGGCCAAGGTCAGCGTCAAGGGCGGCGGCCCGATCACGCTGGACAATGCCGCGCAGAGCGTGCCGCTGAAGGACGGCGCCGGCACCACCGTGCACATGCCGGTGACGGCGCAGGCGGGCGCCGCGGTGGCGACGGTCGACATCCACGCCGAACTCAACGATTACAGCGTGGATCGCCACTTCGAGTTCGCCGTGCGCCCGGCCTGGCCGGAAACGGTGAGCACTACGCCCATGGCGCTGGAAGCCGGCAAGCCCGAACGCTTCGGCGCCGCCGCGATCGCCGGCCTGCTGCCGGCCACGGTGAACGCGCGGATCACCCTGAGCACCTTGCCGCCGCTGCCGTACGCGGCCGCGCTGCGCGACATGCTGCGCTACCCGTACGGCTGCATCGAGCAGACCACCAGCAAGGGCTACGCCGCGCTGATCCTGGACGGCCAGACGGCCAAGGCGCTGGGTGCCCAGGTGATGAGCGACGCCGTGCGCAAGGCCGCGGTGGACGGCGCGCTGTCGCGGATCGCCTCGTTCCAGGCCAGCAACGGCCACTTCAGCTTCTGGGGCGGCAGCAGCCCGATCCAGACGTTCATCACGCCGTACGTGGTCGACTTCATGCTGGACGCGCGCGACGCCGGCTTCGCGGTGCCGCAGGACGTGCTGCAGAAATCGCTGCAGCGGCTCAACGACGACCTGCTCGCCGGCGGCCATCCGTACTACGAGTACGAGCAGCACGACCACCTGCGCATCGCCGACGAGGCGTACTCCGGTTTCGTGCTGGCCCGCGTCAACCGTGCGCCGCTGGGCACGCTGCGCGCGATCTTCGACAACGAACGGCAGAAGCTGGTCGCGCCGCTGCCGCTGGTGCACCTGGGCATCGCGCTGAAGCTGATGGGCGACACCGAGCGCGCGCAGAAAGCCGTCGACGAGGCGTTCGCGTGGAGCAAGGAACGCCCGTGGTACGTCGGCGACTATGGCTCAGACCTGCGCGACCTGGCCTTGATGGTGGCGCTCACCCATACCTACGGCATGAGCAAGCCCGCCTACGATGCCAAGCTGGTCGACTGGGCGCGCAACGCCACCGCGAACGTGCGGGTGCGTCAGCAGCAGGACAAGGACTACCGCTGGTCGTGGTCGTACCTGAGCACGCAGGAGCAGGCGGCGATCGCCCGCGTGGCGCGCGCGTTCGACGCGAAGAGCGACGCCCCGCTGGCCGCCACGCTCACGGTGAACGGCAAGGCCGAGGCTGCCCCGAACCAGCGCGTGTGGAGCCGCGCGCTCAGCGTGGCCGAACTCGACGCCGGCGTCAGCGTGCAGCCGACCAGCGACGCGGCGATCTTCGCCACGCTCGACGTCGCCGGCATTCCGCAGCAGGCACCGCCGGCCGACGACAGCCAGATCGACGTGCGGCGCAGCTGGTTCACCACCGACGGCAAGCCGTGGAGCGGTGGGCAGCTGAAGGAAGGCGACACGCTGATCGTCGAACTGAGCATCGAGGCACGCATGAACGTCCCCGATGCGCTGGTCACCGACCTGCTGCCGGGCGGGCTGGAAGTGGAGAACCTCAACCTCGGCGGCGCGCAGTCGTGGTCCGGCGTGGTGATCGACGGCATCGAGCTGGACCAGCACGCCTCGGCGGCGCAGATCGTGCACGAGGAATACCGTGACGACCGCTACGCCGCTGCTCTCAACCTGAGCCGCGGCGACCAGGCTCGCGTGTTCTACCTGGTGCGCGCGGTGACGCCGGGCACGTACACCGTGCCGCCGCCGCTGGTGGAGGACATGTATCGTCCCGCCGTGCGCGGCATCGGCAAGGCCGAGCCGGCGAAGATCACCGTGGTCGAGCCATGAACCCTGCAGGAATCCCCGCGCGGGCGATGCTCCCGGATTGCTCTTGAAACAAGGGCAAGGCGTATTGAAGTCGCGGCATGCCCTTCGACTTCACCCGCTTACGCGAGCTTCGCTCAGGGCGAAGTCGAAGGGCCTTCCACGATGACCGATACCCGGCCATTCCACCGACCATCCCGTCTCAAGCGCGGGCTACGTGACCTCACGCTTGCCCTCGTCGGCGTCTTGCTCGTCGCGTTCGCCCTCGACCGCCTGTTCCCGTTGCACTTGCCCGCACCCGACACCGGCAGCACCGTGGTGCTGGCGCGCGACGGCACGCCGCTGCGCGCGTTTGCCGACAGCGATGGCGTGTGGCGCTACCCGACCACGGCGAAGCAGGTCTCGCCGCTGTACCTCAAGGCGCTGCTGACCTACGAGGACCGCTGGTTCTACCGCCACCGCGGCGTCAATCCCTACGCGCTGCTGCGCGGTCTCGCCGGCGGCCTTCGCCACGGCCGCATCGTCTCGGGCGGTTCCACGCTGACCATGCAGGTGGCGCGGATCATCCAGCCGATTCCGCATACCTTCCGCGGCAAGCTCGTGCAGATCCTGCGCGCGCTGCAGCTGGAAGCGCACCTGAGCAAGGCGCAGATCCTCGACCTGTATCTCAACCACGCGCCGTTCGGCGGTCCGATCGAAGGTGTCGAGGCGGCCTCGTGGGCGTACCTGGGCAAGCCGGCCGGCCGGCTGTCGCGCGCCGAGGCGGCACTGCTGGCGGTGCTACCGCAATCGCCGAGCAGGCTGCGGCCGGATCGCCATCCCGAGGCGGCGCGAGCGGCGCGCGACAAGGTGCTCAAGCGCATGCGCGACCTCGGCGTGTGGAGCGCGGCGGAAGTGCGCGACGCGGCGATCGAACCGGTGGTGGCGCGTTCGTTGCGCGCGCCGTTGTCCGCGGCCTTGCTGGCCGAACGCCTGCACCGGCAGCAACCGCAGGCGCGGCGCATCGCCAGCACCATCGACGCGAACCTGCAGCGCGCCGCCGAGGACCGGGTCAGCGCGTACCTCTCGCGCCTGCCCGCGCACACGTCGGCGGCCCTGCTGGTGGTCGACAACGCCACGCTGGAGGCGCGCGTCTACGTCGGCACCAGCGACTTCGCCGATCCGCAGCGGCACGGCTACATCGACATGGTGAACGCACCGCGCTCGCCCGGCTCGACACTGAAGCCGTTCCTGTACGGCCTGGCGCTGGACGACGGCCTGATCAACTCCGAGAGCCTGCTGGTCGACGCGCCGCAGGATTTCGGCGGCTACAAGCCGGGCAATTTCGACGAGGCGTTCTCGGGCCCGGTCAGCGCCGCCGAGGCGCTGCAGCGCTCGCTCAACGTGCCGGCGGTGGACGTGCTGGATCGGGTCGGGCCGAACCGCTTCGTGGCGCGGCTGGCCAACGGCGGCGTCGATCTCGGCCTGCCCTCCGGTGCGTCGCCGAATCTGTCGATCATCCTCGGCGGCGCATCCACTCGACTGGAAAACCTGGTCGGCGCGTACACCGCGTTCGCCAACGGCGGCATCGCCGGCACGCCGCGCTACACGCCGGAACAACCCGCGCAGCCACGCCGACTGCTGTCGTCCGGCGCGGCGTGGATCGTCCGCGACATCCTCGCCAGCAACCCGGCCGACGTCGAGGGCGGCCCGCTCGCCGGCGCGATCAACCGGCACGCCACGGTGGCGTGGAAGACCGGCACCAGCTACGGCTACCGCGACGCGTGGTCGATCGGCGTCACCGACCGCTGGACCGTCGGCGTGTGGATCGGCCGCCCGGACGGCACGCCGTCGCCCGGCCAGTACGGCGCGGTGACCGCCTTGCCGCTGCTGTTCCAGGTCGTCGACATGTTGCCCTCGCGCGGTGGCCACGCGCGTGCGCAGCCGGCCAGCGTGAAGTCGGTCGAGATCTGCTGGCCGCTCGGCGGCGCGGTCGCCGCCACCGATCCCGCACTGTGTCGCCAGCGCCGCACGGCCTGGGTGCTCGACGACGCGCTGCCGCCCACGTTTGCCGAACGCGACCTCGGCGCGTGGTCGTCCGGCTTGCTCACCCTGCGCGTCGACGAAAAGGGCCGGCGTCTCAGCGGTGCCTGCCACGCCGCGCACGAACGCACGATCCAGCTGGCGCGCTGGCCCGCGCTGGCCACGCCATGGCTGAGCGTGGACGACCGCGCCCGTTCCGCGCTGCCGCCGCTCGCGCCCGGCTGCGCCGCCGACTCGCTCGACCGCGCCACGCCGATCCGCATCGCCGGCCTGGGCAACGGCGTCACCCTGCGGCGGGCGCCGAACAGCGAGCAGCCGCTGCGCGTGACACTGCACGCGCTGGGTACGCAAACCACCGTGCAATGGCTGCTCAACGGCCGCCTGCAGGGCAGCAGCGATGCCGATGCCGCGATCGCGATCAGCCTGCCGCAGGCCGGCGATTACCGGATCACCGCACTCGCCCGCGACGGCGCCTTCGCCACCCTCGCGCTGCGTGTGGTGGGCCCGTCGTCGTGACGGCGTCGAGCCCGCGTCGGCTTTGGTAGGGCGGGCATTGCCCGCCGCTCTTCGGTCACGCACGAAGCGGAGGCCGGCCTACCGTGCCGGGTTCGCTTAAGAAAGAACTAAGCGGTGGCTTCCAGAATGGCGGCATGCATAACGCCGGCCGCCAGCGACACTTCCCTTCGGTGATCTCCGGCCTGCGCACGGCGTGTACCGTCGTGGTCGCGCTGATCGTATCCGGCTGCGCCAGCTACGCGCCGTTGCCGCTGGGCCGGGGCGAAGGCGTGGCCAGCGTGGCGCAACTCGTCGCGCCCAGCGCCGGCATGCTGCCGTCGCTGGCAACGCATCGCTTCGATCCCTCCGACGGGTTGGACGCGACCGAGACGGCGATGCTGGCAGTGGCGAACAGCCCGGCGTTGAAGCTCAAGCGCGACGAACTGGGCGTGGCCCGCGCGCAGGCCTTTGCGGCCGGGCTGCTGCCCGATCCGCAGTTGAGCGTCGGCGAGGATTTTCCGCAGCACTCCGGCGGCGGCCTGACCACGGCGTTCAACCTCGGACTCAGCGAAGACATCGGCGCCCTGCTGACCCGCTCGTCGCGCCAGGCGGCGGCGCGCAGCCAGGCCGGGCAGGTGAACCTCGACCTGCTGTGGGCGGAGTGGCAGACCGTGGCGCAGGCGCGATTGCTGTTCGACGGGGTGCTGAACCTGCGCGCGCGGCAGGTCCGGCTGGCCAGCGAGCAGGCGGCGCTGGACCAGGTCGGCGGCTACATCCATGCGGCACTGGCGGCCGGCAACCTCACCTACGACAGCGCCAGCGCCGGCCTCAACGCCGCCGCGGACGTGCGCAAGCAGCAGGCCGACAACGCGGTCGCCCTGCACCAGGCCAACAGCGACCTGCACGTGCTGCTCGGGCTTGCGCCGACCGCGCCGCTGGAACTGGTCGGCGCGCCGTATCGGGTCGCGCCCACCTCGGCGCAGTTGCAGCAGGCGCTGGCCGACCTGCCGCGCCGGCGCCCCGATCTGCTGGCGCTGCAGGCGGGCTATCAATCGCAGGAAGCCAAGCTGCGCGGCGCGGTGCGGGCGCAGTTTCCCGCGTTGAACATCGGCTTCAACAGCGCGCGCGACACCAGCGCCATCTACACCCACGGTTTCAGCGTCGGCATCGCGCTGCCGCTGTTCGACCGCAACCGCGGCAACATCGCGATCGAGCGGGCGACCCGGCAACAGTTGAAGGACGACTACGCGTCACGCGTGCTGACCACGCGCAGCGACATGCAACGGCTCGCCGTCGATCTCGCCACGCTGGATCGGCAGCACCGCGCGTTGACCGCCCACGCAAAGCAGCTGGCCGATGCCCGCTGCGCGGCCGAACAGGCGTGGCGGCAAGGCCTGTTGGACTGGCCGACCTGGCTGGCGATCCGCAGTCGGTCGCTGAGCGCCGACCTCGATCTGCTCGCCGTGCAACAGCAGCAGGCCACCCAGTCGATCGCGCTGGAGGCGCTGCTCGGCAACACTGATGTCGACGTCGCCACCCATCCCGCCCCCGCACAGGCGTTCACGCCATGAACCGATCGCTGCTCTTGCCGCTGTTGTGCCTGCTGCTGGCCGCGTGCAGCCATGGCGCCACCGATGACGAAGAAGCGGCGGCGGTGAAGGGCCAGGTGGCGGTGACCACCGCCACGCCGGTGCAGCAGGCCTTCCACGACACCGTCGAGGCGTGGGGCAGTGCGGCAGGCGATCCGCAGCACGCGCGCGCGATCAGCCTCGCGCATGGTGGCCAGGTCGTGGCGCTGAGCGTGGCGGCCGGGCAGAGCGTGCGGCGCGGCCAGCCGCTGCTGACGATCGCACCCGATCCGGCCGCGCGCAGCGCGTACCGGCAGGCGCAGAGCGCGCTGGAGCTGGCCCGCGGCGAACTCCAGCGCACCGAACAGCTGGCGACGCAACGGCTGGCCACGCAGTCGCAACTGGCGACCGCGCGCAAGGCGTTGGCCGACGCGCAGGCCGCGCTGGATGCGCAGCGCGCGCTCGGCGGCGGCAGCGCGCGGGAAACCGTCAGCGCGCCGGCAGATGGCGTGGTCAACGCACTCGGCGTGGGCCTGGGCGAGCGCTTCGCCGCGAATGCACCGTTGCTGAGTTTCACCCCTGCCCATGCGCTGGTTGCGCAGCTCGGCGTGCAGCCGGAAGACGGCGCGAGGCTGCATGTCGGCATGCCGGTGCAGTTGCGCAGCGTGTATGGCGACAAGGCGAGCTTTATCGGCAGCCTGCGCATGATCGGCCAGTCGATCGACCCGCAGACCCATCTGCTCGGCGCCCAGGTCGAGTTGCCGGCCGAAGCCGGCGCCGCCCTGGTCGCCGGCGCCGCGCTGGATGCGCAGATCCGCACGGCCGATTTCAGCGCGTGGGCGGTACCGCGTGCGGCGGTGCTGCACGACGAACACGGCGACTACCTGTTCCAGATCGAGCACGGCCACGCCAAACGCGTCGACGTGACGCTGCGCAGCCCGGAGGGCGATCCCGTCGGCGTGCAGGGCCCGCTCGATGCGCAGGCGAAGGTGATCGTGCTCGGCGCCTACGAACTGGCGGACGGCGATGCGGTGCAGGAGTCCGCCCGGTGAGCATCACCGCATGGATGCAGCGGCATCGGCGTTCGCTGTTGTTTCTCGCCCTGATGCTGGCGATCGGCGGCATCGCCAGCGCGCTGCGGATGCCGGTGGCGCTGTTCCCGAACGTGGCCTTCCCGCGCGTGCAGGTGTCGCTGGATGCGGGCGACCGTCCGGCCGACCAGATGGCGATCGAGGTGACCACGCCGGTGGAGGAGGCGATCCGCCACGTGCGCGGCGTGCGCGACGTGCGCTCCACCACCAGCCGCGGCAGCGCCGAGGTGGCGGTGACGTTCGACTGGGGCGCGGACATGGCCGCGGCGCTGCAGGAAGTGAATGCGGCGGCCGGGCAGATCCTGCCGCAGCTGCCGGCAGGCACTCAGCTGAGCACCCGGCGGATGGATCCGACCACGTTTCCGGTGCTGGCCTACAGCCTGCGCTCGCACACGCAGTCGCCGGGTGCGCTGCACGACCTGGCCGAGTACCAGCTGCGTCCGTTGCTGAGCGGCATCGGCGGCGTGGCCCAGGTCCAGGTGCAGGGCGGCGAGGTGGCCGAGTTCCACGCCGACGTCGATCCGGGCAAGCTGCGCGCGCTGCAGCTGAGCCTGGCCGACGTGGCCACGGCGGTCGGCCATGCGGCGACGATCCAGGCGATGGGCCGCGTCGCCGACCATTACAAGTTGTACCTGCTGCTGGCCGACAACCAGCCGAAGACGCTCGCCGCGCTGCGCGGCATCGTGCTGCGCGCCGGCCCCGGCGGCGCGGTGCGGCTGGGCGACGTGGCCGCGGTCAGCCTCGATCACGTGCCTCAGTGGATCCGCGTCAACGCCGACGGCCAGGATGCGGTGCTGCTGCAGGTCTACCAGCAGCCCGACGGCAACAGCGTGCAGATCGCCAGGGAAGTGAAGCAGCGGCTGGCCGACTATGCGCCGCAGATGCCGGCCGGCGTGCGTATCGCCAACTGGTACGACCAGACCCAGCTGGTGACCGGTGCGGCGGCCAGCGTGCGCGATGCGATCCTGATCGGCGTGCTGCTGGCCGCTCTGGTGCTGTTCGTGTTCCTGCGCAACACGCGGGTGATCCTGGTCGCATTGATCGTGGTGCCGGCGGTGCTGGCGATCACCGTGCTGCTGCTGTCGGTGCTCGGCATGAGTTTCAACATGATGACGCTGGGCGGCATGGCCGCGGCGGTCGGCTTGATCATCGACGACGTGATCGTGATGCTCGAACACATCATGCGCCGGCTGCATCCGGACGAAGGCGAAGGCGAACTGCACGAACGCATCGCCGCCGCGGCGTGGGAGTTCACCCGCCCGCTGACCGGTTCCAGTGCCGCCACCGTGGTGATCTTCTTGCCGCTGGCGTTCCTGTCCGGCGTTACCGGTGCGTTTTTCAAGGCGCTGTCGCTGACCATGGCCAGCGCACTGGTGATTTCGTATTTGCTGACCTGGATCGCGGTGCCGCTGCTGGCCGAGCGCTTCCTCGACGAACGCCATCGCGCCGAACATCCGCCGGGCCGTTTCACCCGACGCATGATGCAGGGCTACCAGAGCATCCTGCAGCGCTGGTTGCGGCGGCCGTTGCTGGTGCTGCTGCTGGTGCTGCCGCTGTTGCTGGTCGGCGGCCTGGCCTTCACCCGCGTCGGCACCGGCTTCATGCCGCAGATGGACGAGGGCGGCTTCATCCTCGACTACCTGTCGCCACCCGGCACCTCGCTGCAGGAGACCGATCGGCTGTTGCGCCAGGTCGAGGCGATCATCCGCGCGAATCCCTACGTGGACACCTACTCGCGGCGCACCGGGCTGCAACTCGGCGGCGGCCTCACCGAGGCGAACCAGGGCGACTTCTTCGTGCGCCTGAAAAGCGGCTCGCGCCCGGATACCGAGGCGGTGATGGCGCAGGTACGCGGCAAAGTCGAGCAGCACGTGCCGGGGCTGGACATCGAGCTGTCGCAGCTGATGGAGGACCTGATCGGCGACCTGGTGGCGGTGCCGCAGCCGATCGAGATCCAGCTGTACGGCGACGACCCGACCCAGCTTTCCGCCACTGCCGGCAAGGTTGCCGCGGCGGTCGGCAGGATCGACGGGGTGGTCGGCGTGCGCAATGGCATCAATCCGGCCGGCGATGCGCTGACCGTGCAGGTCGATCCGGCCAGGGCCGCGCTGGAAGGTCTCGATCCGGCCGGCGTCGCCGACCAGGTCGCCGCGGCGATCGACGGCACCGTGGCGGCGCAATTGCCGACGGAAGGAAGGGTGGTGGGTGTGCGCGTGCGCCTGCCGACCGCGGCGCACCAGCGGCTGGAGCAGGTCGCCGCGTTGCCGATCCGCGCCGGCGACGGCCATCTGCTGCCGCTGTCGCGGGTGGCCACGCTGCGAGAGGTGCAGGGCCAGCCGCAGATCACCCGCGACAACCTGAAACGGATGGTCGCGGTGACCGGGCGCATCAGCGGGCGCAGCCTCGGCGCCACCATCGCCGACGTCAAGCGCGTGCTGGCCCGACCCGGCCTGCTGCCCAAGGGCATGTACTACCAGCTCGGCGGCCTGTACCAGCAACAGCAGCAGGCGTTCCGCGGCCTCAGCATCGTGCTGCTGGCGGCGATCGCGCTGGTGTTCGCCCTGCTGCTGTTCCTGTACGAGAGTTTCCGGGTGGCGCTGGTGATCCTGGCGATGCCGCTGCTGGCGATTCCGGCGGTGTTCGCCGGGCTTTGGCTGACCGGCATCGAGCTCAACATCTCGGCGATGATGGGCATGACGATGATTGTCGGCATCGTCACCGAGGTGGCGATCTTCTACTTCTCCGAGCTCGAGCAGGCCGCCGCCGGCATGCCGCTGCACGAGGCGCTGCATGAGGCGGGCCGGCACCGCACGCGGCCGATCCTGATGTCCACGCTGGCCGCGATGCTCACCTTGCTGCCGCTGGCGCTGGCGCTCGGCGGCGGCTCGCAGATGCAGCAGCCGCTGGCGGTGGCGATCATCTCCGGCCTGCTGGTGCAGGTGCCGCTGGTGCTGCTGCTGATGCCGGTGCTGTACGCGCTGCTGCGCCGCCGCGATGCGCAAAAGGCGGCTGGCTAAGGCGCGCATAAGCGATTGCGCACATGCTGGCCACCGCCCCTCTTCATCCAAGGTGCCGACCATGCCACGACCGATCCGCAAGCTGTTGCCCGCTGCGCTGTTGGCGCTGGCGGCTGTCCCGCAGGTCCCCGCGGCCGCCGCGCCGCCGCCGGCCCCGCGCCTGCTTTCGCGACTGGCGCTGGGAGGCCCGGGCGGTTGGGATTACCTGGCGTTCGATGCGCCCAGCCGCCACCTGTTCGTCAGCCGCGGCGACCGCGTGCTGGTGATCGACATCGATGCCGGCAAGCAGATCGGCACGATCGCCGGCACGGCGGGCGTGCACGGCATCGCGCTGGCCGATGACCTGCATCGCGGTTTCGTCAGCGACGGCAGGAGCGCGTCGGTGACGGTGTTCGACCTGGCTTCGCTGAAGACCGTGGCGACGATTACCGGCACCGGCCGCAATCCCGATGCGATCCTGTACGACAGCGCCTCGCACCACGTGCTCGCCTTCAACGGCAAGAGCGCCAGCGCCAGCGTGATCGACCCGGCGAAGAGCGCGGTGATCGGCAGCGTCGCGCTGCCCGGCAAGCCGGAGTTCGCGGTGGCCGATGGCGCCGGCCACGTCTACGTGAACATCGAGGACAAGTCGGAACTGGTGCAGATCGACTCGGCCAGCAACAAGGTGCTGCAGACCTGGCCGCTGGCGCCGTGCGAATCGCCGAGCGGGCTGGCGATCGACAACGCGCACCGTCGGCTGTTCGCGGTGTGCGACAACCGCACGATGGCCGTGCTCGATGCGGTCGACGGCCACCACGTGGCCGACGTGCCGATCGGCGATGGCCCGGATGGCGTGGTGTTCGATCCGGCCGAGGCGATGATCTACAGCGCCAATGGCGAGAGCGGCACGATCACCGCGGTGCACGAGGACGATCCGGACCACTACCACGTGACCGCGACCATTCCCACCCAGGTCAGCGCGCGCACGCTCACGCTCGATCCGAAGCTGCACCGGCTGTACCTCTCCGCGGCGCGGCTGGGCGCCACCCGGCAGGCCAACGGGCGCCGCACGATCGAGCCGGACAGCTTCGGCGTCCTCACCGTCGGGCGGCCTTGAGCCGATATCAGGATCGCAGCGGAATCGCCACGCGTACGCGCAGGCCGCTGCCGTAAGGCGAGTCGAGCAGTTCGATCGTGGCATCGTGCAGCTGTGCCGCGCGCTGCACGATCGACAGGCCCAGCCCGTAGCCGTCGCCGCGGCTGCCGGCTTCGCGGTGGAAGCGGGCGAACACGCTGGCGCGGCGTTCGGCCGGAATGCCCGGGCCATCGTCGATGACGTCGATCAGCGCCACGCGCTCGCCCTGTTCGATCGACAACTGCACCTGGCCGCCGGCCGGTACGTGGCGCAGCGCGTTTTCGACCAGGTTGCGCAGCAGGGCCGCGAGCGCGGCCTCGTAACCCAGCACGGACACTTGCGGCGTCAGCCGCGCAAAGCTCAGCTCCACGCCGCTGTCGGCGATCACCGGCGACAGCTCCTCGATCACGCCCATCGCCACGGCGACCAGGTCGACGCGGCTGCGCTGGCTCGACGCCGCACCCGCTTCCAGCCGGGCCAGCGCCAGCAACTGTTCGATCCGGCGCGCCAGCCCGGCGATGCCGTGCTGGGCGTTGCCCAGGCCGCTCTTCAGCTCGGCCGGATCGGTGGTGGTCATCGCGCTTTCGAGATTGATCATGGCGCTGGCCAGCGGCGTGCGCAGTTCGTGCGCCACGTCGGCGCTGAAGCGGCGCTCGCGTTCCAGCGCATTCTCCAGTCGCGCCAGCTGGCCGTTCAGCGCGGCCAGTACCGGCTGCAATTCCAGCGGCGCGTCGGGCAGCTGCACCGGTTCATGGCTGCCCGGCTCGCGGGCCGAGAGGGCGCGGGTCAGCGCTTCGAGCGGGCGCAAGCCGCGCCGTACCGCCCAGCCCACCAGCAGGGCCAGCAGGGGCAGGCCGATCAGCAGCGGCAGGCTGTGCTCCAGCCATACCGCGTGCATGATGTCGTGGCGGCTGTCGTAACGCTCGCCGGTGCGGATCACCACGCCGTCGGCGATGTCGCGCAGGGTGAAGACGCGCCAGCGGAAGCCGCCCTGCTGCACATCCTGGAAGTCCGCGTCGCCGGCCGCGGGCGGCGGCAGGGCGGCGAGATTCGCGGTGGCCAGCAGCGTGCGCCCGGCACCATCGAATACCTGGAAGCCGACTTCCGACTCGTAGGTGTTCCGACGCCGCTTCGGCGGGTGGCTGCGGCCGGCTTCGATCGGCACCAGCGTGCCCGCGTCGTCGCGTCCCTGCAGTGCCTGCATGTCGGCATGCTCGATCAGCACCTGCAGCGTCCGCGCCGACTGCGCCAGCCGCCCGTCGGACAGCTCGTCCACCTCGGTGATGGTGCGATGGAAGCTGAGCACGCCCAGCGGCAGCAGCACCGCCAGCAGCACGAGGATGATCAGCCAACGCAGCCGGCCATGCAGGCTGGCCGGCTTCAGCAGGCTCGCCAACCTCATTTCGGCTCCCGCGGAATCATGTAGCCGAAGCCGCGCACGGTCTGGATGGTGTCGAAGCTCAGCTTGCGGCGCAGCGTGTGCACCAGCACTTCCAGCGCGCTGGAGCCGACCATGTTGTCGAGGCCGTACAGCGAGTTCTCCAGGTTCTCGCGGCGCACCAGCCGGCCGGCGCGTTCCATCAGGATCTGCAGCAGGGCGAATTCGCGCTTGGTCAGCTCGACCCGCTCGCCGCGGAAGCTTACCTCGGAGGTGCCCAGGTCGAGGCTCAACGCGCCCGCATCGATGCGGTTGGCGGCCAGGCCCTGCGCGCGCCGGGTCAGCGAGCGGATGCGCGCGCCCAGCTCTTCCAGGTGGAAGGGTTTGACCAGGTAATCGTCGGCGCCGGCGTCGAGGCCGCGCACGCGGTCGTCCAGCGCGTCGCGCGCGGTCATCACCAGCACCGGGGTCTTGACGTGCAGGCGGCGGGCCTCGACCAGCACGTCGAGCCCGTCCTTGCCGGGCAGGCCGAGGTCGAGCAGGACCAGGTCGGCGGTCTGGTCGCGCAGCGCGAGCAGCGCCTCGCGGCCGTCGCGCAGCCAGCTGACGGTATAGGCGAGGCGTTCCAGCGCGCGCTGGATCGCCGCGCCGAGCTGGGGATCGTCCTCGACCAGGATGATGTGCACGGACAGGCTCCTTCGATCACGGGGACCGCGGGGCGGCGCGACTCGTGGGGAGATTATCCGTGCATCCGCTTACGAAGTGCTTAAGCTCGCCGGGAAGAGGGGTTGCGGACACGGGCGCATTTGCCGACCGGTCGGGCCGGCCTATAGAATCGAACGAAGCGGTGTGAGGTCATTCGGGCGATCGCAATGATTGCCCGCGCCAGGGTACGCACAGGCGTTTTCATCCGCCGAGGCGTGCGAGCGCTCATGAAGTGCCGGGGTGTCCGCCCCGGTTGCCGGAGACACCGACAACCTTTCGACTGAGCGCAGTGACTGATGCCTGACAACGCCCTGCCAAGCGCCATCGTCTGCCTTCCGTTCGTGGCCAGCGTCGCGGTGTTCCTGCTGCGTGGCCGTGGCCGCGGCCACAATCTGGCGGCGTGGCTGATGACCGCCACGGCGCTGCTCGGCCTGCTGCTTTCCCTCTGGCTGTACCCGGCGGTTGCCGCCGGCAACGTGCTGCGCCAGGTGATCCCGTGGGTACCGGGGCTGGGGCTGGACCTGGTGTTCCGGGTGGACGGCTTCAGCTGGCTGTTCATGCTGCTGATCTGCGGCATCGGCACGCTGGTGGGCCTGTACGCCCGCTACTACATGTCGCCGGACGATCCGCTGGCGCGCTTCTTCGCCCTGCTGCTGGCGTTCATGGGGTCGATGCTGGGCATCGTGATGTCCGGCAACGTGATCCAGCTGGTGTTCTTCTGGGAGATGACCAGCCTGTTCTCGTTCCTGCTGATCGGCTACTGGTACCGCGGACCATCGGCGCGCGACGGCGCGCGGATGGCGTTGATCGTCACCTCCGGCGGCGGCCTGTGCCTGTTCGCCGGCGTGCTGCTGCTGGGGCATGTCGCGGGCAGCTACGACCTCGACGTGATCCTCGCCGCGGGCGATACGGTACGCGCGCATGCGCTGTACACGCCGACGCTGCTGCTGATCTTGCTCGGCGCGTTCACCAAGAGCGCGCAGTTCCCGTTCCATTTCTGGCTGCCGCAGGCGATGTCGGCGCCGACGCCGGTGTCCGCGTATCTGCATTCGGCCACGATGGTGAAGGCCGGCGTGTTCCTGCTGGTGCGTTTCTGGCCGGTGCTGGGCGGCACCGATCAATGGTTCTGGATCGTCGGCGGGGCGGGCCTGGTGACGCTGATCCTGGGCGCATACTCGGCGATGTTCGAGCAGGACCTGAAAGGCGTGCTGGCCTATTCGACAATCAGCCACCTGGGCCTGATCACCATGCTGGTCGGCCTGGGCAGCGCGCTCGGCGTGGTCGCCGCGATCTTCCACATCGTCAATCACGCCACCTTCAAGGCCTCGCTGTTCATGGCCGCCGGCGCGGTCGACCACGAGGCCGGCACGCGCGACCTGCGCACGCTCGGCGGGCTGCGCCGCTTCATGCCGGTCACCGCGACGCTGGCGCTGATCGCCGGCGCGGCGATGGCCGGCGTGCCGCTGCTGAACGGTTTCCTGTCGAAGGAGATGTTCTTCGCCGAGACGCTGGCCGCCCGCCAGGGTCCGTTGCTCGACATGATCTCGGTGGTGGTCGCGGTGGCCGCCAGCGCGTTCGGCGTGACCTATTCGATCCGTTTCGTGCGTGGCGTGTTCTTCGGTCGCGTGCCCGCCGGCTTGCCGCGGGAACCGCACGAGCCGCCGCTGTGGATGCGTTTCCCGATCGGCTTCCTGGCGCTGGCCTGCCTGCTGGTGGGCATGCTGCCGGCGCGGGTGATCGGCCCGTCGCTGCGCGCGGCGGCAAGCTCGGTGTTGGGCGCCGGCCGCCTGCCGGATTACAGCCTGGCGGTATGGCATGGCGTGACCACGCCGCTGCTGATGAGCATCTTCGCGTTCGTGGCGGGTTGCCTGCTGTACGTGCGCCTGCGCGGCTATTTTGCCGGGCGCGAGGCGGCGCCGCTGACCGGGCGGCTCAGCGGCAAGCGCATCTTCGAGCGCGTGCTGGCCGTGTTCGCCGCGGACATCCCGCAATGGATCGAGCGCCGCTACCCGAGCCGCCGGCTGCAGCCGCAGCTGCTGTGGATCGTGCTGCTGGCGCTGCTGGCCGGCGGCCTGGCCGCGACCAGCGTGCCGTTCGGCTTCCATCCGCGCTGGTCCAGCGTCGACCCGGCGTTCGCGCTGCTGTGGCTGCTCGGTGCGGCCTGCGCGATCGGCGCGGCGAGCCAGGCCAAGTTCCACCGCCTCGCCGCACTGGTGCTCACCGGCGGCGCGGGGCTGGTGTCCTGCGTCAGCTTCGTGTGGCTGTCGGCGCCGGACCTGGCGGCGACCCAGCTGCTGGTGGAGGTGGTCACCACGATCCTGATCCTGCTCGGCATGCGCTGGTTGCCCAAGCGCATCGAGGGGCTGGCGCCGGAGAGCCGCATGCACCGCTTCCGGCGCCGCCGCGACGGGCTGATCGCGATCGTGGTCGGCCTGGGCGTGGCCAGCCTGGCCTATGCGGCGATGATGCATCCGGTGGCCGATTCGATCTCGCGCTTCTTCCTCGAGCGCGCGTACACGGAGGGCGGCGGCCGCAACGTGGTCAACGTGATCCTGGTCGATTTCCGCGGCTTCGACACGCTGGGCGAGATCAGCGTGCTGGCGATCGTGGCGCTGACCGTGTTCGGCCTGCTGCGACGCTTCCGCCCGGCCGCCGAGAGCATCAACGTGCCGCTGCAGCAGCGCCGGCAAAACGTGCCGGATGCAGGCGAAGCCGGTGGCGCGGTCGATCATTCGCTGACCGACTACCTGATGATCCCGGGCCTGATCATCCAGCTGATGTTCCCGGTGATCCTGCTGTTCGGGCTGCACCTGTTCCTGCGCGGGCACGACCTGCCGGGCGGCGGTTTCGTCGCCGGCATCACCGTGGCGGTGGCGCTGATCCTCTTGTACATGGCGCGCGGCGCACGCTGGGTGGAGGCGCGCCTGCGCGTGCTGCCGGTGCGCTGGATCGGCGCGGGCCTGTTGCTGGCGGTGTCGACCGGATTGGCTTCGCTGGCGTTTGGCCGTCCATTCCTCACCTCGTATTTCCGCTACGCGGAGCTGCCCTTGCTGGGCAAGCTGCCGCTGGCCTCGGCGGTGCTGTTCGACCTGGGCGTGTTCAGCGTGGTGGTCGGTGCCACCACCTTGATGCTGATCGCGCTGGCGCACCAGTCGCTGCGCCGTCCGCGCCAGCTGGCGGATGCGCCGGCCACGACGGGAGGGCAGGGCTGATGGAACTGGTCCTTGCCGCCGCGATCGGCATTCTCGCCGCCTCCGGCGTGTGGCTGCTGCTGCGCCCGCGCACGTTCCAGGTGATCATCGGGCTGACCCTGATCTCCTACGCGGTGAATCTTTTCATCTTCTCGATCGGCGGCCTGCGCACCGGCGCCGATCCGGTGCTGCGCGACGCCGCCGGCGACATTGCGCAGTACGCCGACCCGCTGCCGCAGGCGCTGGTGCTCACCGCGATCGTGATCGGCTTCGCCACCACGGCGCTGTTCCTGGTGGTGCTGCTGACCTCGCGCGGCCTCACCGGCAACGACCACGTCGACGGCGAGGACGGCACGCCGTGAGCAACTGCCTGATCATCGCACCGATCGTGCTGCCGCTGCTGGTCGCCGCGCTGCAGCTGCTGGTCGGCGAGAAACGCCGGCGCACGGTGCTGGCGCTGAGCGTCGCCTCGTGCGTCGCGCTGGTGCTGCTGGCCGCGGCGCTGATGCGGGCGGTGTCCGACGACGGCGCGCTGGCGGCGGTCTACCGCATCGGCGACTGGCCGGCGCGCTTCGGCATCGTGCTGGTGGCCGACCGGCTGTCGGCGCTGATGGTGCTGCTCGCCGGCGTGCTCGCGCTGGCGCTGCTGCCGTACGCGCTGGGCCGCTGGCAGCATCGCGGCGGCCACTTCCAGCCGCTGCTGCAGTTCCTGCTGATGGGCCTGAACGGCGCCTTCCTCACCGGCGACCTGTTCAACCTGTTCGTGTTCTTCGAGGTGCTGCTGGCGGCGTCCTACGGCCTCGCCCTGCACGGCTCGGGTGCGCGCCGGGTCAGCGCGGGGCTGCACTACATCGCGGTCAACCTGACCGCCTCGATGCTGTTCCTGCTCGGGGTCAGCCTGATCTTCGGCGTCACCGGCACGCTGAACATGGCGGCGCTGGCCGAGCTGATCCCGCACGTGCCCGGGCGCACCCGCGCGCTGCTGCATGCGGGTGCGGCGATTCTCGGCGTGGCGTTCCTGATCAAGACCGCGATGTGGCCGCTGGGCTTCTGGCTGCCGCGCACGTATGCGGCAGCATCGCCGGCGGTGGCCGCGATGTTCGCGCTGATGACCAAGGTCGGCATCTACGTGCTGCTGCGGCTGGGCCTGCTGCTGTTCGGCGACGGCGCGGGGCCGGCGTCCGCCCATTTCGGCAGCGGCTGGATGCTGTGGGGCGGCGTGGCCACCGTGGTCGCCGGCACTATCGGCATGCTCGGTGCGCGCGACCTGGCCAAGCTGGCCGGCTACAACGTGCTGATCTCCTCCGGCACCCTGCTCGGCGCGATCGGCCTGCAACTGCCGGCGGTCACCGCCGGCGCGCTGGCCTACCTGGTGATCTCCACCCTGGCCATCGCCGCGTTCTTCCTGGTCGCCGGCCTGCTCGCCTCCGACGGCGACGACGACACCGACGACAGCTTGAGCCTGGAGCCGTACGAGCAACTGGGCGAAGCGTCGGTGGGCGAAGGCCTGTACGCGCAGGAGGACGAGAGCCGGGTGGTGATCTCCGCGCCGATCGCCATGCTCGGCGCCAGCTTCTTCGCCTGCGCGCTGCTGCTGGCGGGGCTGCCGCCGCTGTCCGGGTTCCTGGCCAAGTTCGCCATGCTGGCGCCGATGCTCGAGGCCGGTCCGCGCGTGGGCGCGATCGTGTTGTTCGCCCTGGTCATCGTGGCCGGCTTCTGCACGGTGATCGCGATGTGCCGCGCCGGCATCCAGATCTTCTGGGTCGAACCCGAGCGAATTTTCCCGAAGGTGCGGCTGGTCGAGAGCGCCTCCATCGCGATCCTGCTCGGCCTGTGTCTGCTGCTGAGCGTGCAGGCCGAGGTACCGCTGCGCTATCTGCGCGACACCGCGCGGCAGATCCACACGCCGGCCGCGTACACCCAGCAGGTGTTGCCGGCCGCGGAGGCACAGCCATGACCAGGCGCTGGTTGCCGTATCCGATCCTGTCCGTGCTGCTGCTGCTGATCTGGCTGCTGCTGAACCAGAGCATCGCGCCCGGCACGGTCCTGCTCGGTGCGCTGCTCGGCGTTGCGCTGGCGAAGGTGTTCGGCCTGCTGCGCCCGCCGAAGGCGCGCGTGCGCAACTATCCGCTGCTCGGCCTGCTGTTCGTGCGCGTCGTGTACGACATCGTGCGCTCGAACATCGCCGTGGCCCGGATCATCCTGCGCCGCGACAGCCGCATGCAGTCCGGCTTCGTGGCGATCCCGCTGACCCTCACCGACCACTACGGCCTCGCCGTGCTGGCGTGCATCATCACCTCCACGCCGGGCACGATCTGGGTCAGCTACGACTCCAGCGCGAACATCCTGCTGATCCACGTGCTGGACCTGGTCGACGAGGCGAGCTGGATCGACTCGATCAAGCAGCGCTACGAGCGCCCCCTGCTGGAGATCTTCCAATGAGCCACAGCCTGCTCGGTGCCGCCATCCTCCTCGCGCAGATCCTGCTGCTGCTGGCGATGAGCTTCTCGATCGTCCGCATGGTGCGCGGTCCGCGCGCGCAGGACCGCGTGCTGGCGCTGGATGCGCTGTACGTCAACGCGATGATCCTGCTGCTGACCGTCGGCATCCGCAGCGGCAGCCTGCTCTACGTCGAGGCGGGCCTGATCATCGCGCTGCTCGGCTTCGCCGGCACGGTGGCGCTGTCGAAATTCCTGATGCGCGGGCAGGTGATCGAATGAGCCATCTCGACGCCCTGCCGCCATGGGCGGCGATCCTGGTGGCGGTTCTCGTGCTGCTGGGCGCGCTGCTCGCCTTCGTCGGCTCGCTCGGCCTGCTGCGCCTGAAGAACTTCTACCAGCGCGTGCACGCGCCCACCCTGGGCACCACGCTGGGCACGTTCTTCATGCTGGCCGCCTCGATCACCTGCTTCTCGGTGCTGCACGGCCGGCCGATCTTCTACGAGATCCTGATCGGCGTGTTCCTCACCTTGACCACGCCGATCACCCTGATGCTGCTGGTGCGCGCCGCGCTGTACCGCGACCGCGAGGAAGGCTCGGCGGAGGTGCCGCAGGCGACGCTGCACGAGTGAGCGCGGCATCCTCGAAGCGCGTCGGCATCACCGGCCAGCGCCTTGGCGAACGGCTCCGGCCGCAAGCCGGGCACGCGCAGCTTGTTGCGCATACTTCACCTGCCGGTTGCCATCCTCGTCATGGGCGGCAGTGTGGGGCAAGCCGCCCTCCTGAATCGAGCCGGCACGGCATGTTCAAAAGATAGTTTTTCTATCGGGGCGTCGGCCGAGCACGAATCCGCGGGCATCGCCGACCACCCGCGTCAAAAAAGCGCGAGTGGCGCCTTGCCTGGCAGGCCTTGCATGCGATGCGGCTAGTCGCCGGCTTCCGTTTCCGGGCTTTTCGCGGCATCCAACTGTTCGCGATTGCGCCAGCCCCTGTGCCAGGCAAGAGCCATCGTGGAGCCGTGCTCGTAGGGGCACTTTTCTCGTGGTTCGTTGCAGTCGCGTGCGTAATGGCCCTCGATCCAGGCCTGCAGCGGATACTGCATCCCGCTTTCCTTGACCATGCTGGCGTCCTCAATGGGCGTCGTGGAACCTTGGGTGAGGTCGGCGTGCCGAAGTTTCAACCATGAAAAAGCCCGCCGAAGCGGGCTTGGATCCATCTGCGCCGGGGGATGGCCGGGATGGTCGCCTCACGGCGAGTAGGTTAGCTGCACAGAGTGAAGCGGTTCACATTTTTTCATTTCACGGCCGTTCGGATCGTGATGTTCGTCACGCTTTGAGAGTCGTCGCTGGTCGCTCGCGGGCGCCGCGGTCTGTCCGCTACCGGCCAGAAGGGCATGGGCGCGCATCAGTGCAGCCGCTCGTCGCAGCGGGTACTGTGATGGCAGCATTCGAGGCGATGACAAGCGGTTGGTGGGCCCACCAGGATTCGAACCTGGAACCAAGGGATTCGCGTGTTCCGAAGGTTTCCCTCCGGCGCGGACTATCTCTTCACCCTTCGCCTGTGGCGGGTGGGGTGCGGGACGCTCGAGCCTGTGATCAAGGGCGCTGAAGCCCTCAGGTAGTCTCTGCACCTTCCGACGGTGTACCGCCGGCTTGGCTCAGGGTTGCCACCGGCCGCGTTGCGCGCCGCTGAGGTTTCCCTGAATTCATCCCGTTCCCGTCCACGCATTCCTGCATGGCGGCACCTTTCGATGAGTCCCCTGCTCTAACCGTTGAGCTATAGGCCCACAAGCGATGAATGGTAGAGGAGTTGCCGGGAGCGTGCCAGCGCGAGAACCGCCAGCTTGGGTGTCCTCGCGGTTTCTGCGCGTCGCCCGCGGGGGCGGCGTGCCACAAATCGTGTGGTGACGCGATGGCCTGGGGCGTAGGCTGGTCGTTCCCCCCAAGCCGGAGAGTACGCATGAACACCGAAGCGATCGCGAAACGGTTGGTCGAGTTGTGCCGGGAAGGCAAATACGAGGAGGCGCAGCGCGAGCTGTATGCGGAGGATGCCGTGAGCATCGAGCCGGAGGGCCTGCCGCCGGGCGCGCTGGGCAGCGTGCAGGGGCTGGCGGCGATCTACGAGAAGGGTCGCCAGTTCAGCGCGATGATCGAGGCGGTGCATGGCGGCAGCGTGAGCGAGCCGGTGATCGCGGAGAACTGGTTCAGCATCGCGCTGGCGATGGACGTGACGATGAAGGGCCGCGGCCGGATGAACATGAGCGAGATCTGCGTGTACCGCGTGCACGGCGGCAAGATCGTGCGCGAGCAATTCTTCTACGACGTCGGCTGAACCCGTCGCCTGAAACGAAGAAGCCCCGCATCGGCGGGGCTTCTTCGTCATGCCGGCGTCGCGAATTACTCGACGTCGAGGAACGAGCGCAGCTGTTCGGAGCGGCTCGGGTGGCGCAGCTTGCGCAGCGCCTTGGCCTCGATCTGGCGGATCCGCTCGCGGGTGACGTCGAACTGCTTGCCGACTTCTTCCAGCGTGTGGTCGGTGTTCATGTCGATGCCGAAGCGCATGCGCAGCACCTTCGCCTCACGCGGAGTCAGGCCGGCGAGCACGTCGCGCACGGTTTCCATCAGGCCGGTCTCGGTGGCCGAATCGACCGGCGAGCTTGCGTTGCCGTCCTCGATGAAATCGCCCAGGTGGGAATCCTCGTCGTCGCCGATCGGGGTTTCCATCGAGATCGGTTCCTTGGCGATCTTCAGCACCTTGCGGATCTTGTCCTCGGGCATCTCCATTTCCTTGGCCAGTTCCTCCGGCGTGGCCTCGCGGCCGAACTGCTGGAGCATCTGGCGGGAAATGCGGTTGAGCTTGTTGATCGTCTCGATCATGTGCACCGGGATGCGGATGGTGCGCGCCTGGTCGGCGATCGAACGGGTGATCGCCTGGCGGATCCACCAGGTGGCGTAGGTCGAGAACTTGTAGCCGCGGCGGTACTCGAACTTGTCGACCGCCTTCATCAGGCCGATGTTGCCTTCCTGGATCAGGTCGAGGAATTGCAGGCCGCGGTTGGTGTACTTCTTGGCGATCGAGATCACCAGGCGCAGGTTGGCCTCGACCATTTCCTTCTTGGCGCGGCGGGCCTTCGCCTCGCCGCTGGCCATGGCGCGGTTGATGTCCTTGATGTCGATCAGCGGCAGGAACAGCTTGCGCTCGATGGTGGCGAGCTTCTCCTGCTCGGCGTCGATCGCCTCGCGGTAGGTCTTGATGTTCGGCGACCACTTCTGGCGCTTGCGGCTCAGCTCGGCCACCCACTCGAGGTTGCCCTCGTTGCTGGGGAACGCCTTGATGAACTCGGCCTTGGGCATCTTCACCTGCTTGACGAAGATGTCCATCAGCACGCGCTCGTGGTGGCGGATGTCGTTGACCACCTCGCGCAGCTTGCGCACGAAGCCGTCGATCAGCGCGGACGGCAGCTTGAGCTTGAGGAACTCCTCGGCCATCTGGTCGCGCAGCTTGACGATCTTCTTGTCGGTGATGCTGGCGGCCTTCGGCGCGGCCTTCTGGAACTTGGCGTAGTAGTCGCGCAGCAGCTCCATGCGGCGCTTGACCTCTTCCGGATCGGGGCCGGTGGGGCCGGCTTCTTCCTCTTCCTCGGTGGCGGTGTCGTCGTCGTCGGTATCGGCGTCGTCATCGCCGACTTCGGGCTCGGGCGCCAGCAGGGCGGCGGCTTCCTTTTCCTTGCGGGCAAGGTCGGCGGCTTCCTCCAGGTCGAGGAAGCCAGCCAGGATTTCGCTGAGGCGGCGCTTGCCGTCCAGGTGCTGGTCGTATTCCTCCAGCAGCAGCTCGATGGTCAGCGGGAAGCTGGCCAGCGCGGTCTGTACCTGGCCGAGGCCTTCCTCGATGCGCTTGGCGATGGCGATTTCGCCCTCGCGGGTGAGCAGCTCGACCGTGCCCATCTCGCGCATGTACATGCGCACCGGGTCGGTGGTGCGGCCGACTTCGGCGTCCACCGCGGACAGCAGCGCCACGGCTTCCTCGGCGGCGGCTTCGTCGTCGGTGCTGCTGCCGGCCTTGTCGGCCAGCGGGTCGGCGTCCGGCGCGGCGTCGTGCACTTCGATGCCGACGCCCTTGAGCACCGCCATGATGTCTTCGATCTGCTCCGGGTCGACGATGTCGTCGGGCAGGTGGTCGTTGATCTCGGCGTAGGTCAGGTAGCCCTGCTCCAGGCCCTTGGAGATGAGCGCCTTGATTTCAGACTGTTGCTCGTGGGGAGCTTTGCTATTCATTAACCGACCGCCGCAGGGTTCAAGAACCGGACATTATAGCGATGTGCTGCTTTTTTGACCAGTTTTCAAGTGAGAAAAGGTTTCGACCAGACACGCAAAAATCGCGCCAGATCGCGGTGTTGCCGTACCTTGCCGGCTCCGGCCGCGTCTCGCACGCCGTGTGTCCGTTCATCCGGTGTCGAGCCAGAAAGTCACCGGGCCGTCGTTCACCAGCTGGATCACCATATGGGCGCCGAAGCGCCCGGTTTCCACCCCCGGCGGATGCGCGGTGCGCGCCAGTTCCAGCAGCCGTTCGAACCAGCGCCGGCCGTGCTCGGGCGGCGCCGCGCTGGTGAAGCTGGGGCGCATGCCGGAACGGGTGTCGGCGGCGAGGGTGAACTGGCTGACCAGCAGCAGGCCGCCGCCGGTGTCGGTGAGCGAGCGGTTCATCTTGCCGTTGGCATCGGCGAACACGCGATAGCCGAGCAGGCGTTCCAGCATGCGCTTCGCCTGTGCTTCGCCGTCGTCCGGCTGCACCGCCACCAGGGCCAGCAGGCCGGGGCCGATCGCGCCGACCGTTTCGTCGCCGACACTGACGCTGGCGGACAATACACGCTGGATCAGGGCAATCATGGGCGCACGACGGTGGCGAGGCGCCTAGCTTACGGCGCCATCGCGGCCGGTGAAAGACGGCCGGTTGCCGACATGGTCCGGTGCCGCGGGGCCGCCTCCCGTAAACTGCACGGATGCGTATCGACATGTACCTCGTCTACCTCCTGTTGCGCCTGCTGGCGCTGCTGCCGTTGCGCGCGCTGCACGGCATCGGCGGCGGGCTGGGACGCCTGTTGCTGTGGCGCGGCGGCCGCACGGTGCACAACACCGCGGTGAACCTGCGCATCGTGCGGCCGCGGCTGGATGAGGCGGCGCAGGCGGCGCTGCTGCGCGAGGTGATGGCCGAAAGCGGCAAATCGGCCAGCGAGATCGTCAAGGTCTGGGGCGCCGGCGCCGAGCGCGCGCTGGCGCTGGTGCGCGAGGTGCGTGGCGAGGCGCTGCTGGATGCGGCGCTGGCCGCGGGCAAGGGCGTGATCATCGCCGCGCCGCACCTGGGTTGCTGGGAGCTGCTGAATTACTGGCTGTGCCGCAAGACGCCGATGGCGATCCTGTACCGGCCGCCGCGGATCGCCGCGATCGAGGGCCTGCTGCGCAAGGTGCGCGGCGCGCTGGCGCCGGAGCAGGTGCGCGCGGACGGCGCCGGCGTGCGCACGCTGTACAAGCGGCTGGCAGCGGGCGGCACGGTCGGCATCCTGCCGGACCAGAAGCCGCGCGCGGGCGAAGGCCAGATCGCGCCGTTCTTCGGCCGCGAGGCGCTGACCATGGTGCTGCTGCCGCGGCTGGCCGCGCGCACCGGCGCCACCGTGCTGTACGCCTTTGCCGAACGGCTGCCGCAAGGCGCCGGTTATCGCATCCACCTGTTGCCGGCGCCGCAGGGCTTGGCCGATGCCGACCTCGCCGTCGCCTGCGCGGCCCTCAACCAGGGTGTCCAGGATTGCGTCGAGCTGGCCTTCGCGCAGTATCAGTGGCAGTACAAGCGCTACTCGGCGGATGGCCTGATCAGCCCGTACGATCGCGAACAGGGATAGGCCGCGCTTCGCGCGCTTCAGGGTTGAGGCTTTTCCAGCCGGCGCAGGAACACGCTCATTTCCTTTTCGGCCTGCTTGTCGCCGCGTTGCGCGGCGGCGGCGATGCCGCTGCGCCAGGCATCGGCCGCGGCGGCTTCATCGCCGCTGGCCAGGCAGGCCTTGCCGAGCAGTTTCCATGCCGCCGAATAGGTCGGATCGAAATCCACCGTGCGCCGCAGCTCGTCGATCGCCGCGCCATGGTCGCCATCGGCGAGCAAGGCACTGCCCAGCGAGAAGCGCAGCAGCGCGCCATCGCGCGGGCCGCCGCACTGTTTGCGCAGGCTGGCGATCAGGTCGGCGCTCATGGCTGGGTGCGGTAGCGCCAGTCGTCGGCCGGGTAGACCCGGGTCGGCTGGGCCGGCTCCGGCGGGGTGTGCCCGGCGCGCAGGTCGGCCAGCGAAACGGCCGGCCAGACCACCAGCCATGACGAGCGGAACGGCTGCACCAGCAGGGCGTAGCGCAGGGCGTTCGCATCCGGTTGGTCCACGCGCACCACGATCAGGCCATCGGGATGGGTATGGGCAAAATCCTGCAGGGCTTGATCCTGCGCTGCCTGGTTGCCGAGAAGCTCTTCGATCGGCCGGGTCAGCCGGCCCTCGAAATGGAACTGGCCTTCGTAGTTGCCGAGGAAGGCGATCGCCCGGTCGGCCTGGTCGGCGGCACCGAGCAGGTGGGCGGTCGGACGCAGGTCGTAGCGCGGCCACAGGGTCAGCGTGAACAGGGTATTGAGCGCGAGCACGCCGATCAGCCCGGCCACGGCCAGGCGGCGCAGTTCGCCGCGGCCGCGCAGCAGCAGCAGGCCGCCCAGCAGCAGGAAGACCACGCTGAAGTAGCGGCTGTAAGGCGCTGCCGCATCGGCCCATTCGCCATGCAGGTGGTTGCCGGCCACCAGCAGCGGCAGCATGAACAGCGCCGCGGCGAACACGATGCCGCCTGCGCCCAGCGGCCAGGTGCCGAGCCAGCCGTTGTTGGCCAGGTTCGGCCGGCGCTCGCGCAGTACGGCGATCGCGCCGGCCATCAGCAGAGCGATGCCGCCGAGTTCCGGCAACGGGTAGTACAACTGCTTGCCGCTGATCAGCGAGAGCGCGACGAAGGTGGGCAGCAGCCAGCACAGCGTGAAGCGCAGGCCCGACTCCAGTGGGCGGCGCAGGCCGGCCACGGCCACCCACATGCGCGGCCAGCCGCTGAACGGGAACAGCATCACCGGCAGCCACAGCAGGTAGAACCAGATCGGTTCGGCGTGGTTCTGCAGGTCCTTGCCTTCGGCCAGCTTGTCGACCACGCGGCCGGCGGTCTGGGTGAAGAACAGCCGCTGCCGGTACGCCTCGCCGCCGGAGAATCCGGCCGGCAGCGCCCACGCCAGCAGCATCGCGCCGCCGAGCAGCAGCGCCAGCACGCCGCGGCCGTACCAGCGCGCGCGGTGCTGGCCGGCCCAGTCGTTCCACAGCGGGCCGAGCAGCCAGGGGAAGACCACGTGCAGCAGCATCACCGGGCCCTTGGTCAGCAGCCCGAAGCCCACGCACAAACCGAACAGCAGCCAGCGCGGCTCGCTGCGTCGCGACTTCGGGGTCAGGCACAACAGGGCCGCCAGCGTCCACACCGCCAGCAGCACGTCGTACATGATCTGCAGGCCGAACAGGAACGCGTAGCCGAACGCCAGCAGCATCCACGGTGCGGCCTTGGCCATCCACGGCCGGTCCGGAAACAGCCGCCGTGCCAGCAGCGAAACCAGCACCAGTTGCGTGCCGCCGAACAGCACCTCGAGCACGCGCGGCCAGACGTCGTTGACGCCGAACGCGAACCAGCCGCCCTGGATCAGCCAGAACAACAGCGGCGCCTTCTCGCTGTAAGGCTGGCCGTTGATGTGCGGCACCAGCCAGTGGCCCTGGTTCCACATTTCCCATGCGACCGCCAGGGTGCGGGTGGAATACAGCGGCATCGGCCCGTGCGAGAAGATCGCCAGCAAGGCCACGGCGGCCCACAACGGCAGCCAGGGCCAGGTGGCGCGCAGGTGTTCGGAACGACTGTAGGAGCTGGATGGCACGGGCAGACTCTTCGGAGGCCAGAGGGGATTCTAGCCTGCGCGATGCGCGCGCAAGGCGACCGGCCGCACTCTAGGCCGGTCCCCAGTAGCCGATGCGGCGGCGGATCTTCAGTTTGCGCCACAGGTTCAACGGCTTGCGCCGGCGATTCTTCGCGCCGCGGGCGATGAAGGCGTCGATCGCATCCAGCACGCGCTCGCTGGAGCGGCCGTCGCGGTACGGATGGATCGCGTCGGCGTAGTCGCGGATCGCCTGCAGCAGTTCCGGCGGCCGCGCCAGCGCGCGTTCAATGGCGCTCTCGAACTGCGTCGGGTCGTCGATGTCGATCAGCTGCGGACCCGGGCGGCGATTCTTGAACGTCACCACCGGCTTGCCGGTGAGCAGGAACTCGTTGAGCGCGGAGGAGGTGTCCGAGCACATCAGGTCGACCTGCGGGAACAGTTCCAGGATGTTGTCGTTCTCGGCGAAGCTGAGGTACTCGTTCTGCAGCGCCTTGAACTTCGCCGTGGTCTCCGGGTTCATCTTCGGATGGAAGGTGACGATCCAGCGCCAGCGGCCGTCGCGCGACAGCCGCTTCACCTCCTCGTACAGCGTTTCGGCCGCGCTCCACGACGGCGAGAAGGTGGAGTGGTACAGGATCACCGGCGGCTGGCGTACCGGCGGCAGCGGGCCGGTGATTTCCTGCATGAACGGATCGAGCTTGGGGAAGCCGGTCTCGGTCACGCTGAAGTGGCCGAGCTTGTCGGCGATCGCCTGGAACTGCGCGGTGTCGCGCGGGCCGGTGGTGCAGTACAGGTCGAAGAAGCCGCGTACGTAGATGTGCCGCGGCTTGCCGGCGTCGAAGCCGTGGAAGGTCTCGACCTTCACGCCAGGAAAGAAATGCGGCACCGCGTTGGACGAGGTGATCACCGCGAGCGGCTGCCACGCGCGCACCTCGGCCACCGTCAGCAGGCGCTCGCCGGCAACCAGGTCCTCCGCGCCGGGGCCGTCGAAGAACCAGGCGGCCTCGTCGCCGCGGGCGCGAATCGCTTCCTGCAGCGGGCGCAGGATCGCCAGCGCGTAGCGTTCGGAGCCGTAGAGGAGGTAATGCTTGGTTGGAGCTGGCTTTTTGCCCATGTCAGCGATCGATTCCATGGCGGGTCAGGAGGCTTGCCGCGCGTGCCACCGACTCCGGGTTGTTGACCATCTCGTAGTAGCGCATGCGCTTGTACAGCGCGTAGCTGGCGGCGGTCTGCGCGATCAGGAAGCCGCGCCAGCCGTCCAGGAAGGCCAGTCGGAACACATAGTCCTTGAGAAAGGCCAGCGCGTACACGAACGGCGCCTGCCACATCCGTACCGGCTTGCGCTGGTCCAGCCAGTCGCGGCATTTCAGTTCGGCGTAGCGCAGCACCTTCAGCTGCTTGTGCGGCAGGGCCGGGTTGTTGGCGTGGTTGAACGGCGCGCGCAGGGTCGGCGCAGCGCCGTCGAAGCGCAGCGACTCGTGCACCCGTGCGTCGCTCCAGCGCGCGCGTCCGCGGTGGTACAGCCGCGCCAGCTTTTCGCCCACGGAAGGGCGGTACCAGCGCATCGGCCGTCCCATGTAGATCGTGCGCCGGCGCAGGTACGCCGCCGGCGCATCGCCGGCCATCAGTGCCGGCAGGCGCTGCAGCAGCTCCGCGGCGAGTTCCGGGCTGAGGTACTCGTCGGCGTCGAGCACCAGGATCCAGTCGTGGCTGCACTGGCTGCTGGCGAAGTTGCGCTGCGCGCCGAAGCCGAGCCAGTCCTGGTGCACCACGCGCGCGCCGTGCGCCTGCGCGATCGCCACCGTGTCGTCGTCGCTGCCGGAGTCGACCACCAGCTTCTCCGCCGCGAACGGCACGCTGTCCAGGCAGCGCGCGATGCTCTCGGCCTCGTTGTGGGTGATCACGGCGAGGGTCAGCGGTAGGGTGGGCATGCGGCGGATTCTAGCCGATCGGTCCGGGCGGCCCTGTCACGTTATCGCAAAATTTGCATGGTCCGGAGGGCCACCTTGCCTCGAAGCCCGCTATGCTATGGCGCAGCGGCCAACCGGGAGCATGGATGCATCATCACAGATAAGCAGTAGTCCAGAGGTAGGGGGGATCGTGCGGGCAGACGATGGCACGAACGAAATGCTCCCGGAGCAACCTGCGCAGGCAGCTCCGTCGCTCGTGCTGCACGGGGCGGAGGGTGCGGCGACCAGCTTCGCTGTCGTCGTCACCAGTTACAACTATTGCGATTTTGTGCTGCAGGCCGTGGAAAGCGTGCTGGCGCAGCGCCGGCAGCCAGTCCAGGTCATCGTGGTCGATGACGGTTCCACCGATGGATCGGTGGCATTGTTGCGCGAGCGTTACGCCGGCGACGCGAGAGTGAGCCTGCTCTGCGGCTCGAATGGCGGGCAGTTGGCGGCGTTCCAGCGCGGTGTCGAACTGGCGCAAGCGGATGTGGTCTGCTTCCTCGATTCCGACGACCGCTGGGAGCCGGACTACCTGGCCCGGCTCGGCGCGTTGTACGACGCCCGTGCGGATATCGATTTCGTGTTCTCCGACTTGCAGCTGTTCGGCCAGCAGGACCGGGTGATGAGGTTCCACGACCGCGCAGTCGACCTGGGCTATACCGCGATCAGCACCTACGTGCTGACCCAGTGGTATGGGGCGCCCACCTCCGCGTTGTCAATGCGGACGCAGTGGGCCAGGCAGGCGCTGGACCTGCCCGAATCGTTTCGTGGGACCTGGCGCCTTTCGGCTGACAACTGCCTGGTGTTCGGCTGCAGCGTGCTGGGCGCGCACAAGTATTATCTGCCCACCGGCTGCGTCGGCTATCGCATCCATGACAGGAACGGGTGGTGGTCGAATCGTTCGCCGCGCATCGAGTACATCAACAAGATGACCTCAAGCGCACTGATTGGATATTACGCGGCGAAAGTCGGGCTGGGGCCTGAATGCATCGAGTTCAGCAAACTCGAGTTCATGACCAAGCCGTCTCCGCCATGGAGCGAGACCAGGCGCTACGTGCGACTGGTGATGATGCGGCGAATATCGCCATGGCGAAAATGGGAGCGTGCGCTGAACATTCTCCGGCATGGTTGGAAGCGTCGCAAATGACGCCGCGGCCGACAACACGTGCAATGGAAACGGACATGCGGATCAGCGTCGCCGTGATTACCTACAACTGGCCCGAGGCACTCGAGTTGGTGCTGCAGGCACTCGCTGTCCAGGTTGAACTGCCTTACGAAGTCATCGTCACCGACGACGGCTCGCAGCCGGCCACGCGCGAATTGCTGCTGCGGCTCGCCCGGAACTACCCGGTGCGCCTGGTGCATCTGTGGCAGCCGGATGACGGTGCCCGCATGAGCCGGGCCCGCAACCGCGCGATCGCCGCAGCGCAGGGCGACTACCTGATCCTGCTCGATGGCGACATGGTGGTCGACCCCCATTTCATCGCCGACCATCGTGCTTTTGCGCGGCGTGGCTGTTTCGCGCAGGGATCGAGAGTGCTGACCGATGCCAGGCTGACCAGGCACATGCTGGGGCGCGGCCCGGCAATTCCGGGGTTTTTCCGTCGTGGCGTCGATCGGCGCCGGCACACGCTGCGCCTGCCGGCACTGGCGCGCCTGTTTGCCAAACCCGGCCGGCGGCAACGCGGCATCAAGAGCTGCAACATGGCGTTCTGGCGCGACGACCTGCTGCGCATCAATGGTTTCAACGAGGCGATGACTGGCTGGGGGCGCGAGGATACCGAGCTGGCGGTGCGCGCGTTCCACGCGGGCCTGCTCCGCCGCGACCTGCGTCTCAGCGGGTTGGCGGCGCATCTGTACCACCGCACCCGCAAGCACGTCGTCGGCAATCCCAACGACCGCATTCTGGAAGATACCCGGCGACGGCGCCTGATCCGTTGCGAAAAGGGTGTCGGGCAGCACCTGGATGAATTCGCGACCGCGCCGGCGGACTTACGGACGATCAACTGGCCGCTGCGGCATTGGCCGACGGTGGAGGAAGGCATGCTCGGTGCCGCACAGCCTGTCACGGCGTGAGGGAACTTGGCAGGCTGTTGAAAAGGGGAGGGACAACCCTTTCCAAATCTATCCGGTCGGCACATGTCAGCACTTGGCTTCGCGGCGAGGACGTTGTGTGGGCCTGATTCACTGGCAGGCCATCGCCGGTCCGTCCCGAGCGCGTTTTCCACACCCCGCTAGTTGGGCGGCGAGCGACGCAGCCAGCCGATTCGCAGCGCCAGGCCCAGCACCATGAAGAAATAGAACGATTGCGTCATCACGCGGTAGAACACGCTGTCGGTGAGCGCACACAGCGCGTACAGGCCGATCAGCGCCATCCCGACCGATGCCGGCAGTGCCACCGCTTCATCCGGATCCAGCACATGACGGCTGAAATGGCGCAGCGGCAGGGCAAATACCAGCAGCAGCACCAACAAACCTGGCGCGCCGCCGGTGGCGGCGGCCTCCAGGTATTCGTTGTGCGGCTGGTTGTACTTGCCGATGACCGGGTTGCTGCGGCCAGCGGCGATCTCGGCGCGCACATAATCGTCGAACTGGTTGATGCCGATACCGACGAAGGGATGGGCGACGAATGCACGGCCGGCGGTGCGCCACATCTCCAGTCGCTCGCCAACGGCGCCACGCGCGCCGTCATGACGATCGAAAGTGGTTACTTCCGGGGCTATGGCCTCGAAGCGCGTCACCATTTCATCGCGCATGCCGAACGTGGCCACGCCGGCGACGATGCTCACGGCGATTGCCAGCAGCAGGCTCGAGCGCCAGTGCCCGGTACGCCACGCGTGAAGCAGCACCAGCAGCATGAATATCGGCGCGTATGCCAGCAACGGGCCGCGACTCTGGGTCAGTAGCGCCCCATACATGCCGAAGGCCATGGCCACAGCGTGCAGCACTTTCTCCCAGATGCCGGTTCGCGGACTCAGCAGTTGCATCAGCGCCGCCAGAGCCAGCCCCAGCAGAATTGTCGCCAGCTGGATCGAGGCTGATGCACCGCCGTTCAGGCCGTAGGCGCGCTCTATGCCAAACACGTGATGCTGCACCATGCACACGGCGCCAAGCAGGATTGCGGTGAGGCTGAAACCTGCCCAGACCAGCCGCATCCGTAACGGCTGGCTGAAAGCGGCCGCAATCACCAGATACAGCAGGATGTGGGCAGGTCGGTCCACCGGTCGCCAGCCGAGCCGGTGGACCAGCACATTGAAGAAAACGAAACCCACCATGAGCAGCGCGGCGGCAATCACAGGCCATGCGGCGCGATAGCTGCGACGTGTCTGCCGGTCACGGGCGAGGAGGCCCAGTCCGGCCAGGAACAGCAGTGCCACCGGCAGGACCTTGATGCGCTGGTCGGTCGAGAACGATAGCGGCATCAGTGCCACCAAGACGGAAAGCGACCACAGTTGCCACTGTTTCAACACTGCTTGCACGTAGTGATTTTCCGTCGATGAGGAACGGCCCGGACAGCTGTGCTTGCCGACGGGAGCCTGTTCCAGGGCACATGTCATCGGCAATTTACCAGCAAGGCCTGAGCCGGGGGTGACTGCTGTGATGAAGGCCTGTCGGGATCAGTCGGCTTCGGTATCACCGCTGCTTTCGGGAATGCAGCCGGGCGCCACCGCGCCGATCTGGAACATCCACCATTCGCGGCGATTGGCGTGGCCGACATAGGTGGCACGCCGGCGATCCACGCAGTGGCCCATCGCCTCGTCGAGGCTGAAGATCCAGCGCGGCGCCGGATCCTGCCGCAGCCAGGCGATGGCGTCGGCGTACTGCTGCGGCCAGGGTTTGAGGAAGCCGAATTCGGTGACCGGCCCCTGTGCCATCAGCAGGTTCTGCTCCTTCCAGGCGAGCAGGCCGATGCTGGCGTCCGGCCCGGCGATGGCGCGCGCCCGCACCATCACGTCGTGCGCGGAACGGTCGCCGTTGAGCATCGGGTAGCCCCACAGGCCGTATACCGCCCACAGCATGCCGGCGAACAGCAGCCAGCCCAGCGGCGCGCGGCGAACCCGGGTCAGCGCGGCGACGACGAGGCCAGCGACGCCGATGGCCAGCAGCATCCACCAGATCTGCGGGTCGAGGCTCTGCTCGATCTTCACCGCCCAGGCCGGATGGCGATGGATCGCCCATGTCGCGGCTGCGGCAAGGCCGCCGGCCAGCAGCACGGTCAGCGCGAACACCGCGATGCGCACGCCGCGCCGACGCAGCAGGCCGGGCAGCAGCGGCGCCAGCGCCAGCACGGTCATCGGCAGGGCCGGCAGGATGTAGACGTCGCGCTTGCCCGGGCTGAACGAGAAGAACAGCAGCAGCAGCACGATCCAGCCCAGCGGCAGAAGGAAGCGCGCGTCGCGCCGCTGCAGCCGGCGCCACCATGCCGGCAGCGCCCATGGCAGCAGCAGCGACAGCGGCAGCCAGTCGACCACGATGATGCCGAGGAAATAGAACGGCGAGTGGATGTGCCCGGTCGGCGTGGCGTAGCGGTGCACGGTCTGCCCGAACAGGATGTTCTGCACGTACTCGGCGTGCTGCGGATCGCCGTCGGCATGCGCGACCAGCAGCATCGGCAGCAGCCAGCCCAGGATCGGCACGAAGAACAGGGCCAGTCCGCCGGCCCAGCGCCAGCCGCCGGTGGGCAGCGCCAGCTGGCGCCAGTGGCCGCGGCGTGCAACCAGGTACGGCACCAGCATCAGCAGCGCCAGCACGCCGACGCCCTTGGTCGCCACGCCCACGCCGGCGAAGAAACAACCCGCGGCGAACCAGCGCCACGACGGCCCCAGCAGCAGGTGGCGCAACAGGCCGTAGTTGGCCAGGGTGATCCAGCCCAGCAGCAGCGGGTCGATCTGCGCGTTGCGCATCTGGTAGGTGAAGTGGATGGTGACCAGCAGCGTGGCCGCGGCGAGCAGCGCGCTGCGGTGGTTCCACAGCCGGCGCGCCAGGTCGTAGACCAGCGCCAGCGCACCCAGCGCGGCGGCCAGCGACGGCAGCAGAAAGGCGATGCGCCAGTTGTGGGTAAGGAAGTAGCTGAGCGCCTGCAGCCACATGAACACCGGTGGCTTGTCCGGGTACAGCTCGTGACCGCGATGCGGGAACAGCCACTGGCCGTGCTCGACCATCAGCCGGGCCACCAGCGCGAAGCGCGGTTCGTCGGACGGCCACGGGTCGCGCAGGCCGATGCCGAGGCCGAGCAGCAGCAGCGCGAATACGCCGAACAGCAGCAACTCCCAACGGGCGCTGCGCAACCATAGCGGGCGGGCCTGGGACAGAGGTACGCAAGGCTTCACGGTCGGGGACGTCCCGTCAGCGGCGATCAATGATGGTGCGCATCATAGCCCGACGAACGGAGCATCCTGGTGTGCGCGGCGACGCGGGCAAGATGGCATGAGTGCCCGAGTATTGGCTTAGCGCGGTTTCTGCAATACCGCGTAATACATGCCGTCCAGATCGCCGTCGCCGGGAAGGATCTGCCAGCCGACGGCGGCGGCCTGTCCAACCGGCAGGGTGAACGGCAGCGCCTGGGCATCGGGTTGCGCCGCCAGCCATGCGCCCACGATCGCCTCGTTCTCCGCGCGCAGCACCGAACAGGTGATGTAGACCAGCCGTCCGCCCGGCGCCAGCAACGGCCACAGCGCAGACAGGATGCGGCGTTGCTGCGCGTGCATCGCGGCGATGTCGCTCTCGCGCCGGTGCAGGCGCACGTCCGGCCGGCGGCGCAGCACGCCGGTGGCCGAGCAGGGCGCGTCGATCAGGATGCGGTCGAACGGCTGGCCGTTCCACCAGCCCTTGGGTGCACCGGCGTCGCCGATCACCAGCTTGGCGTTCAGGCGCAGCCGCATCAGGTTCTGGCGGATGCGTTCGGCGCGCGCGGCGTCGAACTCCAGCGCGGTCAGCTCGATGTCGGCGCGTTCGAGCAGGTGGCAGGCCTTGCCGCCGGGGGCGGCGCAGGCGTCCAGCACGCGCAGGCCGTCATGCGGGTCGGCGAGGTCGGCGGCCACTTGCGCAGCGCCGTCCTGCACCGCGAACAGGCCGTCCTCGAAGCCGGGCATGCGGGTGACGTCGGCGCTGTGCGGCAGCACCAGCGCGTCGCTCAGCCACGGGTGCGCCGTCGCCGCGTAACCGGCGGCCTGCAGCCGGTCGATCAGGGTGGCGCGCGCGCCGCGCTGACGGTTGACCCGCAGCATCAGCGGCGGCTCGCGGTTGTCGGCAAGCATCACGGTCTCGGCCTGTTGCGGCCAGTCGCGTTGCAGCGCGTCGGCCAGCCAGGCCGGGTGGGCGTGACGGGTCTGCGGCTTGGCATCGAGTTTCGTCAGCAGGCTTTCGCGCTCGCGCTGCCAGCGCCGCAGTACCGCGTTGACCAGTCCGGCCAACGCCGGGCGCTTCAGCGCACGCACGGCCTCGACCGTGGCGGCCACCGCGGCGTAGTCCTGCAGTTCGAGGATTTCCAGCTGCACCAGGCCCAGCACCAGCAGCGCGTGCACGGCCGGGTCCTTGTGGCGCAGCGATTTTTCCAGCAGGCCGTCGATCGCCGCGTCGAAGCGCAGCCACCAGCGCGCGCCTTCGCTGAGCAGGGCCATCAGTAGGGCGCGGTCGCGCGGATCGGCCAGGCGCGGCGCGTTGCGTTCCATCACGTCGCGCAACGAGGCGCCGCGCAGGGCGACTTCAGCCAGTCCCCTGGCGGCCAGGGCGCGGGTATCGGCTTTCATCGGCTGTGACGCAATTCGGGGCGGGCGTTGAGGTAGTCGACTGCGCCGATGCGCTTGCCGCCGGCGCGCTGCACCGCGGTGACGCGCAGGGCGCCCGTGCCGCAGGCCAGGTCGATGCCGTCGCGACCGGTGGCCAGCACGCTGCCCGGCGCGGCGTGGTGCTCCCGTTCGATCGCGCGGGCGGCCCAGATCCGCAGCGGCTCGCCGGCGATCTCGCCCTCGGCCACCGGCCATGGATCGAACGCGCGCACCTGGCGTTCCAGTTCGAGCGCAGGGCGGCTGAAGTCCAGCCTTGCCTCGGCCTTGTCCAGCTTGTGCGCGTAGGTCACGCCGTCGTCCGGTTGCGGCGTGGCGGCCAGCGTCTCGCCGGCCAGCGTGCGGCGCAGGCCCTCGGCCAGCACGTCCGCGCCCAGCATGGCGAGGCGGTCGTGCAGCGAGCCGCCGGTGTCGTCGCGGCTGGTCGGGGTGCGCCGTTCGAGCAGCACCGGACCAGTATCCAGGCCGGCTTCCATCTGCATCAGGTCGACCCCGCTTTCGCGGTCGCCGGCCAGGATCGCACGCTGGATCGGCGCGGCGCCGCGCCAGCGCGGCAGCAGGCTGGCGTGCACGTTCCAGCAGCCGAGCCGCGGAATCGCCAACACCTTGCGCGGCAGGATCAGGCCATAGGCCACCACCACCAGCAGGTCCGGCCGGTAATCGGCGAGCCGCTGCTGCACGTCGGCGGGTTTCAGCGATTCGGGTTGCTCGACCGCGATGCCGGCGGCCAGCGCGGCCTGCTTGACCGGGCTGGGCGTGAGCTTGCGGCCGCGGCCGGCGGGACGGTCGGGCTGGGTGTAGACGGCCACCACTTCGGCGCCGCTGGCGCGGCAGGCCTCGAGGCAGGGTACGGAAAATTCCGGGGTACCGGCGAAGACCAGCCGCAAGCCTGGGCTACTCAAGCCGGCCTTGCTCAAGCACCGACCGCCTGCTTGCGGTGTTTCTCCAGTCGTTTCAGCAGCAGGCTGCGCTTCAGCGGCGACAGGTAATCGACGAACACCTTGCCTTCCAGGTGGTCCATCTCGTGCTGGATGCACACCGCCAGCGGGCCTTCGGCCTCGACGATGATTTCCTCGCCGGTCACGTCCTGCGCCTTCACCTTCACCTTCAGCGCGCGGGTGACGTCGGCGTACAGGCCGGGGAACGACAGGCAGCCTTCCTGGTAGACCTGCGAGCCGTCCTTTTCGAGGATCTGCGCGTTGATCAACGCCAGCGGCTGGTTGCGCTCGTCGCTCATGTCGGCCACCAGCACGCGCTGGTGCACGTTGACCTGGGTGGCGGCGAGGCCGACGCCGTTGGCGGCGTACATGGTCTCGACCATGTCGGCGACGAACTGCTCCAGCTTCGCGTCGAACACGGTCACCGGCGCGGCGCGGGTGCGCAGGCGCGGGTCGGGGAATTCAAGGATGGAAAGGATGGACATGGCATCACCTCGGCGCCGAAAGTGCGGGCGATTTGGTAAAAAGCCACCCTCGGCGCCATCTAGAATGTGTCTCATTGTACGTCGGCAAGCGTCCGAGTACAGACGATTTTTGCCAACTCGCGCCTGTTGCGCGCGTTAACCATTCGGTTACACTCGACCGAGCATATGGGGAAGGGGGATTCCCGCCAATGATCAAGAAAATTATCGTGTTGCTGGCCGGCATGCTGGTCACCGTGGCCGTCTATGCGGCCGGCGCGCAACTACGGGCCGATCATCCCGACAGCTATACCGTGCGCCGGGGCGACACGCTGTGGGACATCTCCGCCAAATTCCTGTCCAAGCCGTGGCTGTGGCCGGAGATCTGGCAGGCCAATCCGCAGGTGCGCAACCCGCACCTGATCTACCCCGGCGATGTGCTCAACCTGTCCTTCATCAATGGGCCGCGCGTGGGCCTGCAGCCGAGCGTGCATCGCGAAGGCGAGGCGGTGCCGGCGATCCCGCTGTCCGAGCTGAAGATGTTCCTGAAGGACATGCGCGTGATGAACTCGGAAGAGGTCAGCTCGGCGCCGTACGTGGTCGGTCTCGAGGAATCGCGCCTGCGCGGCGCCGTCGGCCAGAACATCTATGTGCGCGGACTGCAGGGCGAGCCGGGCCAGCGCTGGGCGATCGTGCGGCCGAGCCACGTGTTCCGCGGTTTCGACCAGGGCGATGCGGCCAGTGCCGATCTGGTCGCCCACGACCTGGACAGCAACGCGGCGATGGTCCGCTCGCCGTGGCGCGAGGATTCCCGCAACGACGGCCACTACGGCAAGGGTGACGACCTCGGCGTCGAGGTCAGCGTGATCGGCACCGCCGAGACGCTGCGCACGGGCGATCCGGCGACCCTGCTGCTGCTCAACGCCACCCAGGAAATCCGCAGCGGCGATCGCGTCATGCCGATCGACGACAAGCCGTACGACGCCTACTACTACCCGCATGCGCCGAAGTCGGTGCCAGCCAACGCCAAGGTGATCGGCTTCGCCGACGCGATGGACGCGGCCGGTCCGCGCCAGGTGGTGATGCTGTCGATCGGTGCGAAGGACGGCGTCGACAACGGCCAGACATATACCATCTTCGAGCCGGGCGAGACGATCCACGACGACGTGGCCAGCAACAGCTGGAACCGCGGCATCGGCGAGACGGTCAAGCTGCCCGACGAGTACGTCGGTCACGTGATGGTGTTCCGCACCTTCGACCGAGTCAGCTACGGCCTGGTGATGGACGGCCTGCGTCCGGTGCACGTCGGCGGCCGCCTGGCCATGCCGGAATAAGCGCCGGCAGGAACCACGGCGGCATCTGCCTACACGACGGCGCGGCTCCCACCGCGCCGTTTCCTTGGGCGCCTGCTGCGTAAACTGCGGCCATGCTCATGGACGATCTGGATGAATTGCGCGCGTGGCTGATCGCCTTGCGCACGCCCGGCCTCGGTCCGGGCGGCCTGCGCGAGCGGCTGGATGCGGCGGGCGGCGACATCCGGGTAGCCTTGGCGCAGCTGCGCCGCCACGCCGCGCCGCTCGGTGAATTGGCCCGGGCCTGGCTGGCCCGGCCCGACGAGGTGCAGCTGGCTGCCGACCTGGCCTGGCTGGCCGAACCGGAGCATCGGCTGCTGCGTTGTACCGAGGCGGATTTTCCGCCGCAGCTGGAAAACATCCCGCAGCCGCCGGCCGTGCTGTTCGTGGTCGGCGACGCCAGCCTGCTGCTGTATCCGCAGGTGGCGATCGTGGGCGCGCGCGGTGCCAGCGCGGCTGGCCTCGCGCATGCCCGGGCGTTTGCGCTAGCGCTGGTCGATGCCGGTTTCGCGATCACCAGCGGCATGGCCGACGGCATCGATGGCGCCGCCCATGCGGCCGCGCTGGACGCCGGCGCGAAAACCCTTGCGGTGGTCGGCACCGGGGCGGATCGGGTGTACCCGCGCAAGCATCATGCGCTGGCCCGGCGGATCGCCGCGCATGGCGTGCTGGTCAGCGAGTTTCCGCCCGGCACGCCGGCGCGCCCGGACCACTTTCCGCGCCGCAACCGGATCATCTCCGGCCTGGCGCTGGGCACCCTGGTGATCGAGGCGGGCCTGCGTTCCGGTTCGCTGATCACCGCCCGGCTGGCCGCCGAACAGGGGCGCGAGGTGTTCGCCCTGCCCGGCTCCATCCACCATCCGCTGGCCCGCGGTTGCCACCGGTTGATCCGCGACGGCGCCCGGCTGGTCGAGAGCGCGGCGGAGATTGTCGAGACATTGACGCCGGCAGCGCGCATGCTTGGCGGCGAACTGGCTGCCCGGCTGAATGCGGCAGGTGGCGAGACGCTCGGGTCGGCACAGGTCGAAGGTGACGATGATTCGGCCCGCGCGCATGACGGAGAGTGTGGCGATTCCGAATATCAGCGACTTTTGGCCGAACTTGGCCATGCGCCAACGACGTTGGACGAACTTGCGCAGCGTACCGGACAGTCGGCTGCGGCTCTTTCCGCGATGCTGCTGATGCTGGAGCTGGAAGCGAGGGTGGAGACTCTGCCGGGCAACCGCTACCAGCGATTGCCCGACGGCTGAGCCGCTGTCGGGCGGTATCTGCAGCGTGGTCGGGCTTGACAGTCGTTGGCGCGGCGTGGTTTCAACTATATATATGCCCGGCACGGAAGCGCCGGTGATTCACTTTCGGATATCCAGTTTCATGGCAAAAAACCTGCTCATCGTCGAATCGCCGGCCAAGGCCAAGACGATCAACAAATACCTCGGCAAGGACTTCCAGGTCCTCGCCTCCTACGGTCACGTACGCGACCTGAAGCCGAAGGAGGGCGCGGTCGACACCGAGCACGGTTTCGCCATGGCCTACGAGGTCATCGAGCGCAACGAGAAGCACGTCGACGCGATCGCCAAGGCGGCCAAGCTGGCCGACGACATCTATCTGGCGACCGACTTGGATCGCGAAGGCGAGGCGATCAGCTGGCACATCAGCGAGATCCTGAAGGAGCGCGGCCTGACCAAGGGCAAGCAGATGCACCGGGTGGTGTTCTCCGAGATCACGCCGAAGGCGATCAAGGCCGCGGTGGCCGCGCCGCGCCAGCTGTCGCACGACCTGGTCGACGCGCAGCAGGCCCGCCGCGCGCTGGACTACCTGGTCGGCTTCAACCTGTCGCCGGTGCTGTGGCGCAAGGTGCAGCGCGGCCTCTCCGCCGGCCGCGTGCAATCGCCGGCGCTGCGCATGATCGTCGAGCGCGAAGAGGAGATCGAGGCGTTCAAGGCACGCGAGTACTGGACCGTCGAGGCGCAGCTCAAGCATGCCGAAGGCGATTTCACGGCGCGCCTGTCCAAGCTCAACGGCAAGAAGTTCGAGCAGTTCGATCTCACCAACGAGGCCGACGCGCAGGCCGCCCGCGACGCCTTGAAGCAGGCCGCGCGCGGCCGCCTCACGGTCAGCGAGGTCAGCTCGAAGGAACGCAAGCGGCGCCCGGCCGCGCCGTTTACCACCTCTACCCTGCAGCAGGAGGCCGCGCGCAAGCTCGGCTTCACCACCAGCCGCACGATGAAGGTGGCGCAGGGCCTGTACGAAGGCGTGGCGCTGGGCAGCGAGGGCAACGTCGGCCTGATCACCTACATGCGTACCGACTCCACTATGCTCGGCGACGATGCGATGGCCGAGCTGCGCCAGCTGATCGCCCGCGACTACGGCGCCAAGGCGCTGCCGGACGCGCCGCAGGTGTACAAGACCAAGTCGAAGAACGCGCAGGAAGCGCATGAGGCGATCCGCCCCACCTCGGCGATGCACACGCCGAAATCGGTGGCCGCCTTCCTCAACGACGACCAGCGCAAACTGTACGAACTGATCTGGAAGCGCACCGTCGCCTGCCAGATGATCCACGCCACCCTGAACACCGTGACGGTGGAATTCGCGGTGCCCCACGTGGTCGGCGGCGACGCCGCGTTCCGCGCCAGCGGCACCACCGTGGTCGATCCGGGCTTCCTCGCCGTCTATGAGGAAGGCCGCGACCAGAAGAATGCCGAGGACGACGACGAAGGCCGCCGCCTGCCGCGGCTGGCGGTGGACGAGCAGGTGCCGCTGCACGAGATCGTGGCCGACCAGCACTTCACCGAGCCGCCGCCGCGCTATTCCGAGGCCAGCCTGGTCAAGGCGCTGGAGGAGCACGGCATCGGCCGCCCGTCGACCTACGCCAGCATCATCCAGGTGCTGCAGAATCGCGAATACGTGTTCCTCGACAGCCGCCGCTTCAAGCCCAGCGACGTCGGCCGCGCGGTCAGCAAGTTCCTCACCCAGCACTTCACCCGCTACGTCGACTACGACTTCACCGCGAAGATGGAAGACGAGCTGGACGCGGTCAGCCGCGGCGAGGAAGCCTGGGTGCCGCTGATGGAGCGCTTCTGGCTGCCGTTCAAGCAGCAGGTGGACGAGAAGACCGAGTCGGTCGACCGCAGCGAGGCCACCGGCGCGCGCGAGCTCGGCAGCGATCCGAAGACCGGCAAGCCGGTCTCGGTGCGGCTGGGCCGGTTCGGGCCGTACGCGGCGATCGGCACCAAGGACGATGAAGACAAGCCGACCTTTGCCTCATTGCGCCCCGGCCAGAGCATGCACACGATCACCCTGGCCGAGGCGCTGGAGCTGTTCAAGCTGCCGCGCCAGCTGGGCACCGCGCCGAACGGCGACGAGGTCAGCGTGGCGATCGGCCGCTTCGGTCCGTTCGTGAAGCAGGGCAGCACCTATGCCTCGCTGAAGCCGGAGGACGATCCGTACACGATCGAGCTGCCGCGCGCGCTGCAGATCGTGCAGGAAAAGCTCGAGATGCTGGCGAACCGCCTGATCCTCGACTTCGGCAACGGTGTGCAGGTGCTCAATGGCCGCTACGGCGCCTACATCACCGACGGCGAGAAGAACGCGCGCATCCCGAAGGAGCAGGAGCCGAAGGAGCTGACCGAGGCGCAGTGCCTGGAACTGCTGGCGGCCGCACCGGCACGCAAGCCGGGTCGCTTCGGCAAGAAGGGCGCGACCAAGAAGGCGGCCGCGAAGAAGGCGGCGCCGGCAAAAAAGACGGCGGTGAAGAAAGCCGCCACCAAGAAGGTTGCGGCGAAAAAGACCGCAGCGAAGAAGACGGCGGCAAAGAAGACCGCCACCAAGAAGGCCGCTGCAAAGAAGCCTGCGACCAGCAAAGCCGAGGCCTGAGTGCTGCAGCGCTTCACCCTCGCCGAGCTCGACGCCGCTGCCGCGCTGCTGCATGGCGGCGGCGTGCTGGCCTATCCCACCGAGGCGGTGTTCGGCCTCGGCTGCGATCCGCATGATCGGGCGGCGTTCGAGCGGCTGTTCGCGTTGAAGCAGCGTCCGGCCACCCAGGGCGTGCTGCTGATCGCCGCCGACTTCGCCCAGGTCGAGCGCTACATCGAGCTGGCCGCGGTGCCGGCTGAAGTGCTGCGGCAGGTACGCGCGAGCTGGCCCGGCCCGCACACCTGGATCTTTCCGCGTTCGACCGACGTGCCGTCGTGGGTTACCGGCGCGCATGCCGGCGTTGCGCTGCGGGTCACCGCGCACGAGCCGGCCGCTGCATTGTGCCGGGCGTTCGGCGGCGCGCTGGTGTCGACCAGCGCGAACCCGCACGGCCGGCCGCCGGCGCGGGCGGCGCAGACCGTGGCGGAGTACTTCGGCGATGCGCTGGATGGCCTGCTGGACGCTCCGCTGGGCAACCAGGTCAGCCCCACGATGATCCGCGATGCGCTGTCGGGCGCTATCATCCGCGCCTGAGCGTCCACGGGAGCGCGCCGGCTCATGCGCCAGCTGAACCGCCGCGGGATGCCAGCTGCCGTCATTCACGCCGCCGTTCATGGTGCGGCGCGATCCTGCGGGGGCATGACGAATCGAAGATCAGGGAGACTGCGGCTTGGCCATCGTTTACGACACCTACCAGCGTGAGGCGCCGCCGCGACTGCCGTTGCTGAACGCGGCCGACCCCGCACGGGTCGTGGCCTGGCGCCACGGCGAGCCGGTGAATGCGGCGCGTTTCCTGGCCCAGGTGCAGGCGGTGGCCGCCGGCTTGCCGGCCGCCCCGGCCGCGGTCAACCTGTGCGAGGACCGCTATGCGTTTCTGGTCGCGTTCTGCGCGATCGCGTTGCGTGGCCAGACCAACCTGTTGCCGTCGTCGCGTGCGCCGCAGGCGGTGGACGAGGTGATGGCGGCGCATCCGGGCTGCTACGCGCTGGGCGAGCAGGCGCTCGATCCCGCGCCGCACGGTTACCGGCAGCTGCCGCCGCTGGATGCCGCATCGCCGCTTGAACTTGATGCAGCGTGGCCGTCGGTTCCGGCCGGGCAGGTGGTGGCGATCGGCTATACCTCCGGTTCCACCGGCACGCCCGGCGCGAACCCGAAGACCTGGGGCAGTTTCCACGCCAGCAACGCGGGCAACCTGGCGATGCTGCGCGCGATGGTCGGGCCGCGCTTCGAGATCGTCGCCACGGTGCCGCCGCAGCACATGTACGGCATGGAGATGTCGGTGCTGCTGCCGCTGCTGGGCGGGGCCGGCGTGCATGCCGGACGGCCGTTCTTCCCGGCCGACGTGGCTGCCGCGCTGGCCGAGGTGCCGGCGCCGCGCGTGCTGGTGACCACGCCGGTGCACCTGCGCGCCCTGGTCGAGTCGGGTATCGCGTTGCCGCCGATCGCGGCGATGCTGTCGGCCACCGCGCCCTTGCCGGTCGAGCTGGCACACGCCGCCGAGCAGCGCTTCGGCGCGCCGTTGCTGGAAGTATTTGGTTCCACCGAGACCTGCGTGTTCGCCAGCCGCCGTCCCGCCAAGGACGAAGACTGGTCGTTGTACGAGGCGGTGAGCCTGCATCCGCAGCCGGACGGCACCGCGGTGGAAGCGCCGCAGCTGGGCGCGCCGGTCACCCTGGCCGACATCGTCAGCCTGTCCCGCGGCGGTCGCCGTTTCCGCCTGCGCGGCCGCCATGCGGACATGCTGGAAATCGCCGGCAAGCGCGCCTCGCTGGGCGACCTCAGCCGGCGCCTGCTGGCCATACCGGGCGTGCAGGACGGCGTGGTGTTCCAGCTCGACGACGGCGATGCACTCGGCGTGCATCGCATTGCCGCGCTGGCGGTGGCGCCGGGACTGGATGGACACGTGATACTCGACGCCCTGCGCCGCGCGATCGACCCGCTGTTCCTGCCGCGCCCGTTGAAGCTGGTCGAGGCGTTGCCGCGCAACGAAACCGGCAAGCTGCCGCGCGCAGCGCTGCTGGCCCTGCTCGGTCAGCACGAGGGGTGAGTTTCTAGCTGCCCTGCGGCAAGGCGCCCAGCTGCGCCAACAGATGCTTCGCCAGCGGCACCCGCCTGGCCGCGTCGCCCGCGGCAGGCAGGTCGATGTTCATCGCGAAGAACCAGCGGCGGCCCGCATGTTCGACCCAGCCGACGTACCAGCCCAGGTCGTCGTTCGCGCTGTTCTGCGCGGCGTGCGTGCCCCAGCCGGTCTTCGCATGCAGCACATAGGTAGGCGCCGATTCGGTGATGCTGATGCGACGCACGATTTCCTGCGCGCGTGGCGAGAACGGCAGCCTGTCGTCGGCCAGGCGGCGCAGGAAGTCGATCTGCTGTTCGGCCGAGATGCGCAGCGCGCCGCTCAGCCAGAACGTGTCGATGCCGCCGCCGATGTCGCGATTGCCGTAGCCGGCCTTGTCGATCCATTGCTGCATGCGCCGCTCGCCGGCACGGCGCGCGACTTCCTGGTAGAACCAGACGCTCGAATAGCGCATGCCGCTGGCCATGCTGTTGTCGCGGTTCCATTCGGCGACGGGCGAGTCCTTCAATCCGCGTACCTTGCCATCCCAGCGGATCACTTCGAACTCGTCCCCGACCGCGCCGCTGTCCAGCGCCACCAGCGCGTTGAACAGCTTGAAGGTGGATGCCGGAAGAAAGGCCTGGCGGGCGCGTGCGGCATCGGACACGTGCCAGGCATCGGCCTTCTCGTCGTAGACCAGCAAGGTGCCCTTCACACCGGCCTGGGCAAAGCTCGACTGCCATGACGGATGTTCGCGCCAGGACGCTGCGTGGCCCGGCGCGCTGAGCACGAGGAGGGCGAGAAGCAGCCAGGGCGGCAAACGGTGAATCATCGGAATCTCCTTGCGCGGCGGGCAGCCGCCGATGTCGGGTGAGCCTGATCGCCCATTCCGCTGGCGGAAGGACATGAATCTGGCCGTCTGCGGGCAGCGTAGCCGGTACAATGTCGCGCTGCGCCGGATGGCGCGCCTCACACGGAGCAGCCCAATGAAGGTCCTCGTCATCGGCGGCGGCGGTCGCGAACACGCGCTGGCGTGGAAGCTCAGGCAATCGTCGCAGGTCGACGAAGTGATCGTGGCGCCCGGCAACGCCGGCACCGCGCGCGAGCCGGGCGTGCGCAACGCCGACGTCGCGGTGAATGATCTCGATGGCCTGCTGCAGCTGGCGAAGCGCGAAAAGATCGGCTTGACCGTGGTCGGCCCCGAGGTGCCGCTGGTGGCCGGCGTGGTCGACAAGTTCCGTGCCGCCGGCCTGCGCGTCTTCGGGCCGCGCGCGATCGCCGCGCAGCTGGAGGGCTCCAAGGCGTTCGCCAAGGATTTCCTGCAGCGGCACAACATTCCCACCGCGCATTACGCGGTGTTCGCCGAACTGAACCCGGCGCTGGCGTACGTGCGCGAACAAGCCCATCGGAGCGGGGGCGCGCCGATCGTGATCAAGGCCGACGGCCTCGCCGCCGGCAAGGGCGTGGTGGTGGCGCTGACCCTGGCCGATGCGGAACTGGCGCTGCACGACATGCTCGGCGCGCACGCGTTCGGCGATGCCTCGGCGCGGGTGGTGATCGAGGAGTTCCTCGACGGCGAGGAAGCCAGCTACATCGTGATGAGCGACGGCAGCCACGCGTTGCCGATGGCTTCCAGCCAGGACCACAAGCGCCGCGACGAAGGCGACCTCGGCCCGAACACCGGCGGCATGGGCGCGTATTCGCCGGCGCCGGTGGTCACGCCGGAAGTCGAACAGCGCATCCTGAGGGAAGTGATCGAGCCGACCCTGCGCGGCATGGCGGCCGAGGGCGCGCCGTTCATCGGCTTCCTCTACGCCGGCCTGATGATCGACAAGTCGGGCGCGCCGAAGGTGATCGAGTTCAACGTGCGCTTCGGCGATCCGGAAACGCAGCCGATCATGCTGCGGTTGAAGTCGGATCTGGTCGAGCTGATCGACGCCGCGCTGGACGGCCGGCTGGAGCAGGCCAGGGCGCGCTGGGACGTGCGCCCGGCGATCGGCGTGGTGATGGCCGCCGGCGGTTATCCGGGCCGGGTGCGCCTGGGCGATGCGGTCGACGGCCTCGATGTGCCGACGGATGCCGACGTGAAGGTGTTTCATGCCGGCACCCGGCTCGACGCGGCGGGCCGCGTGGTCACCGCCGGTGGCCGCGTGCTGACCGTCTGCGCCCTGGGTGACGACATCGCCGCGGCGCGCGAAAGCGCCTATGCCGCGGTCGGCCGGATCCGTTACGACGGCGCGTTCTGCCGCCGCGACATCGCGCACCGGGCCCTGCGGCGCCCTTGATGCGGCCGCCGTTCCGGGCCGCGTACGCCGGCGCATGGTAGGCCATCGGATGGCTTGACTTTTCCGTGCCGCCCTTTTTGGGCTATGCTTGGAACTTCCCCCGCGTAGATGTCGTGGCGCAGAGCGCCTGAACGATCTCGTGCTTGTTTTCACGTTGATGAGGTTTTCCCATGCGCAAGACGGTTTTGTCGCTGATGTCGGTTGCGGCGCTGGCACTGGCGGGTTGCAACAACGCTTCCCATCCGTCGCAGCAGGCGGACTCCACTGCGCCCGCAGCCGCGAACACGGCCGCTGCCACTCCCCAGATCCCGAACCAGGTGAGCGGCACGATCTCGTTGCGCGCCGGCACGCCCGCGCCATCGGCGAACGCCACCCTGGTGCTGAACCTCGTCGACGTCTCGTCCACGGCCGTGGGCTCCGCCCCGCTGGCCAGCAAGACGGCGCCGGCCGGCTCGTTCCCGCAGTCGTTCACGTTGACCTTCAATCCGGCCGAAGTGAAACCGAACGACCTGTACGTGATCCAGGCGAACCTGACCGATGGCGACCGCAAGTATTCGATGCCGATCCAGGCGCCGGTGCTGGCGAAGGGCAGCAAGAACGACGGCGTGACGATCGAGCTGGTGGCGGAACAGACTCCCAGCGAGAAGATCCTGGCCGACTTCGCCGAGGCCAAGGCGCAGATCGGCGGCATGAAGATCAGCCATGGCACCAAGCTGGAGGCGAACGATTCGCGCGGCTGGCAGCTGTTCCGCCAGGCCGGTGAAGTGAAGTTCATCCGCGAGGAAGTCGACTACGGCGACAAGGGCTATACCAGCACCGATTACGCCTACAAAAATGGCAAGCCGTGGGCGATCGTGCAGGAGACCAAGGCGAACCGCGACGGCAAGCCGAGTGCGATCGACCGTGCCGGCTGGAGCGACGACGGCACGCTGGTGCTGAAGCAGCATCAGGTCGGCAGCGACGTGCAGGCGCTCGATCCCGCTGCGGCGGCGACGATGAAGAAGGATGCCATGACCATCCTCAGCATGGCGACCGGCGGCAAGAACAAGTAAGCCGGCTCTGCGTCTTCCCGCGTCAGGCGGGTGGTCCACAAAAAAGCCGTCCGCATCAGCGGACGGCTTTTTTTACGGCTCGGCCCAGAGGCCGAGCCACGGGCTTGCCGGATCAGAGGGTGATCCGTACCCCCATATTGACGCTGTTGTACTTCTGGCTGTTGTCGCTGAAGCGGCCGCTGTAGCCGATCCAGCTTTGCACGCTCGGGGTGAGCTGGGCGGACAGGCCCAGTGAGGCGGTGCCCCAGCTCTTGTCCGGGCTGAAGCCGGGCAGGGCGAAGGTGCCATTCATGCTGGTGAGGCCGGCGCTGACCATGCGTTGGTCGGCCCTGCTGTCATGGTTCCAGCCTAGTTCGACATACGGCGACATCAGCAGGTTGTTGACCTGCCACTGGCCGCGCAGGCGCCAGCCCAGCGTGGACAGCAGCGAGTCGCGCTGCTGCCGGCCGAACCACATCGCGCTGCTGTCGCTGCCGCTCTCGCTGTAGCCGCTGATCTTCACGGTCTGCCAGTCGACGGTGGCGAATGGCCCGGTCTGCAGCTTGTCGGCGAGATCGAACCACCATCCGCCGGTCAGCCCGCCGCCCAGATGCGAGCCGTCGGCCTTGCCGGTTTCGGTACGCTGCATGGTGCCGATGCTCATGCGACGTTCGATGTCCTTGAAGTTGGACTGACCGAAGTTGACGTAGCCGCCCACGTAGCCGCCGCCGTTGCGGTAGCCGAGATAACCCAGGCCGCTGATGTCCTGCAGCTTGTAGCCGCCGCCACCGGAAAAATCGGCATTGTGCTGGCCGACGCCTAGCGCCACGCCGGCCGTGACGTGCTCGCCGGCGAAGAAGTTTGCGCCCAGGGTGAAGTTGAAATTGTCGCTGGTGGTGCGCGGGGAGCTGTCGCTGGCGTCGAAGCGTTGCTGGCCGTAGTCGATGTTGACGAAGGCACGGGTATCGCCATCCTTGCCCTCGGTCAGCATCTGGTCACGCATCACGCGGTTCTGCACGGTGCTGGCCGCCAGCGGCGCTTCGCCAAGCAGCGAAATCTGTTCCGGCGCGTGGATCACCGACAGCACGTACTGGCTGAGCATCGCGTGGGCGGCGGTGGTCGGGTGCACGCCGTCGGCGAACAGGTAGGTGTCGTTGGTGCCCGGCGCATAAGTGTACGGCAGGCCCGAGCCCTGCGGGCCGCACTGCACCGAGCTGGAGCCGGCGCCGCAGGCCGGGGCGGTGACGTTGCTGAAACCGTAGGCTGACGGGTTGGCGATCACCTCGTTGAGCAGCGCGTAGGTATTTGCCGGGATGATGTTCAGGCCGTTGTTGCTGAGCTGGCCGAGGCCGCTGCTGAGCACGCCGTTGTAGAGCACGGCGAGCTGGCTGGCTCCGGCCTGGGCCGCGGCGCCGCCGGCGGCTGCCGAAGGGGTCTTGCCGAGGTCGGGAAGGTTGTACACCACCACGTAGCGGGCACCGGCGGCCTGCAGCCCGCCGAGCACGCCGAGTTCGGTCTGCGCCGCGTTGACGGCGCCGGCGGCGATCGCGTTCGGGTCGGTCAGCGTGCCGCTCAGGTAGAAGATGTCGTTCGCGCCGCCCCAGACCTGGTACAGGGCGCGGGAGTCGGCCTTGCCGCCGTTCGCGCCCAGGTACATCTGCAACTGCTGCGGAATGGTCGGTACGGCGGCCACGTTGTTGACGAAGCCGGCGCCGCCCCAGGCGAAGTCAGTACCGCCGGCAACCGACGGGGCCAGCGTGAAGCCGAGGCCCGCCGCCACGTTCTCCGCCGCGGTGGTGCCGGGGTTGGTGGTGAAGCGCAGCGGCGGCTGGATGCCGGGCGCGGTGGCCAGCGAAATGTTGCCGCCGTCGCTGAGGCTGTCGCCGAAGACGATGACGTTGCTGAAATCGGTGGCGCTGGCACTGGCGCTGAACAGCAGGGCGGCGGTAATGGCGCCGGCAAGATAGCGTGTACGCGGCATGGGTGGCACTCCTGGTCAGGTAACTTTTGTTATGTCTTCGTGACGTTAATCCATTCCATACGGAACCGCATGCTGCACTGCATGGTGCGCCCGTATGGCCGATATATCAGCGCTGGCGTGCGCGTGCCAGCGCGTCGGCAAACGCGTTGTTGGCGGGTGCAGGGGCGGGTTTGGGTGGGTGGTTGCCGCCGGGGCGGGAGCCGCGACTGTCACGGCTACCGCCGCGTGCCGCCGGTTCGTTGCCGGTCGCGGAACGGTTGTTGCGCGCCTGCCCGGGCTCGTCGTCTAGGCGCATGCTGAGGCCGATGCGCTGGCGCGGCAGGTCGACTTCCATCACCTTGACCTTGACGATGTCGCCGGCCTTCACCGCGTCGCGCGGGTCTTTCACGAAGGTGTGCGACAGCGCCGAGACGTGCACCAGGCCGTCCTGGTGCACGCCGATGTCGACGAACGCGCCGAACGCGGCCACGTTGGTGACGCGGCCTTCCAGGATCATGCCGGGCTTGAGGTCCTTCACGTCCTCGACGCCTTCGGCGAAGCTCGGCGCGACGAATTCCGGGCGCGGATCGCGGCCGGGCTTTTCCAGTTCCTTCAGGATGTCGCGCACGGTCGGCACGCCGAACTTGTCGTCGGTGAACTGCTCGGGCTTGAGGCTGCGCAGGAAGCCGCTGTCGCCGATGATGTTGCGCACCTCGCGGCCGCATTGCGCGATGATCCGTTCGACCACCGGGTACGCTTCCGGATGCACCGCGCTGGCGTCCAGCGGGTTGTCGCCGTTCGGTACGCGCAGGAAGCCGGCGCATTGTTCGAACGCCTTGTCGCCCAGGCGCGGCACCTTCAGCAGCGCCTTGCGGTTCGGGAACGGGCCGTTCGCGTCGCGGTGCCTCACCACGTTCTCGGCCACCGACGGCGACAGCCCGGCCACGCGCGAGAGCAGCGCGGCCGAGGCGGTGTTCACGTCCACGCCGACCGCGTTGACGCAGTCCTCGACACGAGCATCGAGAGCGCGCGCCAGCTTGATCTGGTTGACGTCGTGCTGGTACTGGCCCACGCCGATCGCCTTCGGCTCGATCTTCACCAGCTCGGCCAGCGGATCCTGCAGCCGGCGCGCGATCGAGACGGCGCCGCGCAGGCTCACGTCGAGTTCCGGGAACTCCTTCGCGGCGAGTTCGGAGGCGGAATACACCGAGGCGCCGGCCTCGCTCACCACGATCTTCGACAGCTTTGCGTCGGCCAGCTTCTTGATCAGCTCGGCGGCCAGCTTGTCGGTCTCGCGCGAGCCGGTGCCGTTGCCGATCGCGATCAGGTTCACGTTGTGCTGCTTGCACAGCCGGGCGAGGGAAACCAGCGATTCGTTCCACTGCCGGCGCGGCTCCAGCGGGTAGATCGTGTCGGTGGCGAGCAGCTTGCCGGTGGCGTCGACCACCGCGACCTTGCAGCCGGTGCGGATGCCGGGATCGAGCCCCATCACGGTTTTCGCGCCGGCCGGCGCGGCCAGCATCAGATCCTTCAGGTTGTCGCCGAACACGCGGATCGCCTCGTCCTCGGCGCCTTCGCGCACGCGGCCGAACAGGTCGAGGGTGAGGTGCAGGTGCAGCTTCACGCGCCAGGTCAGGCGCACCGTCTCGCGCAGCCAGGCGTCGGCGGCGCGGCCGCGGTTGTGGATGTTCGCATGCGCCGCGACGCGGCCCTCGCCCTCGGCGTGGCCCTGCTCGCTGTCGGCGGCAGGAGCGAGCTCCAGTTCGATCACGCCCTCGTTGCGCGCGCGCATCAGCGCCAGCAGGCGGTGCGACGGGATCTTCGCGATCGGTTCGACGTGGTCGAAATAGTCGCGGAACTTGGCGCCTTCGTTCTCCTTGCCTTCGACCACCTTCGCGCGGATCTGGCCCTGCGACCACAGCCAGTCGCGCAGCTCGCCGACCAGGTGGGCGTCCTCGGCGATCGACTCCATCAGGATCGCGCGCGCGCCGTCCAGCGCGGCGCGCACGTCGGCGATGCCCTTGTCCGCATCGACGAACGCTTCGGCAAACGCTTCCGGCGTCAGCGTGGGATCGTCGCGCAGGCCCAGCGCCAGCGGCTCCAGGCCGGCCTCGCGGGCGATCTGCGCCTTGGTGCGGCGCTTCGGCTTGAACGGCAGGTACAGGTCCTCCAGCCGCGCCTTGGTGTCGGCGGCCAGCAGGTCGGCCTTCAAGGCATCGCTGAGCTTGCCCTGTTCCTCGACGCTGGCGAGGATCGCCGCGCGGCGTTCTTCCAGCTCGCGCAGGTAGCGCAGGCGCTCCTCCAGCAGGCGCAGTTGGGTGTCGTCGAGGCCGCCGGTGACTTCCTTGCGGTAGCGCGCGATGAACGGCACGGTGGCGCCGCCGTCGAGCAGGTCCACGGCCGCCTGCACCTGTTCGGTCCTGGCGGCGATGTCGTTGGCGATGCGTTGTTCGATGCTGGGCATGGGTGGCTTTCGATTCCTTGCGACGGCGCGTGGCGCCGGGTGAAGAGGTTCAAGCTGTCGATGATAACAAGCGGCCGCGGGCACGCCGTCGCGCAAACGAGAACGGCGCCGCGGATCGACCGCGGCGCCGTGGCGGAAATCAACGCCGGATCAGGCGCTGAACGAGTTGCGGTTGCCGGGCGATGCCTGCGTGGGCTTGAACTCGCTGGCGCGGCCGTTCAGCACCAGGGTGTCGCAGATCATGTCGTGCAGGCCCTGCTTGCGCTGGGTCCAGGCGACCATCAGGAAGCCGATGCCCAGGATGATGGCGCTGAGGATCTTGGCGAAGTAGCGGCCCAGCGCGCGCGGAAAGCTGATCCGCTTGCCCTGCAGGTCGGTGACCCGGATGCCCAGCGCCAGCTTGCCCAGCGTGCCTTGCCAGGCCGAGCTTTCGCACACGGCGAAGTACAGCACGCCCATCACCACGATGAGCAGCATCGCCGGCCACATCGTGGAGTAGTAGTGCATGTTGGCAGCCATCATGGCGTCGGGGTTGCCGATGGCGTCGAGGCTGGCCTGCTTCAGCGCCTCCTTGGCGGCGTCACCGCCGAACATCTTCTCGATCAGCATCTGCGGGATGTACAGCACGATCGCGTCGAGGATGTAGGCGGCCACGCGCTTCCAGAAACCGGCGTGGTCTTCCAGCGCCGCGGCGGTGGTCTGCGGCAGCAAGGGGGCGGCCGGTGCGGCGTAGGGATTGGCGGCGGCGGGTGGCGGCGCGGCGGTCATGTCGGGAAACAGCACCGACAGCGGCTGCCAATCGGCAAGGCCCTCGTACCAGGCCAGATCCTGCGGGCTTACCTGGCCGCTGCGCAGCCACTGGCGCACATCGTCTTCCTTGTAAGGGCCATGCCGTTCGCCGTCGCGGCCGATCCAGATCTCCATGCTTGCGCTCCCGTCTTGGTCAAGGTGCGCATGATGCCATGTTGCCGCGCGGGCGGGTCAGGCGGCGTCGCGGCGTTTCAGGTGCACCAGCAGCAGCGAGATCGCCGCCGGGGTGACGCCGCTGACGCGCGCGGCCTGGCCGACCGTGGCCGGCAGCGTGCGCTTCAGTTTCAGCAGCACTTCGGCGGACAGCCCGCGCACCTTGTCGTAGTCGAAGCCGTCGGGAATCGCCAGGTGCTCGTGACGGCGCTGGCGTTCGATCTCCTCGCGCTGGCGTTCGAGATAGCCGGCGTACTTCACCTGCACCTCGACTTGCGCGGCGACGTCGTCGTGCTGCACCGGCGGCCCCAGTTCGGGCACGGCGGCGAGCGTGGCGTAATCGAGTTCGGGCCGGCGCAGCAGGTCGATGGCGCTGGTCTCGCGGCTGACCGCGATGCCAAGCTGGCGCTCGACCGCCGCGCCGCGCGCGTTCGCCGGGGTCACCCACAGCGCGCCGAGGCGCTGCAGCTCGCGCTCGACCGCCTCGCGCTTGGCGCGCAGTGCGTCGAAGCGCGCCTGCGGCACCACGCCGAGTTCGAAACCCTTCTCGGTGAGGCGCAGGTCGGCATTGTCCTCGCGCAGGTGCAGCCGGTATTCGGCGCGCGAGGTGAACATGCGGTACGGCTCGATGGTGCCGTTGCTGGTGAGGTCGTCGATCAGCACGCCGATGTACGCCTCGTCGCGGCGCGGGTACCACGGCGCCTTGTCCTGTACCGACAGCGCGGCGTTGAGGCCGGCGATCAGGCCCTGCGCGGCAGCTTCCTCGTAGCCGGTGGTGCCGTTGATCTGGCCGGCGAAGTACAGGCCGGGGATCGCCTTCGTCTCCAGCCACGGGTGGAGTCCGCGCGGATCGAAATAGTCGTATTCGATCGCGTAGCCGGGGCGGGTGATGTGGGCGCGCTCGAAACCGGGAATCGAATGCACCAGCGCCAGCTGCACGTCGTACGGCAGCGAGGTGGAGATGCCGTTCGGGTAGATCTCGAACGTGTCCAGTCCTTCCGGCTCGATGAAGATCTGGTGCGACGGCTTCTCGGCGAAGCGCACCACCTTGTCCTCGATCGACGGGCAGTAGCGCGGGCCGATGCCCTCGATCTGGCCGGTGTACAGCGGCGAGCGGTCCAGCGCGCCGCGGATGATCTCGTGTGTGCGCTCGGACGTATGGGTGATCCAGCAGCTGACCTGGCGCGGGTGCTCGTCGCGCGAGCCGAGGTAGGAGAACACCGGCGCCGGCGCGTCGCCGGGCTGCTCTTCCAGGCCGTTGAAGTCGATGCTGCGCAGGTCGATGCGCGGCGGCGTGCCGGTCTTCAGGCGGTCGGCGGCGACCGGCAACTCGCGCAGCTTCGCCGCCAGCGTGCTGGCCGGCGGATCGCCGGCACGGCCGCCGGCGTATTGCGCCTGGCCGATGTGGATCTTGCCGGCGAGGAAGGTGCCGGCGGTGAGCACCACCGAGCGGGCGCCGAACGACAAGCCCATCTGGGTGACCACGCCGGTGACGCGGCCGTGCTCGATGACCAGGTCGTCCACCGCCTGCTGGAACAGCTCGAGGTTCGGCTGGCTTTCCACCATGCGGCGGATCGCCGCCTTGTACAGCGCGCGGTCGGCCTGGCAGCGGGTGGCGCGCACGGCCGGACCCTTCGACGCGTTCAGCGTGCGCCACTGGATGCCGGCGCGATCGGCGGCGTGCGCCATCGCGCCGCCCAGCGCGTCGATCTCCTTGACCAGGTGGCCCTTGCCGATGCCGCCGATGGCGGGGTTGCAGCTCATCTGGCCGATCGTTTCGATGTTGTGGCTGAGCAGCAGCGTGCGCGCACCGGCGCGCGCGGCGGCCAGCGCGGCCTCGGTGCCGGCGTGGCCGCCGCCGATCACGATGACGTCGTAGTGGGTCGGGTGGCGCATCGAACTGACCTGAGCGTGCAGAATGTGACGAAACGGGGCGCCATGGTAACGCCATCAACGCCTTGCAAGCCGATCGGATGGGCTGGCATGCTTCCTGCTTCCAAAAACCAGCACTTTCAGGGGCAGACGCTGCGCGACCACGCGCGCCGAGATCGGACGGACAGGGGTTCGATCGCGTACCAGGAAAGGAAGCAAGACGGCACCTCTCGGGGTGCCGTCGCCTTTTGTGCGCCAGGAAAGTCCGCCGGAGCCTGCAAAGACAAGGCCCCGCGGCTTGGCGGCCGCGGGGCCTTGTGCTGATAGATCTGGCGTCCGGCGGTCTCAGGAACAGGGGGAATCCAGGATGACCGTATTGCCGGACGCCAGAAACCGGAAATCATCTGGCGCGAGCAGCGGCTGCTGCCGTAAAACGCAGGTCGATATTCACCGCAAACGCGTGAACATGGGGTGACTGAAAAGGGATTTTGTGTCCGACCGCGGCAGCTGATGACGTGCAGCGTCAGTCGTGTGATGAGAGGCGTGAACCCACCGTGATTGGCATCACATATTGGCATGGGGGTTGCATCTCCTCCGTTACCGATCACGAGAGGGATGCGTCATGGACATGAGCTTCGATTTCCAACCGGTTTATCCGCACCACGACCTGCTGATCGAACTCGGCCAGGTCGAGATGGCCATCGACGGCTTGAGCGAGCGCGAAGACAGCGAGCGCGAGACGCTGCAGCCGAACCTGGAGTCGCGCATGCAGAGTCTGCTCGATGCACTCGATCATCTGGCCGTCTGAATGAAATACCCCGCCCGTGTGCGTGGTGGCACCGCCACGTACACCGGGGCGACTGCGCGGAACAGGCTCGATGTCGCCGCGTCCGGTCAGTGGTTCAGCACGCTGCCGATGATTTCGGCCAGGTTGCGGGAAAGCCCGCGATGTCCGGCCAGTTCCACGATCGCCGCACGCGCGGCCTCGCGCCGCTGCGGTTCCAGCCGCTGCCAGCCGTTGAATGCCGTGGCCAGACGCGCCGCGACTTGCGGGTTCAACGCATCCAGCGCCACCAGCCGTTCGGCCAGCAGCCGGTAGCCGGCGCCGTCGAGGCGGTGGAAACCGCTGGGGTTGTTGCGCACGAACGCGCCCAGCAGCGACTGCACCCGGTTCGGGTTCTTCAGCGTGAACGCGGCATCGTGCTCCAGCGCACGCACGCGATCCAGCGCGGGCTCGCCCGGCAGCTGTGCCTGCACCGCGAACCACTTGTCCAGCGCCAGCGCATTGTCGGCGTGACGTTCGCGGTAGTCGCGCAATGCCGCGGCAGCTTGCGCGGCGTCGTTGCGTACCAGCACGGCCAGCGCGGCGAGACGGTCGGTCATGCCGGGCGCATCGCGGTACTGCCCGGCCGCCAGTTCGCAGGCGCCGTCGTGGTCGAGCAACGCCAGCAGTTCCAGCACGCGGCGCTTGAGCCGGCGACGTGCCTGGCTGAGCGCATCGAGTTCGATCGTGGCGTGCGCAACCAGCGTCGCGTAACGTTGGCGCAAGGCGGTGGCGCCCAGCCGTTCCGCCAGCCGCTGCTGCAGGGTCTGGCGCAGGCTGTGGATGCGCTGCGGATCGATCGCGCTTTCGCGCTCGGCCAGTTCGACCTCGCCCGGCGGCGTCAGCAGGTCGGCCAGCAGTGCGTCGTCGATCGCGGTGTTGTCGAACAGCCTGGCCAGTGCGTCGCACCAAGCTTGCAGGGCGATGGCGGAGGTGCCGTCGCGCAAGTCCTCGTAGGCGCGCGCGGCGAGTTGCTGGCCGGCCTCCCAGCGGTTGAAGCCGTCGACGTCGTGGGCCAGCAGCAACGCCAGCTCGTCCGGCGTGTAGTCGCATTCCAGGATCACCGGCGCGGAGAACCCGCGCAGCAGCGAGGGCACCGGTGCGGTAGCGACATGGGTGAAAACGAAGTTCTGCTCGGCCTGGGCCAGGACCACCACGAGTTCGTTGCCTGTTTTGGACGTCTGGCCGTCCATATGCAGCGGCAGCATGTCGCCCTGGCGGGTAAACAGCGCCAGCTTGACCGGGATCGGCAGCGGTGGCCGGGGTTCCGCGCCGTGGCCGCCCGGAATGTGCTGGGCCAGGGTCAGCGTGTATTCGTGCCGGGCCGCGTCGTAATGGCCGTGCGCCTTCAGCCGCGGCGTGCCGGCCTGGGCGTACCAGGCAAGGTAGGGCGTAAGGTCGGTGCCGTTGGCCTCGCCCAGTGCGGCGAGGAAATCCTCCAGCGTGGCGGCGCGGCCGTCGTTGCGCTCGAAATAACGGTCCATGCCGCGGCGGAAACCGTCCCGGCCCAGCGCGCCGGCCAGCATGCGCACCAGCTCGGCGCCTTTCTCGTACACCGTGGCGGTGTAGAAGTTGTTGATCTCGCTGTATTGCGCCGGGCGCACCGGATGCGCCAGCGGGCCGGCGTCCTCGGGGAACTGCGCGCGACGCAGCAGGGCGACGTCCTCGATGCGCTTCAGCGGCGCCGAGTTCATGTCGGCCGAGAAGCTCTGCTCGCGGAACACGGTCAGCCCTTCCTTCAGCGACAGCTGGAACCAGTCGCGGCAGGTGACGCGGTTGCCGCTCCAGTTGTGGAAGTACTCGTGCGCGACCACCGCCTCGACGTGGCGGTATTCCTCGTCGGTGGTGGAGTCCGGCTCGGCCAGCAGGCACTTCGCGTTGAAGATGTTGAGGCCCTTGTTCTCCATCGCGCCCATGTTGAAGTCGTGGGTGGCGACGACGTGGAACACGTCGAGGTCGTAGTTGCGGCCGTAGGCCTGCTCGTCCCAGCGCATCGAACGTTCCAGCGCGTCCATCGCGTAGTGGCAGCGGTCGATCGCGTCGGCCTCGGCCCAGATCTTCAGCTGCACCGCGCGGCCGTCGGCGGTGACGTAGTCGCGCTCGATCTTTTCCAGCCGGCCGGCGACCAGGGCGAACAAATAGCTCGGTTTCGGATGCGGATCGACGAAGCGCGCCCAGTGCCGGCCGCCTTCCAGCTCGCCGGCGCCGTCCGGGTTGCCGCCGGCCAGCAGCACCGGAAAGCGCGCGCGGTCGGCACGCAAGGTGACCGTGTAGCTGGACAGCACGTCGGGTCGGTCGGGGAAGAAGGTGATGTGGCGAAAACCCTCGGCCTCGCACTGGGTCAGCAGGAAGCCGGCCTCGCGCGAACCGGACAGGTACAGGCCTTCCAGCGCGGTGTTCGCGGCCGGGCGCAGCCGCACGCGGGTTTCCAGCACGCTGCCGTCGCGGGCGCCGTCGACCTCCAGCACGTTGCCGGCGTAGCGGTACGCGGTGGCGGGCAACTGCCGGCCGTCCAGCACGATCGACAGCAGCTGCAGGTTCTCGCCGTCCAGCCGCAGCGGCGCGTCCTGCGCGGGGTCACGCCGCAGCCGCAGGCGCGCGGACAGTTCGCTGGCATCGATGCCGAGATCGAAATCCAGCTCGACCGTCTCGACCCGCCAGGCGGGCGCGCGGTAGTCGCTGAGGCGGATCGACGTTGAAGGCTGCTGCGGGAGTGCGTGCATGGGAGAACGGCGACGGGGATGGGGACTGCTCAGGTTAACATGGGGTGTTTTCAACGGCAGGAGAACCCCCGTGAATGCGACGCGATATGCCGCCGGGCGCAGCCGCCTCGGTGGGCAGGACATCGTGGTGCTGGCCGATGTCGACGGCAGTCGGCGTGTCCGCATCGCGCGGCACGGCGCGGTCCTGCTCGGCTTCGAGGTGAACTTCGCCGGCGCCGCGCGCGACCTCGCCGATGGCTATCGCGATGCGGCCGAAGTGGCCGCTCGTGCCGGTTCGCGCTTCGCGATCATGGTGCCGTTCGCCGGGCGGATCGCCGATGCGCGTTACCGCTTCGACGGCCAGGCGCAGGACTTGCAGCCCGGCGTCGCCGGCGCCGCGCGCGCCAGCCGGCATGGCTTCGTGCGCGACGCGGATTTCGACGTTGCCGCCTTGAGCGCCGACGACAGCGGCGCACGGGTCACCCTGGCCACGTCCGCGATCCGGCCGCAGCCTGGTTATCCGCACGCGATCGACCTTGCCGTGACGTACACCCTGGATGACGGCGGCCTCGGCCTGGAAGCGTGCATGCGCAACGTCGGCGACAGCGCCGCGCCGTGCTTCTTCGGCTGGCATCCGTATTTCCGCGTGGCCGCGGGCGAGGTCGATGGCTGGCAGCTGCAGATTCCCGCACAGACCCTGATCCGCACCGGCGCCGACCTGATCGCGCTGGCTGGCGCCGAGGCCTACGTACCGCTGGACGATGCGCCGGCGCTGGATTTCCGCGAGCCGCGGCGGATCGGCGACAGCATCCTCGACCAGGGCTATACCGACCTGGAGGCGGACGCCGATGGCCGCATCCGCACCCGCCTGCGCGATCCGGCCAGCGGATTCGGCATCGCGGTGTGGCAGGAGCGCGGCGTGATGCACGCGTTCACTGCCGACACGGCAAGCCGCGATGCGCGTCGTGCGGTCGCGCTGGAGCCGATGGAGTGCATGGCCGACGCGTTCAACCGGCCCGAGTGTGCCGAGGCGGTGCGCCTGGAGCCCGGTGCCGAACGCCGTTTTCGTTGTGGTGTGGAGATCGAATCGTGATGAATGCATTGCCCAGCTTCGAACAGGTCCGCGACGCCGCCGCGCGCATCGCGCCGCACGCGCGGGTGACCCCGGTGTTGCGCAGCGCGGCGCTGGATGCGCTGGCCGGTGCCGAGCTGCACTTCAAGGCCGAACATCTGCAGCGCGGCGGCGCGTTCAAGTTCCGCGGCGCCTGCAACGCGGTGTGGTCGCTCAGCGACGAACAGGCCGCGCATGGCGTGGTCACGCATTCCTCCGGCAACCACGGCAACGCGCTGGCGCTGGCCGCCGCCACCCGCGGCATCGCCGCGCACGTGGTGGTGCCGGAAGGCGCTGTGCGCGCCAAGCTCGAGGCGATCGAACGCGCCGGCGCGATCCTGCATCGCTGCGCGCCGACCCAGGCCGCGCGCGAGGCGATGTGCGCCGAGGTGCAGCGCGCCACCGGCGCGGAACTGGTGCACCCGTATGCCGACACCCGGGTGATGGCCGGGCAGGGCACGCTGGCGCTGGAACTTCTGCAGCAGGCGCCCGGGCTGGATGCGCTGATCACCCCGGTCGGCGGCGGCGGCCTGGCTAGCGGCGTGGCGATCGCCGCGCACGCGATCAACCCGGCATTGAACCTGTTCGGCGCCGAACCGCTCGGCGCCGACGACGCGGCGCAATCGCTGGCGCACGGCACGCGGGTCACCACGGTGGTGCCCGACACGGTCTGCGACGGCCTGCGCGCGCTGGTCGGCGAGCGCAACCTCGATGCGCTGCGCACGCATCGCGTCGACGTGATCACGGTCAGCGACGCGGAGACCATCGCCGCGATGCAGCTGCTGTGGTCGGAGCTGAAGCAGGTGGTGGAAGTGTCCAGCGCCACCGTGCTGGCGGCGATCCTCAAGCAGCCGCAGCGCTTCGCCGGCCGGCGCGTCGGCGTGGTGCTCACCGGCGGCAACGTGGATCTGCAGGCGCTGCCCTGGTGAGCCTGCGGGCGGATCAGCCCGGCGCGGATTCCGCCATGGCGTTGTCGCCGGCCGGTGCGTCGGCGTCGGGGGCGGCGGCGGGCGCATGGCGGGCGAAGGCGTGCAGATCCAGCTGGCCGACCGGGATCGGCGTGTAATCCGCGCCGAAGGCCACTTCGCCCGGCCGCCAGCCGGCGGGCTGGCGCACGGCGACCCAGAAGCGTTTCAGCGCAGCCCAGTGCAATCCGACCAGGCCGTAGTTGTTGTCGGCGTCGACGATAGGGTCGCCCACGCCGGTCGGCCGCGGCGGTTCGCCGTACAGCGCCGTGCCGAACAGCACGTCCCAGGCCGAGAGGACCTGGCCGTAATTGCAGTGGTGCAGCGTCGGCCGCCCGGGATCGACCAGCATGTGGTGCAGGCGGTGGAATGCCGGGGCGACGAAGATGCGGTCGAACACGCGGCCGAAGCCCAGCCGCACGTTCGTGTGCGAGAAGTTCTGCACCAGTTCGCCGATCAGCATCAGCCAGGCGAACTCGTCCGGGTCCACGCCGATCGCCAGGCCCACCGTGGCGAGGATCATCGACTGGATGAAGCCGTCGACCAGGCTGCCGCGGTCGTTGGTCCAGCAGCTCATCTGGCGCGTGCTGTGGTGCATGCTGTGCAGCGCCCACCACCACGGGATCGCGTGCTGGGTGCGGTGCATCCAGTAGTACGTGAAGTCGTAGATCACGTAGTAGACGGCAAACAGCGCGTAGGGATGCTGGTCGAACCACGGCACCCAGTGCGTCAGCGCCAGCGCCGAACCGGTGCCGGCATCGACGGCATCGCCGCCACCGCCGAACAGGTGGCTGAACGGGGTGAGCACCAGGTAGGTGAACAGCGGGAAGATGCCCAGCAGCATCAGCAGCGTGTAGTTGCGGTCGACCCGGGTCAGCCGGCGGTCGTTCCACCGCTCGGCGGGGAACCAGGTTTCCAGCGGGCGGAAGACCAGCCCGATGATGCCCACCTGCAGCGCGGCGATCAGCAGGGCGGCGGCGATGTCGTCGGGGTTGCCGCTCAATCCGTCCAGGTGCAGCGCATCCAGCAGCGGCACGACGGCGTGGCCGCTCAGCCAGCCGACCAGGTGGGCCCACCACTGGGACAGGTCGAACATCGACGCCTCGGCGAATCCGTCAGCGATTCATCATATCGCCGCCGCGCGGGCCGGGCGCTGAATAGTTCAGGGTGTCCCCTGGCGGCGCCGCGCGCCGACGCCGCTCACGGCGAGCAGGCCGAGCAGCACGAACACGATGCCGACCAGTTCCATCGCCGACGGCTGCTCGTGCAGGATCAGCCAGGCCAGCAGCACGCTGACGATCGGCACGCCGAGGCTGGACACGCTGGCCACCGTGGTTGGCAGCCGCTGCAGCACGATCGACCACAGCCACCAGGCCAGGCTGGAGGCCAGCAGCACGCTGTAGGTCAGCCCGCCGATGAAGGCCCAGTTCCATTCGATCGCACGCTCCGGCAGCGCCAGCGCGAGGAGGCCGAGCGCCATGCCGCCCAGCAGCATCTGCCACGCGGTGAGGTTGAGCACCGAGGGCGCATGCCGCAGGAACATGCGCTTGCTGAGCACGGTACCGGCCGCCCAGGCGGCGCCGCCGGCGATCGCCAGCGTGGTGCTCACGATGCTGCCCATGTCGTGCCACGGCTCGATGATGCACAGAAGCCCAAGTGCCGCCAGCGCCAGCCCCAGCCAGTGCCGCGCAGTCGGGCGGTCGCCCAGCAGCAGCCACGCCAGCAGCACTGCCCAGAACGGCATGGTGTAGGCGAGCAGCGCGACGTGGCCGGCGCCGCCGTCGATCAGCGCCCATTGCTCCAGCCCCTGGAACGCGGCGGTCTGGCACAGGCCGATCAGCAGCGTGGGCAGCAACGGCGGCGGCCGCAGCGATTGCCGCGACAGCAGCAGCGCGGCGAACAGCACGGCGGCGCCGAGCAGGTAGCGCAACGCGGCGAAGTGGAACGGCCCGGCATACGCCAGCACCTGTTTCATCACCACCCAGCTGTAGGCCCAGATAAGGATGGTGGCGAGCAGCGCGGACAGCGCGCCGCGTGATGGCGAGGGCGACATGGGAAACCGGAGCAGGACGGGGCGACAAGTCTAGCGGGGTCGGTTACGTTGTGCGGCACCGTACGACCATCCGCCATCATGACCAAGACCGCCGAACCATCACGTTGCCACTGGGCCGCCAACGGCGACCCGCTGATGCGCGACTACCACGACACCGAATGGGGCGTGCCGCTGCACGACGACCGCGCGCTGTTCGAGTTCCTGTGCCTCGAAGGCGCCCAGGCCGGCCTGTCCTGGCGCACCGTGCTGGCCAAGCGCGACAACTACCGCAAGGCCTTCCACCAGTTCGATATCTCCCGCGTCGCCGCCATGACCGGCCGCGAACTGGAAAAGCTGCTGCGCGACCCGGGCATCATCCGCAACCGGCTGAAGGTTTCCGCCGCCCGCGACAACGCCATCGCCGCTCTCGACGTGATTGCGGAGTTCGGCAGTCTGGACGTCTATCTGTGGTCGTTCGTCGACGGCAAGCCGCTGCGCAACCACTGGCGCAGCCAGGGCGAGGTGCCGGCCAGCACGGCATTGTCCGACCGCATGAGCAAGGCGCTGAAGAAACGTGGCTTCCGTTTCGTCGGCACCACCATCTGCTATTCGCTGCTGCAGGCGACCGGCATGGTCAACGATCACCTCGTCGGTTGTTTCCGGTACGGCGAGCAGCGCTAGGCAGACAGCGGAGCAAGAAGTTTCGATTTGCGCCTGCGGGGCGGCGAAGTGCCGCAAATGTCGAGCCGTTCACACAATCGAGCGAAACAAGGGTGGCCATCGTTCAGCGCGTGAAATGCATGCTGAACGGACGCGTCGTCGCCGCTTGTGTGCCGTTCATGCGTAGCGCAAAGATGCGCGCGGAGACGTCGCTGCATGTGAATGGACACAGGGGGCATGGAAGAAACACGTCGCGTCGTCTCGCCAGGCATTCCGCCATCGTTGCATCCTTCGGAGCCATCCCATGAAATCCCAGCATTTCAAGTCCACGCTGATTTGCATCGCGGTACTCGGTGCACTGTCCGTCGCACCGGTGATGGCGCAGACCGCCACGCCATCCGATACGTCCGTTTCCGCCAGCACCACCAATCACGAGTCGACCCGGCTGAGCACCGAGTTCGCCGAGTTCGCCGGTTCGGATACCAATTCACAGGCGCTGGTCACCGGGCTGCGCGACGGCACCGCGATCACGCTTGACGACGTGACCACGAATGCCGATGGCACCACGACCACGACGAGCACCACGTTCACGCCTGCCACAGGCAAGATGGGCTACGGCAACGTGAAGATCGCGCTGTCGCTGGCCGAGGCGTCTCTCGCCAAGAGCGGTATCACCGACCCGACCGCTGCCGAACTGGCCGCCGCGCTGAACGGCGGTACGCTGGTTCTCGCCGACGGCACCAGCATCGATCTGAACGGCGTGCTGACCCAGCGCGCCGCCGGCGAGGGCTGGGGACAGATTGCCAAGGCCGACGGTTTCAAGCTGGGCGACGTGATGCGCTCGCCGAAGGCCGTCGGCAGCGCCGCCGCTAACGGACATGCGCATGTTCATGTGGAAAAAGTCGAGCTGGCGAAGGCGCATGGCGTCGATCGTCCAAGCAAGCCCGAGCATGTGGCCAAGGTCGATCGCCCTGATCGTCCGAGCCGGCCGGATCGTCCCGAGCGTCCCGAACGCCCCGACCATCCCGACCATGCGGGTCGCCCGGGCGGCTGAGTCCGGTTTCATCCCATGCGGTAGTCCCAGCAGGCCCGGTGTGATGCCGGGCCTGCTGCCATCCTCTTTTAAGCAAGGAAACCTTTCATGCGCAACCCACAACACTGGATGATCGTCGGCGGAATGCTGCTGATCGGTGCGCCGGCGGCCCACGCCGCCACGACGGACAACGGCCGGTTCAGCCTTTCGGCGGGTGCCGATTACAGCAGCGGCAAGTACGGCACCGACACCACCACCGACATCTGGTCGGTACCGGTGGCGGCGGCGTACCAGACCGATCGCTGGACGTTCAAGCTCACCGTGCCGTACATCAACATCAGCGGCGCGGGCGACGTGATTCCCGGCGTGGGCAAGGTGAAGAACGGCAACCCGAAGGGGCGCGGCCATGGCAACGGTGGGGCAACTCCCACGCCAACCACTACCAGCGGTTCCGCCTCAGGCCTGGGCGACGTCACGGCGTCGGCCGGCTACGAGCTGTTCGGGAGTGCCGACCGCACGTTCGGCCTGGATCTCACCGGCAAGGTGAAATTCGGCACCGCCGACGAGAACAAGGGTCTGGGTACCGGCAAGAACGACTACGGCCTCTCGCTGGATACCTACAAGGTCAGCGGCGCCTGGACCGCATTCGGCGGCGTGGGCTGGATGAAGTACGGCAGCTCGCAGTACATCCAGCTGAAGAACGGCTTCAACGCGAACATCGGCGCCGACTACAAGCTCGATTCCAGCAACAACATCGGCGCCTACTATTACTATCGCGAGCGGATCGCCGACACCGGTGCCGCGCAGAGCGAGATCGCCGGCTACTGGAACCACAAGTTCAACGACAGCCTGCGCGTGCAGGCCTACGCCCTCGCCGGCTTCGCCGACGGCAGTCCGGATTACGGCGCGGGTGCGTCGCTGAAATACAGTTTCTGAAGAAGCATCCCATGGCCTCGCATCGGTTTTGAGGCCTGCGTGAAGCCTCTCGGTCCTCCGGCTCCGTGCATTCGCACGGAGCCTTTTCGTTCCGGAGATCGCACCGCGGCCTCGACGCCACATGGCTTGCCCGCAGCCGGCTGGGCCTTCGCAAAGCGGGCGAGGCGGCATGTGAGGTTTCGTGAGGCTGCGTAACGTTTCGTGACGTGACGGCCGGCGCAGCCGTTGCCTAGCATGGCCACCGACTGCATCGACGCCCGCCGGGTGGCGGTGCGGGCCGTTCGCAAGGGAGCCGTCCGCCATGACCTGGATGAAATTCGCCGATGCCCGCCGGCAGGAGTGGTTCCTGCAGCAGGAGGGGCTGTGGCTGCTGTGCCAGCAGTATGCCTACGCGCAGCTCATGGACGAGCGGGCCCATGTAGTGCCCGAGAAGACGCCCTGGTACTCGATGGGCCCGCACATCAACAACGTCGAGATCGACTTCGGCAACTTCCATGCGGAAAAGGTCCATCGCGCCGAACAAACCTACGACTTGCTCACCCGAGCATCGCTGCAGGATGGGGTGAGCGTCTTCAACCAGCTGGTACAGATGAAAGACGAACTGGACCTGTACACCGGCAGGCTCGCCGAGACGAAACGCCGGGTGGCACGCGACAACGCCAGCAGCATCGAGAACCACGTCAGCTTCTTCGGCGGCGCGGCGACCGTGTCGAGGTATGTACGCGACGGCGCGGCGGCGGTGTTGCTGGTTGCCGCATCGGTTGCGACGGCGGGAGCGGCCGCGGGGGCGGCCGGTGTCGGCGCTGCCGGCGCTGCGACGGCGGCCGGCACCGGCGGCTGGCTTTCCATGTCGGCCGCGGGCGGCCTCGGTGTCACCGCGATGGGCTCGGGCCTGAAGGGACTGGCTGCGTATGAGGATTCGGTGCTGTCGAAGGGCACTTCCTGGAGCGACGCGGGCAGCATCGGCGCCGGCCTGCTGCAGGCCACCGCGACCTTCATGGTCAGCGCCATCCCGATCATGCCCAAGCTCACTCCCGGCGGCGCCGCGATCAGCAAGCCGGTGCTGCTGATGATCACCACGCCGCTGAATGCGTTCTCGACTTTCGCCGTTGGCGTGGCCAAGGGCGACAGCCTGGGCAAGTCGCTGACTTCCACGGTCGTCGGCCTCGGCGTGTCGGCCCTCCCGCTGGGCGACCGGCTGGAAAAGCTCGCCATGCCGCTCGCGACCAGGCTGGTGGCGGCCCCGATGGCAGCGGAAATCGTCACCAAGGTCGGGGCAGGCATGGTCATGGACAAGGTTGCCGATGCGGCCAGCGACCGGGTGTACGACATGCTCACCGCCAAGCCCAAACCGCACGTCTCGAAACAGGTCCAGCACATGGTCGGCGTGAACACCCGGCTGGACCGCGTGCTGGCCAGCGACGACTACATCAGCCGCACCGTGATGTTGCCCGCGTCCTATACGCCGGGACGCTGACTGCACCCTGTCGGCGTGCTCAGCGCCGCCGCGAGCCGCGCAGCGAGTCGATCGAGAAGCTGGCGATTTCGCCGCCGGGCACGCGGCGCGGCTGGCCGACCGGCGGGCCCCAGGCGTGCGCGCTGACCACTTCCCAGCTGGCCGGGATGCGTCCGTCCATGCGCATGGCTTCGTAGGCGGCCAGCATGCGCCGGTAGCGCCCTTTGCCGGTGAGGCCGCGTGCGCGTGCGCGGTCGGCGTTGGTGGCGCCGAGGCCTTGCAGTTCTTCCAGCAGCTTGCGCGGTTCGCTGTAGGTCAGGGTGTAGCGGAACACGTCCAGCACGGGGTCGCGCAGGCCGGCGTTGAGCATCGCGTCGCCGACGTCGTGCATGTCGAGGAAGCGGCCCACGTGCGGTTGCTGGTCGGCCTCGGCCCAGGCTGCGCGCAATTCCTTCAAGGTGTCCGGGCCGAAACTGGAGAACGCCATGAAGCCGCCGGGCTTCAGCACGCGCATGCATTCGCCGAACAGCGCGGGCAGGTCGTCGACCCACTGGAAGCACAGGTTGGAATACAGCACGTCGACGCTGTGGTCGGCCAGCGGCAGGTGGGTGGCTTCGGCGCACACGCGCATGAACGGCTTCAGCCAGCTGTTGTGCTGTTTCGCCGCGCGCAGCATCGGCAGCGCCAGGTCGAGCGCGATCACCTCGGCCTTGGGGTAGCGCTGCTTCAGCAGCGCGGTGCCGCGGCCGGTACCGGCGCCGACGTCGACCACGCGCTGCGGGGTTTCCAGATAGAAGCCCAGTCGTTCGAGCAGGGCATCGCCCACCTCGCGCTGCAGCGCGTCGTGCTTTTCGTAGCTGGTGGCGGCACGGCCGAAGTGGCGGCGCACCTGTTTGGGGTCGAGTTGGAAGTCGCTCATCGCGCCTGCTCAAGTTGGGTGGGCGCCAGCAGCGGCTGCAGCGCCTGCGCCACCGCGTCGGCGTGGCCGAAGAACGGCGCGTGGCCGGCTTGCTGGATTTCGTCGTAGCTGCCGCCGCATTGGCTGGCCGACCATTGCATCGCCTGCGGCGGCACCAGCCGGTCGCGGCGGCCGCTGATCCAGGCGCTGGGCACGGCGAGGTCGGGCAGGCCGGCGCGGCGGTCGCTGGTTTCCAGGATGCGGATGCCTTCCCGCAGCACGCGCAGGTCGGGCTCGCCGCGGGCGAACACCAGCTCGCGCAGGTGGCGCAGTTCGCCGCGCGGGTCGGCGCTGCCCATTGCCTCCAGCGCCAGAAAGCGTTCGATGGTGGCGTGGTAGTCGGTTTCGAGGTCGCTGGCCAGCTGGTGCACCAGCGGGCCGTCGGCGCCGTGCGGCCAGCCGGCGTCGCGCACGAACTTCGGCGTGGCGCACAGCATCGCCAGCCCGCGCACCTGTCGCGGCAGCTCCAGCGCGGCGGTCAGCGCGATGGTGCCGCCCAGCGACCAGCCCAGCCAGAGCGCCGGCGGCGTGACCTTGGCGATCGCCGCGGCGCAGGCGCGCGGTTCCAGCGGCAGCCGGCAGTCGCGCGAGCGGCCGTGGCCGGGCAGGTCGACCACGTACATCGTGCACTGGTCTTCCAGCGCCTCGACCAGCGGCGCCAGCACGCCGCCGTGCATGGCCCAGCCGTGCAGCAGCACCAGCGGCAGCGGGCCGCGGCCGCGCCGGTCGACGTACAGGCTCATACGCCGGCGTCCTGCGCGGGCAGCAGTCGTTTGTCCACCGCGCCACGCCCGTCGAACACGAAGCAGTCGCCTTGCCAATGCGCGCCGTCGGTCTGTTCGAGGTACTTCAGGATGCCGCCGTCGAGCTGGTAGACGTGCTGCATGCCGAGCTCCTGCATGTGCAGCGCGGCCTTCTCGCAGCGGATGCCGCCGGTGCAGTACGAAACGACGGTCTTGCCCGCGTAGCGTGCGCGGTCGGCGGCGATCGCGGCGGGGAAACCGGTGAAGCTGGCGAGGCGATAGTCGACCGCCTGCGGGAACTTGCCGGCATCGGTCTCGTAGTCGTTGCGCGTGTCCAGCAGCAGCACTTCGCGGCCATCGTCGTCGTGGCCCTGGTCCAGCCAGCGTTGCAGGGTGGCGGCATCCACCGCCGGCGCGCGGCCGCCTTCGGGGCGGATCGCGGGCAGGCGCATGGTGATGATCTCGCGCTTCAGGCGCACGCGCAGGCGGCCGAACGGCACCGCGTCGGACAACGACTCCTTCGGCGCGACATCGGCGAAGCGCGGGTCGCCGTGCAGCGTGGCCATGAAGCCGTCGATCTGAGACCGGCTGCCGGCGAGGAACAGGTTGATGCCTTCCGGCGCGAGCAGGATCGTGCCTTTCAGCGCCAGCGCTTCGCAACGCGCGGACAGCCGCTCGCGCAGCGCGGGCAGGTCGTCCAGGCTGATGAACTTGTAGGCGGAGATGTTGACGATCGACATGCGGGGGAATCGGCAGAGCAGGCGGCGATTATACGTGGTCGCCCGAGGGAGCCTTGCGCGGTGCGGTCGGACGCAGTGTTTCCAGCGCGCCCAGCAGCCGGTCGACGTGGGCTTCCTCGTGCGCCGCCGACAGCGTGATGCGCAGCCGTGCCTGGCCGGAGGGCACGGTCGGCGGGCGGATCGCGGTCACCAGCAGGCCTTGTCGTTCGAGTGCCTGCGCTGCGGCCAGCGCGGCGTCGGCGCTGCCCAGCAGCAACGGCTGGATCGCGCTGGCCGACGCCGCCAGCGGCAGGCCGAGTTCGGCGGCACCGCGGCGGAAGCGGGTGATCAGCGCGGCGAGCTTTTCGCGCCGCCATCCTTCGGACTGCGCCAATTGCACCGCCTCGAGCGCGGCGGCGGCCAGCGCCGGCGGCATCGCGGTGGTGTAGATGTACGGGCGCGCGAACTGCACCAGCCCGTCGATCAGCGCGGCCGGGCCGGCGACGAAGGCGCCGCTGCAGCCGAGCGCCTTGCCCAGCGTGGCCATCAGCAGCGGCACGTCGTCCTGGCCCAGGTTCGCGGCGCTGAGGCTGCCGGCGCCGTGCGCGCCGAACACGCCGAGGCCGTGCGCGTCGTCGACCATGAAGGTGGCGCGTTCGCGTGCGCACAGCTGCGCCAGCTCGCGCAGCGGCGCGACGTCGCCGTCCATGCTGAACACGCCGTCAGTGGCCAGCAGCGCGGCCGCAGTGGGATGCGCCGCCAGCTGGCGCGCCGCGGCGGCCACGTCGGCGTGCGGGTAACGCTTCAGTTCGGCGCCGCTGAGCCTGGCGCCATCGAGCAGGCAGGCATGGTTGAGCTTGTCCTGAACGCACAACGCCTGCTCCGGACTCGATCCGGGGGCGCCGCGCGCCAGCAGCGCCTGCAGCACGCCGAGGTTGGCCATGTAGCCGGTGGAGAACAGCAGCGCGCGCTCGCGTCCGGTCCAGGCGGCCAGCGCCTCTTCCAGTTCCGCGTGCGCGGTGCGGTGGCCGCAGATCAGGTGCGCCGACGTGCTGCCCACGCCTTCCTCGCGCGCCGCGCGGGTGAGCGCGTCGATCAGCTGCGGGTGCTGCGCCAGGCCGAGGTAGTCGTTGCTGCAGAACGACAGCAGGCGCTGGCTGCCGCTTTCCAGCCACGGGCCGTCGGCGTGGTCGATCGTGCGCAGCCGGCGCAACAGGTTGGTGCGGGAACGTTCGGCCGTCTGGACGGCCATGCGTTCGAGCAGGTCAGGCCGCCGCACTGCAGCCACAGCCTTGTCCGCAGCCGGCAGTGCCGCTTTCGAGGATGTCGGCGTGCGCCGTGCCGGCCTGCTCGACGACTTCCAGCGGATGCAGGTCGAGCCGGCGGAACAGCGCGCGGTCCGCCTCCACGTCCGGGTTGCCGGTGGTCAGCAGTTTCTCGCCGTAGAAGATCGAGCCGGCGCCGGCGAAGAAGCACAGTGCCTGCACCGCATCGTCCATCTGCTGGCGGCCGGCGGACAGGCGCACGATCGACAACGGCATCAGGATGCGTGCCACCGCGATCACGCGCACGAATTCGAACGGGTCGAGCGGCTCGGCGTCGCCCAGCGGCGTGCCGGGCACCGGCACCAGCCGGTTGATCGGCACCGATTGCGGGTGTTCGGGCAGGTTGGCCAGCGCCTGCAGCAGGCCGGCGCGCTGCTCGCGCGTCTCGCCCATGCCGACGATGCCGCCGCAGCAGGTCTTCAGGCCGGCGTCGCGCACCTGCTCCAGGGTTTCCAGGCGGTTGCGGTATTCGCGGGTGTGGATGATCTCGCCGTAGAACTCCGGCGCGGTGTCGATGTTGTGGTTGTAGTAGTCGAGGCCGGCGTCCTTCAATGCCTGTGCATGGCCGTCGCCGAGCAGGCCCAGGGTGGCGCAGGTTTCCAGGCCCAGCTCCTTCACCGCGCGCACGATCGCGGCGACTTTCGGAATGTCGCGGTCCTTCGGGCCGCGCCAGGCCGCGCCCATGCAGAAACGGCTGGCGCCGGCGGCCTTGGCGGCGCGGGCGCGTTCCAGCACGGCGTCGATGTCCATCAGCTTCTGCGCGGCCACGCCGGTGTCGTAGCGCGCCGCCTGCGGGCAGTAGGCGCAATCCTCGGGACAGCCGCCGGTCTTGATCGACAGCAGGGTCGACACCTGCACTGCGTTCGGGTCGTGGTGCTCGCGGTGCACCGTATGCGCGCGATGCAGCAGCTCGTTGAACGGCAGCGCGAACAGCGCGGCCACCTCGGCGCGGCTCCAGTCGTGGCGGATGGCGATGTCGGCCATGGAACGGCAACTCCCTGACGAGAATCGCGAGAGTGTGGAAGCCGCTCCGGAACGTGTCAACTCGATACTTGCACGAATGGTTGACGCGACGCGGATGCATTTCTGCCGCTACCATCGCCAGCTCAGTGGGATCACCTGATCGGGGAGCGCAGCGGGATGAGCGAAGGGCAAGGCAGTACCGGCAACGTGCTCGCGGCGATCTGCAGTTTCTTCATCCCCGGGCTGGGCCAGCTGGTGCAGGGACGATTGCTGAAGGCGATCGTCATGTTCGTGCTGGCGGCCGTGTTGTGGATCGTGTGGCTCGGTTGGCTGGTTCACTTGTGGTCGATCCTCGACGCGGCGTTGTACAAGCCGGCCCGCTGAGCAGGGCATCCGCATGGACGCACTGCTCACTCCATGGCGGCGGCTGCGGCGTTTCGTGCTGCCCTTGCGCTGTCTGCTGTGCGGTGCGCCCGGCGCCGACGGCGTCGACCTGTGCGCCAGCTGCGCGGCCGAGCTGCCGCGCAACCGCAGTTGCTGCGCGCGCTGCGCGCTGCCGCTGGCCACGCCGGCGGCACTGTGCGGCGAGTGCCAGCGCCGCCTGCCGCCGTGGGATGCGGCATGGGCGCCATTCCGCTACGGCTGGCCGCTGGATCGGCTGGAGTCGCGCTACAAGTTCGGCGCCGACCTCGCCGCCGGCCGCGTGCTGTCGATGCTGTGGCAGCGCGAACCGTGCCCGATCCGGTTGCCGCAGCTGCTGCTGAGCGTGCCGCTGCATCGCAGCCGGCTGCGCCGGCGCGGCTACAACCAGGCACTGGAGCTGGCCCGCCCGCTGGCGCGCGCGGCCGGCGTGCCGCTGTGCCACGACGCGCTGCTGCGCCGGCGCTCCACCGCGGCGCAGACCGAACTCGACGCGATCGCCCGCCGCCGCAACGTGCACGGTGCGTTCGCCGTGCGCGAAGGCGTTGCGCTGCCCGCGCACGTGGCGATCCTCGACGACGTGATGACCACCGGCGCCACCCTGGCCGAATGCGCCCGCGTGCTGCGCCGCGCCGGTGTGCAGCGGGTGGACGTGTGGGCGCTGGCGCGCGCGCCGTCGCCGCGCGGGTGACGGTACCCGGTGCGTTGCTAGCGCAGCGCCAGCGCCAGCACGATGCCGATCCACACCGCCAGGCCCAGCCAGTTGTTGTGGCGGAACGCGGCGAGGCAGGCGTCGCGGAGGCGGTCGCGGATCAGCCACAGCTGGTAGCCGAACAGGCCGGCGGCGGTCAGCAGGGCCAGCCAGTACGGCCAGCCGAGCCCGGCGCGCTGGCCGACGAACAGCATGGCCAGCAGGAAGGTGCCCATCAGCATGCCGAGGATCGGCACGTCGGCGTCGCCGAACAGGATCGCGGTGGACTTCGCGCCGGCCTTGAGGTCGTCGTCGCGGTCGACCATCGCGTACTCGGTGTCGTAGATCACCGACCACAGGATGTTGCCGATGAACAGCAGCCAGCCCACCGGCGGCACCGTGCCGGCCACCGCCGCGAACGCCATCGGGATCGACCAGCCGAACGCGGCGCCCAGCACCACTTGCGGCAGGTAGGTCCAGCGCTTGGTGAACGGATAGATCGCCGCCAGCGCGGCGCCGGCGAACGACAGCTGGATGGTCAGCCTGTTGGTGAACAGCACCAGCACGAACGCGAACGCCAGCAGCGCGGCGAACACGAGCAGCGCCTCGCGCGGCGTCACCCGCCCGGAAGCGATCGGCCGGCCGGCGGTGCGCGCCACCAGCGGATCGAGCTTGCGGTCGGCGTAGTCGTTGATGGCGCAGCCGGCCGCGCGCATCGCGAACACGCCGAGGGTGAAGACGAGCAGCAGCTTCCACGGCGGGAAGTCGCCGGCCGCCAGCCACAGCGCCCACCAGGTCGGCCACAGCAGCAGCAACGCGCCGATCGGGCGATCCATCCGGGTCAGCACCAGGTAGTCCCGGGCTTTCTCGCGATGACGCGTCGGCAGTTTCTGCAGCAGCCAGTCCAGTACCCGCATGGCGCGGGTCGAGCTGTCGGCCGGGCGCACCGGTTTGGCGGCGGCTTTCGCCGGGCCGGGCCGTGGCCGGGCGGCGGACGCAGGCGCGGCGCTGCGCCGCGGGTGCTTCTTGCGGGATGGGGGAGCCATACGCGGAAGTCTAGCGCGCCATGCCGCTTCGAACCGCGCGGTGGATCACTGGCCGGCTAAAGTCCGCCGCCCGGCAGCCGATATGGCCTATGGGCGAACCATTCGGGGTAACGCCAAGCATGCGCCGTACGAAGCCCGGGGCCGCCGGTGTCTGGAACGTTGATGGCCGGATACGAAACCACCGAAAAGGACTCCGTTCTGTCGCGCGATGCGACCGCTGCCGACGACGGCGCTGCCGCCATGTCCACGCCGGCGGTGGCGGAATCGTTCGTGCATTCGCGCCTGCTCGATTCGGTGGCCTCGTTCACCCACCACCGCGACATCGCCGCGCTCGACCACAGCCTGGTGCTTTCGCTGGCCGAACTGACTTCGGCGCACCGGGTGGTCCTGGCCAAGCGGGCGCTCGACGGCGCGTACGTGGAAAGCATCGTGCGCTGCATGCCGGACGCGCAGGGCGCCTATCAGCTGCAGGCGGACGATCCGGATCGGGTCGATCCGGCGCTGAAGCTGCTGCATCGCTGCATGCACCGGCTGGAAGTGCAGACGGAAAGGGTGCAAAGCGTGTACCGGCTGGTCGTGCCGATCCTGCGCGACGGCCGCGCGATCGGTGCGCTGCAGCTGGACAGCGACATGCCGCCAGCCGCCAGTCGGCCGCTCGCCGACGGGTTCGCCCGCATCTATGCCAACTACACCGGCCTGCTCCATGAAAGCGAGCGCGACAAGCTGACCGGCCTGTACAACCGGCGCAGCCTAGAGCGCCAGCTGCAACGGTTGTTGCACCAGCGCGAACAGGCACTGCGCAATGCTGCCTTGGCCGGCGGACCTGCCGATGAGCCGCCGCAGGTGTGGCTGGCAATCCTCGACATCGACCACTTCAAGCGCATCAACGACAATTACGGCCATATCTATGGCGACGAGGTGATCCTGCTGCTGGCCCAGCAGATGCGCGCCTGTTTCCGCCGCGGCGACGTGCTGTTCCGCTTCGGCGGCGAGGAGTTCGTGATCCTGTTCGGCGCAACCGGGCAGGCCACCGTGCACGCCGCGCTGGAGCGTTTTCGCCGGCGCATCGCCGAGCACGTGTTTCCGCAGGTGGGCAGCGTCACCGTCAGCATTGGCTATGCCGGCGTCGGCCGCCACGATTACCCGGCGAGTGCGCTGGACCGTGCCGACAAGGCGCTCTACTTCGCGAAGCAGCATGGCCGCAACGGCACCTACGGCTACGAGAACCTGAGTGCGTGCGGTCTGCTGGGACGCGGGATGGCGGCGGGAAGCATCGACCTGTTCTGAGCCGTCAGCTGCGCAGCAGCAGTCGGTAGGCCGGGTGTGCGCTCTCGTCAACCCACGGGTAGCCCAGCGTGGCGAGGAAGCGCCGGAACAGCGGCTGTTCGGCCGCCGGCACCTGGATGCCGACCAGGATGCGGCCGTGGTCGGCGCCATGGTTGCGGTAATGGAACAGGCTGACGTTCCAGTCCGGATGCAGCTGGCCGAGGAAGCGGGTCAGCGCGCCGGGGCGTTCGGGAAATTCGAAGCGGTACAGCAGCTCGTCCTGCGCCAGCGGCGAGCGGCCGCCGATCATGTGGCGCAGGTGCAGTTTGGCCAGCTCGTCGTCGGTGAGGTCGAGCACGTCGAACCGCTGTGCGCGGAACGCGGCGATCAGCGCTTCGCGCTCGTCGCGGCTGGCGATCTGCACGCCCACGAAGAGGTGCGCGGAGCGCGCATCGCCGATGCGGTAGTTGAACTCGGTGATGGCGTGCCGGCCCAGTGCGGAGCAGAAGCGGCGGAAGCTGCCGCGCTCCTCCGGGATGGTCACCGCGAACACCGCCTCGCGCTGCTCGCCGACCTCGGCGCGTTCGGCGACGAAGCGCAGGCGGTCGAAATTCATGTTCGCGCCGGAGACGATCGCGACCAGCGCGCCGTCGCCGGCGCCGTGTGCGGCGACGTACTGCTTCAGTCCGGCCAGCGCCAGTGCGCCGGACGGTTCCGGCACGCTGCGGGTGTCCCGGTAGATGTCGCGGATCGCGGCGCAGATCGCGTCGGTGTCCACCCGCAGCATCGCGTCCACGTGCTGCCGGCACAACGCGAAAGTGAGCGCGCCGACCTGCTTCACCGCGGTGCCGTCGGCGAACAGGCCGACCTCGTCCAGCACCACGCGCTCGCCGGCTTCCAGCGAGCGCGCCATCGCGTCCGAATCCGCCGCCTGCACGCCGATCACCTTCACTTCGGGCCGCAGCGCCTTGATGCACGCGGCCACGCCGGCGAGCAGGCCGCCGCCGCCGACCGGCACGAACAACGCCTGCAGAGGGCCGGGGTGCTGGCGCAGGATCTCCAGCGCGATCGTGCCCTGGCCGGCGATCACCGCCGGGTCGTCGAACGGGTGCACGAACACCGCGCCACGCTCGGCCTGCAACTGCGCAGCCGCGGCCTGCGCGTCGCTGTAGGAATCGCCGGCCAGCACGACGTCCACCAGCGCGCCGCCGAAGCGGCGCACCGCGTCCACCTTCAGCTGCGGCGCGGTCACCGGCATCACGATGGTGGCGCGGATGCCCAGCTTCGCCGCGGCCAGCGCCACGCCTTGCGCATGGTTGCCGGCGGAGGCGGCGACCACGCCGCGTGCGCGTTGCGCTGCATCCAGTTGCACCATGCGGTTGTACGCGCCGCGCAGCTTGAACGAGAACACCGGTTGCTGGTCCTCGCGCTTGAGCAGCACGCTCTGGCCCAGCCGCGCACCGAGCAGCGGCGCCGCTTCCAGTGCCGATGCATGCGCCACCTCGTAGACGCGCGCGGCGCGGATCCGTGCCAGCAGGTCGCCGCTCGCTGCCGCATCGCCGTCGGTGAGCTGCGGCGCAACGGCATTCATGCAGCGAGAGCCGTCGCCGGATGTGCCACCTGCAGCACGTCGACCAGCTTGCGCGTCTGCTGCAGGATCTGGCCGAGTGCGGCGTCGTCGCATTGCAGGCTCAGGGTCAAGCGCGACACCGCCGGGTCATGCGTGGCGGCGACGGTCAGCGTGTCGATGTTGTAGCCGCGCGCGGCGAACAGCCCGGCCACGCGCACCAGCGCGCCGGCTTCGTTCTGCAACAGGATGGACAAGGTGTGGTTCATGGCGGGTGCTCCAGAGATGAGTCCCTCTCCCTTCGGGAGAGGGTGCCGACAGGCGGGTGAGGGTTCGGACGGAGCGAGGCGCTGAGGCTCGCCCGTACCCTCACCCGACCCTTCGGGCCACCTTCTCCCAAAGGGAGAAGGGAAGGTCAAACGCTCAGAACATGTGGGACGTCGAGTCCTCGTGCGCGACCGGCGCCGCGCGCGAGGCGATGAAATCGCCGGTGATCATCTGCGCGTAGCTGGCGCCAGGCCCGACCATCGGGTACACGCCGGCATCCGGGTCGATCATCACTTCGAGGAAGGCCGGGCCGTCGAAGGCAAGGAAGTCGGCAATCGTCGCTTCCAGCTCGTCCACGCGTTCCAGCCGCCGCGCCCATTCGAATCCGTCGGCCTGCGCGGCGCGCACGAAATCCTTCTTGTGCAGGCTCTTGTCGGACGCGGCGAAGCGGCCCTTGAAGTACAGCTTCTGCCACTGCCGCACCATGCCGTCGCCGACGTTGTTGAGCACCACGATCTTCAGCGGCAGGCCGTAGGTGGTGACCGTTTCCAGCTCGCCGATGTTCATGCGGATGCTGGCGTCGCCGTCGATGTCGATCACCAGCTTGTCGCGGTGCGCGAACTGCGCGCCGATCGCCGCCGGCAGGCCGAAACCCATCGTGCCCATCGAGCCGGAGGTGAGCCAGTGCCGCGGCGCGCGGAAGTCGAAATACTGCGCCGCCCACATCTGGTGCTGGCCGACGCCGGTGCTGACGATCGCGCGGCCCCGGGTGTGGCGGTTGATCGCCTGCAGCACCGCGTACGGCTGGATCAGCGCGCTTTCGCGGTCGTAGTTCATCGCGTGCACGCGCTTCAGTTCCGCCACGTGCGCATGCCACTCGGCGAGCTGCGGCTTGAAGCGGTGCGCGCAGCCATAGGCGGTGAGCCGTTCCAGCGCGCGTTGCAGCGGGCCGACGTGATGCCAGCCGACGCCCTTCACCTTGCCGATCTCGGCCGGGTCGATGTCGATCTGCGCGATGAACTTCGCGCGCGGCGCGAACTTGTCCGGCACGCCGGCCACGCGATCGTCGAAGCGCGCGCCCAGCGCCAGCACGAAGTCGCAGTCCTCCACCGCGTAGTTCGCGTACGCGGTGCCGTGCATGCCGAGCAGGTGCAGCGCCAGCGGGTCGGTGCTGTCGAAGCCGCCCAGACCCATCAGGGTAGTCGTGACCGGCAGGCCGAATGCATCGACGAACGCGCGCAACGCCGCGGATGCCTCCGCGGCGATCACGCCGCCGCCGGCATAGATCAACGGCCGCCTGGCCTGCATCAGCGCGGTGAACAGCGCATCGCAATCGGCGTCGCCCAGCGTCGCCTGTTCCACCGCGCGCAGCCGCGTGCGGTAGCCGCTCAACGCCAGCTCGCCGCGGCCATGCCAGTTCAGCGCGGCGTTCTGCACGTCCTTCGGCACGTCCACCACCACCGGCCCGGGCCGGCCGCTGCGGGCAAGGGTGAACGCGGTGCGCACGGTGGCTTCCAACTGGCTCGCGTCGGTGACCAGGAACACGTGCTTGGCGCAGGCGCCCATGATGTTGCTGATCGGCGCCTCCTGGAACGCGTCGCTGCCGATCGCCGCGGTGCCGACCTGGCCGCAGATCGCCACCAGCGGGATCGAGTCGGCCATCGAGTCGCGCACCGGCGTCACCATGTTGGTGGCGCCGGGGCCGGATGTGACGATGGCCACGCCGACCTTGCCGGACGCGCGCGCGTAGCCCGCGGCCATGAAGCCCGCGCCCTGCTCGTTGGCCGGCACCACCAGCGGCATCGCTTCGCCGCCGTCGGCGCGCGGGTGCTCGGCGTTGTGGCGGAACACCGCGTCGTACACCGGCAGGATCGCGCCGCCGGAATAGCCGAACAGCACGCCGACCCCTTCGTCGGCGAGTACCTGCACGATCACTTCGGCGCCGCTCATCGCCTGGCCGGCAAGCGGATGCCGGTCTGTTGAGGTTTCGGCTTTCAGTGGTTGCGCATTCACAAGATAGATTCCCCACGCGTTGCGGTGATGTGCTCTCTCCCCTGCATCGCAGGGCAGAGAGCAGGAGCGTCAGCCGGCTTTCTTCAACGGGGTGACGGCGGCCGCCGCCGCGTTCGGCTGCAGCCACGGCATCCGCGCACGCAGCTTCGCGCCGACCACCTCGATCGGATGCTCGAGATCGGCCTGCTTCAGGCGCTTGTAGTTCGGCAGGCCGGCCTGGTACTCGGCGATCCAGTTGCGCGCGAAGGTGCCGTCCTGGATGTCGGTGAGCACTTCCTTCATGCGCGCCTTGGTGCCGGCGTCGACGATGCGCGGGCCGCTGACGTAGTCGCCGTACTGCGCGGTCTCGGAGACGAACTGCAGCATCTTGGCCAGGCCGCCCTCGTAGAACAGGTCGACGATCAACTTCAGCTCGTGCATCACCTCGTAGTAGGCGATTTCCGGCTGGTAGCCGGCTTCCACCAGGGTTTCGAAACCCTTGATCACCAGCTCGCTGGCGCCGCCGCACAGCACCGCCTGCTCGCCGAACAGGTCGGTCTCGGTCTCTTCCTTGAAGTCGGTCCGGATGATCATCGCGCGGCCGCCGCCGATGCCGTCGGCGTAGCCCCTGGTCTTCGCCTCGGCCTGGCCGCTGACGTCCTGGTGCACCGCCCAGATGCACGGCACGCCGCGGCCGCGCTCGTACTCGCTGCGCACCAGCGCACCGGGGCCCTTCGGCGCAACCAGGATCACGTCGATGTCGGCACGCGGTTCGATCTGCCTGAAGTGCACGTTGAAGCCGTGCGCGAACAGCAGCGCGGCGCCCGGCTTGATGTTCGGCTCGATCGCTTCCTTGTACAGCGTCGGCTGCACCATGTCGGGGGTGAGCACGGCGACCAGGTCGGCGCCTTTCACGGCTTCGGCCGGCTCGGCCACCTTGAAGCCGTCGGCTTTGGCCTTGTGCCAGGTCGGTCCGTTCGGGCGCAGGCCGACCACGACGTCGAGGCCGGAGTCGCGCAGGTTCAGCGCGTGCGCGCGGCCCTGGCTGCCGTAGCCGAGCACGGCGATGCGGGATTGGGCGAGGGTGTTGTTGCTGCTCATGCGGTGACTCCCTGGTTGGATTCGGTATGGGTTTGCTTGGGTGTGGAGACGGCTGAATGAATCTGATTGGAGCCGGGATGCGTGGTGGCGCCGTCGGAGGCGGAGCCGACCAGCAGCGCGTACTTGGCCAGCGCGCCGCGGCTGACTTTCGGTGCGGGCGGTTGCCAGCCGGCGCGGCGTGCGGCGAGGTCGGCGTCGGTGGCGATCTCGCGCCGCGCCGCGTCGATCACGATGCGGTCGCCTTCGTGCAGCAGCGCGATGGGGCCGCCGCGCGCGGCTTCCGGCGCGATGTGGCCGACCATGAAGCCGTGGGTGGCACCGCTGAAGCGGCCATCGGTGATCAGCGCCACGTCGTCGCCCAGGCCGCGGCCGATCAGCGCGGCGGTGACGCCGAGCATCTCGCGCATGCCGGGCCCGCCGGCCGGGCCTTCGTTGCGGATCACGATGACGTCGCCCTTGGCGATGTCGCCGGCCTGCACCGCGGCGAAGGCCTGTTCCTCGCCCTCGTACACGCGGGCGCGGCCTTCGAAGTGGGTGGCGCCCTTGCCGGCGAGCTTGAGGATGCAGCCTTCCGGGGCGAGGTTGCCGTACAGGATCGAGTAGCCGCCGCGCGGCTTCAGCGGTGCGCTCACCGGATGCACCACGTCCTGCGCTTCGGCATGCGGCGCCGCCGCGGTTTCGGCGAACAGCGAGCGGCCGGTGACGGTGGGCGTGTCCTCCAGCATGCCGGCGGCGATCAGCTCCTGCGCCACCCGCGCGCTGCCGCCGGCGCCGAACAGTTCCACCGCGGTGTAGCGCCCGCCGGGCAGCAGGTCGGCGATCACCGGCGTGTGCGCCGAGGCCGGCTCGAAATCCTCCAGCGTCCACGCGACGCCGGCCTCGCGCGCGATCGCCAGCAGGTGCAGCACCGCGTTGGTGGAGCCGGCGGTGGCGGCGACCATGCGCGCGGCATTGCGCATCGAGCTGCGCGTGATCAGCTCGCGCGGCGTGCGGTTCGCGCGCAGGCATTCCATCACCAGCTCGCCGCAGCGGAACGCGGCCGCGCCCTTGGCCGGGTGGGTGGCGGGGATGTCGTTGTAGCCCAGCGGCGACAGCCCCAGCGTGGTCAGCACCATCGCCATCGTGTTCGCGGTGAACTGGCCGCCGCAGGCGCCGGCGCCGGGGCAGGCGTCGCGCTCGACCGCGGTGAGTTCCTCGTCGCCGATCTTGCCCGCGCCATGTGCGCCGACCGCCTCGAACACCTGCTGGATGGTGATCGGATGGCTGTCGTGGGTGCCGTGCGCGATCGTGCCGCCGTACAGCGCCACGCCGGGAATGTTCAGCCGCGCCAGCGCCATCGCGGCGGCGGGGATGGTCTTGTCGCAGCCGCACAGCACCACCATCGCGTCGAGGCAGTGGCCGTCCACCGCCAGCTCGATCGAGTCGGCGATCACTTCGCGGCTGATCAGCGACGAGCGCATGCCCGGCGTGCCCATCGCGATGCCGTCGGTGACCGCGATGGTGTTGAACTCCACCGGCGTGCCGCCGGCGGCGCGGATGCCGGCCGCGGCCTCGACCGCGAGCTCGCGCAGGTTGAGGTTGCACGGGCTCACGTTCGACCAGGTGTGCACCACCGCGACCAGCGGCCGCGCGATCGCCTCGTCGTCGAGGCCGGTGGCGCGCAGCATGGCGCGGGCGGGTGCGCGGTCGGGGCCGCTCTTGATCAGGTCACTGCGCATGGCGATTCCGCTGGGTGAAGAAAGAAAAGCGCCCCCTGCGTGCGAGGGAGGTGGCTGGACGGGGCGGGGATCGGCGCCATCGCGGCGTGCGCGAACCGTCCTGTGCCGGGAGCACGCAGGGGGCGGCAGAAAATGCGGGCACGTCCGTGTGCCCGCTGGGGAAACCTGGCTGCATCAGCCGCATGCGCGTGCTCCGCAGAAGAACGCGGCGGCGTTGTCGGCGTGATCCTCGATCGCCGCGAGCACGGCATCGCGCACTTCATCGGTGCCGGCGTTGCCGCCGATGTCGCGGCTGTGCGGGCCATGGCGCAGCACCTGCTCGACCGCCGCCTCGATCGCCACCGCTTCGGCTTCCAGGCCCAGCGAGTGGCGCAACAGCAGCGCGGCGGAAAGGATCGCGCCGACCGGGTTGGCCACGCCGGTGCCGGCGATGTCCGGCGCGGAGCCGTGGATCGGTTCGTACAGCCCGCGCCGGCCGTCGCCCAGCGACGCCGACGGCAGCAGGCCGAGCGAGCCGGCCAGCGCGGCGGCCTCGTCGGTGAGGATGTCGCCGAACAGGTTCTCGGTGACCACCACGTCGTAGCGGTTCGGCTGGGTCAGCAGCAGCATCGCCATCGAGTCGACCAGCTGGTGCTCGAGCTTCACGTCCGGATACTCGGCAGCGATGCGCTGCACCGTGCTGCGCCACAGCCGCGAGGTCTCCAGCACGTTGGCCTTGTCGACCGAGGTGACATGGCGGCGGCGGCCGCGTGCCAGCTCGAACGCGCGGCGCACCACGCGCTCGATCTCGGCCACGGTGTATTTGCACTCGTCGGTGGCGGCCTCGTCGCTGCGCGTCTTCGCGCCGAAGTAGGCGCCGCCGGTGAGCTCGCGCACGAACAGCACGTCGACGTGCTTCAGCTTGTCGTTCTTCAGCGGCGACAGGTTGGCCAGCGCCGGATGCACCTGCAGCGGGCGCAGGTTCGCGTACACGCCGAGCGCGGCGCGCAGCGCCAGCAGGCCCTGCTCGGGCCGCACCGGCGCGTTCGGATCGGACCACTTCGGGCCGCCGACGGCGCCCAGCAGCACTGCATCGGCGGACTTACATGCCGCCAGCGAGGCGGCCGGCAGCGGCTCGCCGGTGGCGTCGATCGCGATGCCGCCGATCAGCTGCTCGTCGAACGCGAACACGTGCTCGTAGCGCGCGGCCACGGTCTTCAATACGGCCACCGCGGCAGCGGTGACTTCGGGGCCGACGCCGTCGCCGGGCAGGGTAACGATGTGGGCTTTCATGCCGCTTGCTCCTGATGCTGTTGTTCGTAAGAGGTGATCGCGTCGCCTTGCTGAAGCAGGTAACCGAGCTGGTCGACGCCGTTGAGCAGGCAGTGCCGCGCGAACGGCTCCAGAGCGAACGGGATGCGGCCGCCGTCGGGCAGCGCGATGTACTGCTCGCGCACGTCGATCGCCAGTTCGATGCCGGGATGCTTGAGCAGCCAGCGGTGTTCGAGTTCGTCGATGACGATGGCGAGCAGGCCGTTCTTCAGCGCGTTGCCGCGGAAGATGTCCGCGATCTCGCTGCACAGCACCGCCTGGATGCCGTAGTCGAGCAGCGCCCACGGCGCGTGTTCGCGCGAGGAGCCGCAGCCGAAGTTGCGCCCGGCCACGAGGATCGAGCAGCCGCGCGCTTCCGGGCGGTTCAGCGGGAAGGCGGGGTTGTCGCTGCCGTCGGCCTGGTAGCGCCAGTCGTGGAAGCACAGCTTGCCCAGCCCCTCGCGCGTGGTCGTGGTGAGGAAGCGCGCCGGGATGATGCGGTCGGTGTCGATGTTCTCGTCGGCCAGCACGGCGGTGCGGGAGTGGAGGTGGGTCACGGGTTTCATGCGGCTTGCTCCTGCCGGCTCTTGTTGTGTACGGCGTACTCGCGCGGGTCGGCGATGCGCCCGGCGATTGCCGACGCAGCGGCGGTGGCCGGGCTGGCCAGCACGGTGCGCGCGCCCTTGCCCTGGCGGCCCTCGAAGTTGCGGTTGGAGGTGGAGACCACCAGCTGGCCCGGCTGCGCCAGGTCGCCGTTCATCGCGATGCACATCGAGCAGCCGGGCACGCGCCACTCGGCGCCGGCGGCGGTGAACACGTGGTGCAGGCCTTCGCGCTCGGCGTCGCGGCGCACCGCTTCGGAGCCGGGCACCACCAGCATGCGCACGCCGTCGGCGACGTGCCGGCTATGCAGTACGCGCGCCGCTTCGCGCAGGTCGGACAGGCGCGAGTTGGTGCAGCTGCCGACGAACACCACGTCGACCGGCGTGCCCTGCATCGGCTGGCCGGGCTTGCTCTGCATGTAGTCGAGCGCACGGCGCTCCTGCGCATTGGTCGCCACCGGCACCGGGGCGTCTAGCGCGATCGCCATGCCCGGATGGGTGCCGTAGGTGACGGTGGGTTTCACGGCGCCGGCATCGATGCGCACCTCGCGGTCGTAATGCGCACCGTCATCGCTGCGCAATGCGCGCCACTTCGCCACCGCTGCGTCCCACGCCTCCCCCTGCGGCACGCGCGGGCGACCCTTCAGCCAGGCGAATGTGGTCTCGTCCGGCGCGATCAGCCCGGCGCGCGCGCCGGCTTCGATCGACATGTTGCAGACGGTCATGCGCTGGTCCATCGACAGCGCCTCGATCGCCGCGCCGCGGTACTCCAATACGTAGCCGGTGCCGCCATCGACGCCGATCGTGCCGATGATGTGCAGGATCAGGTCCTTCGCGCCCACTCCCGGCGGCAGCTGGCCGTCGACGTGGATCGCCATGGTCTTCGGTCTGCGCTGCAGCAGGCACTGCGTGGCCATTACGTGGCCGACCTCGGTGGTGCCGATGCCGAACGCCAGCGCGCCGAACGCGCCGTGGGTGGAGGTGTGGCTGTCGCCGCAGACGATGGTCATACCTGGCTGGGTCGCGCCCAGCTCGGGGCCGATCACGTGCACGATGCCGCGGTCGGCGCTGTCCCAGCCGTGCAGCTCGACGCCGAACTCGCGGCAGTTGGATTCCAGCTGCGCGACCTGCGCCTGCGCTTCCGCGTTCGCATAGGGGCGGCTGCCGTCGGCGTTCGTGGGCAGGGTCGGGGTGGAATGGTCCAGCGTGGCCAGCATGCGGTCGGGCCGGCGCAGTTTCAGTCCGCGCTCGTGCAGTTCGCTGAACGCCTGCGGCGAGGTGACTTCGTGCACCAAGTGCAGGTCGACGTAGATCACCGCCGGTGTGTCGCCGGTTTCGGCGGCGACGACGTGGGCGTCCCAGACTTTCTCGAACAAGGTCCGCGGGTTCATGCCGCTGCCTCCGTGGGGGCCGGCCGTTCCTGAGGAGTCCGGCCATGGATGGCCGGTTCTTGATCTTCGCGGTCAGGGATGACCGCGTTAACCAAACTCAGCCAGGACCAGCGATCTTCCGTGCGGCCGTCGAACAGGCCGAAGAACGCCTGCTGCAAGACCTTGGTGATGGGACCGGGCGCACCCTTGCCGACCGCCTTGCGGTCGACCGAGCGCACCGGGGTGATCTCGGCGGCGGTGCCGGTCATGAACACTTCGTCGGCGGAATACAGCGCCTCGCGCGGCAGGTCGCGTTCTTCCACCGCGATGCCGAGATCGGCGGCCAAGGTGATCATTGCATCGCGGGTGATCCCGGCCAGGATGCCGGCGCTGGACGGCGGCGTGAGCAGCTTGCCGCGCTTCACCAGGAACAGGTTCTCGCCGGCGCCTTCGCTGAGCAGGCCGTTGTGGCCCAGCGCGATGCCCTCGTCGTAGCCGTTGCGGCGCGCCTCCAGCCCGATCAGCTGGCTGGACAGGTAATTGCCGCCGGCCTTGGCCCAGCTCGGCAGGGTGTTCGGCGCGGGGCGGTTCCAGGACGACACGCACACGTCGGCACCGCGTTCGGCCGCCTCGCCGAGATACGCGCCCCAGTTCAGCGCGATGATCGCCACCTCCACCGGCGCATCGCCCTTCGCCAGCACGCCCAGCCCGCCGGCGCCGCGGAACACGATCGGCCGCACGTACGCCGATGGCATCCGGTTCGCGCGGATCACGTCGAGGCAGGCGGCGTTGATCTCGTCCTCGCTGTAGCCGATATCGATCTCGTAGACGCGCGCCGATTCGAACAGCCGGCGGGTGTGCTCGGCCAGCCGGAAATACGCCGGCCCGCGCGGCGTGGCGTACACGCGCTCGCCCTCGAACACCGACGAGCCGTAGTGCAGCGCATGCGCGCTGACGTGGGTGGTGGCCTCGGCCCACGGCTTGATCTGGCCGTTGTGCCACAGGAATGGCGTGCTCATGCGGTGGCTCCCTTGATGTGCGCGACGGCAGCGGTTGGCGTGGTTCGTTCGATCCGGTTGACGATGACCAGCGCGGCCAGCGCGGCGGCCTCGACGATGTCGGTGCTGCTGCCGTGGCCGCGCCAGTCGCGGGCGGCGTGGCGCGCGCTCAGCTGCGCGTGGCCCAGGGCGTCGGCGCCTTCGCCGAGCGCATCGATCTGGAAGCGGGTGAGCGCCAGCGGCGTGCCGGTGGCGCGCTCGATCGCGCGCAGCACGGCGTCGACCGGGCCGTCGCCGATCGCCGCCTCGCCGACCTCGTGGCCGTCGTCGTGGGCCAGCTTCACCGAGGCCGAGGCGCTGCCGCCGAAGTGCGAGCTGGCGTGCAGCTGCACCAGCCGCCACGGGCCGGCAGCGTGCGGGTCGCGGCCCAGCGCCAGCGCTTCCAGGTCTTCGTCGTGCAGTTCGCGGCCGTGGTCGGCCAGCGTCTTGAAGCGGCCGAAGATCTCGTCCAGCGCGGCGTCGTCCGGTGTGTGGCCCAGCGCCTGCAGGCGCTGGCGCAGCGCGGCGCGGCCGGAGTGCTTGCCCAGCACCAGGCGGGTTTCGGCGATGCCGACGTCCTGCGGCCGCATGATTTCGTAGGTGCCGCGATGCTTGAGCATGCCGTGCTGATGGATGCCCGACTCGTGCGCGAACGCGTTGGCGCCAACGATCGCCTTGTTGCGCGGCACCGCCTGGCCGGTCAGTTCAGTGAGCAGGCGCGAGCTTGGGTACAGCTGGCGGGTGTCGATGCGGGTATCGACGCCGAAGTGCGGCGCACGCACCTTCAGCGCCATCACCACCTCCTCCAGCGCGGCGTTGCCGGCGCGCTCGCCGATGCCGTTGATGGTGCATTCCACCTGGCGTGCGCCCGCGCTCACCGCGGCCAGGCTGTTCGCCACCGCCATGCCGAGGTCGTCGTGGCAGTGGCTGGAGAACACCACCTTGTCCGCGCCGCGCACGTGCTGGCGCAGGTAGCGGAACAGCTCGACGATCTCGGTCGGCGTGGTGTAGCCCACCGTGTCCGGCGCGTTCAATGTGGTGGCGCCGGCGGCCACGGCGGCGCTGAACACTTCGGCGAGGAATTCGGGTTCGGTGCGCAGGGCGTCCTCGGCGGAAAACTCCACCTCGCCGCAGAAGCCGCGGGCACGTTCGATCGCACGCACCGCGGTGTCCAGCACCTGCGCCTTGCTCATGCCCAGCTTGTGCTCGCGATGCAGCGGGCTGGTCGACAGGAACAGGTGGATGCGCGAATGGCGTGCCGTCTTCAGCGCGCGCGCCGCGCTGTCGATGTCGCCGTCCTGGCAGCGCGCCAGCGCGCATACCGTGGTGCTTTTCAGCGCCCCGGCGATTTCCGCAACTGCAGCAAAATCGTCCGGCGAAGCCTGCGGAAAGCCCGCTTCGAGCACGTCCACGCCCAGCGCCTCGAGTTGCTGTGCCATGCGCAGCTTCGCGCGCCGGTCCATCGAGAAACCAGGCGCCTGCTCGCCGTCGCGCAAGGTGGTGTCGAAGATCCGCACGCGTTCGGCGACTACGTCGTCGTCGCTGATCGGGGTGTTGTGCTGGTCGGGGTTTTTCATCATGGCTCCGCTGTGGGCGGCGCCGAAGGCACAAAAAAACCCCGCATCCGTTACCGGGTGCGGGGTTCTTTGGGAGTCTTCAGGTTATTTTTCAGCTACCTGGACACATGCCCTCAGCCCGCACCTCCGTTGGTAATAAGGAGTACGAGTACGAGGGTAATAAGGAGCGTGCCGCCGAGCTGCAGCAGGCCGCCGACCGTCGCGAGACGGTTCATTTCGGCGATGCGGCAATGGCTGCTGCGCTGCGACATGAGACCGACCTTAGGGCACTTCGCACGACGGCGTCAACAGTTTCATTTGAAATCAGTCGATCGGCTTGCTTTGGACGTCCAGATGTCCAGATGATTTTTCCGGGCCAGGCGCGGAATGTTTTACGAGAGCATCAGCCAGTCCCGCAAAGCCGTGTCGCTGGCGGCCAGCGGCTCGGCGCGGGCGTCGCGCGCCAGCATCGCGGCCAGCGCCGGGGGAACCTCGACCGGGTGGCCGACCAGCGGCTCCACCACGCTCTCGAACTTGGCCGGGTGGGCGGTGGCGACCACCGCCCATGGCGCGTCGTCGCCGTCCGCACGCAGACGGTCGAGCAGGTGCATCGCGGTGGCGGTATGCGGGCAAAACACTTCGCCGTGTGCGCGCGCGTGATCGGCAAGGGTGCGGCGGATCGTGGCGTCGTCGACGCTGTCCGCCTGCAGCAGCCGACGCAGGCGGGCTTCGTCGGGGAACGTCCAGCGCAGCCGCTCGAAGTTGCTGGGCGCGCCCACGTCCATCGCGTTGGCGAGGGTGGCGATCGCTTCGCGCGGCGCGTACGCGGCGCCGGCGAAATAGTCGGGCAGGGTGGCGTTCGCGTTGCACGCCAACTGCACGTCACCGACCGGCAGGCCCAGTTCGCGCACCCACAGGCAGGCCAGGGCGTTGCCCAGGTTGCCGGTGGGTACGATGAAGTTCAGCGGCGTGCCGTGCTCGCGCCTCCAGCCCAGCGCGGCGTGCGCGTAGTAGCTCATCTGCGGCAGCAGGCGGCCAAGGCTGATGCTGTTGGCCGAGGACAGCGGCCGCTGCGCCTGCAGTGCGGCGTCGTTGAGCGCTGCCTTGACCATGCGCTGGCAGTCGTCGAAGCGGCCGGTCACGCGCAGCGCGCGGACGTTGTCGCCGAAGCAGCCGAGCTGGTGCGCCTGCCGCGGCGAGACCAGGCCGTCCGGATACAGGATCGCCACGTTCACGTTCGGCTGGCGATGGAACGCGGCGGCCACCGCGGCGCCGGTGTCGCCCGAGGTGGCGACCAGGATGGTCAGCGGCCGCGCATCGGCGCGCGGCAGTCGGCGCAGGCAGGCGGCGAGGAAGCGCGCGCCGAAATCCTTGAACGCCGAGGTGGGCCCGTGGAACAGCTCCAGCATCAGCGTGGCCGGATGCGCCGGCAGTGCGCGCAGGGGCGCGTCGAAGGTGAACGCTTCGGCGCAGATCGCGCGCAGTTCGCCGGCCAGCGCATCGCCGGCGAAGAACGGCATCAGCAGGGTGGCCGCGGTATCGGCCAGCGAGCCGTGCGGGTCGAACGTGGCCGGGTCGAGTGCGGGCAGTGCCGCGGGCACGTACAGGCCGCCGTCCGGCGCCAGCCCGGCGGCGATCGCCTGGCCGATCGGCACGGCCGGAGCGCCGCCGCGGGTGCTGTGATATGGCAAGGGATCGGCGGCACTCATGCGGCAGCCTCGATCGAGTCGATCAGTGCGGCAGCCGGCCCATTGATCGGCGATACCCACGCGTCGCTGTCCAGCCCGGCCTCCGCGAACGCGGCTTGCATCGCCACGCTCGCCGCTTCGGCATCGCTGCGGTTGTCGTACCAGCCGAACACGCTGGGGCCCGCGCCGGAGATGCTGGCGCCGAGTGCGTGGTGATCGAGCGCCGCCTGTTTCACCTTGGCGAAGTTCGGGATCAGCGGCGCGCGGCGCGGTTCCACCAGCACATCCTTCAGGCCTTCGCGGACCAGCGCCGCGTCGCCGCGGTAGCAGCCGGCCAGCACCAGCGCGAGGTTCGAACTCTGCGCCACGAACTCGCCCAGCGCATAGTGACCGGCCAACGCCGCGCGCGCCTTGCGCGTCTCCAGCACCACGTGCGGATGCACCAGCGCGCAGTGCCATGCGGCCGGCACCTCGATGCGCAGCAGGCGTTCGTGGGTGGCCAGCACCAGGCCGCCGAGCAGCATCGAGCCGAGGTTGTCGCCGTGACGGCTGCCGCTGGCCACCGTCTCGCCGTCCAGCGCGAAGCCGTACAGCGCCTCGCGCGGCAGCGGCTGCGCCAGCAGCGCGTTGGCGGCCACCAACGCGGCGACGCAGGAGGCGGCCGAACCGCCCATGCCCGAGCCCAGCGCGATGCCCTTGTGCAGCACCAGCTCGAAACCGTGCTGCAGGCCGAGCGCCTTGCGCAGCGAGAGCAACGCGGTGCCGGCGGTGTTCGCGCGCGGATCGGTGGGCAAGTCGGTGACGCAGCCGCAGATCGCCGCGATGCGCACCACCGCCTCGTCGATGCGGCGCACCTCGGCGCGGTCGCCGGCGCCGGCCACGCTGTGGCCGAGCAGGTCGAACCCCACGCCCACGTTGCCGACACTGGCGGGCGCGAAGGCGCAGGCGACTTGCGGGGGTTTGGGGCGGCGCGGTGAGGCCATGACGGGTTCCAGCAGCGAGGAGTTCATGCGCGCGCCTCCAGCGACTCGGCGATACGCAGCAGGTCGGTGAACACGCCGGCGGCGGTCACCTCCGGACCGGCGCCGGGGCCTTGCACCGACAGCGGATTATCGCAGTAGCGGCGGGTGGTGAACTGCACGATGTTGTCGGTGAGCCGGGTATGCGCGAACGCGTGGGTGGCCGGCAGCACCATCAGCCGCACGCTGGCGCGGCCGTGCCGGTCCAGTTGCGCCACGTGGCGCAGCACGCCGCCTGCGGCATGCGCCTCGGCCAGCCTTGCCGCCATCGGCGCATCCAGCTCGTCCAGCCGCTGCATGCATTCGTCCAGCGGCAGGGCGGCCAGCGCCGGCGGCACCAGGCCCTGCAGGTCGACGTCCTCCAGCGACAGCGGCCAGCCCGCCTCGCGCGCCAGGATCACCAGCTTGCGCGCCACGTCGAGGCCGGACAGGTCGTCGCGCGGGTCGGGTTCGGTATAGCCCAGCGCATGCGCCTCGCGCACCAGGGCGGAGAACGGCTGGCGGCCGTCGTGGCGGTTGCACAGCCACGCCAGCGTGCCGGAGAACATGCCATCCACCGCGAGCAGTTCATCGCCGGTATCGAGCAGGTCGCGCAAGGTCTGCACCACCGGCAGCCCGGCGCACACGGTGGCCTCGTAGCGGAAGCGCGCGCCGCTGGCGCAGGCCGCGCGGATCGCCTGCCAGCGCGGCAGCGGCCCGCTGCCGGCGAGCTTGTTCGGCGTCACCACGTGCAGGCCGGCGGCGAGCCAGCGCGGGTAGTGCGCGGCCACCTCGTCGTTCGCGCTGCAGTCGATCAGCAGCGCATGCCGGCCGTCGTTGCCGCGCACGTGTTCGGCGAACGCATCCAGGTCGTTCGGCCGCCAGATCTGCGCGCCGCCGTGGCGGCCGTTGAGCTCGGCGTCGTCGCAGTCCAGCCACATGCGCTTGCTGGCCACCACGCCGCAGAGTTTCAGTTCCAGCCCGCTGTCGCGGGCCAGCCGCGGTTGCGCGGCACGCAACTGTTCCAGCAAGGCGCTGCCGACGCGGCCGGGGCCGATCACGCCGACTGCCAGCACGCGTTGCCGCCGCAGGGTCGGCGTGGCGAAGCCGAGCGACGGCGGCAGATCGGCAAGTTGGGGCGCACAGATGTTCACGATGACCTCCTGGTGAGGCCCGTGCTCGCTGGCGGATCGGCTTGTGCTTGGGGAGTGCGCCGGCCCGCCTCGGTCGAGGGCGGGGCCGTTGCGTAGCGAAGAACCTAGTCGCGCACGGACACCCACCCCGACCGAGTGGTAATCGTGGTCGTGGTGGTGGTGGTGGCGAAGGAACGGTTGACGACGCCGGCCGGCAACGGCGCACGCCCGGCGCGAACCGGGGCGAAGTGCGTGCGTGCTGGCGTGGAAAGCGGCGACATGGCGTCGACCTTAAAGTGGATATTGCACTGCGGTCAACAGATTCATATGCAACTTTTCGGGAGGCGTGCATGGATTGCCACGCTGCGGCAGGTTGTCGCGATCCGCTATTCGGCGCCGGTTGGCCCGTTCGGGGCGCCTACAATTCGTGGATGAACAGATTCGTTTCACTGCGCCAGCGGTTGCGTGGACATGCGTCGTGCGCGGCGTTCGTGTTCGGTGTGTGGAGTCTTTCGGCATCGGCCGCGGGCCTGCAGGCGGGGACCGCTCCGCCCGTACCCGACACCATGCAGCAGCGCGTCGCCGCCTGCACCAGCTGCCACGGCGTGCACGGCGAGGGTTCGCCGGACAGCGTGGTGATTCCGCGCCTGGCCGGCAAGCCGGCGGGCTACCTGGTTCAGCAGCTCGAGTATTTCCAGACCGGCCAGCGCCGGCACGCGCCGATGGAATACGTGGTGCGCCAGTTGAGCCCGGCGTACCTGCGCGATATCGCCGAGTACTTCGCGAAGCAGGACGTGCCCTACCGGAAACTGCCGGTGCCGGCGGTGTCCGCGGAGACCCTGCGGCGCGGCGAGCAGCTGGTGATGCGCGGCGATTCGACCCGCGGCGTGCCGTCGTGCGTCAGCTGCCACGGCGGCAAGCTCACCGGCGTGGAGCCGATGATGCCGGGCCTGATGGGCCTGTCGTACGACTACCTCAGCACCCAGCTGGTGTCGTGGCGCACGCGCCAGCGCGCGGCCGAAGGGCCCTACTGCATGGGCGTGGTCGCCAACCGCATGCGCGAATCGGACATCACCGCCGTGTCGGCGTGGCTGGCCAGCCACGAGCCGCCGGCCGACATGCATCCGGAACCGGCCAGTGCGCAGACCGAACCGTTGCCGGGCTGGTGCGTGATGGGCAAGAGCGGAGCGGCTCAATGAAACTGTGGCGACGTGGATGGTGGCTGCTGGCGTTGCTGGCGATTGCGGTGCTGGGCTGGCGGTACTTCGGCCGCGCTGGTCAGCCGGCGTCATCGCCCGCGCAGCGCGAGGCGGATGCCGCTGCTCTGCACGATCCGGCGTTGATCGCCCGCGGCGAATACCTGGCCACGGTCGGCGACTGCGCCGCCTGCCACACCGCGCGGGACGGCCAGCGCTACGCCGGCGGCCGCTCGCTGGGCACGCCGTTCGGCGACGTGCCGGCGCCGAACATCACGCCCGATCCGGAAACCGGCATCGGCCAGTGGAGCTTCGATGATTTCTGGAATGCTTTGCATCAGGGCAAGGGGCGTCAGGGCGAACTGCTGTACCCGGTGTTCTCGTACACCTCGTTCACCAGGGTGACCCGCGACGACGCGTTGGCGATCTTCGCCTACCTGAAGTCGCTGCCGCCGGTGCATCGGCCGGATATCGAACCGGGACTGGGCTTTCCGTACAACGTGCGCAGCAGCCTGGTCGCGTGGCGCGCGCTGTACTTCAAGCCGGGCGAGTTCAAGCCCGACCCGGCGAAGTCGCCCGAATGGAACCGCGGCGCCTACCTGGTGCAGGGCCTGGGCCATTGCAACGAATGCCACACCACGCGCGACGCGCTCGGCGGCATCGAGCAGGACCGCCACCTCACCGGCGGCCGGATCCCGCAACTGGACTGGTACGCGCCCGACCTCAGCACCCAGCCCGGCGGTGGCCTCGACGGCTGGAGCGCGCAGGACATCGTCGACCTGCTGAAGACCGGCCAGTCGGGCAAGGGCAGTGCGTTCGGTCCGATGGCCGACGTGGTGCGCCTGAGCACCCAGCACATGGCCGACACCGACCTGCAGGCGGTGGCCGTCTACCTGCAGTCGCTGCCGCCGCGCGCGCAACCCGCGCCGGCACCGTTCAAGCGCGCGGCCAGCCACGAGCAGGGCGGCCAGCTCTACGCGCAGCGCTGCGCCGACTGCCATGGGGCAGACGGTCGCGGCGTGGCCGGCGTCTACCCGCCGCTCGACGGCAACACCTCGGTCACCGAACCGACCGGCATCAACGCGATCCGCAGCGTGCTGCTCGGCGGCTTCGCCCCGGCCACCGCCGGCAACCCGAAGCCGTACTCGATGCCGCCGTTCGCGCAGCAGCTGAACGACGAGGACGTCGCCGCCGTGGTCGGCTACATCCGGCAGTCGTGGTCGAACCGGGCCGGGCCGGTGAAGCCTGCGGATGTGAGCACGTATCGGCATACGCCGATCGATTGAATGGTTGCAGGAGTTTCGGCGAGGCTGCGCGGTATTCCCTGCTTGCCTCTCAAGGGACTTCCTTCGGTCGCAGGGGAGGGTTAGGCGACCAAAGGGAGTCCTTCAGGCGTGGGGTTCGCTCTTGATCTTCTTTCCGACACCGTTCGGGAATCGCTGAGCCTCTGTCCGCTCGCCGACATCAGAAGCAAGAGCTTTCGTCCTCCTTCGGAGGGCGAGTCACTTTCTCTTGCGTGGCCAGGAGAAAGTAACCACTGCGCCGCAGAAGCGGCGCGAACGGCGAAGCCGGCCCGAAGGGCGGAGGGCAGGGTGTCCGGAGTAAAGAGAAGGCCACCCCGCTTACGCGCTTTCCGGGAATCCCTGCCCGGAAAGTCCGCGGTCGGGCTCCGGGTTTGTCGACAGTGCATTCGACAACTGCTCCTGCGTTGCTCTATCTCGGACATCCATGTCCTCGCCTACCCTGACGCCAAACTGGCTTGCATCCTCGCAAGCCACCCTGCGGGGTGGTCCTCCACCCGCCCGCCGCTGCAGAGGGGCCCCAGGTAGAGCAACGCGCATCCTGCGCGTACTCGGTACGCCGCCGCGTTACGGCGGTGAAGGCGATAGGTCACGAACCAATCCTGCAATTCGACGTGCCGCCAGGCTGTCGCAAGGGGCCGCGATCGGCCAATAGAGGACGCATCGCGAATTGCACCAAACGCCCCGGACTCGAATTCCGAGGCAGGGATGCTGTACGGACGCGCGGAATGGAAACCTCGGTGGCGTTGTAGTTGAATTAACAGGGCCAGGCTCATCCGTCGCAAGCGCACCAAGCTATCGCCCACCAAAGGGAGTTTGCAATGCACGAGCAAAATTCCGTTGACGAGGGTCGTCGCCGCATCCTTGGGGCCGTGGCGCTCGGCGTTGCCATCGCACCGTTGGGGGTGGCGGGCATGGCCCCGCAAACGCCGGCGACAACCGCACGAGCCATCAAGCCAACAGATGCCGCCGCATTCGCAAGCCTCAAGCGCATACGCGCCGGCGACCTCGAAATCGCGTACGTCGAGGTCGGGCCGAAGAAGGGCAAGCCTGTCGTTCTGCTGCACGGGTGGCCCTACGACATACACAGTTTTGTCGAGGTCGCGCCGCAGCTCGCCTCGCGCGGTTATCGTGTTTTTGTCCCTCATTTGAGGGGCTACGGCGAAACCCGCTTCCTTTCCCCCGAGACTCCTCGAAACGGCCAGCCCGCGGCGTTGGCACGAGATGTGATCGCTTTTCTCGATGCCTTGGGAATCGAAAAAACAATGCTGGGCGGTTTTGACTGGGGTGCCAGGACGGCAGGTATCGTTTCCGCAATCTGGCCGGAACGCGTCCTGTCACTGGTGTCGGTCAGTGGCTACCTCATCGGCAGCCGGAAAACCGCTCAGGTTCCGCTTCCGCCGGAGTCCGAATTCCAGTGGTGGTACCAGTTTTATTTCGCGACCGAGCGCGGGCGAGCAGGCTACGAGAAATACCGGCACGACTTTGCCAAGTTGATTTGGAAGCTGGCCTCGCCGAAATGGGCTTTCGACGACGCCACCTTCGACCGCAGCGCCCGCTCCTTCGACAATCCCGATCACGTCGACATCGTCGTCCACAACTACCGCTGGCGCCTCGGCCTGGCCGACGGTGAACCCCGGTTCGACGACATCGAGGCGAGACTTTCCGAGGCGCCATTCGTCACTGTTCCGACCATCACAATGGAAGGCGATGCCAACGGCGCACCGCATCCGCCGCCGGAAAGCTATGCAAAGCGCTTCACCGGTAAGTACGAACACCGCCAGCTTACCGGCGGTATTGGCCATAACCTTCCCCAGGAGGCCCCGGACGCTTTCGTGAAGGCGATCGTCGATTCCATTCGCGTGTGACACCAGCCCCGAGCATCGCCCGGGGCCGGTTTGCACCTCCTCAGCCCGGAAACCTAACGCCGGTCGCTTCCTCGCTGACCTTCCACAAGCGCGCCGCCGCTTCGGGCGAGACGGCCCACGGTCGAACACCCAGGTGCGCGTTGGAGTTCGCGGGAACAGCCTGCGCGATGTTGCAGTTCTCGCAATAGACGCCCCCCATGCCTTTGAGCAATGGACTGGTGGCGCACCAAACCGTCGTCGCCGCACCCTGCTCAAGGGTTTTCATGTTGTTTTCCGGGTCCACGACTGGCCGGCCCTCGGTATCGAGGAAACCCGCGGCCTTCTTGTCGGCTTCGCTCATGTCACGGGAGAAGCCCGAGGTGATCATCCCGCCCGGATGCAGTGAGAAGGAGCGAATCCCCGCAACGCGACCGATACGATCCAGCGAGTAGGCGAACAAGGCGTTCGCAGACTTCGACTGCCCGTAGGCCACGTAGTCGTTGTAGGGACGACGTTCGAAGTGGATGTCGTCGAAATCCACGGCAGCGACCTTATGGCCCATGGACGACACGGTCACGACACGAGCGCCCCTGGTCAGTGCCGGCCACAGCCGCGCGGTGAGCTGGAAGTGACCGAGGTGATTGGTGGCGAATTGCGACTCGTATCCACGCGCGTCGCGCTCGAAGGCGTAGTTGATGAAGCCTGCGTTGTTGATCAGCAGATCCAGCTTGCGGCCTCGCTCCAGGAAGCGTTGGGCAAACGCGTCGATGGAGGCAGGCCCGATCAGGTCGATGGTATCGATCTCGACGTTGGGCCAGCCGCCGACCGCTTTGGTGGCCTTGGCTGCGTCGCGGGCAAGCACAATGACGGTCGCGCCCGCTTCGGACAGGGCGCGCGTCGTCTCTAGGCCGATGCCGGAATGACCGCCGGTGACGATCGCAAGCTGGCCGGAGAGATCCAGCCCTGCGATCACTTCCCGCGCGGTGCTGGCAGCGCCGAAGGGGGAGCGGAGGGGAGTCTGGGGAGTATCCATGGTTCGCTTCCCCCTACTGCGCCGTGAAGCCGCCGTCGAGCGGCAGCGCCGTGCCCAGCACGTAACTCGAACGTTCGGAACAGAGCCAGACGATCGCGTCGGCGATCTCCGCCGTGCTCGCGATGCGCCCGATCGGGTGGGCGGCAATGAGGCGGTCGGCATTTTCGCCATCGGCCGCCGCGCTCTGCGCCCACAGCGGCGTGTCCACGAGACCAGGGCAAACCGCGTTGATGCGAATGCCGTCACGCGCGTACTCCAGGGCCGAGCTTTTCGTCATGCCGATTTCGGCCCACTTCGACGCCGAATAGGCGGCATAGCCCGGCACGCCAATCAAGCCGGCGCCTGACGCGATGTTGACGATGGCGCCGAAGCCCTGCTTTTGCATCTGCGGCAGCTGGTACTTCATCGACAGGAAGACACCGCGCACATTGGTCGCCATCAGGCGATCGAACTTGTCCATCGGGTAGTCGGTGGTCAGCTCGGGGCCCTCGCCGTCGACGCCCGCGCTGTTGATCGCGAAGTCTAGGCGGCCGTGCGCTTCGACCGTGGCCTTCACCGCCGCGGCCAGCGCCTGTTCGTCCGCGACGTCGCACAGATCGTAGCGGGCGCTACCGCCGGCCTCCTGGATGGAACGGACGGTTTCCTGCAACGTCTTCGCCGTCCTGCCGACGACCGTGACCGCACAACCGTGCGCCGCCAGCGCCTGCGCCGCGGCCCGGCCGATGCCGGTGCCGCCGCCAGTGACGAATGCAACTTTTCCAGCAAACTGCTTGCTCATCTTTTGATCCTCTTCGATAGATGGTTGGGGACAGGATCGACATGCCGGCGCGGGCTCATGCACCGCCGAGGCACGCGATTTCCTGTGCGAACCATTGGAGTACCGCTACGCCTGGGAGCGGTATCTCGAATCCACCGATTCCTTGCCCGATCCTGTCACCGGGATATACGCGCTTGCGCAGGTCTATTGACTGTCGCGAAACCGCCCGGCATCGCGAGCGGGTGGATTCCCGAAGAGTCGCGAGTAGTCGCGACTGAACTGACTCGGGCTTTCGTAGCCCACGCTGAACGCGACGCCGGCCGCGTCGCTCGTGCGTGCGAGCAGCCGCGCACGCGCCGTCTGCAGCCGAATCTGCTTCTGGTATTGCAGGGGGCTCATCGCCGTCGCCTCCTTGAAGTGGCGATGGAACGATGCCGGGCTCATCCCGGCCAGCTTGGCCAGGCGTTCGATCCGGATCGGCTCTGCAAAGTTCGTGCGAAGCCAGGTAACGGCACGGCTGATCTGGGAAAGACGGCTTTTCGTCAGCGCGATGCTGCGGACCATGGCGCCGCTCGGCCCCTGCAGGATTCGCCAGAACACTTCACGTCGGAACATCGGAGCAAGCACGGCGATGTCCTGCGGCCGATCCAGAAGCCGTGTCAACCGCAGCATGGCGTCTAAGAGATCGGCACTCGCACGCTGGACCTCCACGCCGGCGCTGGCGCCCAACGCCGGCGCGGAGGGCTCGGCAATCAGGCTCGCGATCACGCTCGGCTCTAGATCCAAGGTAAGCGCCGAATACGGAGCGCTCGTCACTTGCCCCGTTGCCGGCAAGTCGACCGAAACGGCGACGTAATCGCCCGCTTCCACGTCGAACACTCGTCCGCCGAGGATCGTACGTTTCGTGCCGCCCAGGATCAGCGCCAGCACGGGACGATGGACGACATAACTCACGACCGACGGGTCCGTCTCCAGGTACAGCGTCAGTCCCGGCACCGGCGTCTCGGTTGCGCCTTCGGTGCCTCGAGCCTCCACGAGTTGTCGGAGTTCCTCCAACGCCTGCACGACCACCTCCGCGCCGAAACGGCAGTCGCGCCCTCCTCGCGATCGCCTGAAAGGATTGTGCAAGAACTTGGTGTGTTCGCGCTACCGCCGCTTGGGTACGCTGCGTTCCACTGTCGACACCGCAATGACGCGGATCTACAGGAGATCGAAATGAAACAAGTAGCACTTGGCAGCCAAGGCCTCGTGGTCACGTCGCAAGGTCTGGGTTGCATGGGCATGAGCACCACCTACGGGCCAAGCGACGAGAACGAAGCGCTGGCAACGCTTGCTCGCGCCTTGGACCTCGGCGTCACCTTCTTCGACACCGCCGAGGCCTATGGCCCCTTCATGAACGAAGCACTGCTCGGCAAGGCCTTCAAGGGCAAGCGGGACCGGGTCGTACTTGCGACCAAGGTCGGCTTCCGCTACACCGGCGATGGCAAGCTCGCGGTCGATGCCGGCGGTCGCCCGGTGGTCACCGGCGACCCGACACTTATCCGTAAGGCCGTCGAAGGCTCGCTGCGTCGGCTGGACACGGATGTCATCGACCTGGTCTACGTCCATCGCATCGATCCACACACTCCGATCGAGGTGACAATCGACACGCTTGCCTCGCTCGTACATGAAGGCAAGATCCGCTACGTCGGTGTCTCGGAGGCCTCCGCGGCCACCATCCGGCGGGCGCACGCGGCCCATCCACTCACCGCCGTGCAAATGGAGTATTCGCTGTTCGAGCGCGGGGCCGAGCGCAATGGCGTGCTGGCAGCCACCCGTGAGCTGGGAATCGGTTTCGTGTCCTACTCTCCGCTGGGCCGGGGCTTTCTTACGGGCGAGCTGAAAGGCCTGGATGCGCTGCACTCGACCGACTTCCGTCGCTTCGATCCGCGCTTCCAAGGCGTGAACCTGCAGGCCAATCTCCAGCTCGTCGAACGCCTCGGTCAAATTGCCGCCGCCAAGGGCGTGAAGCCGTCGCAGGTGGCGATCGCCTGGGCCATGAGCGCAGGCACCGTGCCCATCCCGGGTACACGACGCATCAAGTACCTCGAAGAAAACATCGCCTCGTCCGCGATCACGCTGACGGCCGACGACTTGGCCGATCTCGAGCAGGCTGCGCCCTTCGGCGCCGCCGCTGGCGAACGCTACTCGGCCGGAATGATGGCCACCCTAGGTCACTGACACAAAAGCAACTCAACCTACGGAGAACCTGAAATGAGAAAGATCTTCTACACCGGCAAGACCCGCACCATCGGCGGCCGCGAGGGCGCGGCGCGCAGCTCGGACAATCGGCTCGACATCAAGTTGTCGCCCCCAGGCAGCTCGGGTGAGGGCACGAACCCGGAGCAACTGTTTGCGGCCGGCTGGTCGGCCTGCTTCATCGGCGCACTGGGCATTGCTGCAAGCAAGCGCAGCGTCACGCTACCCACGAACCTCGCGGTCGATGCCGAAGTGGATCTCGGCGCAAGGGACGGCGACTTCTTCCTGCAGGCGCGACTTGGCGTGAGCCTGCCGGGAATGGCGAGCGACCTGGCGCGCGACCTCGTCGAAGAGGCACATCGGATTTGTCCGTACTCCAAGGCGACGCGCGGCAACATCAACGTGGATTTGAGCCTCGCATGAGCGAAGCGAGCGCCAACGAAAGGAGGAACTGCCGATGGACGAGTGGGTGCGATCCGCAGGAGGAGCGGGTCGCGCCCTTAGTCGAAGATCTGCTGGAACTCGGCTTCAGCCTTGGTCTTGGCATTGCCTCATCGCACCTCGCGGGCGCGCTGGACGGTAGTGAAAGTGTCTCAACGCCACTAGGAGTACTTCGCCGAAAAATTCAAATGTCCAGGCTATGGCCGCGCCATAATATCCGCTTCGGGTCGAAAGCGGACTTGCCATTCCTCCGCATGCCATCTTCACCGCGACAGGTCGATCGCGTAAGTCGCCGTGCCGTCGCCGTGGTCCTTCAGCTGGCGGATGTGGCCGAGGCCGGCGGCGCGGGCCACGTCCTGCTTGCCGCTGGCGTCGGTGAACACGACCGGACCACGCGTTTTCAGGGGTGCGAAGTTCCATGACGTCGGTTCGAGGTCCTTCGCGCCGATCTGCTTGTGGCGCTCCAGCCATTTCGCCAGGATCTCGCGAGTACCGTCCGGCGCGGCCAGCACGATGTTGCTGCCGTCGAGGCCGGGGAAGTGGCCGCCGCCGCTGGCGCGGTAGTTGTTGGTGACCACGATGAACGGCTGGTCCGGTTCGACCGGCTTGCCCTGGAAGGTCAGCGTGGTGATGCGTTGGCCGGCCGGCTTCGAGACGTCGATGACGTAGCGGATGCCGCCCTGGATCTGGTCGAAGTTGTAGCCGGTGAAGCGGCTGTTGATCAGCACCTGTTCGCCGGCCTTCGCCGGGTCGATCCGGTTGAAGCGTTCGGCGGATTTTTCCAGCCAGGCTTTCACGCCGGCGCCGTCGGTCTTCACCGCGGCCAGCGTGTTCGGGTAGAAGTACAAGTCGGCGGCGCTGCGCAGGGTGAGCGGGCCGGGCGCGACGTCGGTGTAGTCGTCGGGGCCGCCGAAGCCGGTGCGGAACGCGGCGGCGGCAGACAGCACCGGCACGCCGGCCAGTTCGGGATGCGAGCGCGGCAGTTCGTTGCGCACGTAGTCGGCCTGGGCGGCGTTGACCGGCGCCAGCGCGGTCATGTTGCCCTCGTCGGCGAAGTGGCTGCTCATGTGCAGCGTGCTTTCGCCGATCGGCGTGTTGACGTAGGCGATCGCCGCCGCGTGCGCTTGCTGCACCAGCGGCGCGATCGCCGGGTCGGCCGGCACGCAGTCGTTCTTCTGCGGACAGATGCGCCGCACTTCGCTGTGGCTTTCCTCGCGGTCGACCACCCAGCGGCCGTCCTTGCGGTCCAGCACCAGTTGGATCATGCCCAGGTCCTTGCCGAAGAAGTCCGCCATCACCGCCGGCACGCCGCGCACCAGGCCGCGCTGGGCGTCGACCTCCTTCAGGCCGGCGTAGCGCGGGCCGGGGAATTCGGCGTGCGAGTGGCCGAGCAGCAGCGCGTCGATGCCGGGCACGCCGGCCAGGTGCCAGCCGGCGTTTTCCATGTCCGGGGTGTACGGCGCGGTGTTCAGGCCGCCGTGCAGGATCGCCACGATCAGGTCGGGATGCTGCGCCTTGAGTTCCGGCAGGTACTTGCGTGCGGCTTCGACCACGCCGCTGACGGTGACCTTGCCGGCCAGGTTCTGCTTGTCCCAGTCCATGATCGGCGGCGGGGTGAAGCCGATGATGCCGACTTTCAGCGGCACGCTGAGCTTGCTGCCGTCGGCCGTATACACCTCGATGTTTTTCGTCACCACCGTCCACGGCTTGAAGATCGGCTTGCCGTCGCGCGCGCTGTAGACGTTGGCCAGCACCAGCGGGAAGCGAGGGCCGGCGCAACGGTTGTCGTGGCCGCCGTCCACGTTCATCGGCGTGCCGGTGACCTGCGACAGGAAGCGCAGGCCGTAGTTGAACTCGTGGTTGCCGGCGGTGCCGCCGTCGTAGCCCATCGCGTCCATGGCCTGGTAGATCGCCAGCTCCTGGTCGCAGGTCACCGGCTTCACCAGCGCCTGGTAGTCGGCCAGCACGCTGCCCTGGATGGTGTCGCCGCTGTCGAACAGGAAGGTGTTGGGGAACTCGGCGCGGGCGCGGCGGATCAGCGTGGCGGTGCGCTCGTAGCCGAGCGAGGGGTCCGGTTTCAGCTTGTAGTAGTCGTAGCTGAGCACGTTGGCGTGCACGTCGGTGGTTTCCAGGATCGCCACGTTCGCGCGCGCACCGTCGGGCGTCTTGCCGGCCGCCCAGGGCAGGCTGGAGCAGCCGGCGAGCAGGGCGGCGCCGAGGGCGAGCAGCGGGGCGGCGAACGGGGTCGGGCGAAGCGGCATGGCGGTTCCGTGGGACGTGCGGGTTCGGATGGCGAAAGCTAGCAGATCGGGGTGGCCGGATGCTTGCATGCCGTCGCCGGAAGCGGCTTTCGCTCCGCCCGCCATGCCAAGCCCAACGCCAGTGGAACAGCCTGCCCGCGGTGCCGACATGTTTTCGTTTGCAAGACCGTAAGATGGCACTCCAGTGACACCGGTCCTTACGGGGGGACTTTCCAGCCATGCGTCGAATGTCGTTGCGCCCCACGCGGGCAGGTGCGGTGGTGCTGTGCGCGCTGCTTTTCTTCGCCGCCTGCATCGCGCTCACCGCCTGGCAGGAGCCGCTGCCGCTGCAGCGCGGTTTCATCGCGGGGCTGATGCTGTGCACGTTCGGCGTGCTGCTGTTCGCGTTCGGCCGGTTCGCCACGGCGCTGCTGGTCGGCGGCGGGCTGTTCCTGCTGCTGAAGTCCGTGGCGGAATTGAAGCTGCGCTACCTCGACTCGCAGCTGATGCCGTCGGACTTCATCTATTACGTGCGCACCAGCCTGCTCGACACGCTAAGCCACTACCCGCACCTGTACACGGTAGGGATCGGCCTGTGCGTGCTGCTGCCGCCGCTGCTGTACCTGGTGTGGCGCTGGGACTGGCGCGTGCTGGCCGCGCTGCGGCCGCGTCGCGCCGCCGGCCTGCGCGTGGGCGGCATCGCGCTGTACGTGTTGGCATTCTGGGTGTGCATGCTGCCCACCGGGCCGTTCGCGCAGGTGCACTCGCGCAACGCGTGGCAGAGGATGTCCGACGATGCGCAGCTGACGAATTTCTTCGTCAACCTGCATGACGCCGACGTGGAGCTGCCGGCGATGGCCAGCGACGCCGTGGCCGAGTGGGACTGGGGCGCGACCGCGCCTGGCAGCCCGGGCAGCATGTCGCCGCCGTATCCGGACATCGTGCAGGTGCTGGAGGAAAGCACCTTCGATCCGTCGATCTACGACGCCTGCAGCGTGCCGCAATGCCGGGTGGCGATGTTCCGCCCCGACGCGCGCACCCGCGCACACGGCGCGCTGCGCGTGCACACGTTCGGCGGCGGCACCTGGGTCAGCGAGTTCGCCGCGCTGACCGGCATGCCGCAGGACATCTTCGGCTCCGGCGGCATGTATGCGCCGTACGTGCTGGCGCCGAACGTGCACGACGCGTTGGCGCTTCAGCTGCGCCGGCTCGGCTACCTCACCATCGGCATCTATCCGACCAGCGCCAGCTTCATCAACGGGCGCAACGCGTACCAGGCCTACGGCTTCGACCACCTGTACGGCGCCGACGAGTTGGGCCTGGAGGAGTGGGAGGAAAGCGACGCGCAGATGTTCGCGGCGGCGAAGCGCATCTACGACACGGTGAAGAAGCCGGAGCAGCCGGTGTTCATCATGATCCTGACGCTGAACCAGCACGGCCCGCACGATCACCAGCCGATGGCGAAACTGCCACGGCCCTACCGCAACCTGCTGCGCGGGCTGGCGCCGAACGTGGCGCTGAACTTCGACACCTACCTGTCGCGCCTGCACGATTCCGACCTGGCCATGCGCGCCCTGGAGCATGCCTTCCTCGACCGTCCGCAGCCGACCGTGCTGCTCCATTTCGGCGACCACCAGCCGTCCTTCAACGGGCAGATCCGCAACCTGCCGCGCCGGTTGTCGCCGGCGCTGCTGCCGTATCGCGACTACCTCACCTACTACATGCTGAAAAGCAACTTCGCCGGCCCGCCGCTGCCGCAGTACCCGCTGCTCGACATCGCGTTCCTGCCCAGCATGGTGCTGCAGGCGGCGGGCGTGCCCACCGACGCCTATTTCACCGCGGCCAGCGGGCTGCGCGATCGCTGCAACGGCCTGTACGGCGACTGCGCCGTACCGGGCCTGCTGGCGTCCTACCACGCCTGGACGATCGGGCGGCTGCACGTATACCAGTGACGGCGGGCGCCGCGGCTGGTCGCGGCTGACCCGCAGCGGCAGTTTTCGCCGCCGATGGCCAGCGCGGCAGGCGGCTGATCGGGCGCATGCCGCGTGCCGTGGGATCGACGCCACTGGCAGAGGTCTTGCTTGCCATCAGGCATGAGCGAGCGCAAGCCAGAACGTCTCGAAACCGCCGACGCCAGCCTGGAACGGCAGATGGCCGACTGCGGCCTGTCGAACGATACCCGGCAATTCCTGCGCGATCTGCATGCCGCCGAGAAGCAGCTCAACGACGCCTTCCGGCGGGCCCATCAGGGCGGCGCGCTGGAAGCACGGGTGAGCGCGGTGTACCGCAGGATGTACGGCAGGGATTGAGCACGGCCGTGTCGTTGCCGCGGAACGTTCGCATGCCTCGGCTATGATCTCCGGCGATCCGCGTGGACGTTCACGCGATGCCCTGGAAGATCCGCATGCCCCGTTTTTCGTTCGCCGCGCGCCCGGTCCTGCTGGGCGCCATGCTCTCCGCGCTCGGCGCCTGCGCCAGCCAGCCGCCGATGGCTTCGTCGCCGGCGGCGATCGCCGTGCCCGCCATCCAGCGCCCGCAGGGCGAGACGCCGGCGTGGTGGTTCCGCAGCGGCGCGGCGCAGGCGGCGCTGGCCTCCGCCCAGGCGAATACGGGCGGCCAGCGCGCGAAGAACGTGATCGTGTTCCTCGGCGACGGCATGAGCCTTCCCACCATCGCCGCCGCGCACGTGCTGGCCGGCCAGCGCGCCGGCACGGACGGGGAGAGCTACCGGCTGAGCTTCGAGAAGTTTCCGTTCAGCGCGTTGTCGCGCACCTACGAGACCGACCAGCAGACCCCCGACTCGGCCGGCACCATGACCGCGATCATGACCGGGGTGAAGACCCGCGCCGGTTTCATCGGCGTATCGCAGGTGCCGCGCCGGCAGGACTGCGCCGGCACGCGCGGGCAGGAGCTGGTCAGCGCGCTGGAGCTGGCCGCGGCGGCCGGCATGAGTACCGGCGCGGTCACCACCACGCGGATCACTCATGCCACGCCGGCCGCCACCTACGGCCACCTGCCCGAACGCAACTGGGAAGTGGATGCGGATCTCAGCGAAGCGGCGAAGGCCGCCGGCTGCAAGGATTTCGCCGCGCAGCTGATCGACTTCCCGGTCGCCGGCGGGCTCACCGTGGCGATGGGCGGCGGCCGTACCGAATTCATGCCGGCCGGCGCGGACGATCCGGAGTATCCGACCCGCGTCGGCCAGCGCCTCGACGGCCGCGACCTGATCGGCGAATGGACGTCCAGCCATCCGGACGGCAAGTACGTGTGGAACGCGGCGCAGCTGAAGGCGCTGGATCTTTCGCGCACGCCGCGCCTGCTCGGCCTGTTCGAGCCTTCGCACATGAACTACGAACACGAGCGTCCGCGCGACAAGGCCGGCGAGCCCAGCCTGGCCGAGATGACGGCCAGCGCGATCGCGGTGCTGAAACGGAACCCGAACGGTTTCTTCCTGATGGTCGAAGGCGGCCGCATCGACCATGCGCTGCACGCCGGCAACGCCTACCGTGCGCTGGACGAGACGATCGCCTTCGCCGCCGCGGTACAGGTTGCGCTGGAGCACACCGATCCGGCCGAGACGCTGATCGTGGTCACCGCCGACCACAGCCACACGCTGGCGTTCGCCGGCTATCCGCGCCGCGGCAACCCGATCCTGGGCAAGGTCCGCGGCGCCACCGACAGCTACGACGACGAAAGCGCGCCGGGCCTGGCGCGCGACGCCACCGGCCTGCCGTACACCACGCTCGGTTTCGCCAACGGCCCCGGCTACACCGGCGCCAGCGACCAGCAGCCGGAAGGCAGCAAGCGTTATCCGCACAACCCGCGCGAATACAGTGCGATCGGCAAGGGCCGGCCCGACCTGCGCGAGGTCGACACCACCGATCCGGACTACCTGCAGGAGGCGATCCTGCCGCTGAAAAGCGAAACCCACGGCGGCGAGGACGTGGCGATCTTCGCCACCGGCCCCGGCGCCGCCGCATTCCACGGCGAGCTGGAACAAAACGCGATCTTCCACGTGATCGTGCAGCACGCGCCTCGGCTGCGCGCCGAGCTGTGCCGGCTCGGCAGCTGCAATGCCGACGGCGTGCCGGTGGAGCGGCCGACGCGGCAGGCGTGGCTGCAGCAGGCGGGAGCGGCGGCCCGCTGAGGACGTCGCGCGGGCTATGATCGAACGACCTTCGCCTCCCGGAGCGTGCATGTCCGCCGCCGCCTTCGAAACCGCATCCATGCCTTATCCGCGCGGGCTTGCGCTGGCCACGCTGGGCGCGGCGATCGCCGCGATCACCGGCGCGCTGCTGGCGACAGGCGATGCCGGCCACGGCTGGCTGTGGCTGCACTGGTGCGGCAAGCCGCTGGCCACCGCGCTGATCTTCGTGCTGGCGTGGCGCGCGCAGCCGGCGCAGTCGCCGCGCTATCGGCGCCGGATCCTGGCCGGCATCGCCTGCTCGCTGCTCGGCGACGTGTTTCTCATGTTGCCGGGCGACCTGTTCGTGCCGGGGCTCGTGGCGTTCCTGTGCGGCCACCTGTGCTTCATCGCCGCCTTCCTCGGCGACAGCCGCTTCGGTGCGCGGCCGCTGCTGTTGCTGGCTAGCCTCGGCTACGGCGCGGTGAACCTGGTCCTGCTGTGGGATGCGATCGGCACGCCGCTGCGCGTACCGGTGATCGTCTACGTGCTGGTGCTGGCGAGCATGGGCGGGCAGGCGCTGGCGCGGGCGCGGCTGTTCGCGCAGCGCGGCGACGCGCAGGCGCCGGCCGCGCGGCTGGCCGCGTTCGGCGCGCTGGCGTTCATGCTCAGCGACAGCCTGCTGGCGTGGAACCGCTTCCACGGCGCGATCCCGTGGTCCAGCCTGTGGGTGCTGTCGGCGTATTATCTGGCGTTGTGGTGGATCGCGCGCTCGGTGCAGCGCGTCGACACGGCGATCGAGGCGGGTGCGGCGCAGTGAATACGCAGGAACTCATCATCACCTGGGCCACCCCGGTGTTCTTTCTGCTGATCGGGATCGAGCTGCTGGTGGCCAAGCTGCGCGGGCGCGAGGCCTACGCCAGCAACGACGCGGTCAACAGCATCGGGCTGGGCGTGATCTCGCAGATGGTCGGCGTGTTCAGCAAGCTGCTGACGATCGGCATCTATGCCTGGTGCGTCGAGCACCTGGCGCTGTTCGCGCTGCCGGAGAACAACCTGCTGGTGTGGCTCGGCGCCTTGCTGCTGTACGACCTCTGCTACTACTGGCTGCATCGCTGCGGGCACCGCGTGAACATCCTGTGGGCCGCGCACGTGGTGCATCACCAGAGCGAGCGCTACAACCTGTCCACCGCGCTGCGCCAGACCGGCAGCGGCGCGCTGCTGGGCTGGCTGTTCTACCTGCCGCTGGCGCTGCTCGGCGTGCCGCTGAAAGTGTTCGTGATCGTGGCGCTGATCGACCTGCTGTACCAGTTCTGGGTGCACACCGAGCAGATCGGCCGGCTCGGCTGGTTCGACCGGGTGTTCTGCTCCCCGTCCAACCATCGTGCCCATCACGCGGTGAACGACCGCTACCTCGACCGCAACTACGGCGGCATCCTGATCGTGTGGGACCGCCTGTTCGGCACCTTCGTCGAGGAGGACGACAGCGACCCGCCGGTGTACGGCACGCGCTCGCCGCTGCGCAGCTGGAACCCGCTGTGGGCGAACGCCGAGGTGTACTGGCACACCGCGGTGGACGCCTGGCATGCCAGGCGCTGGCGCGACAAGCTGCTGGTGTGGCTGAAGCCGCCGGGCTGGCGCCCCGCCGACGTGGCGGCGCGCTACCCGAAGCCGGCGTTCGCGATGCCTGCCGAGCGTTTCGATCCGCCGTTGTCGCGGCCGCTGAAACTCTACGTGCTGGTGCAGTTCGCCCTGCTGCTGGGCATGACCACCCAGTTCCTCGGCATGGCCGGCACGGCCAGCCTGCCGGCGCTGCTGGGCTATGCGGTCTACCTGGTCGCCGGCCTGTGCGTGATCGGCGCGCTGATGGAAAGCCGGCGCTGGGCGCCGTGGGCGGAAGGCGTGCGCGTGCTGGCCACGGCCGCGGTGCCGCTGCTCAGCGGGCGCTGGTTCGGCATCGGCCATCTGGACGGCCATATCGTGCTGGCGATCGCGGTGGCGTTCGGGCTCAGCGCGATTGCGCTGGCATGGCTGCGCCCGTCGTCGACCGGCACGGGCGTGGCTGCCGTTCCCGCTGAATCCGCAACCGCTTCGCCGCGGTAGGGCGGTGCCCGCCCTGGCGGATTTGCGCGGAACTTCGGCGGTCCGGCAACTGCCGTGTTGCAGCGCGCTGTGTGCCTGCCCGTGCATTCGCTATGATCGCCGCTTGCTTAACTCAGGGGCAGGCGATGGGATTCTTCAGCAAGCTGGTGCGCCACAAGACGGTCGAGCAGTTGCAGGCGGAGGCCGGCACGCGCGGCGATTTCCGCCGCGTGCTGGGGCTGTGGCAGCTCACCGCGATCGGCATCGGCGGCATCATCGGCGTGGGCATCTTCGTGCTGGCCGGCCAGCAGGCGGCGATGAACGCCGGCCCCGCGGTGGCGATCAGCTTCCTCATCGCCGGCGTCGGCAGCGCCTGCGCCGCGCTGTGCTACGCCGAGTTCGCCGGGCTGATCCCGGTCACCGGCAGCGCCTATACCTACGGCTACGCGGTGCTCGGCGAATTCGCCGCCTGGATCATCGGCTGGGACCTGCTGCTGGAATACGCGCTGGTGGTCGCGGTGGTGGCGATCGGCTGGTCCGGCTACGTGCAGGTACTGCTGAACTCGGCCGGCGTGCACCTGCCGGAATGGGCGCAGCAGAGCATGAGCGCGCAGACCATGGAGTATTACCTGCAGCAGCTGTTAGGCCTGCACGGTTCGACGGCGGTCGCCGGACCCAGCGACGGCCACCGCTTCAACGTGATCGCCGCCGCGGTGTCGCTGGCGGTCGCCGTGCTGCTGACCGTGCGCACCGAGTGGGGCGCGCGCTTCAACACGCTGGTGGTGGCGATCAAGGTGATCGGCGTGCTGCTGGTGGTGCTGGTCGGCGTGTTCTACATCGACACGGCGAACTGGCATCCGTTCATCCCCGCGCGCGTGGTCGACGTCAGCACCGGCATCGGCCACTTCGGCTGGCAGGGCGTGTTGACCGGCGCCAGCGTGGTGTTCTTCGCGGTGTTCGGCTACGACACGCTGACCACCGCGGCAGAGGAATCGAAAAATCCGCAGCGCGACCTGCCGCGCGCGGTGCTGCTGTCGCTGGGGATCGCGATGGTGCTGTACATCGCGGTGTCGCTGGTGCTCACCGGCATCTCCCACTACAGCAAGCTCGGCGGCGAGGCCTCGGTGTCCGACGCGTTCGAGTCGATCGGCCTGCACTGGCTCAGCATCACGATCGCGGCGGCGGCGGTGATCGGCGTCACCAGCGTGCTGTTCGCCTTCATGCTGGGCGCGGCGCGGATCTGGTTCGCGCTGGCCCGCGACGGCCTGCTGCCGACCTGGTTCGCGAAGGTGAGCCCGCGCTTCGGCACGCCGGCGCGGCCGACCCTGATCCTGGGCGTGTTCACCGCGCTGGTCGCCGGGCTGCTGCCGATCGGCGAGGTGGCCGAGCTGGTCAACATCGGCACGCTCAGCGCCTTCATCATCATCTGCAGTTCGATCATGCTGCTGCGCGTGCGCCGTCCGGACCTGCGGCGCAACTTCAAGACCCCGGCGGTGTGGTTCACCGCGCCGCTCGGCATCCTGTTCTCCGCCGCGCTGATCTACGGCCTGCCGTGGATCACCTACGAGCGCTTCATCATCTGGATGGCGCTGGGCTGCGTGATCTACTTCGCCTACGGCATCCGGCACAGCAGGATGGAACAGGGCGGGCGAGCGTAGCGCCCGCGGCGCTCAGCAGGCGCCGGGGTGGCACGCCACCCGGTCGCGTCCGGCGTTCTTGGCCTGGCGCATGGCCTGGTCGGCACGCGCCAGCAGGGCCTCGATGTCGTCGCGGCAGCGGGGCGGGCATTCGGCGATGCCGATGCTGGTGGTGAGCGGGCCGTCCGGGCGCTGGATCTGGTGTATCGACTGACGCAACTGCTCGGCACGCTGGCGCGCCTGCTCCAGGTTGTTGCCGGGCAGCAGCATCGCGAATTCCTCGCCGCCGATGCGGCCGATCAGGTCGCCCTGGCGCATCTGCCGGCGCATCGTCGCGGCCAGCGCGACCAGCGCCGCGTCGCCGGCGGCGTGGCCGTACTGGTCGTTGAGCTGCTTGAAGTGGTCGGCATCCAGGAAAAGCATGCAGGCCGGCTGCTGCTGCCGGTGCAGCTCGGCCATCGCGGACCGCGCCAGCTCCAGGAAGCGGTTGCGCAGCAGCAGGCCGGTGAGGCCGTCGGTGTTGGCCTGCTCGCGCAGCTGGCGTTCCAGCCGGAACTGTTCGAACAGGGTGCGCGCCATGAACGCGCGCAGCACCGTCGACAACGCGATTGCGACCGTCATGTAGACCAGGTACTGGATGACCTGCACACCGTCGATGCGGCCGAACAGCAGCATGGGCAACGGCCCCAGCGCGCACAGCAGCATCGCCGCGACGAAATCCCAGCGCCCCAGCCAGATCACCGACGACGCCACCGGCAACAGCAGCCCGGGCAATACCACGGACTGCCCGCGCATATCGCCGAAGCCGTTGAGATTGATGCCGATCTCCAGCAGCAGGACGCACAGCAGGGTCAGCGCGCTGAGCAACTGCGGCTGCCGCACATGCCGGGTCCACGAGGTCACCAGCAGCAGCGGCACCAGCGGCGCGAGGCGCAGCCACAGCGGCAGCGATGAGTGGCGCACCAAGGTGCTGGCGACGACCGCCACCAGATAGGCGAGCGCGCCAACCAGCATCAGGGCGTGGATCATCGGTCCCATCTGCAGCGCCAGATAGCGGCTGTACTCGCGGCGCTGGTCCGGGTCGTCGGCAAGCCGGAGGCTTTTGAACAGGGCGTGCATGCGGCTCCCGCGGGCGGAAAAGTGAGGGTGTCGGCGCAAGCCGAGCAAGATGGATGCCAGGCCGACGCAGCCCGCTGGACCGGTTCATGTGCAAGCCATGGTCGTGACCTTCGGCAGGGGTGAACCCTGGTGTTGCCGGTCTAGCATCGACGCCTCGGATTCCTGTCGCGGCAACTTTTCGCGACGCGGATTCCCGGAGCCTGCCTGGTCTGTCCGCCTCGCCCCGTGGAACACGGCTCGAGCGGCAGCGTCCGTCAGGCTTCCCATTCCCACCCCCGGAGAACGCATTGAAAGCCACCCGCCTCGCTTCCGCCCTCGCCGCTGCCGCTTTCGGCCTGGCCAGTTTCGCCGCGCTTGCCGATGTCCCGGCGCCGCAGGATGTGCCGTACCAGGGCACCTTGAAGATCAATGTGGACGCCACCGACGTGGCCCACCGCATCTTCCGCGTGCACCAGGTGATTCCGGCGCAGGCCGGTCCGCTGACCCTGCTGTATCCGCAGTGGCTGCCGGGCAACCATTCGCCGAACGGCACGATCGACAAGATGGCCGGGCTGGTGGTGAAGGCGAACGGCCAGGTGCTGCCGTGGACGCGCGACCCGCTGAACGTCTACGCGTTTCACGTCGACGTGCCGCAGGGCGCCACCGGCGTGGAGGTCGAGTTCCAGTTCCTCTCGTCGCAGGACCAGCGCCAGGGCCGCGTGGTGATGACGCCCGAGATGCTCAACCTGCAGTGGAACTCGGTGACGATGTATCCGGCCGGCTACTTCGCACGCCAGATCAACACCGAGGCCAGCGTGAAGCTGCCCGCCGGCTGGCAGGCCGGCACCGCGCTGGAAGTGGCCTCGAAGGACGGCGACACGCTGAACTTCAAGCCGATCAATTACGACGACCTGGTGGATTCGCCGATCTATGCCGGCAAGTACTTCAAGCGCATCGATCTGGATCCGGGCGCCAAGGCGCCGGTGCACATGAGCATCGTGGCCGATGACGCGAAGTACCTGGAGATCAAGCCGGAGCAGATCAAGCCGTTCCGCAACCTGGTCCAGCAGATGTACAAGATGTACGGCGCGCACCACTACGACCACTACGACTTCCTCGTCTCGCTCAGCGACAAGATGAGCGGCAACGGCCTCGAGCATCACCGCTCCAGCGAGGACGGCACCTCGGCCGACTTCTTCACCGAGTGGAAGAAGAACGCGCTGGCCCGCGACCTGTTCTCGCACGAGTTCAACCATTCCTGGAACGGCAAGTATCGCCGCGGCGCGGACCTGACCACGCCGAACTTCAACGTGCCGATGAGCGACACGCTGTTGTGGGTCTACGAAGGCCAGACCCAGTTCTGGGGCCAGGTGATGGCCGCGCGTTCGGGCCTGTGGGACGCCGAGCAGGCGCACGACATGTGGGCCTTCACCGCCGCCACCTACGACAAGGGCCGCCCCGGCCTGGCCAGCTTCCGCAACGTGCAGGACACCACCAACGATCCGATCATCGCGCAGCGTCGCCCGTTGCCGTACCGCAACTACCAGGCCAGCGAGGACTATTACTCGGCAGGCCAGATGATCTGGCTCGACGTCGACGGCCAGCTGCGCGAGCTGAGCGGCGGCAAGAAGAGCATCGACGATTTCGGCAAGGCGTTCTTCGGCATGGAGAACGGCAAGTGGGACGTCAACACCTACACCTTCGAGGACGTGGTCAAGACGCTCAACGACATCGCACCGTACGACTGGGCGAAGTACCTGCGCACGCGCCTCGATGGCCATGGCCCGCTGATCGGCGGCATCGCGTCGCACGGCTGGAAACTGGTCTACACCGACAAGCCGTCCGAAGCGGTGAAGGCGATCGAGGCACGCCGGCATAGCGCCGATCTCACCTATTCGCTGGGCGTTTCCATCGGCAAGGGCGGCAGCATCGGCGACGTGCTGTGGGACGGCCCCGCGTTCAAGGCCGGCCTGTCGCCGAGCATGACGGTGATCGCCGTCAACGGTCGCGACTATGACGCCGACGCGCTCAAGGATGCCGTCACCGCCGCAGCGAAGGACAAGAGCCAGCCGATCGAGCTGCTGGTGAAGAACTTCGACGAGTACAAGACCGTCCGCATCGACTATCACGACGGTCTGAAATACCCGCACCTGGTACGCGACACCAGCAAGCCCGACACGCTGACCACGCTGCTCAAGGCACGCTGAGGCAAGCCTGCGTCGGCCCTCCCGACACCGTTCGGGAGGGCCGATCGCGTTTCCGCTGCCGGCGGCGGTCCGTCCACCCCCAGGGGCAACTCGGCTATACTGCGCTCCCCGCGGTGCCGGCCTCCGGCCACGGCCCCGCGCGACCATACATGCGCCCGTAGCTCAGCTGGATAGAGTACTGCCCTCCGAAGGCAGGGGTCGTGGGTTCGAATCCCGCCGGGCGCACCATTTTCCTGCGGCACCTGCACCTTCCATGGCGTTATGCGCCATGGCGTCGCTTCGCGTCCGCCACGTTGCTTTATGCTCCGTGGCATGCCCACGCCTGCCACCGCCGCTGCCGAGAAACCGCTTGCCGCCAGGGTGCTGGTGATCGGCCATCGCGGCGCCAGTGCGCTGCGCCCGGAGCACACGCTGGCTTCGTATGCGAAGGCGATCGCCGACGGCGCCGACTTCATCGAGCCGGACCTGGTGATGACGAAGGATGGCGTGCTGGTGGCGCGCCACGAGAACGAGATCGGCAGCACCACCGACGTGGCCGACCATCCCGGGTTCGCCGCGCGCAAGACCAGCAAGGTGATCGATGGCAGGCAAGTGACTGGCTGGTTCAGCGAGGACTTCGGCCTGGCCGAGCTGAAGACGCTGCGCGCACGCGAGCGGCTGCCGCAGCTGCGCAGCACGCGGTACGACGGCCGGTTCCCGATCGCCACGCTGGACGAGATCATCGACCTCGCTGCCGCCGAGTCGAAGGTGTGTGGCCGAATCATCGGGATCATTCCGGAGATCAAGCACGGCACGTATTTCCGGGACATCGGCCTGCCGCTGGAAGACAAGCTGCTCGCCACGCTGGCCGCGCACGATTACACGCGCACGGCCCCGATGGAGATCCAGTCGTTCGAGGTCGGCAACCTGAAATACCTGCGCGGCAAGCTCGCCGACGGCATGCACGGCAACATCCGCCTGCTGCAGTTGCTCGGCGACGCGGGAGAGCAGCCGTACGACGCGGCTGCGGCAGGCGGCAAGCAGACCTACGCGCAGATGATGACGCCGGCCGGGCTGCGCGAGATCGCCGGGTATGCGGATGCGATCGGGCCGGGCATCCGCGCGATCATCCCGCTGGAGTTCAACCGCACGCTCGGCGCACCCACCGGCCTGGTGCACGACGCGCACGCTGCCGGCCTCGAGGTGCACCCGTACACCTTCCGTCCCGAGAACCATTTCCTGCCGCCCGACCTGTGGCAAGGCGCCGACCCGCGCCACGTCAACGAAGCCGGTTCCGTCGCCGAGATCCGCCGCTACCTCGCCACCGGCATCGATGCGTTCTTCACCGACGATCCGGCGATCGGGCGCAAGGCGCTGGACGGGCGCTGAACCATGAAAGAGGCGCCTTGCAGGCACCTCTTCGTGCATGCCGGATCGAGCGAAGTCAGCTTTTCCTGATCGCGAAATCCTGCTTCGCCACCGGCTTGCCGTCGAGCGAGATCTCGACCTTGTACTTGCCTTCCGGCCACAGGTCGGGGTTCTGCACCTTGAACGTGGTGACGGCGGGGCCGTCGGTGGCGATCGACTGGCTGATGCTGCTGACCAGCTGGCCCTGGCCTTCCAGGTAACTCCACTTCGCGTTGAGCGTGGCGCCGCCGGTGCTGCCTTCGGTGGCGACGCTGGCGTAGATGGTCTTGTCGTCGGTGGCGAAGCTGCTGCTGGCGCGGGTCACCTGGTGCTCGGCGTTCACCGCGCTGCCCAGGGTCAGCTTGGCCACCGTGAGCGGCGCGGGCATGGCGGCCGGGGAGGTCACCGACGCGGCGCTCGCCACGCTGGCCGTGCCAGCCGGGGCTGCGCCGGCAGGCGGCAACGCTGCCGCCGTGCTGGCCGGTGCGGGCGCCGTCGTCGTTGTCGCCGGCGCGGTGCTGGCCGGTGCCGGCGCGCCGGCCGGTGCCGGTTCGTTCTTGCCGCAGCCGCCGAGCAGCAGGCCGGCCACGGTGGCGCCGTACAGCACGGTGAAACGCATGGATCGTGTCATGGGAACTCCGGTGTCGATGACGTGGCAGATGCCGCTCCCTGGCTGGGGCAGGACAGCCCTTTTTCAACAACTTGTGAGGTCAGGACACCGAGGCTAGCGCCGTCGATCTGAAGCGCTGATTACCGGCGGAAATCGCCGGGCACGGACTTTCACGCGGCAACGACGCGTGGCGCTACTGCCGAACCGTGCGCGGATTGCCGGGCGTGGCCGGCGTGCTGCTGCGGAACGGGTTGATGTCCAGCCCGCCGCGGCGGGTGTAGCGCGCGTACACGCTGAGCTGCCGCGGCGCGCAGCGCTGCGTCAGGTCGACGAAGATGCGTTCCACGCATTGCTCGTGGAATTCGTTGTGGGTGCGGAACGAGACCAGGTAGCGCAACAGGCCGGCGTGGTCGATCGGCGCGCCGTGGTAGGCGATCTGCACGCTGCCCCAGTCGGGTTGCCCGGTGACCGGGCAGTTCGAGCGCAGCAGGTGCGAGACCAGGGTTTCCGCCACCGGCATGGCGGCGGTGTCGGCCTGCAGGAAATCGGCGTTCGGCGGGCCGTAGTGGTCGATGGCGATGTCCTGCCCGTCGAGCAGGCGTCCATCCAGATCGACGACGGGAAGCGCAGCGGCGCGTGCGTCGCGCAATTGCACGTTGACCACCGCGCCGGCCGCCGCGGACAGGTCGTGCATCAGGGTGGCGGACAGCGTCGCGGCGTCGGCGATGCGTTCCTGCGCGAAGCCGTTGAGGTACAGCTTGAACGACTTCGATTCGATGATGTGCGGCGAGGACGCCGGCACATGGAACTCGGCCAGCGCCACCTGCGGCTTGCCGCGCAGGTCGAGCCACGACAGCTCGTAGGCGTTCCAGATGTCCACGCCATGGAACGGCAGCGTTTCGGCCACGCCGATCTCGGCGCGCTTGTCCGCGCGCGGGATCGGAAACAGCAGGCGCGGATCGTAGCGGTCGGCGTAGACGGTGTCCTTGCCGAGCGGGGAGTGTTCGGGGGTGCTCATGCCGCGCAGTTTAGCCGCCCTGCGAGACACGGGTGGGACCGGGACCTCCCCGGCCCTCCCCTGCGAGCAGGGGAGGGCGTGGCGGGTTACATGTTGACCATGTGCATGCCCGAGCTGACGTAGCGGTCGCCGGCGGCGGCGTCCGGCGGGAACACCGCGTCGATCGCCGCGATTTCGGCCGCGCTGAGCTGCACGTCGAGCGCGCCGAGGTTTTCGTCCAGTCGCGAGCGTTTCCTGGTGCCCGGGATCGCCAGCACGTCGTCGCCCTGCGCCAGCACCCAGGCCAGCGCCAGCTGCGCGGGCGAGCAGCCCTTGTCGGCGGCCAGCGCTTTCACCTGTTCGACCAGCTGCAGGTTGCGGGCGAAGTTGTCACCCATGAAGCGCGGGCTGGTGCGGCGGTAGTCGTCGGCGTCGAAATCGTCTGGCGAGCGGATCGCGCCGGTGAGGAAGCCGCGGCCCAGCGGCGAATAGGCGACCAAGCTGACGCCGAGCTTGCGGCAGGCGGCGAGCATGCCGTTCGTTTGCGGGTCGCGCGTCCACAGCGAGAACTCGCTTTGCAGCGCGGCGATCGGGTGCACCTTGCACGCACGTTCCAGCGTGGCGCCGGAAGCCTCGCTCAGTCCGAGGTAGCGCACCTTGCCGGCGGCAACCAGTTCAGCCATCGCGCCGACGGTCTCCTCGATCGGCACGCCCGGGTCGACGCGATGCTGGTAGTACAGGTCGATCGTGTCGATGCCGAGCCGCTGCAGGCTGGCGTCGCAGGCCGCGCGCACATAGTCCGGGCGGCCGTTGACGCGGCGCGCCTGCGGGTCGTCCGGATCGCGCATGATGCCGAACTTGGTGGCGATGAAGGCCTGCTTGCGGCGGCCCTTGATCGCCTTGCCCACCAGTACCTCGTTGGTGTGCGGGCCGTACATGTCGGCGGTGTCGAGCAGGTTGAGGCCGCGATCCAGCGCGTGGTGGATGGTGGCGATCGATTCGGCGTCGTCGTGCCGGCCGTAGAACGCGCTCATGCCCATGCAGCCGAGGCCGAGGGCGGAGACGGTCGGACCGTTATGGCCGAGAGTGCGGGTCTGCATGGTGGTCGTTCCGGTGGGTGAAGGTGGGTGCATGGTGCGCCGCGACGGAAAGCGGATAAATGCTCAATAATGGTCATCACCATTTCAAAAGAAGCAACAATGCCATGGACCGACTCGAAGCCATGCGGCTGTATACGCGGATCGTCGAGCTGGGCAGCTTCACTGCCGCGGCGGACGACCTGAACCTGCCGCGCGCCACCGTCACCCATGCGATCAAGCGGCTGGAGACGCAGCTGGGCGCGCAGCTGCTGCAGCGGACCACCCGCCGCGTGCATGCCACCCGCGACGGCGAGACCTACTACGGCCATTGCCTGCGCCTGCTGGCCGACGTGGACGAGGTCGAGACGGATTTCCGCGAGGCGCGGGTGCAGCCGAAGGGCCGCCTGCGCATCGACCTGCCGGCGACGCTGGCGCGCCTGCTGGTGATTCCCGCGCTGCGCGATTTCTTTGCGCGCTACCCGCAGATCCAGCTGGACATCGGTACCGGCGACCGCTTCGTCGACCTGGTGCGCGAGGGCGTGGATTGCGTGCTGCGCATCGGCGAGCTGGGCGATTCGGGCATGGTCGGGCGCCGCGTGGCGATGCTGGAGCAGGTCACCGTGGCCAGCGCCGCCTACGTGCGCCGGCATGGCCTGCCCGATGCGCTGGCCGCGCTGCAGGACGGACACCTGGCGGTGAACTGGGTCTCGCCGACCACCCACCGGGCCGAGCCGCTGGAGTTCATGGTCGGCCGCAAGCGGCGCGAAGTCGTGCTGCCGGGCTGCGTCAGCGTGAGCGGCGTGGATGCCTACCTCGGCTGTTGCGAAGCCGGCCTGGGCATCGCGCAGATGCCGCGTTACCGCATCGTCGATGCGCTGAAGAGCGGCCGGTTGCGCGAGATCCTGCCGGCGCACCCGCCGCCGTCGTTGCCGATGACCATCCTGTACCCGCAGCAGCGGCAGATGCCGGCGCGGCTGCGGGTGTTCGTGGACTGGCTGGTGGAGCTGACGACGGGGCAGCGTTGAGGCGGATGCCTACGACGCGCGCGGCGGGCCGGGGCGTGGTGCGCTGGTGCCCAGGGTATCGCTGGTCAGCGGCGCGCCGGCGGTGATCAGGGCGCCGCGCTGTTCGTCCAATGGCAGGCGCAGCATGCAGTCCTCGAAGCCGGCCAGTTTCTGGAACACCGGCAACGCCTGCACCTGCGCCACCAGCGCGGCCATCAGCGGCCAGCGTTCCGCGTCGATCGCGTAACGCACGAACGAGGCGGTGCGGAAGAAGCTGGCGAGGCTGATGTCGGCGATCGACAATGCGCCGAACACGAAGCCGTCGTCCGGCAGCTGCCTTTCCAGGTAGTCGAGCGCGGCGGGGATCTCCACCTCGCGCGCATGCTGCACCACCGCCTCGTTGGGGGCTTCGCCGAAGACGTGGCGCTTGATCGCGAGTTGGTGGAACAGCCGCCAGATCAGCCCGTCGGCCAGCCGCGTGTCGGCGTATTCCTCCAGCCAGCGGGCGCGCGCGCGGTCGGCGATGTCGCGCGGGTAGAGCGCCGGCGTGGGCTGCCGGTCTTCCAGGTACTGGCAGATCACCGAGGAGTCGTTGAGCACCAGTTCGCCGTCGAGCAGCACCGGGATGCGGCGCAGCGGGCTGAGCCGGGTGAACTCGTCGTTGCCGACGAACGGCGCGATCGGGTCGACCTCGTATTCCAGCCCTTTCAACTCAAGGCATGCCAGCACCTTGCGCACATAGGGCGAGAAGTAATTGCCGATGACTCTGAGGCGCTGCGGCATGACGCGACTCCGGGAACACGGGTGCCGCAGCGTGCGACGGCCGGCGCAGGCCCGTCAAGCGGGGCCTGCGGCGGTGTTCAGCCGGCGGCATCCGGCAGCGCCGGGATCGCCGTGGGCGAACCGTTGGAATCCAGCGCGATCATCACGAAGCGGCCGGTGGTGCAGATCCGGCGGTCGCCGCTGAGCGGATCCTCGGCGGTCATTTCCACCTCGACGTGCATCGAGCTACGGCCGACCTTGACCACGCTGGCGACCAGTTCGACCAACTGGCCGGTACGGACCGGCACGCGGAAGTTCACCTCCTCCGAGCGCGCGGTGACCACGGTGCGCCGTGCGTAGCGCGAGGCCACGATGAAGGCGGCCTTGTCCATCCAGGCCAGTGCCTGGCCGCCGAACAGGGTGCCGAGGTGGTTGGTGTGATCCGGGAAAACCATTTCCAACAGGCGGGCTTCGATCGGGGCAGGGGGCATCGGGATCGCTTCTCTGGGGAGGCGGGGCGGGTTGCATGCCGTCCATGCGGTGGCGCATCTTGCGGCATGAGTGGGGGCAATCGGGACCAATGGCAGGGGTGCCATCGGTCATGCTCACGTTAGCATCGGGTGTTCGGGTGCATCTGGGCCAGGGTCGGCAACCGCAGAAATCCGCTTTCGCAAGGGGAACGCAACATGGGCTTGAAGATAAGCAGTTCGCGCGTGCTTGGCGCGCTGGTCATGGGAACACTTTCCGCCGGCGTCGCCGCGCAGGGACGGACGCTGAGCGCGGACGACTACGCGCGGGCGGAACGCTTCATGAGCTACAACACCGCGCCGCTGGTCGATCACACGGTGCAGAAGGTCGACTGGCTGGACGATGGCCACTTCTGGTACGTCGACCACGATGCCGGCGGCGACCACTTCGTGCGGATGGATGCGGCCAGCGGCAAGACCGCGCCGCTGTTCGACCAGGCGAAGCTGGCAGCGGCGCTGGGCGAGGCCGGCGGCAAGCCGGTCGATGCGAAGAAATTGCCGGTGACCGGCTACGAGGCAAGGCCGGACGGCCGCATCGATGTCGCCGTGCGCGGCAAGCACTACGTGTGCGACCTCGCCGCCGCCGAGGCGAGCTGCGTCGACCGCGCCTCGCTGGTGAAGACCGGCAAGGAGCCGGGCGCGCTGTCGCCGGACAAGAAGAGCGAGGCGTTCATCCGCGACTGGAACCTGTGGCTGCGCGACGTCGCCAGCGGCCAGGAGACCCAGCTCACCACCGACGGCGTGGAGAACTTCGGCTACGCCACCGACAACGCCGGCTGGAAGCACACCGACAACGCGATCGTGGAGTGGTCGCCGGATTCGAAGCGGATCGCCACCTTCCAGCAGGATCAGCGCAAGACCGGCGAGATGTACCTGGTCAGCACCAACGTCGGCCATCCGAAGCTGGAGAAGTGGAAGTACCCGCTGGTCGGCGACAAGGACGTGACGATGATCGAGCGCGTGATTATCGACGTGGCCGCGAAGAAGGTCACGCGCCTGCAGATGCCGCCGGACCAGCACCGTTCCAGCCTGTGCGACGACGTCAGCTGCGGCCCCGACGGCGGCTGGGACGACGTGAAGTGGGCGGCCGACGGCAAGACCCTGGCCTTCGTCTCCACCTCGCGCGACCACAAGCACGAATGGTTCCGCATTGCCGACGCGACTACCGGCAAGGTGCACACGGTGTTCGAGGAAGTGGTGCCGACGTACTACGAGAGCGGCAACGGCGCGGTGAACTGGCGCTACCTGCCCGAGACGAACGAGGCGATCTGGTTCAGCGAACGCAACAACTGGGGTAACCTGTACCTGTACGACCTCACCAGCGGCAAGCTCAAGCGCGCGATCACCAAGGGCGAGGGCAACGTCACCGAGGTGCTGAAGGTCGACCCGAAGACGCGCACCGTGTGGTTCCGCGGCGTCGGCCGCACCGCCGGCGTGAACCCGTACTACCAGCAGTTCTTCAAGGTCAGCCTGGACGGCGGCAAGCCGGTGCTGCTCACGCCGGAAGCAGCCGACCACACCGTCACGCTGTCGCCGGACGGCAAGTCCTTCGTCGATGCGTACTCCACCCCGACCACGCCGCCGGTCACCGTGCTGCGCAGTTCGGACGACGGCCGCGATCTGGCGAACGTGGCCACCGCCGACATCTCGCGCCTGAAGGCCGCCGGCTGGGTGCCGCCGATCCCGTTCACGGTGAAGGGGCGCGACGGCAAGACCGACCTGTACGGCATGATGTTCAAGCCGACGAACTTCGATCCGTCGAAGAAGTATCCGATCATCGACTACATCTACCCGGGTCCGCAGACCGGCTCGGTGCGCGGGCGCAGCTTCTCCTCCGCGCGCGCCGACCACCAGGCGATGGCGGAACTCGGCTTCATCGTGATCGCGCTCGACGGCATGGGCACGCCATGGCGTTCGAAAGCGTTCCACGACGCCTACTTCGAGCACGTCGAGGACAACACCCTGCCCGACCAGGTGCTGGGCCTGAAGGAACTCGGCAAGAAGTATCCGTGGATCGACCTCGACCGCGTGGGCATCTGGGGCCACTCCGGCGGCGGCAACGCCACTGCGGCCGCAATGTTCCATTACCCCGATTTCTTCAAGGTCGGCTGGGCCGAAAGCGGCAACCACGACAACCGCAATTACGAAGACGACTGGGCCGAGAAGTGGCAGGGCCTGCTGGTCACCGACAAGGACGGCAAGACCAACTACGACGCCCAGGCCAACCAGAGCTTCGCGAAGAACCTCAAGGGGCGGCTGATGCTGGTGCACGGCACGATGGACGACAACGTGCCGCCCTACCAGACCCTGCTGGTGGCCGACGCGCTGATCAAGGCGAACAAGGATTTCGACCTGCTGCTGATCCCGAACGTCCACCACGGCTACGCCGAGGCCACCCCGTACGCCACCCGCCGGCGCTGGGATTACTTCGTGCAGTACCTGGCCGGCAACACGCCGCCGCACGAGTACCAGCTGAAGGCGTGGCCCTGGCGCTGAGCGTCAGCCAGGCGATGCGCCGGTCCATCCGGATCCGGCGCATCGCCTGCCGGGGCGGCGCGTAACCGGCCCCACCGCTGTCCGCTGGATCGCCGCTTGCTCCGCGAGACGTTCTGCAACGAACGCTCGCGGCTGTTCCGGTCAGCGCAGGCTCGTCGGCTTGGCGACGCCTTTGGCGATCGCTTCGTCGAGCAGCTTGCGGATCTGCTGGCTGGCCTGATTGCTGGCCTGTTGCTGGCGCTTGCCCAGTGCTTCCTGTTGCGCTCCAAGCGCTTCCTGTTGCTTGCCCAGTTCGGCCTGCTGCCGGCCCAGTGCCGACTGTTGCTGGCTGAGCTTTTCCTGCTGCCGATCGAGTTCCTGCTCGCTGGCTTCCAGCTCGGCACGGTTCGCCTGCGCTTCCGCGGAGCGTTCATGCTGGCCGGATTGCGCGGCGAGCGTGGCTTGCCGGCTGGCCAGCATGGCGCGCTGGCCGGCGAGCTGCCCTTGCCTGGCGCCCAGCGCGCCCTGCTGCGCGCCCAAGGCTCCCTGCTTGCCGCCGAGCGCACCTTGCTTGCCGCCCAGTTCGCCTTGTTGTCTGGCCAGGGCGTCGACCGGCGCGTAGGCGGCCTTGGCGCGTTGCACGTAGGCGGGGTCGTCGATCAACCAGGCCTTGTCGCCACGGCGAAACCATATAGTGGACTTGCCGTCCCGCTGCAGGCGCTTCGCGGCGGCGAGGTCGACGTCGCTGCCGTTGACGATGGCCGCATCGCCGTCGAACAGCGCGAAGCCTTCGCCGGCGTCGGTATGGATGGCGACGTTGGCGTGATGGACGCGCAGACCGCTGGCGTCGTGCGGCGGGACTGGTGGCAGCGGTGGTGCCGGCGGCGGGGCGGGCGGGGCGGGGAGTGATGCCGCTGGAGGGGCCGGCGGCGGTGGCGGCAGCAGGCTTGCCTGGGTGGAAGCCGATGTGGCGGGAGTGTTGTCCGCGCCGGCCGCCGTCACGCGATAGGGCAGCACGCCGACGAGGGCGATCAGTGCGACGAGCAGCCAGCCGCGCGTGCGCGACGACGGCTGGTTCACGGTTTGCTGCAGCATGGTCAGTCGCCTCTTGAGGTTGTGGAAGGACGGGGAGGCGCCGGCAAGGCCGGCGTGCATCGGTTGCGCCACGCCGAGGCGCAGCAGCAGGCGGCCGTAGTCCTGCGGCGTGGCGTGGTCGTGCTGCACGACCTGCGCATCGCAGGCCGATTCGCGGTTGAGTGCGTACTCGCGCATCGCCCAGCGCACCAGCGGATGGAAGCAGAACAGGCACTGCGCGAGCGCCGGCACCCAGGCCAGCCACAGGTCGCCGCGGCGCAGGTGGGCCAGTTCGTGCGCGAGCGCCATCGCCGCTTCGTCGGCGCTGAGCGTGTGGCCGGCCGGCAGCAGCACGGTGGGCCGCCACAGGCCGGTCACCTGCGGCGAGATGATCGCGTCCGAGACGCGCAGCCGTGGACAGCGGCGCAAGCCGAGTTGCCGCGCCTGCTGCGTGCACAGCGCTTGCAGTGAGGCATCGCGCAAGGCCTGCGATTCGTGCAGCATGCGGCGCGCCTGCCGCCATTGCCGCAGCGCGATCAGCGCCTGCAACAGCAAGGCGACCAGCCACAACAGGGCGATGCCGGTGCGCCAGGACGGCGCCGGTGCGGCCGGTGGAGCGACCGACGGCAGTGCGGCGTCGGCGGTCGCCGTCGTGGCGAAGAACACCACGGGCGGCGTGACCGGCGCGGTCGCTTCAAGCGGTGCGGGCGACAGCAGCGGAAGCTCCAGCGGCGCGTGCCACAGCAGGCCGAGCAGCAACTGGGCGCCGACCAGCCACCACAGCGTGCAGCGCATCGCCGCCGACAGGCGTGGCCACAGTCGGCCGGCCAGGTAGACGGCGCCGATCAGCAGGGCGGCCTGGATGGACGTCCAGACCAGTCGCGTCAGCAGGATGTCGGCGAAATGATCGAGTGCGTCCATCTCACGACTCCTTGCGCCGCGATTGCAGCTGCGCCACCAGCGCTTCGAGCTCGGCCAGTTCGGTGTCGGAGACTTCGGCACGCTCCGACATCCAGGCCACGAACGGCGACACCGAGCCGCTCAGCGTCTTCTCGACGAAGCTGCCCACGGCGCTGCGCATCACTTCGCCCGGGCCGGTGGCGGTGCTGTAGCGGAACATGCCCTTGAGCTGCCGGCGCTTGAGATAGCCCTTGCCGCGCAAGCGCTCCATCATGGTCAACACGGTGGAGCGGGCCAGCCCGCGCGGCTCGCCGAAGCTCGCGGCCACCTCGCCGACCGAGGCGGCGCCGCATTCGTCGATGTGGTGCAGCAGCGCCAGTTCCTGGTCGCCGATGGTGGGCTTGCGCATGACGGACGGTCCGTTTGACTACATGTGTAGTCAAACTACGCCATGCCTACACATGTAGTCAATAGGCCGTCCGGCATATCGCTCAGAACGCCATGTCGAATGCCACCTCGCCCTGCACGCCGACCTGGTAGGCCGAGACACGGCGCTCGAAGAAATTGGCCAGTTCCTGCACGTCCTGCAGGTCCATGAAGTCGAACGGGTTCTTCGCGCCGTATTTCTTCGGCATGTCGAGCTGGGCGAAACGCTGGTCGGCGCAGTACTCCAGATACTGACGCATGTCCTTCACCGACATGCCGGCCACGCCGCCGGACAGCACGTCCTCGGCGAACTGGGTCTCGCAGGCGATGGCGTCTTCCATCATCTCCTCGACCTGCGCACGCATCGCGTCGTCGAACAGCTCCGGTTCCTGCGCGCGCACGGTGCGCACGACTTCGAACGCGAACGCCATGTGCCCGCTCTCGTCGCGGAACACCCAGTTGGTGCCGGCGGCGAGACCGTGCAGCAGGCCGCGCGAGCGCAGGTAGTAGACATAGGCGAACGCGGCGTAGAAGAACAGGCCCTCGATGCAGGCGGCGAAGCAGATCAGGTTGAGCAGGAACTGGCGGCGGTGCTCGCGCGTTTCCAGCCGCTGCAGACCCTGGATCGAGTCGATCCACTTGAAGCAGAACGCGCCTTTCTGCCGGATCGACGGGATCGTCTCGATCGCCGCGAACGCACCGTTGCGCTCGGCCGGGTCGGGGATATAGGTGTCCAGCAACGTGAGGTAGAACTGCACGTGCAGCGCTTCCTCGTACAACTGGCGCGACAGATACATGCGCGCTTCCGGCGCGTTGATGTGCTGGTACAGGTTAAGCACCAGGTTGTTCGAGACGATGGTGTCGCCGGTGGCGAAGAACGCCACCAGGCGCTGGATCAGGTGACGGTCGGCGGCGGACATCTTCGTGTCGAGGTCGCGCGTATCCATCGAGAAATCCACCTCCTCGACGGTCCAGGTGTTCTTGATCGCGTTGCGGTACATCTCGTAGAAGCCGGGGTAGCGCATCGGGCGCAGGGTGAGTTCGAAGCCCGGATCGAGGATGTGGGCGTTGCGGGTGGGTTGGGCGGACATGGGGTTCCTTCGATTCAAAGCTTGCGCGCATAGGCGTCATGCACGAAGCGGCTGACATAGGTGGCGAGGCCGCGGCCGGCTTGCGCCAGACGCTGCATGTTTCCAATGTGTTTGCGGCCGGTGACCTCGTCGGTGTATTCGTAGACATCGCCGTTGACGAAACGAACGCGGATGAAGCCGTCACCGCATTCGTACGCGGTGACGCCGGAGTGACCGTCGAGATTCCGGTAACGCCTCATCGCGACACCTCACGACGCTATTGGCAGGCCTCGCAATACTCCGGGTTCTCAAGTGAACAAAACACCGCCGCGGCAGCTTCGGCCTGGTCCGGCACCGCCGATACCGTGGTCTTGGCGATCTTCGTGGCCGGCCGCGAGCGCAGGTAATACGTCGTCTTGATGCCGGACTTCCACGCGTACATGTACATCGAGCTCAACTGGCCGATGTTCGGGTTCTCCATGAACAGGTTCAGCGACTGGCTCTGGTCGATCCAGGCGCCGCGCGCGGCGGCCAGGTCGATCAGCGACTTCTGCGGCAGTTCCCACACGGTACGGTAGATCTGGCGCAGGCGTTCGGGGATCGCCGCGATGCCCTGGATCGAACCTTCCGCCAGCTTGATCGCGTCGCGGATTTCGGACGTCCACAGGCCAAGCACCTTCAGCTCGTCGGCCAGATAACGGTTCACCTGCAGGAAATCGCCGGACAGCGTCTCGCGCTTGAACAGGTTCGATACCTGCGGCTCGATGCATTCGTAGCAACCGGCGATCGAGGCGATGGTTGCGGTGGGTGCGATCGCGATCAGCAGTGAGTTGCGCAGGCCATGTTGCTTGATGCGTTCGCGCAAGGCGTTCCAGCGTGCGCCATCGTGCGGCGCGGCGCCGGGCCAATGATCGAACTGCAGCTCGCCGTTCGCGGCGCGGCTTTCGGCGAAGCCGGGGTGCGCGCCTTCCGCCTCGGCCAGCTCGCATGACTGCGACAAGGCGTTGAAGTAGATCTCCTCGGCGATGCGCGTGGACAGCGCCAGTGCCTCGGCCGAGTCGAACGGCAGCCGCAACTTGAAGAACACGTCCTGCAGGCCCATCACGCCGAGTCCGACCGGACGCCACTTCATGTTGGCGGTACGTGCGGTATCGATGGGGTAATAGTTGAGGTCGATTACCCGGTTGAGCTGGCGCACTGCGGTGCGTACGGTGGCGGCGAGCTGGTCGAAGTCGAATGCGCCGTCGACGACGTGCCGCGCCAGATTCACCGAGCCCAGGTTGCACACTGCCGTCTCGGTCGCCGAACTCACTTCCAGGATCTCGGTGCACAGGTTGGACAGGTGGATCACGTTTTCCGGTTTGGCCGTCTGATTGCTGGTGGCGTTGCAGCGGTCCTTGAACGTCATCCAGCCGTTGCCGGTCTGCGCCAGCGTGCGCATCATGCGGGCGTACAGCTCGCGTGCCTTCACCGCCTTCACGGCCAGGCCGTCGGCCTCGGCTTGGGCGTAGGCGGCATCGAACGTCTCGCCCCAGCTGTCGACGAAGTGCGGCACCACCTTCGGATCGAACAGCGACCAGTCGCCATCGTTCTCGACGCGGCGCATGAACTCGTCGGGGATCCAGTTGGCGATGTTGAGGTTGTGCGCGCGACGGGCGTCGTCGCCGGTGTTGTCGCGCAGTTCGAGGAAGTCCTCGATGTCGGCGTGCCACGACTCCAGGTACACGCAGGCCGCGCCTTTGCGCTTGCCGCCCTGGTTCACCGCGGCGACCGAGGCATCCAGCGTCTTCAGCCACGGCAGCAGGCCGTTGGAGTGGCCGTTGGTGCCGCGGATCAGCGAGCCGCGCGAACGCACGCGCGAATACGCCAGGCCGATGCCGCCGGCGAACTTGCTGAGCTTGGCGACGTCGGCGTACTTGTCGTAGATCGACTCCAGCGAGTCGACCGGCGAATCCAACAGGTAGCACGAGCTGAGCTGCTCGTGGCTGGTGCCGGCGTTGAACAGCGTGGGCGAGCTGGCGATGTATTCCAGCGACGACAGCAGCCGGTAGAGTTCCAGCGTCTCGCCGATCTCGTTGCCGCCCAGCGCGCAGGCGATGCGCATGAAGAAATGCTGCGGCGTCTCGATCACCCGCCGTTGCTGCGGATGGCGCAGCAGGTAGCGGTCGTACACCGTGCGCAGGCCGAAGTATTCGAAGCGGCGGGTGGCCAGCGGGTCGATCGCATCGTTGAGCTTGCGTGCGTTGGCGGCCACGAAATCGCGCAGGCGATCGTTGAGGATGCCCAGCTCCGCGCCGCGCGCGATCGACTGCGAGAAACTCTGGATTTCCTGACCGCTGACTTCCTTGTCGATGTACGCGCCGAGCAGCCGGGCGGCGAGCTGGCCGTATTCGGGTTCCTCGGCGGTCAGGCCGGCGGCGGTGCGGATCGATAGTTGGTCCAGTTCCTGGGTGGTGGCGCCGTCGTACAGGCCACCGATGGTTTTCAGCGCCACGCGCAGCGGGTCGACCCCGTGCAGGCCTTCGGCGCTGCGCGTCACCGCGCGCACGATCTTGTTGACGTCGACGGTTTCCTGGCCGCCGTTGCGCTTGGTCACGCGCATCTGCGCAGGGTTGTGCGGCGGGGTCAGTGCGAACGCGGTTTCGGGTACGGATGTTTCGCCGATGGCGGCGGACGAATCGGCGCGCGCGACGGTGCGCTCGCGTTCGGTGGTATCGAGAGGGTGCATGGCTGGTGGCTCCGGCATGGACATCAAACGCCTGCTCCCGCGCGCAGGGCCTGATAGCGATGGATTCCGGAGGCGGCGCGCAAGCCGGGCACCGTGCGGCGTCCTGCTCCACGACGCACTTCCCCGCGGAAGCCGTCACTACGCACCGGGACACGTTCGTCCCGGTGTGCCGGCAGGTCTTCGGACTTGCGGACATGGATCAAAGCGATCCGCCTACTTGCTCCCGCTTCCCAGCCGCCGAGGGCCAGTGCATGTGGGTGCTTTCGTTTCCGCTTTACCGCTGCGGGGCAGTTCCGGATTCACACCGGATTCCCTTTTAAGCCCGACCGATGTCGCATCTGGTCGGGCACCGACGCGCACAACATATCGGGTGACCTGGGAAGGGTCAACCCAACAAGTTGTGTATAAGTCGGAGTGGAAGCCGCTTATGGCGAGTGCCGGCGCGGGCTGCCGCAAAATTACAACGCGTCGAGATCCAGCTCGCCGGTGCGGATGCGGATCACCTGTTCCAGCGTGCTGACGAAGATCTTGCCGTCGCCGATCTTGCCGGTGCGGGCGGAAGACTGGATCGCTTCCAGCACGCGGTCGAGCTGATCGTCGGCCACTGCCACTTCCAGCTTGATCTTGGGCAGGAAGTCGACCACGTATTCGGCACCGCGATACAGCTCGGTATGGCCTTTCTGGCGGCCGAAACCCTTCACTTCGGTGACCGTAATGCCCTGTACGCCGACTTCGGCCAGCGTTTCACGCACGTCGTCCAGCTTGAATGGCTTGATGATCGCCACGACCAGCTTCATGGGTGGTTCCTTGAAAGGCATCGGTTATGCCGAAGGTGCATTTTGCCTGTCCGGCGGGGCATTGTCGCACTGAGAACGGCACGTGTAGGACAATCCCTACAGTTTTTGACGGAGCATACCGATGGCGCGCCCGATTTCCCTTCACCTAGTATTTACCTCGACGAGCTCGAGGCGCTATCCATGATGGATAGGCAGGATATCGACAAGATTGCCCTGCGACTTGTGTCGTTGGTACCGCCAGGGGTGGCACAGGCGCATCAGGATTTGCGAACCAACTTCCAGGACGTTCTGGTGCAGGGACTGCGCCGCCTCGACCTGGTCACCCGCGAAGAATTCGAAGTCCAGTCCCAGGTACTGGCGCGTACCCGCGCCAAGGTCGACGAATTGGAGCGACGCGTGGCCGAACTGGAGGCCACGGTGGCTGCCCGCGCGGGTCAGTGACAAACCACCTCCCGGGAGCCGCCTCCGATCCGTCACCCTCACCCCGAGAACGATCGGAGGCGGTTATTTATTAGCACTGCTGGATGGAGTCGCTTGATGATCGTTTCTGTCAGCGACCCATCCTCCATGCGTCGGCGATCAGCGGCCGCATGAGTCTTGCCGTCACCCTCAGCCGCGCCCAGGAAGGGATCGCCGCACCGCAGGTGATGGTCGAGGTACACCTTTCCGGCGGCTTGCCGTGCACCAATATCGTCGGCCTGCCCGAGGCGGCGGTGCGCGAGGCGCGCGATCGCGTGCGCGTGGCGATCCAGAACACCGCCTTCGAATATCCCGGTCGCCGCGTCACCGTGAACCTGGCGCCGGCCGAATTGCCCAAAGACGGTGGCCGTTTCGACCTGCCGATCGCGCTGGGCATCCTCGCCGCCAGCGGCCAGGTGCCGCGCGAGAAACTGGATGACTGCGAGTTCCTCGGCGAGCTGGCGCTGACCGGCTCGCTGCGCAGCGTCTCCGGCGTGCTGCCGGCGCTGCTGCGTGCGCGTGCGCGCGGGCGCCGCGTGGTGGTGCCGCTCGAGAACGCCGCCGAAGCGGCGCTGGTGCCGGACGTGGACGTGCGCGTGGCCGATACCCTGGCCGAGGTATGCGGCTGGTTGCGCGGTGCGCACGAGCTGTCGATGCCGGTCGGCATTCCCAGCAACGGCGGCGCCGACGACGGGCCGGACCTGGCCGACGTACGCGGCCAGCTGCAGGCGCGGCGCGCGCTGGAGATCACCGCCGTCGGCGGCCATCACCTCTTGCTGGTGGGTCCGCCGGGCACCGGCAAGACCATGCTGGCCGAGCGCCTGCCTGGCATCCTGCCGCCGCTGTCGGAATCGGAGGCGCTGGAAACCTGCGCCGTGCTGTCGGTGGCCGGGCAGGTGACCGACCTGGCGCGCTGGCGCCGGCGTCCCTTTCGCGCGCCGCACCACACCGCGTCGGCGGTGGCGCTGGTCGGCGGCGGTTCGTATCCGCGCCCGGGCGAGATCTCGCTGGCGCACAACGGCGTGCTGTTCCTGGACGAGCTGCCCGAGTTCAGCCGGCACGTGCTGGAAGTGCTGCGTGAGCCGATGGAATCGGGCCACATCATGATTTCGCGGGCGGCGCGGCAGTCGACCTTTCCCGCCCAGTTCCAACTGGTCGCGGCAATGAATCCCTGTCCCTGCGGCTACGCCGGCGACCCGCGTTGCCAGTGCACGCCGGATCAGATCCAGCGCTACCGCGCACGCATCTCCGGGCCGCTGCTCGATCGCATCGACCTGTGCGTGGAAGTGCCGCCGGTGCCGCTGGCGGAGCTGGGCACGTCGCGCAATGAGCGCGACGAGGATTCCGCCACGGTGCGTGCGCGCGTACTCAAGGCGCGCCGGCAATCGCTGATGCGGGCGGGGCGACCGAATGCCGAGATCAGCACGCGCGAGCTGGAGCGTGACTGCGCACTGGGTCCTGCCGAGCGGCGCTGGTTCGAGAGTGCACTGGAGCGGCTGGGCCTTTCCGCACGCGCCTACCATCGCGTGCTGCGGGTGGCCCGCACGATCGCCGACCTCGACGGCGGCGCCGCGCTGCTGGAGCGCGAGCACCTGGCCGAGGCGCTGCAGTACCGTCGTTTCTGAGTTTCGCCTGCCCGCTGGACGTCTCTGCCGGTGCGTGTTTCGATGGCGGCCCGATCTTCCAAGGACTGCGATGACTATCGAGCTGGGCCTGATGCTCGCCGGCATGCTGATGATCGGCTTCCTGGCGCAATGGCTGGCGTGGCGGGTCAAGCTGCCGGCGATCCTGTTCCTGCTGCTGGCGGGTATCGTGCTGGGCCCGGTCAGCGGTGTACTCGATCCGGACAAGCTGCTCGGCGAGCTGCTGTTTCCGACCGTGTCGCTGGCGGTGGCGCTGATCCTGTTCGAGGGCAGCCTGACCCTGCGTTTCCACGAGTTGCCGGGGATCGGCAAGGCGGTGCGCGGGCTGGTCAGTTATGGCGCGGTGGCCTCGTTGCTGCTGCTGGCGCTGGCTGCGCATCTCGTCGCCGGCCTGGCCTGGCCGATCGCGCTGCTGTTCGGCGCGCTGGCCTGCGTGACCGGGCCGACGGTGATCGCGCCGATGCTGCGCACCCTGCGCCCGAACGCGCGCATCGCCAACACGCTGCGCTGGGAAGGCATCGTGATCGATCCGCTGGGTGCGCTGTTTGCGGTGCTGATCTACGAGGCGATCGTGTCGCGCCAGGAGGGCCACACCATCGGCATCTTCGTGGCGACGATCGGCTGCGGGGCGGTGATCGGGGCGTTGTCCGCCTGGCTGATGGCGTTCTTCCTGCGCCGCCAGATGATCCCCGAGTACCTGCAGAACTACGCCGTACTGGCCGCGGTGCTGCTCGCCTTCAGCGTTTCCAACACGATCACCCACGAGTCGGGGCTGCTGGCGGTGACGATCATGGGCATCGCGCTGGGCAACCTGCGCGGCGTGCACATCGACGACATCCTCGACTTCAAGGAAAGCCTCACCACGGTGCTGGTGTCGCTGCTGTTCATCCTGCTGGCGGCGCGGCTGCACTGGCCGCTGCCGGACGGCATGCTCGGCGCGGGCATCGCCCTGTTCGTGATCGCGCAGCTGGTGGTGCGGCCGCTGACCGTGGCGATCTCGAGTTTCGGCAGCGGCTTGAATTGGCGCGAGCGTACGCTGATCGGCTGGGTGGCGCCGCGCGGCATCGTGGCGGCGTCGGTGTCGGCGCTGTTCGCGCTGCGCCTGGACCAGCTCGGCGTGGCTGGTGCGGAGGCGCTGGTGCCGCTGGTGTTCACCCTGATCATCGGCACGGTGATCCTGCAGAGCGCCACCGCGCGGCCGCTGGCGATCTGGCTGAAGGTGGCCGAGCCGGAGCCGCGCGGCGTGCTGATCTTCGGTTCCGATCAGGTCGCCCGTGCGATCGGCAAGGCGCTGGACGAGGCCGGCTTCCGCGTGGTGCTGGCCGACGATGACTGGGACGGCATCCGCCAGGCGCGCATGGACGGGCTTGCCACGTTCTTCGGCAACCCGGCCTCGCCACATGCCGAACGCCACCTCGACCTCACCGGCATCGGCCGGCTGCTGGCGGTCTCCACCCATCGCGAGCGCAACTCGCTGGCCTGCGTGCATTACCGGCAGGAGTTCGGGCGCGAGAAAGTGTATCGGCTGCGCAACCTGACCCCGCAGGAAAACACCGACCGCGCGGCACTGGCCGGCAGCCTGCTGGCACCGCCGCTGTTCGACGAGGAAATGACCCACGGCCGCTTCGCCGAGATGATGCGCGACGGTTGGCGGATAAAGACGACCCGGCTCAGCAGCACCTTCGACTGGCCGCACTTCATCGAGCAATACGGCTCGAACAGCGTGCTGATGTTCGGCGTGGAGGAGAAGGGCGCGTTGCGGGTGGCCTCGGCCAAGCGCGAGCTGGAGCCGAGGCCGGGCTGGACGGTGATCGCGCTGGTACCGCCGTTGAAGGCAGTGGTGAGTGGAGAGGAGTGAGAAAAGAGTAAAAGCACAAGCGTGCGAAACCCCACTCGATTCTCACTTCTCGTTCCTGCACTCGCTCCTCTCCATCACGCGGCGGCGTGGCGGGCGAACTGCGCTTCCTCGGTCGAGCCTTTCAGCGCGGTGGTCGAGGACTGGCCCTGCTGGATCGCCTGGGTCACCTGGTCGAAGTAGCCGGTGCCCACTTCGCGCTGGTGCTTCACCGCGGTGAAGCCGCGCTCGGCGGCGGCGAATTCCTTTTCCTGCAGGTCGACGAACGCGCTCATCTGGCGGCGCGCGTAGCCGTGCGCCAGGTCGAACATGCCGTAGTTGAGGCTGTGGAAGCCGGCCAGGGTGATGAACTGGAACTTGTAGCCCATTGCGCCAAGCTCCTTCTGGAAGTTGGCGATGGTGGCGTCGTCCAGGTTCTTCTTCCAGTTGAAGCTGGGCGAGCAGTTGTAGGCCAGCATCTTGCCGGGGAATTTCGCGTGGATCGCCTCGGCGAAGCGGCGCGCGTCGTCCAGGTTCGGCTTGCTGGTTTCGCACCAGATCAGGTCGGCGTATGGCGCGTAGGCGAGGCCGCGACTGATCGCCTGGTCCAGGCCGGGCTTGACGCGGAAGAAGCCTTCGACGGTGCGCTCGCCGGTGATGAAGGGCTTGTCGTTCGCGTCGATGTCGGACGTGAGCAGGTCGGCGGCGTCGGCGTCGGTGCGCGCCACCAGCAGGGTCGGCACGCCGGCGACGTCGGCGGCCAGGCGCGCGGCATTCAACTTGTCGACCGCCTCGCGGGTCGGCACCAGCACCTTGCCGCCCATGTGGCCGCACTTCTTCACCGAGGCCAGCTGATCCTCGAAGTGCACGCCGGCGGCGCCGGCCTCGATCATCGCCTTCATCAGCTCGAACGCGTTCAGCACGCCGCCGAAACCGGCCTCGGCGTCAGCCACGATCGGCACCAGCCAGTCGCAGTCGTCCTTGCCCTCGGCGTGGTGCAACTGGTCGGCGCGCAGCAGGGTGTTGTTGATGCGCTTGACCACCAGCGGCACCGAGTTGGCCGGGTACAGCGACTGGTCGGGGTACATCTCGCCGGCCACGTTGGCGTCAGCCGCGACCTGCCAGCCGCTCAGGTAGATCGCCTGCAGGCCGGCCTTGACCTGCTGCATCGCCTGGTTGCCGGTGAGCGCGCCCAGCGCATTGACGAAGTCCTCCTGGTGCAGCGACTTCCACAACCGCTCGGCGCCACGACGGGCCAGCGAGTGCTCGACCGCGACGGTGCCGCGCAGGCGCACCACGTCCTCGGAGGTGTAGTTGCGCTGCACGCCGGTCCAGCGCGGGTTGTTGTTCCAGTCCAGGGTGATCTGTTCGGCGGTGGGCAGGGTGGTCTTCATGGCGTGACTCCGTGGCGAAGGTTCGGGTGGATCAGGCTTGAATGGGGCAAGCTCGAATGGATCAGGCGAGCTGGTCGTAGGCGGGCAGGGTGAGGAAGTCGCTGAGTTGATCGGCGTGGGTCATCGCCGTGAGCAGCGCTGCTGCGGCATCGGCACGGGTGGCGCCGGGGTGACGGCTGTCGCGCAGGCGATGGGTGTGCGTGGCCACCGCGTGGTCGAACAGCGCGAAGTCGATCGGTGCGTGGTCGGGGAATTCGAGGTGGCCCCCGGCCGGCGCCCCGCCGGCCGGAACGTCGGCATGGTGCAGCCACTGCCACAACTGCGCGCGCGCGATTTCGGCGGTGGCGGCGTCTTCCATCAGGTGGTGGATCGGCACGCAGCCGAGGCCGTCCAGCCAGGCCGCGGTGTAGCGCAGGCAGACCTCGACGTTGTTGTCGAAACCGGCGCGGCTAATCGTGCCGTTCGGCGCGGCGAGCAATTGTTCGCGGGTCACCTGCACGTCCTTGCGCAGCACACGCAACTGGTTCGGCGCCGGCATGTACTGGTCGAAGATGTCCTGCGCCACCGGCACCAGCGCCGGGTGCGCGACCCAGGTGCCGTCGTGGCCGGCCTGCACCTCGCGCAGCTTGTCGGCGCGCACCTTGGCCAGCGCCGCCTCGTTCGCCGCGTCGTTGCCCTTGATCGGGATCTGCGCGGCCATGCCGCCCATCGCGAACGCGCCGCGGCGATGGCAGGTCTGGATCAGCAGCTCGGAATACGCCTTCAGGAACGGCGCGGTCATCTGCACCTGGCCGCGCTCCGGCAGCAGGCGGTCGCGATGCCCGCGCAGGGTTTTCAGGTACGAGAAGATGTAGTCCCAGCGGCCGCAGTTGAGGCCGACCGCGCGGCGGCGCAGCGCGTGCAGGATCTCGTGCATCTGGAACGCCGCCGGCAGCGTCTCGATCAGCACGGTGGCCTTCATCGTGCCGACCGGCAGCTGCAGCTCGTCCTCCGCCGCGGCCATCACCGCGTCCCACAACGCGGCTTCCTCCATGGCTTCGAGTTTCGGCAGGTAGAAGTACGGGCCGCGGTCGCGGCTGTGCAGCGCGCGCGCGTTGTGGAACACGAACAGGCCGAAGTCGACCAGCGCACCGGCCATCGGCTCGCCATCCACGCTGAAGAACTTGTCGTGCAGGTGCCAGCCGCGCGGGCGCACCACCAGCACCGCCGGCTTGTCGTTGACGCGGTACTCCCGGCCTTCGGGCGAGGTGAACGCGATGGTGCCGTTCACCGCGTCGCGCAGGTTGATCTGGCCGTCGAGCTGGTTGGCGAAGGTGGGCGCCGAGGAATCCTCGAAGTCGGCCATGAACACCTTTGCGCCGGAGTTCAGCGCGTTGATGATCATCTTGCGTTCGACCGGCCCGGTGATCTCGACGCGGCGGTCCTGCAGTGCGGCCGGGATCGGCGCCACGCTCCACTCGGACTCGCGGATCGCCCGCGTGTCGGCGCGGAAATCCGGCAGGCCGCCGGCGTCGTAACCCGCCTGGCGCTCGCGCCGGGCTTGCAGCAGGCGCTGCCGGGCGGCGTCGAAGCGGCGGTGCAGCTGGGCCAAGAAACCCAGCGCCGCGGGGGTCAGGATGCTTTCGTAACCGGCGTGGTCGGCATGGATCTCGACGGTGCCGGTATCGAGTCGTTCCTGCGGTACTGCCATGGGGGTCGCTCCGTGTCGTGGATGACTCGAAGCTAGGGAGAAATCATGTATTTGACAAAGTGAATGTTTTAATCATTATTATGAGCAAAGCCAATGTCTATTCCAACTGACTGAATAAATTCGATGAAAAGGCCTGGCAACACGCTGAACAAGCCGAAAAAGTCGCGCCGCAACGCAACAAAAAAGCGTGTCGTTGGCGAGCATGCCGACGAGGCGGGCGGCCGTTTCTACTACAAAGGCAACCGCCACAAGCAGCTGCGCGCGTTTGTCAGCGTGGTGAAGCTGGGCACCCTGACCCGCGCCGCCGAGGCGCTGTACCTGTCGCAGCCCACGATCAGCCTGCAGCTGCAGGCGCTGGAGCGGGAACTGGGAGTGAGCCTGCTCGAGCGGCGCCGGCGCCGCATCAACCTCACCGATGCGGGTGAGGCGCTGTACGAACTGGCGCGGCCGCTGGTCGAGGGCTGGGACACGCTGGATCGCGACTTCCAGGCGAAGGTAAAGGGCTTGCAGGCCGGCCGGCTCACCATCGCCGCCGGCACCTCGACCATCCAGTACCTGCTGCCCGAGCTGGTGCGCCGCTATCGCGAGCGCTTCCCCGCGGTGCAGCTGCAGCTGGCCAACGTCACCGGCAAGGACGGCCTGGCCCTGCTGCGTGCCGACGATGCCGACTTCGCGGTCGGCTCGATGCTCGACGTGCCGAACGACATCGCGTGGGCGCCGGTGCACCACTACGACCCGATGCTGATCATGCCGCCGGATCATCCGCTGGCCGCGAAGGAAAAAATCACGCTGGAGGATATTTCGCCCTACGGGCTGATCCTGCCGCCGCAACGGCTGTCCACTTACCGGCTGGTCGACCTGGTGTTCCAGCAGCAGCAGGTGCCGTACCACGTGGCGATCGAGGTCGGCGGCTGGGACGTGATCAAGGAGTACGTGGCGATGGGCATGGGCATCTCGATCGTCACCGGCATCTGCATCAGCGCGGCCGACCACGGCCGCCTGGCCGTGCGCAACATGAAGCAGTTTTTCCCGCAGCGCAGCTACGGCGTGGTGATGCGCAAGGGCAAGTTCCTCAGCGCCGAGGCGCGCGCGTTCATCGACCTGATCCGCCCGGGCCTGCTGACCCATCGCGACTACGACGAGTCGGGCCATTCGGCGCGCTGAGCAGTATCGCAGGGCCATCGCATCGCGGCTGGCCACAGCACCACGTCACCGCCCGCAAGCGGGTGTTACTCCGAGTCCGTGGGCACGCCGGCCAGATCGATCACCCATTTCGGTGAAGTCGGCTCGCCGCCGTAGAACTTCCACGACCTGCCTGCGGCTATCGCCCAGCGATGGATCCAACTGGTGCCGAGCGCGCTGGTGAATTCGTCCGCGCGCCGATAGGCGGGATCGCGCATGGCCTCGTCGATGCCGACGAATCGGTAGCCGCGTGCATGCAATCTGGCGACGAAATCGGGGTAGGTATCGGCATTGAGCGCATTAGCGTGCAACAGCATCACCTGCGGCAACGCATAGCCAAGCAGCTTGATCGAGCGGTGCTCGAAGTAGTTCACCATGCGCAGCAGGTAGGGTACGTACTGTGCGCGCAGCTTCGCCTGGGTGGCGGCATCGCCGCTGTCCAGCGCCTTGGCGTAGGCGGCGGCCCAGATCCAGTCGGAGTCGGTGACCGTGACCGGCGCGATGCGGTAACCGTGCGCAGCGAGGAAGACATCCATCGCCGCCTTGTCTTCCAGCGTGCGCCCGGTGCGCAGGTAAGGATGGCGGAACCATTGCGGTTCATGGCCGTGCTTGGCCAGCAGCGGCCGCAGCACACGGTCGCAGGCGAGGATGTCGTTCTCGTAGGCCTGTACGCCGACGGCGTGCAGGTCGGCGTGGGTGGCGGTGTGGTTGCCCAGTTCCAGTCCGGCATCGAGCCAGGCGTCGAGCATCGCCGTGCGGTCCGGTTGCGGCTGGCCGCCGACCAGTAGGCGCGCGGAGTTGACGAAACCGATAGCAGGCGTCCCCGCGCCCTCGATTGCCTGCAACAGGCGCGCGGACTCGGCCGCGATGCGTGGCGGCACCGTGCCCTGCGCGGGCAGCGGCGTGTTCGGATCGAGGCTGGCCCAGGGCAGGTCGTCGAAGGTGATCGCGATGCGCCGGTCAAGGGATGCAGTTGCGGTTGCTGTCTGCGCCGCCATGGGCGCGGCCGGCAACAGGCACACGAGCGCGATGCAGGCAAGGTGCAGCAATCCCTTCATGTTCTCCCCCCCCCGATACGGTGCCAGATGCGTGCTTGAGCCGGTCCATGCGCGGCAATAGGGCTGCGTGCGAACCAGTGCCGCGACCAAGTAGCGGCAGCGCCGCGATATCGCGATGGAAGATTTATGGAAGGACACGCCTGTCACCGCCGGCGCGGGTTTCATCGGGCCGCTCAACGCACTGATGGGCAGCGGCCGGCGCGGAACTCGCAGAAGCGGTAACGCAGTTTCAGCCCGACGGTGGCGCCCTCGTAGCGGCCGAACTGGTTCAGGCGCTGGCTGTAGCCGGCATGGCCGACCAACTGCCAATGGCTGAAGATGCCGAGGGTCAGCTCGGCGTTGATGTCGGTGGCGCGTTTCCAGTTGTCGAAAGTCTCGTCCCTCTGCTGGCCGAGCGCGGCCGACAGGTACAACCCGGCTTCCTGGCCCAGCGAGATGTAGCTGGAAGCCGCGACGGCATAGCGTCGGTAGCGGTCGGGGCTGTAGTAGCCATTGTCGGTGTTGCGGGTGTTGTGCTGACCCTCAACCTGCAGGCCGAGGTCGAACATCACTCGCCCGCCGCGGTACACGGCACGGGCATAGCTGGCCAGCACCGAGGTGCGGCGGTTGTCGTCGTCGAAATCGTCGTTGGCGATGCGCGCATCGAAGCGGTCGCGCAGCGTCGGCGTCCAGCGCAGGTCGGCGGCGAGGCCATGGCGCATCACCGCCAGCGCGCGCGGCGATTGATCGACGCGGTCGCGGTCGAGGGTGAGTGCATAGAGGAAGGCGTCGCTGGCGCGTTGCGAGAGCTGCAGGTGGCCGATCGTTTTGTTGTCGCTGCCGATACCGTTGTCGATCCGCGAATTGCCCACCCACAGTTCCAGCGCGGTGTCGGGCGACGGTGCGAAGCGCAGCCCTGCGCCAACGCGATCCTCGTCGACGTGGTTGTCGCCGAGCAGCGGCGCGAACGGTCCGCCGAAGGTGGCCGAATGCTCGCGTCGCGTGACGCCGGCCAGCAACCGCCAGCGATCCGACAGCCACAGGTTGGCATCGGCGGCGATGCTGCGGATTTCGATGTCATCCGAATCGCTGTACAGCGAAGGTGTCAGGCCGATCGAGGAGAACAGCGGCAGGCGCACCGCCTTGGCGAGGTCGATGGTGTCCTTGCTGTCCGGCTTGACCGCCTGCACGGTGGCCAGCGCCGGCAAGGCCTGGTACGGCCATTCTCCCTGCCGCAGGATCAGCGCCTGGGTCCAGGCATTGTCGTAGTCGCCCGGGTCGGCCGCGTACAACGGCGTGTTGAGCGCCAGCGCGGCATCGCGGCGTTCGGCCCAGGCCAGCACCCGTGCATGCACCGCGGCGGCTTCTTTGTCATCAGCGCCGAACCCGGCCAGCGCGTCGTCCGCCTTCGCGTAGTCGCCGAGCCAGGCGAGGAAACGCGCCCGATCGAGCCGCGCGGCATGGTCGTCCGGGTGCTTGGCGAGATAGGCGTCGATCAGGCGCAGCGCCTCGCTGGTGCGCCCGGCCCAGGCAGCGTCCAGCGCCGGCTGGTAGGCGACGGCGTTCTGCGCGAAAGCCGGCTTCAGGGACAGGGCGCAAGCGAGCGCGCAGGCGAGCAGGCTGGCTCGACCCAGCGCCGCAGCGCGGGTCGATGTCCGACGGCAGGAGGTCATTTGCGCCATTTGCGGTTCCCCGTAATCCACAGGTCGATGGCGAACTGGCCGATCGTGCGGATCTCGGTCAGCATCAGGAAGTAGCGCAGCGGCGTCACTAGCAGGCCCTTGCCCAGAACCTTCCAGCGCTCGCCTCGGGAGATCACCGTCAGCACGATCAGCGACAGCGCCGACTCCGCCAGCAGGGTGATCAGCAGCGGTTCCCACCAGCGCAGCAGGGCCATCACGATCAGCGCGGTGGGGAAGCCGATCTTCTCGAACGCGGACATGAAGATGATCCAGCCCAGCGGACGCCCGTAGCGTTTCGTGACTTCCTCGCCGAACGCCTGCCGGTACGGCTCCTGGATCTTGCGCAGTTCCTGGATGTGCTTGCCGTGCTCGCCGCGTTTCTCGTGCCAGCGCCGGCGCATCCGCGCGAACGCCTTGAACGGGCTGCGCACCAGCGCGTCGAAGTAGTAGCAACTCTGCAGGAAGGACGAGGACCACAACGAGATCTGGCGCGGCAGTCGCGTGGCCAGCGGCTCTTCCGAGCGCGCCGTCACGTCCAGCAGCTGGGCGTTGCGGTAGCCCTGATTGATCAGGGCGAAGCCGATGAAGATGTCTTCGGAGTTGGTCAGGTTGTCGCCGAACTGCGGCTCGTAGCGGTCGAACAGGTCCTTGACGTATTCGCGGCGGTAAGCCACGGCGCAACCCACCGGGTTGGTGATGCCGCCGAAGAAGACCACCTGGCCGTAGAACACGAAGCCCTGCAGGAAGCGGTACAGGCAATCGCGGTAGATGTTGGTCAGACCCCACCACATCAGCTGCAGCCGGCTGCGCGCGGCCTTGGGGTCGACGAACGGCGCACCGGCCAGCACCGCGGCGTATTCCGGCGTCGCGGCCAGGGTGCGGCGGTCCACCAGGCGCATCGGCAGCACGCGGCCGCAGACCGAGGCGATACCGACGCCCTTGTAGAGTTCCTCGACGCAGCGGGCGATGTAGTCGGGCGACTCCAGGAAGGTGTCGCCGTCGAGGATGAACTCCACGTCCGCGTCGAATTCGCGCGCCTGGCGCTTGATCGTGGGCGTCTTGCCGATCGACGACTGGCGCCGGATCACCTGGACATCGAGCCCCAGCCGCCGCGCCACCTGCTCGGCGCAGCTGGCCGTGGCATCCGTGCTGCCGTCGTCGACCACGATGATGTTGCGCGGCTTGAGCGTCTGCCGCGCCACCGACACCAGGCAGTGGGTGATGTTCTCCGCCTCGCGGTAGGCCGGGATGACCACGTCCACCACGGCCGTGCGCCAGTCGTGGGTGGGCGTCGGTACGGTCCGGTCCGGACCGCGCAGCAATCCGATGACGCTGAGCAGCGCGTTAGGACTGATGACAAACCAGGGGGCGGTGGCCATGTTCTGTCCCTGTGAGGGCGATGCGTCGTTCGCGGATGAGCTCGTCGAGCGTGTCTTCCAGCGCGTAGCGGTGCTGGAAATCGGTCAGCGTGCGCAACCGGGTCAGGTCCGGCCGGCGCCGCTGGATGTCTTCGAAATCCTCGCCGTAGGCCTGCAGGTACGGCACATGGCTGATCGGCGAGTCGCTGTCGGCGCGCTCGCGGATCAGCTCGGCCAGTGCGTTCATGCTGATTTCGCGGTCGTTGCCGACGTTCGCCACCAGCGCGTCGCCGCCTTCGCGCGAAGCAAGCAGGTCGAGCGCGCGCACGTTGTCGCGCGCGTCGCAGAACGAACGGGTCTGTTCGCCGTCGCCGTACACCGTGATCGGCTCGCCGCGTACCGCCTGCTCCACGAAACGCGGCACGACCATGCCGTAGCGTCCGGTCTGGCGCGGCCCGATGGTGTTGAAGAAGCGCGCCACCACCACCGGGATGCCGAACTTCTGCGAGTAGGACAGGGCCAGTGCCTCGTCGGCGATCTTGCTGACCGAATAGTTCCAGCGTGTGCCGGCGCGGGTGGACACGCTGAGGTCCATGTCCTCGGTCAGCAGTTCCGCATGGCGGTGGCCGTAGACCTCGGAGCTGGAGGCCACCACCACCTGCGGTTGCCAGCCGCTGGCGGCGATGGTGCGGAACAACCGTTCGCAGGCGGCGATGTTGGTGGCGAGCACGCGCGTCGGCTCGGCGATCACGCGGTACACGCCGACCACGGCGGCGAGATGATAGACGCGGTCTGCCCAGGCGGCGGCCTGCTGCAGCAGCGGCCAGGTGAGCATGTCCGCCTCGTCGAAGCGGAAGTTCGGCGACGCCTCGAAAGGCGCCAGGTTGGCGCGCAAGCCGGTCGACAAGTCGTCCACCACGTGGACCTTGTGCCCTTGCGCGAGGTGCAGCGCTACCAGATGGGAGCCGATAAAACCGGCCCCGCCCGTGATCAACACGTGCATGTTCGGATTCCCCCAGTGCATGCCTGCGCCCAATTACGAGGCGCAATCCATAATGTGATGTGTATCACATTTCCAGTACGTATTGGCAAGCACGGGCCGTGCCACTGAGGAAAAATCCGTGCTAGCGGCGATTTTCATCGGGCGCGTTGCCCCGCCGTTGCAGGAAGGGGCGGACGGGATGGCCCGAGCAGGTCAGGAAAGGACAAAGAACGTCGCCGCGGATACGGCCCGGCGGTGCGATGGGGACTCGGCCTAGCGACCGGTTCAATCCGTACCCCGGTTTGCGAGTGGCCGATGATGGGTGCGAGGCTGGGCTGGGAAAGCCCGGGAGTGGATCAGACGTTGCGGCGCTTGCCCTTGAACGGCGCGTAGAACGCGCGCAGGCGGACGAGGTCCGCATCCATGTCGGTGCTGGTGTCGAACAGCGGGCCGAGCCGGATGGTCTTGTCGGGGTAGTGGAACGCGACCGGGAAGATCGGCACGCCGGCGTCGTGGGCGATGCGCCAGAAGCCGCTCTTCCAGCGCTTCACCGGCTTGCGCGTGCCTTCCGGCGCGATGCCCAGCCACAGCCGGTCGCGCTGGCGGAACTGGTCGATCATCTGCTCGACCACGCCCTTGGCGGCGCCGCGGTCGATCGGCATGCCGCCAAGCCGGCGCAGCAGGCCGCCGAGCGGCCAGAAAAACAGCTCCTGCTTGCCCATGAAGTTCACGTCGGCACCGATCGCCACCTTGATCAGCAGGCCCCACACGCCGTCCCACCAGGACGAGTGCGGGGCGGCGATGAGCACCAGTTTCGGCGCATCGGGAAATGCGCCGACCAGGCTCCAGCCGGCCATGCGCAGCACGGCGCGGCAGGTGCGGCGTTGCCATCCGTCGCGCAGTTGCGGCATCCGCGGCGGCAGTTGGGCGGGAGTCAGGAGGTGGCCGTTCATTCGAGTTCCGGTTTGCGCGAACGGGTCTGCTTGATCCGGCCGCGCTGCTGCTTGCCGACCAGCCGACGTTCCTTCGAAGCGCGGGTGGGTTTGGTGGCGACACGTTTCTTCGGCGGCACCAGCACGCCGCGGATGATCTCGGCCAGCCGCTCGCGCACGTCGTCGCGGTTGCGCGCCTGGTCGCGGAAGCGGCGCCCCTGGATCACCAGCACGCCCTCGGCGGTGAGCCGGCGATCACGCCGCGCCAGCAGGCGCGCGCGGATTTCCTCCGGCAGCGAGGGCGAGTTGATCACGTCGAAACGCAGCTCCACCGCGCTCTCGGTGCGGTTCACGTGCTGCCCGCCGGGGCCGTCCGCGCGCAGGAAGCGCTCGATCAGTTCGGACTCGGGCAGGGAGAGGGTGCGGCTGATGGTCAGCATGCGGGGAGTGTAGAGGGCCGGAAGTGAGTAGGTGAAGCGAGGATTGGGAAGCGGGAGGAAAACGGCCGTGCGTCCGGACCCTGGTTTCTCTCGCTTCTCATCCCTCTTCACTCACTCCTGGCAATGCCCAGCCGAAGCGTCGAAGTAGTCCGGCATACGCATCGTCCAGCGGTGCCTCGATCTCCATCGCGGCACCCGTGACCGGGTGTGCGAAGCGCAACCGCCACGCATGCAGCAGCATCCGGTGGCAGCCGAAATGCTGCTTGTACAGCCGGTTGTGGTCGCCGCGGCCGTGCTGGCAATCGCCAACCACCGGGTGATGGATGTGCGCCAGGTGCTTGCGGATCTGGCGGAAGCGGCCGCTTTCCGGCTCGGCCAGCAGCAGCGCGTAACGCTGCTGCGGATAGCGGCCCAGCGCGATCGGCACCTCGACCGTGGCCAGCCGCCGGTAGTGCGTGCGCGCCTCGCGGCGCGGGCCGGTTTCGCGCGAGCCGGGCAGCGGGTAGTCGACCACGCCTTCGGCCGGTTCCGGCCAGCCGCGCACCACCACCAGGTACTGCTTGTGTACCGCGCGGCCCATGAACTGCTCGCCCAGCGCGGCGGCGACCTCTTTGCTGCGCGCGATCAGCAGCACGCCGCTGGTGGCGCGATCGAGCCGGTGCGCCAGGTACGCGCTGTCGCCGACCTGCTCGCGCAACAGGTCGATCAGGAATTCCTCGGCGTTGCCCACCATCTTCGAACGATGCACGGCGAGGCCGGCGGGCTTGTTCACCGCGATCAGCGCGTCGTCCTGGTAGAGGATATCGATCATGGTCTGGTCTGTGCAGGGGCGCACCTCGTGCGCTCCTGCAGGTCAGCGTGAGCGCGGCCAGCCGATCGCGAATGCCAGCAGCCCGGCGATGCCGGCGCACAGCGGCGGCCAGATGCCGTGTTGCGGCGCCGATGTCCACAGCAGGGCCGCGCCGATCAACAGTGCGCCGCCGAGCAGGCCGCAGGCAAGCAGCTTGTGCTGGCGCTGGGCGTTCTCGCGCAGCAGCTTGAGCGCCGCCGGGTCGCTCAGCGCGCGCTGCTCGCCGCGGCCGATCTGGCGCAAGGCATCGCGCACCAGCTCGGGGAACTGCGGTGCCTCGTGCAGCCATTCCGGCAGCCGTTTGCGCACCTCGCGCAGGGTGCGCAGCGGGCTGTAGCGTTCGCGCAGGATGCGTTTCAGCACCGGGTGCGCCACCGCCCAGATGTCGATCTCCGGATCGAGCATGCGGCCGACGCCTTCGATGTTGAGCAGGGTCTTCTGCAGCAGGATCAGCTGCGGCTGCAGGGTCAGCTCGAAGCGGCGCGCGGTCTGGAACAGCTTCACCACCAGCTCGGCCAGCGAGATCTGCGACAGCGGGCGGGTGAAGTACGGCTCGCACACCGTGCGCACCGCCGCTTCCAGCTCGTCCAGGCGCACGTCGGCGGGCATCCAGCCGGCGGCCACGTGCAGTTGCGCGATGCGCGCGTAGTCGCGCTCGAACAGCGCGATGAAATTCTGCGCCAGCCAGTACTGGTCGGCCTCGGGCAGCGAACCCATGATGCCGAAGTCCAGCGCGATGAAGCGCGGCTCGCCGGTGTGCGTGGGGTCGACCCAGATGTTGCCGGGGTGGGCGTCGGCGTGGAAGAAGTTGTCGCGGAACACCTGTTCGTAGAACACCCGCACGCCCTTGGCGGCGAGTGCCTTGCGGTCGAGCCCGGCGGCGTCGATCGCGGCGATGTCGTCGCTGCTGATGCCGTGCACGCGCTCCAGCGTCAGCACGCGTGCGCTGGTCAGCTCCCAATGCACGGCCGGCACGTAGAGGTCCACGCCACTGTCGAAGTTGCGCTTGAGCAGGCTGGCGCTGGCGCCTTCGCGCTGCAGGTCCAACTCGTTCTCCAGCATCTTCTCGACTTCGGCCACCACATCCAGCGGGCGGATCTTGTCGGCGTTCGGGTGCCAGCGCTGGGCCAGCTCGCCGAGCGAGCGCAGCAGCTTCACGTCGCGGGCGATCTGCGCGTCGATGCCGGGGCGCAGCACCTTCACCACCACTTCGCGGCCGTCGTGCAGGGTGGCGGCGTGCACCTGGGCGATCGAGGCGGAAGCCAGCGGCGTTTCGTCGAATTGGGCGCATAGACGGCCAATCGGCGATTTCAGTTCCTGCTCGACGATCGCGCGCGCCGCGCTGCCGGGGAACGGCGCGACCTGGTCCTGCAGCAGGGCCAGTTCGTCGGCGATGTCGGCCGGCACCAGGTCGCGGCGGGTCGACAGCACCTGGCCGGCCTTGACGAAGATCGGACCGAGTTCGGTCAGCGCATGGCGCAGGCGGGCGCCGCGCGGCAGGCCGCGGATGTCGATGCGCGGGCGCGCCACCAGCGGCCGCAGCAGCTTCAGCGGGCGGTACAGATGGGCGGCGTCGACCAGTTCGTCGAGCCGGTACGCCAGCAGCACCGAGGCGACCCGCAGCAGGCGCGGCACCACCTTCAGCGGCGTCACGCAGCGTTGCCCTGCAGGCGCTGCACGAGCCGCTGCACACGCGATTCCAGCCGCTCGCTGCGTTCGCGCACGTCGTCCACGCCGTCGAGGAAGCCTTCCACTTCACCTGGCGCCATGGCCACGCGCGCCTCGTCGCGCAACCAGTCGGCCGTGTCTTCGGTGAGGTGGCCGGCGGTGTCGCGGGCGTGCGCGAGGCCCGTGCGCACGGCCTTGGCCAGCGGCACGCCGAGCACGTCGCCGAAGCTGCGCGCGAACGCTTCCTCGAAATCCGGGGCGAACTTGCCGGCCAGCTTTTCCAGTCGGCGTGCCAGTTCGGCGTCGCCGGCGATCTCCACCTTGCCCGGCGCGATGCCGTCGTCGTCGCGGCGGAACAGCATCGCCAGCAGGCTACCCGGCGTGGCGGCCACCTTCAGCTGGCTGTCGTCTTGCGGCGGCCCGACTTTCAGGCGTTTTTCGTCCACGGTGACGGCCAGCGCGAGCTCCGGCCCGCGCAGATGCAGTTGCACACTGCGGCCGTTCAACGCGGCCAGCTTTTGCTGGGTGTCCGGGTCCAGCGACAAGGTGTGGTTCAGCGCGGTTTCCAGCGCGCGGCCGGCGAGCTTGCGCAGCGGTTGCGGCAACCAGGAGTTGGGAGTGGCGGCGTTCATCCGCCGATTGTAGCCCGCCGACCGGGCTCAGACGCTCGCGGCACCGGCGAAGCCGAGCTGGCGCCAGGCTTCGTAGACGGCCACGGCGACGGTGTTCGACAGGTTCAGGCTGCGGCTGTCCGGGCACATCGGCAGGCGCAGGCGCTGGTCGGCGGGAATCGACTCCAGCACGTCGCCCGGCAACCCGGCGGTCTCGCAGCCGAACAGCAGCGCGTCGCCGTCGGCAAAGCGGGCATCGACATGGGCGACCCGGCCGCGAGTGGTGAAGGCGAACACGCGCGGCGTACCGATCGCGCCGAGGCAACTGGCCAGATCGTCGTACACGGCGACGCTGGCGTATTCGTGGTAATCCAGTCCGGCACGGCGCAGCCGGGCATCGTCAAGCTGGAAGCCGAGCGGCCGGATCAGGTGCAGCGCAGTGCCGGTGTTCGCGCACAGGCGAATCACGTTGCCGGTGTTCGGCGGGATCTCGGGACGGAACAGGATGACATGCAGCATTCCGCCATTATCGCGTGTCCGCGCCGATCCGCGTCGAATGCTCAGCCGCCGAGCTGCGGGCAGACCACACCGTCCGGGGGCAGTGCGCAGCTGGTCGGCGCGGCCAGCAGGATGGCGCTTACGCTGCCGTGGGCGGCGAGCTGCACGGAGGCCGGCGTAGTCGTCACCATCGCGCCGAGAATCAGGCCGCAGACCGCCAGGCAGGCGATGAACAGGCCGCGCAACATCAAGGTCTCGAATTTCATGATCATGTCTCCGATGAATGGGTGGAAATCCCTGCACCCCGGATAGAGCAATCCCCGTGCCAAGCGCTGCGTGATGTACAAGTTGTTGATTTTATTGAGTCATGACGGCGAATCCGGCGACTGAAAGATTGTCCGCGGACAGCCGTCCGCCCGCCATCGGACAGCCGGACACCGCGCCGCCAGCGTCGGCTCGACCGTGCCGCAAGTCATTTGCGATGGCTGCGTGGCGCCGCTAGCCTGCGGGGACTCATCCGTGAAACAGGAGGTTCACCGTGGCAAAGAAACCGCTCGCCCTGCTCATCGTCGGCCTGCTGACCTTTACCGGCGGCATGCCGCTGGCACTGGCGACCCCCGACACCGCTGTCGCGACCGCGGCAACGCAACAGATCCCCGAACTCGCCTACACCCGCTTCACCCTGCCGAACGGCCTGACCGTGGTGGTGCACGAGGATCACAAGGCGCCGGTGGTGGCGGTGAGCGTGTGGTACCACGTCGGCTCGTCGTACGAGCCGAAGGGCAAGACCGGTTTCGCGCACCTGTTCGAGCACCTGATGTTCCAGGGCTCGGAAAACCACAAGGACGAGTTCTTCAAGCCGTTCGAACTGGCCGGCGCCACCGACCAGAACGGCACCACCTGGCTCGACCGCACCAACTATTTCGAGACGGTGCCGACCAGCGCGCTGGACATGGCGCTGTGGATGGAATCGGACCGCATGGGCCACCTGCTCGGCGCGATCGGCCAGCCGCAGCTCGACGAGCAGCGCGGCGTGGTGCAGAACGAGAAGCGCCAGGGCGAGAACCAGCCGTACGGCCGCGCCAGCGAGCTGATCCAGGCCGAGGCGTTCCCGGCCAACCATCCGTACCACCACGACACCATCGGCTCGATGGACGACTTGAACGCCGCCTCGCTGGCTGACGTGAAGCAGTGGTTCCGCGGCTACTACGGCGCCGCCAACACGGTGGTGGTGCTGTCCGGCGACATCACGCCGGCGCTGGCGAAGGAAAAGATGCTGAAGTACTTCGGCGACATCGCCGCCGGCCCGCAGGTACCGCGGCCGCAGCCGTGGATCGCGGCGCGGGACAAGTCCACGCGCGGCACGATGACCGACAACGTGGCGCAGACCCGCATCTATCGCGAATGGAATGTGCCGGGTCGCGGCACCACCGACGAAAACCTGCTGGAGCTGGCCGCCGCCGTGCTGGGCGGCAGCAAGACCTCGCGGCTGTACCAGCGGCTGGTCTACCGAGACAAGCTGGCCGACGACGTCTCGGTCGAGGTGGAGCAGCACGTGCTGGCCAGCCTGTTCAATCTGCAGGTGGACGTGAAGAAGGGCGCCGACCCGGCCAAGGTCGAGGCGGCGATCGCCGACGAGTGGCAGAAATTCCTGAAGGGCGGCCCGACCGCCGACGAGCTCGCGCGGGTCAAGACGGAAACCCGCGCCTCGTTCGTGCGCGGGCTGGAGCGGGTCAACACGCAGGCGACGATCCTGGCCCAGGGCCAGCTGTACCGCAACGACCCGGGCGCCTACCTGAAGGACTTCAAGGAGTACATGGCGGCCACGCCGGCGCAGGTCAGCGCGGTGGCGAACCGGTGGATCGCCAGGGGCGACTACACGCTGACCGTGGTGCCGGGCAAGGTCGAGGCAACCGACATGGCGAATGTCGCCGGTCGCGCCGCGGCCAGCGGTGCGCCGGCACCGGTGCTGTCGGCGAAAGGCGACTACCGCACGGTGGCGAGCGACGTCGACCGCAGCAAGGGCGTGCCCGAGGTCGGCACGTTCCCGGACCTCAGCTTCCCCGCCCTGCAGCGCGGCAAGCTGGACAACGGCGTCGAAGTAATCTTGGCCGAGCGCCACACGGTGCCGGCGGTGCAGCTGCAGCTGCTGTTCGACGCCGGCTACGCGGCGGACCAGGGCCGCAAGCTGGGCACCTCCAGCTTCACCATGGCGATGCTGGACGAGGGCAGCAAGAGCCTGGATTCGGTCGAGATCGCCAAACGCAAGCAGCGTCTCGGCGCGATGATCGCCAGCGGCTGCGGGCTGGACTACTGCAACGCCACGCTCAACGCGCTGGACGACCAGCTGAAGCCGTCGCTCGACCTGTTCGCCGACATCGTGCGCAACCCGGCGTTCCGCGAGGCCGACATCAGCCGCCTGCGCGGCCAGTGGCTGGCCGGCATCGCCCAGGAAAAGAGCCAGCCCACCGGCATCGCGCTGCGCACCCTGCCGCCGCTGCTGTACGGCAAGGGCCACGCCTACGCGATCCCGTTCACCGGCTCGGGCACCGAAGCGTCGATCAAGTCGCTGAGCGCCGCCGACATGCGCGCGTTCATGGGCGACTTCATCCGCCCGGACAACATGCAGATCCTGGTGGCCGGCGACACCACGCTGGACAAGATCATCCCGCAGTTGAACGCGGCGTTCGGCAACTGGAAGGCCCCGGCCGGCAAGGTGCCGGCGAAGAACATCGGCAAGGTCGCGCCGCCATCGCAGGTACGCGTGTACCTGGTCGACCGCCCCGGCGCCCAGCAGAGCCTGATCCTCGCCGGCAGCCTGGCGCCGTCCACCGAGGCGCCGAACGATCTGGAAATCCAGACCATGAACGGTGCGTTCGGCGGCACCTTCACTTCGCGCCTCAACATGAACCTGCGCGAGGACAAGCACTGGGCCTACGGCGCCTTCAGCTTCCTGCAGAACGCGCAGGGCCAGCGCCCGTTCATGCTGTACGCGCCGGTGCAGACCGACAAGACCGCGCCGTCGGTGGCCGAGATGCTGAAGGAGGCGAAGGGCGTGATCGGCGACCAGCCGCTGACCGCGCAGGAGATCGACAAGATCAAGGTCGGCGACGTGCGCAGCATGCCGGGCGGCTACCAGACCACCTCGGCGGTGATGGGCGCGCTGCAGGGCATCGCGCTGTACAAGCGCCCGGACGACTACGTGCAAACGTTGAAGTCGCGCATCGAGGCGCAGACGGATGCTTCGGTGGAGGCGGCGGCGAAGGAGATCATTCACCCGGACCAGCTGACCTGGGTGATCGTCGGCGACCTGGCGAAGATCGAGGCGCCGATCCGCGCGCTGAACCTCGGCCAGGTGCAGGTACTCGACGCCGACGGCAAGCCGGCGAAGTGAGCCGGCGTGCGGCGCCGGCTTCCACGGCGCCGCACGTTATGGATCGGTTGCAGGACGCGCTGGCGTCCTCGCGTTAGGATGGAGGCCGGGCCGGCAACGGCCCGGCCTCCTTCATGTCCAAGACACCGCTGCGGAGCTACCCATGCGCAAGACACTGTTGTTGCTCGTCCCCGTCCTCCTGCTCGGTGCCTGCAGCTGGGGCATCACCTTGGACGACGCGGCAAAAAGCGTGCGCACGGCGTGGAGCGGCGACGTATCCGCCTGCCGCGAGCTGGGCAAGGTCACCGTCTCCGTGATGGAACGCGTCGGTCCGGTCGACCGCAACGACATCAAGGTGCGCGACGAGCTGGAAGTGCTGGCCCGTAACGAGGCCGCCAAGATGCACGCCGACACCATCAAGCCGCTGGCCGAGCCGGCCGACGGCTCGCAGCCGTGGGGCGCCTATCAGTGCGGCGCGAACCCGGTGCCATCGGCACGCTCGTCCGCGCCGGCCGGTTCGGCGCCGGGCAACGCGCAGACGTTCCCGATCCGGGGCCACTGACACCTTCAGCCCACTTCGATCCAGCCGCGTGCCCGTGCGATCCGCAGCGAGGTACCAAACGCACTGCTGAGCGCCTGCAGGCGGGTGAGGATGCGCTGCGCATCATCACCCGTGGCAATCCGCGGACGGCCGCGGGTCTCGTTCTGGCGCGCGGCGTCGTCGCCGCGCTCGTTGAGCACGACCGGCACCAGTTCGAGCCGGCGCAATCGTCCGTCGCGGTAGTGCAGGTGCGCGATGGCGCTTTCCCAGACCTCCGGGGGGTAATGGCCGGGGGCGGTGCGCGAATGGAAGATCAGGCTGCCGAGGCAATAGAAGATCGGCGCGTCGCGATGCAGCTCGATCCCATGCAGCAGCGGTGCGCCGTGCGCGAAGAACGCGCTGGCTCCCGCGTCGATGCAGGATCTGGCGAAGCGGCGGGTCCATGCGCGGGTCACGCGCATGTCGTCGCCCCAGTCGTGGTTGTGCAGGCAGGCGACGACGCGGGTCGAGCCGGCGACATCGCGGATCGCCGCATGGATGCGCTCGACGTCCCCGTTTTCCGGTTGGCCGTGCGCGACGAGTCGCAGTTCGTTGATGCCGGGCAGGGTGGCGGTGGCCGCTGCACCGTCGCGGATCTTGCCGGCGGCCATGGCGACCAGGGCCACCGGTTGCCCGGCGGTGGCGAAGCGCGCCGCGCGGCTGGCGTCGGCGAGGTTGCGGCCGCTGCCGGCAGTATGGAAACCGGCTTCATGCGTTGCCTGCAGCGTCGCCAGCATGCCGTCGCGGCCGAAATCGCCGGCATGGTTGTTGGCCAGCGCGAGCATGTCGAAACCGAGCGTGCGCAGGCAACGCAATTCGTCGGTGCCTGCCTCGTGCAGGAAGACGCCCTCGCGGGTCGGAGCCCCGGATGCGCGGGTGCGGATCGCCGTCTCCAGGTCGGTCATGGCGACGTCGCCGCGGCGGATTTCCGCGATGACGGCGGCGAGCCCGGGGTAGGCGTCGGCGCACAGATCGTGGGCAATCAGGGCCTGCCCGGCCAGCGTCAGGGTCTGCGCTGGCGAGAGGCGTTTCGCTCCGCACAGCAACAGCGCCGGCGCGGCTGCCAGCCCGGCCATGAGCCGACGGCGCTGATGATTGCAGGACTCGGTCATGCTGCCCCCGTGGTGATAAGGAAACGGTACCGGACGAACGCCAGGCCTGTGCATGCCTGCCGCGGCGACGTCATGGTCGCGTGGGTATTCGCCACGTCGTCCGTGCCTAGCAACACATGCCGGGCGGGCCGGACGCAAGCGTATTCACCAGCACGGGAAACTCATATCAAAAACGCATGGGCGCATTACATGGGCCGATAAGATTGCATAAGTTATCCGCGCATGAATTACTCGGAATCATGCCCGCGATGGGCTTGCAGACAAGTTGATGCCGATTCCTTGGGAGGGGTGATGAACGAAATGACGAATAATGGGCCGACACGGCGTGGCATGCGCCGGAGTTTGATGATGGTGGCGATTGCCGGGGCGCTGGGTGCGGGTGGCGTCACGCTGCCCGCCGACGCGCAGGAAGCGAACGCCGGTGCCGTCGATTCCGCCAGTGAGGCGAAGACGCTGGAAGCGGTCAGCGTGGTCGGTTCGCGCATCCGCCGCAAGGACGAGACGGCGGCGAGTCCGGTGTTCACGATGGAGCGCAGCGAGATCGAATCGACCGGCGTGGTCTCGGTCGGCGAGTTGCTGCAGGAGCTGCCGTCGGTCGGCTCCAGCTTCAACTCGACCGGCTCCGGCGGTACCAGCCATGGCTCCAGTTCGCTGAACCTGCGCAACCTGGGCGCCAACCGCTCGCTGGTGCTGGTCAACGGGCGGCGCTGGGTGAACGGCGCGGGTACCCGCGGTTTCCGCGACTTCGTCGACCTCAACACGATCCCGCTGGCCGCGGTCGAACGGGTCGAGGTGCTGCTGGACGGCGCCACTGCCATCTACGGCGCCGATGCGATTGCCGGCGTGGTCAACATCATTACCTACAGCAGCTTCGACGGGCTCAAGCTCAGTTCCTATGTCGGCACCACCGACAAGGGTGACGGCTTCACCCACAACGAGGATTTCCTGTGGGGCAAGTCGGGCGACTGGGGTTCGGCGCTGGTATCGGCGACGGTCGCGTCGAGCAAGGAGATTCTTGCCGGCGACCGCGACTTCTCGAACACGCCGCTGCAGGGGTTGAGCCGCAACACGCCGGCGGGCCGCTTCAAGAACAGCACGGCGGTGGGCAGCTTCGGCACCAAGGCGTTCGTGCGCGACGGCAACGGCGGCTACCGCCTGGACGTGCCGGCCACCGACGTCTACAACGAGACGCCCGACACGACCCTGATCGGGCCGCTGGATCGGGCTGGCCTTTACGGCCAGTTGCGCTTCCATCTCGGCGACTCCGTCACGTTCGTGACCGAGGGCCTGTACAACACCCGCGAGTCGAGCCAGCGCTTCCCGGCAGCCACGCCGCGCATCCGCGGCGGCGATGGCATGACGATCCCGGCCGACCACCCGTACAACCCGTTCGGGGTGCCGTTCCAGGGCAGCGGCACCAGCTTCGAAGTGGTGCGGGCGATCACCGAGCTGGGTCCGCGCATCAACACGCAGAACGTGAACACGATGCGCCTGGCCGCGGGCTTCGAGGGAGACTTCACCAACGGCTGGTCGTGGAACAGCTTCTATACCTACGCGCAGAACAAGGCGAAGTGGACCTCGGCCAACCAGATCGACCTGGACAAGGTGGCGCTGGCGCTGGGTCCGAACGACCGCTGCGTGGCCAACGGCTGCGTGCCGCTGAACATTTTCGGCACGATCACCCCGGACATGGCCAACTACATCCGCGCCAACGGCGTGGACCGCAACGGCACCAAGCAGCATGACTTCACCGCCAACCTCACCGGCGACCTGTTCGCGCTGCCGGCCGGCATGCTGGCGTTCGCGGCGGGTGTCGAGTACCGCAAGGAATCCGGCTACGACGAGCCGAGTGCGTACTTCAACCAGACGCCGGAATTCATCAGCTACAGCCGCAAGACCACTTCGGCGCCGCGCCTGCCGACGAGCGGCTCCTACGATCTGAAGGAGGCCTACGTCGAGTTCAACGTGCCGCTGCTGGCGGACCTGCCGCTGGTGAAGCAACTGGAACTGTCCGCGGCCACGCGCCACTCGCGCTACAGCACGTTCGGCGGCACCACCAACAGCAAGCTCGGCCTGGTCTGGCGCCCGTGGGAGGACCTGATGGTGCGCAGCACCTGGGCACAGGGCTTCCGCGCCCCCTCGATCAACGAGCTCTATGCAGGCCTGCGTCAGACCAACCTGCCGGCCATCGATCCGTGCAACGGCGGCGGTGCCGGCAAGCCCGGTTGCGTCGGGGTGCCGGCCAGCTACGACCAGAGCAATTATTCGGGCGGCTCGATCCTCTCGACCGTGGGCGGCAACCCCGACCTGCAGCCGGAAACCTCGGTCAACCGCAGCACCGGTTTCATCTACACGCCCGGCTTCGCCAAGGGCCTGAGCTGGTCGGTGGACTGGTACGACATCGACCTGAAAGAGGCGATCTCCAGCTTCGGTTCGCAGAACCTGCTCAACCTGTGCGCCAGTACCGGCCAGCGCTGCAACCTGGTCACGCGCGACAGCAGCGGCGAGATCGTCAACCTCATCGACGGCCCGATCAACCTGAACCGGATCAAGGCCAGCGGCGTCGATACGACCTTGCGCTACCAGTTGCCGAAGATGGCCGCGGGCAACTTCGACCTGATGTTCAACGCCGCCTATCTCAGTGCGTTCGACCGCTATGACACCCTGCCCAACGGGCAGGTGCGGGTGGCGGCGCGGGCCGGCAAGTCGGACATCGCGCGCGAAAGTTTCCCGCGCTGGAAAGCCAACACCAGCCTCGACTGGTCGCTCGGCCTGTGGTCGGCGAACTGGAGCATGCACTACATCGGCAACACCGACGAGGGTCCGGCGCCGGGATACGGCCGGATCCCGGTGCAGCTGACGCATGACGTGTGGGGCGCGTATACGCTGCAGTCGCAACCGGTGACGTTCACCGTGGGTGTGCAGAACCTGTTCGACAAGGAGCCACCGTTGTCCTATGTCAATGGCGGCGACCTGAACTTCGACATGAGCACCTACAACCCGCGCGGCCGCTTCATTTACGTGAAGGCGGCAATCAACCTCTGAGGCAAGCGCCGGCGGCGTCCGTGCGATACGGGCGGCCGCCGGTGCCGTGAGGCTTCGTCAAACACATGGAAACTCCCGGCATGGCCAAGAGCCCCGTCACTGGCGACAAACCCGCAGGCCGCCCCCGCCGCGCGATCGACGTGCATCCGGTGCTGATGCTGCTGTCCGTGTTGCTGCTGTGCGCGGTGCTGACCTACGTGCTGGATTCGGGCACGTTCCAGCGCGTCGATGGACGGGTGGTGCCGGGAACGTACATGGTGGTCGAGAAGTCCCGCGACTGGCTGCACCTGCTCGGTCTGGGCGGCGTCGACGAACTGGCCCGACCGGCCGGCGTGGTCACCGTGCTGCAGTCGATCCCGCTGGGCCTGGCCCGCAACGCGCCGCTGATCTTCATGGTGATGTTCGTCGGCGGCATGTTCGGCGTGTTCAAGCAGACCGGCGCGCTGGACGCCGGGCTGGACCAGCTGGTGCACCGCTCGCGCGGCAACGTCTACCTGCTGGCGCCGGTGCTGATGTGCGCGCTGGCGGCGGGCAGTTCGTTCCTCGGCTTGATTTCGGAATACCTGGTGGTGCTGCCGGTGCTGCTGTCGATGGCCGAACGGCTGCGGCTCAACGGGCTGTACGCGGTGGCCATGCTGCTGATCGCGGCCAAGATCGGCTACATCGCCTCGGTCAGCAATCCGGTGGTGCTGCCGATCGCGCAGGGCATCGTGCAGGTGCCGATCTTCAGCGGCTTCGGCATGCGCCTGGCGGTGCTGGGGATCTTCCTGCCGATCGGCATTGCCTACCTGCTGCACCGCATCCGCCGCAGCGGTTTCGTCAAGGCGGATTTCGCGGCCGATGCACGGTCCCTGTCCGGGCGCCACATGGGCGTGCTGCTGCTGCTGGGCCTGGCGATCGTGCTGATGGTCTACGCCGGGCGCACCTGGGACTGGCACTACAACGAACTCAGCGCGTTCTATCTGGCGGTCACCGCGGTGCTTGCCGTGGTCGGCGGCCTGGGCGCGCGTGCCAGCGCGGACGCCTTCATCGACGGCATCAAGGGCATGATCCTGCCCTCGCTGCTGATCGGCCTGGCCGGCGCCATCCACGTGCTGCTGCAGCAGGCGCAGATCCTCGACACGGTGGTCCATGGGATGGCCGGACTGATCCACGAGCAGTCGTCGTGGATTGCGTCGCTGGCCATCATGTTCACCGAGGCGGGCCTGGATGTCCTGATTCCGTCGACCTCGGCCAAGGCCGCGATCAGCATTCCGATCCTGTGGCCGATCGGGCAGCTGTCGGGTCTGCACGGCAACTCGGTGGTGCTGGCGTACCTGTTCGGCAACGGCCTGATGGCGATGGTCAGCCCCACCTCCGGGCTGATGCTGGCGATGCTGGCGATGGCGAAGGTGCCCTACGGCCAGTGGGTGCGTTTCATGTTGCCGCTGACCCTGGCGCTGACCGCGGTGGCGATGGTGTTTTTGTTGATCGCCACGCGGATCGGTTATTGAGCATGGCGATCGACAGCGGCATGCAGCACGCACTTGCGAGTGGTGTTGACGGCGTGGCGGCGGGCCTGGGCGAAGGCCCGTACGCAGTGAGCCTCAGCCCGGATGTGATGGTGGCAATGCGCGATGGCGTGCAACTGGCCGTCGACCTGTACGTGCCGGTGGCGGCGGAAGGTTCCGCCGCAACGCGTTGGCCGTGCCTGCTGGAGCGCACGCCGTACGACAAGTCCGGCACTGCGCAGTCGGACGTCGTGGCGGGGCAGCCGCTGCCGCTGTCGAAACCGCAGATCGCGCGCTGGTTCGCCAGCCACGGTTTCGTGGTGGCGATGCAGGATTGCCGCGGCCGCTACCGTTCGCAGGGCGTGTTCACCAAGTACACCAACGAGGCCGAGGACGGCTACGACACGCTGGCATGGCTGGCGGCGCAGCCGTGGAGCGACGGCCGCGTGCTGACCCAGGGGTTGTCGTACTGCGCGCACGTGCAGACCGCGCTGGGCAGCCTTGCGCCGGCGGCGCTGACGGCGCAGTTCGTCGACTCCGGCGGGTTCTCCAACGCCTACCAGGGCGGCATTCGCCAGGGCGGTGCGTTCGAACTCAAGCAGGCGACCTGGGCGTACAAGCACGCGTTGCTGAGCCCGCTCACGCAACAGGATCCGCTGCGCAAAGCGGCGCTGCAGGCGCAGGACATCCGCGCCTGGTTCCGGCGCATGCCGTGGGCGCGCGGCGACTCGCCGGTCAGCGCCGCGCCGGAGTACGAGGATTACCTGTTCGAGCAGTGGGAGCACGGCGATTTCAGCGCGTACTGGCAGCAGGTCGAACTGTGCGGCGAACGCCATTACGACCGCTATGCCGACGTGCCGATGGTGCACATGTCGAGCTGGTACGACCCGTACGTACGCACCGCTACCGACAATTACCTCGGCCTGTCGCGGCGCAAGCGCGCGCCGGTGCACCTGGTGATGGGGCCGTGGATCCACGGCCGGCGCTCGCAGACACATGCGGGCGATGTCGACTTCGGGCCGCAGTCGACCCTGGATGCCGCCTTCGGCGGTTCGTTCTACCAGTTGCGCCGCGCATGGTACGACCACGTGCTGGGGCGAAGCGGCGACGATCCGTTTGCGCGCGGCCGGGTATCGATCTTCGTGATGGGCGGCGGCAGCGGCCGGCGCAACGCCGAGGGCCGGCTGGAACATGGCGGGCGCTGGCTGCATGCCGACGACTGGCCGTTGCCCGGCACCACCACGCGGGCGTTGCACCTGCACGCCGATGGCCGGCTCGATGCCGCGCCGTCGACGGATCCGCTCGCGGCGCTGGACTATGTCTATGACCCGGCACGGCCGGTACCGACCATCGGCGGCACCATCACCTCGGCCGAGGAGATCATGCCGCCGGGCGCGTTCGACCAGCGCGACGACGCACGCTTCTTCGGCTGCAGCGGCAGCGGTCGCGATATCGGCGAGCGCGACGACGTGCTGTGTTTCCGCAGCGCGCCGCTGACGCAGGATGTCGAGATCGCCGGCGGCATTCGCGCGCGGCTGTTCGTGTCGTCCGACTGCGTGGACACCGACATCACGATCAAGCTGATCGACGAGTACCCGCCCAGCGCGGACTACCCGCAGGGTTTCGCCATGAATCTCAGCGACGGCATCCTGCGCCTGCGCTACCGGGATTCGTGGGAGCAGCCGCGCCTGCTGGTGCCGGGGGAAGTGGTCGAGATCGAGGTCGAGGCCTTCGCCACCGCCAACCGGTTCAGGCAGGGGCACCGGATCCGGCTGGACGTGTCCAGCAGCAACTATCCGCACTTCGATCTCAACCCGAACACCGGCGCCGCGCCGGGCCGCTGGTGCGAGGCGCGGGTGGCGCACAACCGCGTGCACATGGATCGCGCGCATCCGTCGCAGTTGCTGTTGCCGGTGTTGCCGCTGCGCGACGATGGATAAGAGCGGTGCCGGCTCCCGTCGCGATCGTGTACGTTCACAGGCAGCCCATTCATAGCCGCCAGGTGCCGCCCAGCCATGAGACTCGACAATATCAAGACCCTGGAAGCCTTCCGCGAAATCATCCAGGTCGGTTCGGTGACTGCGGCGGCGCGCAGCCTGGGTTTCAGCCAGCCGGCGGTCAGCCGGCTGCTGGCGCAGTTCGAAGCCGAGCTGGGTTTCAAGCTGTTCCATCGCAGCAAGGGCCGGCTGCTGCCGACCTCGCAGGCGCTGATGCTGTTCGAGGAGGTGGATCTGGCCCTGCAGGGCGTCGAGCGGATCAACGTGCTGGCCAAGGACATCCGCCAGACCAATGCCGGGCAGCTGCGCGTGGTGGCGCCGCCGAGTTTCGCCGAAGGGCCGCTGGTGAAACTGGTCGCCACCTTTCTGACGCTGCATCCGAAGATCCATATCAACATCGATTCGCGCACCCGGCCGACCGTGATGAACCTGGTCGCGACGCGCACCGCCGACTGCGGTTTCGGCAAGCTGCCGCTGGATCACCCCGGGATCCGCCTGCGGCCATTGATCAGCAGCCCCACGGTCTGCGTATTGCCGCCTGCGCATCCGCTGTCGGCGGGCAAGCGCGCGATCGGCGCCAGGGAACTGGCCGGCGAACCGCTCATTCTGGTTGGCCACCGCGGTGGCGACACCCGCATGCGGATCGGCCGGGCGTTCCAGCAGGCCGGGGTGCATCCGAACGTGCGGCTGGAGACCCACAACGTCGGCGCGGCCTGTGCGCTGGCAGCCGAGGGCGTCGGCATCGCCATCGTCAACGAGCTGCTGTCGCGCCGCTCGCTGTGGACCGGCGTGTGCATCCGCCGTTTCGCGCCGGTGATCGAGCAGGAGTACGTGTTCATGTCGTCGGCCAATGTGCGCGAGACGCCGTTGACCGAAGCGTTCTACCAGCATTGCCGCGCCGCGCTGTCGGGGCGGGCGCCGTCGAAGCCGCGCAAGCCGCGGCCCGCATGATGCCGTTGTCGTCGCGCCGGTGAGCGGTCGGTTTTCCCATCCACCCACCCAGGAGTACCGACCCGGATGATCCGAGCATGGCTGTTCCCGATGCTGGCGATGCTGACGGCGAGCGTGGCGGCGCAGACGCCGCCGACTTACCGGCAGCCGCCTGCGGAGATCCTGGCACTGGCGGATGCGCCAGCGGCACCGGAAGTGATCAGCGACAGCCGTCAGGCGGTCCTGGTACTGCTGGAACAGGATGCCTATCCGCCGCTGGCCGAGCTGTCCGCGCCGGAACTGCGCCTGGGCGGGCTGCGCATCGATCCGCGCACGCACGTCGCCAACACCATCACGCTCAGCGACAACCGGCCGGTCCGGCTCGCCTACAGCCGCGGCCTGGCATTGCGGCGGGGCGATGCGACGGGTCCCATCCCGGTCAGCGGGTTGCCGCCGCGGGCGCGGCTGGCGTACTTCACCTGGTCGCCCGACGAGACCCGCCTGGCCTTTACCCACACCGCCGACGAGGGTGTCGAGATCTGGGTGCTGGATCTGGCCAGCGCCAGCGCACGCCGGCTCACCGACGCGCGCGCCAACGCCAGCCTGGGCAATCCGATCACCTGGTTCAAGGACGGTCGCGCGCTGCTGGTGCGGATGTTGCCGGCGTCGCCGCGGGCGCTCACCGATCCGCAGGCGGCGATCCCGGCAGGGCCGATCGTCAGCGTCAGCGATGGCAGCAAGGCATCGAATCGCACCTATCGGGACATGCTGACGAGCCCGGTCGACGACGCCAATTTCGAGGCGCTGACCACCTCGGTGCTGGTGCGGGTGCCGCTGCAGGGCGCGGCCAGCCACTGGGCGGGGCCGGGCATGTATCGCGGCACGCAGTTCTCGCCGGACGGGTCGTATCTGCTGGTCGACTCGCTGCAGCAACCGTTTTCGCACAGCGCGCCGCTGGACCGGTTTCCTGCACGCCACGATTTGCTCGATCGTGATGGCAAGCCGGTGCTGACGGTGGCGCGGGTGCCGCGCAGCGACAACCTGCCGCGCGGGCGCATGGCGGTACGCGAAGGCCGGCGCAGCCTGGGCTGGCGCGCCGACGCCGCGGCGACCCTGGTCTGGGTCGAGGCTCTCGATCGCGGCGATCCGGCCAACCCTGTCGCGTTTCGCGACGGGCTGTATGGCTGGGCGGCACCGTTCAACGCCGCGCCCCGCCTGCTGCTGAAGACGGTCAACCGCTTCAAGGGCGTGCTCTGGGGCGACGACGGCCATGCCGTCGTCGACGATGAATGGTGGGATACGCGCGATACCCGCACCTACGCATTTTCTCCGGCACATCCGGCGCCGCCGCGGTTGCTGTTCCAGCGTGACGCGCAGGATCGTTACGCCGACCCGGGTCGCTTTTCGATGATTCGCAATGGCCAGGGCGAACCCGTACTGCGCCTGGACGGCGGCCACGCCTGGCTGGTCGGCGAGGGCTACGGCGCCGAGGGGCCGTTCCCGTTCGTCGACCGGATCGACCTGGCGACAGGACAGCGCCAGCGCCAGTACCGCTCCAGCTTGCGCGACCGCGCCGAAACCATCGTGGAGCTGGCCGGCACCGCAGCCACCACCGCATTGGTGCGGATCGAATCACCCAGCGATTACCCCGACTACTACCTGCGTACTCTGGCGACGACCGCGCCGCCGCGGCAGCTGACCCGCTTTGGTGCGCCCTACCCATCGTTGCGCGGCGTGCACAAGCAGGTGCTCGACTATCGGCGCGCCGATGGTGTGGGATTGAGCGGCGTGCTGTATCTGCCGGCTGGCTACGATCGCCGCGGCAAAGACAAGCTGCCGTTGCTGATCTGGGCCTACCCGGTCGAATACAAGGACAAGGACAGCGCCGCCCAGATCACCGCCAACCCGAACCGCTTCACCCGGCTCGACTTCAAATCGCCGGTGTACTGGGTCGGCCGCGGCTATGCCGTGCTCGACCAGGCCGCCTTCCCGATCGTCGGTGCGGGCAGGCACGAACCCAACGACACCTATCTGCCGCAACTGCTGGCCAACGCCAGGGCGGCGATCGATGCGGTGGATGCGCTCGGCTACATCGACCGGCGGCGGGTCGCCATCGGCGGGCATTCGTACGGCGCGTTCATGGTCGCCAACCTGCTCACCCATACCGACTGGTTTGCCGCCGGCATCGCGCGCAGCGGTGCCTACAACCGCACACTGACTCCGTTCGGTTTTCAGCGCGAGGAACGCACCTACTGGCAGGCGCCCGAGGTCTACGAACGCATGTCGCCGTTCCTGCATGCCGGGCGGATGAAAACGCCGCTGCTGCTGATCCACGGCGAGGACGACGGCAACGCCGGCACCCACACGATGCAGAGCGAGCGCTACTTCGACGCGCTGAAGGCGTTGGGCGCGCCGGCGCGACTGGTGCTGCTGCCGCGGGAAAGCCACGCCTACCGTGCGCGCGAGTCGGTGCTGCACGTGCTGTGGGAACAGGACCAGTGGCTGGAACGCCACGTCAAGCGCGGTGCCGGCGTGGTCGACTCGGCGGAGGCGGCGGCACGACTCCGCTGATCTGCCGCCGACGAGGGTGGCTGACATCAACCCGTCTTCAACCGGGTGCGGTTGGCCCGGCGCGTACTGTTGTGCGTCGCGATCGGCGCCGGCCACCGCCGGCCGGACGACACGCTGATCGCCGCCGGCATGACCGCCACCATCGAGGTGCAACCGCGCGCGGCTGGCAAGCAGCGGCGGTAGGCGTGCCGTGCGCGGTTTGCGATGATGCGCGCTGTCGTCTGCCGATCTCGCCATGAACAAGTTGATCACCGCACCGGGCCGTCTCGCGCGCCGCATGCTGCCGTTCCGGCGCAAGCCGGAGACGCATGCCGAGCTGCCGTTCTTCGCGGTGCCGGCCGACGCCATCGCCGTGCTGCCCGATCCGGCCGCGTTCCGGCAGACACTGCTGCACCTGATCGAGCAGGCCACCCGACGCATCGTGATCGTCGCGCTGTACCTGCAGGACGACGACGGCGGCCGCGAAGTGCTCGATGCGCTGTATGCGGCGAAGGCGCGGCAGCCGGGGTTGCAGGTGTCGGTGTTCGTCGACTGGCATCGCGCGCGGCGCGGCCTGATCGGCAAGCAGAAGAGCGAGGGCAACGCGGGCATGTACCGCGAATACGCCGCGCGGCTCGGCCCGGGCGTCGACATCTACGGCGTGCCGGTGCAGAACCGCGAGCTGTTCGGCGTGCTGCACCTGAAGGGCTTCGTGATCGACGACGCCGTGCTGTACAGCGGCGCCAGCCTCAACGACGTCTACCTGGTGCGGCACGGGCGCTACCGGCTCGACCGCTACCACCTGCTGCGGCATCGCGGCCTGGCCGACGCGATGGCGGGCTTCGTGCAGCGGCACTTCGCCGGCAGCGAAGCGGTGCGCCGCCTCGACGAAGGCGAGCCGCCGTCGACGAAAGCCCTGCAGCCGGCGATCCGCGAGTTCCGCCACGACCTGCAGCGCGCCGCGTACGAGGTGCCGTGCGACACGTTGGATGCCGGCGAGGTGGCGGTGACGCCGCTGCCCGGCTTCGGCCGCGGCGACAACACGCTCAGCGAGGCCTTGCTGGCGCTGCTGCGCGGCACGCGCCAGCGGGTGATCCTGCTGACGCCGTACTTCAATCTGCCGCGGCCGTTGCGCATCGTGCTGGGCCAGCTGCTGCGGCGCGGCTGCAGCATCGACATCATGGTCGGCGACAAGACCGCCAACGATTTCTACATTCCGCCGGGGCAGCCGTTCAAGACCATCGGCCTGCTGCCGTACCTGTACGAGAACAACCTGCGCCGCTTCGCGCGGGCGCACCGCCGGCAAGTCGGCAGCGGCCAGCTCAACCTGCACCTGTGGCGCGACGGCGACAACAGCTACCACCTGAAAGGCCTGTTCATCGACGACGACGTGGCCGTGCTGACCGGCAACAACCTCAACCCGCGTGCGTGGTCGCTGGATCTGGAAAACGGCCTGGTCCTGCGCGATCCCGCGCGCCTGCTGCAGGCGAAGCACGCGGCGGAATGGGCGGCGTTGCGCCGGCATGCCACGCGCCTGGCCGACTACCGCGCGCTGGAAAGCCCGCGGCGCTACCCGGCCGAGGTGCGCAGGCTGCTGCGACGATTGAACCGCACGCGGCTGGACCGGCTGGTCAACCGCCTGCTGTGACGTTCAGCCCGCGGCGAGCCGGTTGAGCCGCATGCCCAGCCAGTTCGCCACGTTCGGCCACTCGTCGGCGAGGATGCTGAAGCAGACGGTATTGCGCAGACTGCCGTCGGTGCGACGCTTGTGCGCGCGCAACACGCCTTCGCGCTGCGCGCCGAGGCGCTCGATCGCGCGCTGCGAGTCCTCGTTCCGTTCGTCGGTGTGAAAGGCCACCGCCACGCAGCCCAGCGTCTCGAACGCGTGCTCCAGCAGCAGGCGTTTGCAGGCGGTGTTGAGGTGGCTTTTCTGCCAGCGTTTGGCGTACCAGGTGTAGCCGATCGCCAGGCGCGGCAGCGCGGCGTCGATCTCGTAATAGCGCGTGCTGCCGACGATGTCGCCGCTGCCGGTTTCGCGCACGGCGAACGGCAGCATCAGTCCGTCGGCCTGGCCCTGCAGCGCTTTTTCGACGTAGTCGCGCGCCTGTCCCGGCGGCGGCACGCTGGTGACCGCGAGGTTCCACAGCTCGCCGTCGGCGGCGGCGGCTTCCAGCGCCGGCACGTGGTCCAGGCTCAGCGGTTCCAGCACGACGTGATCGTCCTGCAGACGGATCGGGGCGAACGGATTCATGGGTAATCCAGTCTGGCGTTCAGGCGTCGAGGTCGGGGATCAGCTTGCTCTCGAGCCGCGCGATGTTGTCCTTCAACAGCAGCTTGCGCTTCTTCAGCCGGGTCAGCTGCAACTCGTCGCGACCGATCGCGGAAGCCAGCCGATCGATCGCCGCGTCGAGGTCGCGATGCTCCATCCGCAACTCGGCCAGGAGATGGACGATCTCGGCGTGATCCTGAACCTGCATGGCGAGCGGCTGCTGGGGGCGATACCCCTAGTTTAACGCTGTTTGCGGGGCGGTAGCGGGGCGCGTGGCCCGCTACAATGGGGATTCTTCACCGTCTGATTGGCCGTCATGCCCGTCCTGCTCGAGATCCCCCGTCCACCTACTGCCGAGGCCGGCAAACTGGCCAGGCGCCTGCGTCGCCAGGTCGGGCAGGCGATCGGCGATTTCGGCATGATCGAGGACGGCGACAAGGTGATGGTGTGCCTGTCCGGCGGCAAGGATTCCTACACCTTGCTGGACTTGCTGCTGCAACTGCAGGCGAAAGCGCCGGTGCGCTTCGAGCTGATCGCGGTGAACCTCGACCAGAAGCAGCCGGATTTCCCCGGGCACGTATTGCCGGATTACCTCACCGCGCGCGGCGTGCCGTTCCACATCATCGAGCAGGACACCTACAGCACGGTGACGCGGGTGATCCCGACGGGCAAGACCATGTGCAGCCTGTGTTCGCGGCTGCGCCGCGGCGCGCTGTACACCTGGGCCGCGGCGAACGGCATCACGAAGATCGCGCTCGGCCACCATCGCGACGATATCCTCGCCACGTTCTTCCTCAACATGTTCTACCAGGCGCAGCTGAAGGCGATGCCGCCGAAGCTGCGTTCGGACGACGGCCGCCACGTGGTGATCCGCCCGCTGGCGTATTGCCGCGAGAGCGACATCGCCGAATACGCGGCGCAGCGGCAGTTCCCGATCATCCCGTGCAACCTGTGCGGTTCGCAGGACAACCTGCAGCGCCAGGCGGTGCAGCGCATGCTGGCCGAGTGGGAGAAGCAGCAGCCCGGGCGCAGCGAGAACGTCTTCCGCGCGCTGGCGCATGTGTCACCCTCGCACCTGGCGGATCGCCAGCTGTTCGATTTCGCGCTGGGCGCGTCGTCTGCCGCGGCCTGGCCTGCCGACGCGGCGGATGAGACCGCGAACCGGCAAGCTTGAACATTCCGCCCACCCTTCCACTGTCTGTCGAGTAACCGCCGTGTCCTTCTTTGCATCCGTTGAAATGGCCCCGGGCGATCCGATCCTGGGCCTCACCGAGACCTACGTGGCCGATCCGCGCCCGGGCAAGATCAACCTTGGCGTGGGTGTCTACGTCGACGAGCAGGGGCGCATCCCGCTGCTGCCGACCGTGCACGAGGTCGAGCAGGCGCTGGCTGCGGCGGCCAAGCCGCGCGGCTATCTGCCGATCGACGGCCTGGCGGCGTACAACCAGCTGACCCAGCGACTGGTGTTCGGCGCGGAGTCGCCCCTGCTGACGGCCGGCCGCGTGGCTACCGCGCAAACCATCGGCGGCAGCGCCGCGCTGCGCGTGGCGGCCGACCTGCTGAAGCAGGTGGCCGGGGCGGGCGCGAAGGTCGCGATCAGCAGCCCCAGCTGGGGCAACCATCATGTGGTGTTCCGCACCGCGGGCTTCGAGCTGCTGGAGTACCGCTACTACAGCGCGGCCAGCCACGGCCTGGATGTCGCCGGCATGCTGGAGGACCTGGGCAAGCTGGAACCCGGCACCGTGGTGCTGCTGCACGCGTGCTGCCACAACCCGACCGGCGTCGACCTGGATGCGGCGCAGTGGCAGCAGGTGATCGGGCTGCTGAAGGAGCGCCGGCTGCTGCCGTTCGTCGACATGGCCTACCAGGGCTTCGACCAGGGCACCGAACAGGACGCCACCGCGGTGCGCCTGCTGGCGGAGTCCGGCATCGACGCGTTCGTGGTCGCCAATTCGTACTCCAAGTCGTTCTCGCTGTACGGCGAACGCGTCGGCGCGCTGTCGATGGTCGGCGCCGATCGCGGCGAGGCCGCGCGGCTGCAGTCGAAGATCAAGCAGGTCATCCGCACGATCTACTCCAGCCCGTCCACGCACGGCGCCGCGCTGGTCGCCGGCGTGCTCGGCAGCGCCGAGCTGCGCGCGCGCTGGGAACAGGAACTGGGCGGCATGCGCGGGCGCATCCACGCGATGCGCGCCGGTTTCGTCGACAAGCTGGCCGCGCTGGGTGCGCCGGATTTCGGCTTCATCAACCGCCAGGCCGGCATGTTCTCCTACTCCGGCCTGAGCAAGGCGCAGGTACACCGGCTGCGCGACGAGTACGCGATCTATGCGCTCGACAGCGGGCGCATCTGCGTGGCGGCGCTGAACCACGGCAATCTCGATACCGTGGCTGCGGCGGTCGCTGCCGTTACCCGCTGATGCTTTGCCAGCCCCCACACCGTTCGCCCTGAGCGTAGCGCAGCGGAGTCGAAGGGCACGCTGCGGCACCCTTCGACTTCGGCCCTTCGGGCCTATGCTCAGGGTGAACGGTGTGGGGAGCTGAAATCTTGCCTACGGGCCTCTTAATATCCGGATATCGAATGTTCTTTCGCAACCTCACGCTATTCCGTTTTTCTCCCGCCGTTGCCGATGACTTGAGCCGCCTCGACGAAGCGCTGGCCGAGCACCGGCTGCGCCCGTGCGGGCCGCTGGAAATGTTCACCAAGGGCTTCGTGCCGCCGGTCGGGCGCGGCGAAGGCGAGCCGCTCACGCATACGGTGAAGCACTGCACCCTGTTGACCGTGGGCGGCGAGGACAAGCTGCTGCCGGCCGCGGTGATCAACGACGAGCTGCATCGCAAGGTGCAGAAGATCGCCGAGGAAGAAGGCCGCAAGGTCGGCGGCCGCGAGCGCAAGCGGATCAAGGAAGACCTGCTGACCGAACTGCTGCCGCGCGCCTTCGTGCGCAACTCGCGCATGTCCGCCTACGTCGACAGGAAACACGGCTGGCTGGTGCTGGACACCTCCAGCCGCAAGTCGGCCGAGAACGCGCTGACCCAGGTGCGCGAGGCGCTGGGCAGCTTCCCCGCGGTGCCGCTGGCGCCGGAGGAAGGCCCGCGCGTGCTGATGACCGACTGGTTGTCCACCGGCAACCTGCCAGCCGGCCTGACCCTGGGCGACGAGTGCGAACTGCGCGACCCGGCCACCGCCACCGGCGCGATCGCCCGCTGCCGCCGGCAGGACCTGGACGCCGAAGAGGTCAAGGAGCACCTGCGCAACGGCAAGCAGGTGTTCATGCTGGGCCTCACCTTCGACGACCGCATCAGCTTCGTGCTGGGCGAGGACCTGATCGTGCGCAAGCTGAAGTTCCTCGACGTGGTGATGGACGAGCTGGGCGACAGCCAGCAGGACGCCCAGGCCGAGCTGGATGCCGGTTTTGCCCTGCTGACGCTGGAACTGGAGCGCCTGCTGGGCAAGCTGGAGGAATGGTTCGGCCTGCCGCGCCCGGCCGATAGCTGAACGAAAAATCCATACCGCCAGGACGCCCGGCGCGCCATACTGGGTGTCCGGCCGCTTGCGGGCGGCGGATCCCCATCTTTGATCGGAACGGGCCAGGCGAGAAGCAGGCAGGATCATGGCGCAGCATCTGGAAGGCGATTGGCTGGAATTGGCAACGGTGGGCGGCAGCCTCATCCGGGTGCTGAAGAGCGCCCATCCGCGCGCGCGCCGGCTGCGCCTCACGGTGACGCCGCAGGGCGCGCGAGTGACTTATCCGCTCGGCACCCATCCCGCCCAGGTCAGCGCGTTCCTGCGCAACCACGCCGAATGGCTGGAGCAGAAGCTCGACGAACTGAACCTGATCGTGAAGCCGCTGCCGCCGCTGCGCGTGGGTTATCCGTGCAGCTTTCCGTTGCGCGGCGAGACTGCCGAACTGGACTGGGCCGAAGGCACCTACCCGAAGATCGAGCCGCACGCGACCGGCCTCACCCTGGTGATCCCGCGCCCACATACCCGCGCCCTGCCGATCGCCCGCGGCCTGCTCGCCTCGCACCTGGAAACGCTGATCCGCCGCGACGTCTCGCGCTGGCTGGCCGGCTACGTGCCGCAGCTCGGGCTGGCGCCCACCGCGCTGAAGATCCGCCCGATGAAAAGCCTGTGGGGCAGCCTGGACACCCGCGACCGCATCAACCTGGACCTCGCGCTGGCGCTGGCGCCCCCGGCCGCGCTGCGCTACGTGCTGGTGCACGAGCTGTGCCATCTCAAGATACGCAACCATTCGCCGCGATTCTGGAGCCAGGTCGAGAGCCTGCTGCCCGGCTGGCGCGAGCAGCGCGACTGGCTGCGCCAGCACGGCGCGATCCTGAAGGCCGAACTCGACCGCCTGGTCGACGACCTGGCCGATTGAGGATCAAGAGCAAGGAAGCACCCGCGCCGTACGTTCACCGTGCAGCTTTTCGTGCGAACCCGCTCGGCACGTTTGCTCCCTCTCCCTTTGTGGGAGAGGGTTGGGGTGAGGGTGCGGGACTTGCGTGATCTCCAACGAAAAAATGCCGGGTTCGGCGTCATTCCAAATCGCGCTCCGCCCCGCACACCCGGCGCTGTGCGGCGGCCTTCACCGCTGCATGAAGGTCAGCCCTTGCGCCCCTGCCGCACGTAGCGCGTGCCCAGCAGCACGTCCCACAGCGGCGTGGTGACGCCGAAGTTGCTCTCGGGGTGATAGTGGTGCACGTGGTGGGCGCCGGCCCAGCGCCGCAGCAGCGGCTGCTTGAAGCGCACGTGATGGATGATGAAGTGGCTCAGGCCGTAGACGATGTAGCCGAAGGTGATCGCACTGGCCAGCAGCAGGGCGAAACCGGTCGGCATGACCAGCACGAATGCGCCGGCCAGCGCCAGCAGCACCGCCGCAGGAAGGAAGAACGGCAGCGAGTCGTAGCCCAGCGGCCGCGCGTGATGCAGGTCGTGGCCCTGCGCGAACAGCGGGATGCGCGTGTGGAACATCCAGCGGTGGAAGAAGTATTCGATGAAGCTGAAGGCGAACAGGCCCAGGCCGAGGGCCAGCAGCGCAGTCAGCGGTCCGTCCGCATGCCTGCGCCAGCCCAGCACCAGCAACAGCAGGCACAGCGCACCGTCCACCCCGAGCTCGGCCCAGTAATTGGTGCGGGTGGCGGACATCCGCACCACCGCGTCCACGAAGATGCGCCAAGGGTTCCCTTTCATCGCCTGCTGCACCGTCCCGCCTTCATGCGCATGGGGTACGCCAGACCACGGCGTCACGGCGGCATTCTCCCACGGTGTCACACGCATTTCACAATGCCGTGACAGGGCGGCGGCAGTCCGTTCAGCATCCTGCATGCGGGTGCCGCATCGTGTTCAGTGTGACAGCGCGAAGCCGGTAAGAATTTGCGCGGTCTGCTCGGGCTTTTCCAGCATCGGCATGTGGTTGCAGCCGTTGATGGTGCTGGTGCTGATCGCGCTGGCGCTGGTCAGGCCGTTGCGCAAGCTGTCCAGCGCGGAGATGTCCACGATCCGGTCGTCGTGGCACCACAGGCCGAGCACCGGCATGCTCAGCTGGTCAAGCCGGTTCTGCACGGAAAGGTATTGTCCGGGCTCGCGCAATTCGGCAAAGCTGCGCTCGATGAAGGCATGGTCGCGCTGGTTGCGTTTCACCAGCACGTCGACGAAACGGCCGGGCAGGTCGAGCGGTTTCTCGAATGCCAGCGACGTGGCGCGTTCGAAACCGGCGCGGTCGTCGTACACGAACGGGTTCTTGCCGGCCAGCGCGTCGCTGTCGAACGCGTTCTGCCTGCCCTTCAGGCCGAACGAATCGAGCAGTGCCAGAGCGGCCACGTGCTCGGGATGTTCGCTGGCGTACACGCCGGCGATCGCGCCGCCCACCGAGTGGCCGACCAGCAGGAAGCGCTGCAGGCGCAGGGTCTGCACGAAGGCATCGAGGCGCCCGGCCTGGGCGTCGATGTTGTAGCTGGCGTCGGGCACCTGCGAGGAGTCGCCCCAGCCGGGCAGGTCGGGGATGATCAGGTGGAAGTGCGGCGTCAGCAGCTTGGCGGTCTTCAGCCAGACGTTCTTGTCCGCGGCGAAGCCGTGCAGCAGCACGATGGTCGGCCCCTGTCCGCCTTCGTAGTAGACCCAGTGCGTATCGCCGGCCTGCACCGAATGTTTCTCCAGGTGCGCCGCCATCGCCTCGCGCGTGACGTTCGCCTGCAGCAGCCACTGCGGCGCGAACAGATAGCTGCCGCCGAGCACGATGGCCAGCAGCGCGGCCAGCCAGCCTAGGAATTTCAGCCGGCGCAGCAGCATGCGTTTCCAGAGCGGGGCGGTGGTGTTCGTTGATGGCGGCATGGCTGGGTCTTGGTTTCGTGGGGCGTGCGCGGGTATCTACCGTTCACCCTGAGCGTAGCGCAGCGGAGTCGAAGGGCTCCCTTCGACTCCGGCCCTGCGGGCCTACGCTCAGGGCGAACGGGTGAAAGTTCTGATCAATTTTTCTTGCTTTTCGCCTTGGCGATGATGCCTTCTACGACCTGCTGGGTCAGCGGGTGGTAGCCGGCCTTGGCCTTGGCGTAGACCTGCTCGGCATAAGAGAGGCCTTCCGGCGTCTTCACGAACGCCTTGTACAGCGGCGTGGTCAGGTAGATGCGGCCGATCCGGGTCATGTGTTCGGCGGCGGCTGTCCACACGGACTTGTCGCCGGCGGCGATCGCGTGGCTGTACCAGCGCATGCCGATCTCGGCGTTCGGCGTGCCGGTGAGGCGCCAGGCGGCGTCGAGTTGGCGCAGCTTGTCCAGCGGCGCCACGTCGGGCAGGCGGTCGAGGAAGTACATCCATTCCTGCGTGTTCCAGCCCTTGGCGTCGAGCTTGTCGGCGGCCAGTTTGCCCGCGAGGAAATCCGTGCGCTCGCGGTCGATCGCGTTGAAGCGCGGCGAGTCCGGCAGCGGCGCATCCTTCGGGATGCCTTCGCCGTAGACCCATGCCTTTACTTCATCCCAGCTCATCTTGCCGGGATACTTCTCGATCAGGTTCGGCTTCATGTAGTCGAGCATCTGCTCGGTGGTGATGCTCTGGAACGCGAAGTGGTGGAAGTAGCCCTTCAGGTACGCGTCGAAGTGGTCGCGGCCGAAGCGCTGCTCCAGCGTGCGCAGGAACCACGAGCCCTTGTCGTAGGCCACGTCGGACAGCGCATCGTCGGCGCCGATGCCGCGCGGGTCGGGCGCCAGCTTCTGCGCGTTGGCGGCCATCGTGCCGATGCTTTTCTGCAAGGCGCGCGCGGACAGCAGCGCCTCCTCGTCGGCCAGCGCCTTGCCGTACACCGCTTCGGTGATGCGCCCCTGCACGTAGGTGGTGAAGCCCTCGTTGAGCCAGATGTCGCGCCACGCGGCGCTGGTCACCAGGTTGCCCGACCACGAGTGCGCCAGTTCGTGCGAGACCAGCGAGACCAGGCTCTTGTCGCCCACCAGCACGGTCGGCGTGGCGAAGGTCATGTTCGGGTTTTCCATGCCGCCGAACGGGAACGACGGCGGCAGCACCAGGATGTCGTAGCGGCCCCACGCATACGGGCCGTACAACTGCTCGGTGGCGGCGATCAGTTTCTCGGTGTCCTCGAACTCGTGCGCGGCCTTGCCGACCACCGACGGTTCCGCATAGACGGCCGAACGCGGCCCGGTTTCCTTCACCGCGAGGTCGCCCGCGCTGATCGCCAGCAGGTAGGACGGGATCGGGTGCGGTTGCCTGAACGCGAACTTGCCGTCCAGCGGATGCTTCGCGTCGTTGATCGCGCTCATCGCCACGCGCACGTCCTGCGGCGCGGTGACGCGGGCGTCGTAGGTGAAGCGGATCGCCGGCGAATCCTGCAGCGGCACCCATGAGCGCGCGTGGATGGATTCCGACTGCGAGAACATGAAGGGCAGCTTCTTGTCGGCCGTCTGCGCCGGGGTCAGCCACTGCAGGCCGGAGGCCTCGGGCGAGGTGGTGTAGACGATGCGCACCTGCGCCGGATGCTTCGGCGTGGCGATGGTCAGCTTGCTGCCCAGCACCTTGTCGCGCGGGGCCAGCGCGTATGTCAGCGGCGTGGCCTTGCCGTCGCTGCCGAGCGCTTCGATCTTCGCGATCTTCAGGTCGCGCGTGTCCAGCACCAGCGACTGCGCCCTGGGGTTCTTCCAGTCCAGCTTCAGCGTGGCCTGGCCGTCGAGCTGCTTGCGCGGGAAGTCGATCGTCAGGTCCAGGTCCAGATGGGTCACGCGTACCTGGTCGGGCTGCGCGTAGGAGTTCGGGTCGTTGGCGTAGGCAGCCAGCGGCAGCAACAACGTGCCGAAGGCGAGGGCGGGCAGCAGGCGCATGGGGAAGTCTCGGGCCGGAAAACCCCGAGTATGCCATTGCTGCGATGGCGGCCGCCCGATGGCAACGCGAGGTGCTTGGAGATCGTGAGCAGGCTCTTAGGGCAATTCGTTGACCGAATGCGGATCCATCGCGTACGGGTACATCTCGGCGAGGAAGCCCGGCTGCGCCTCCACCCGCGCCACCCACGCGCGGAATTGCGGATACGCCTGTAGCGACAACCCGGCTTCCTCGGCGCGGCTGGCGTAGGCGAACAGCGCGATGTCGGCGACGCCGTAGTCGGCGCCGGCGATGAACGGCCGCGTCGCCAGTTCGCTATCCAGGATACCCAGCGTGCGCACGGCGGCGGCGCGTTTCGCCTCGATCATGTCCGCCGAACGGCGCGCCAGCTTGCCGGTCAGCGTCCAGTGCCGCAGCGCGCCGATCACCGATTCCACCCGCTCCTGCTCGAAGCACAGCCACTGCAGCACCTGGGCGCGCCCGAACGGATCGCCCGGCAGGTACGGCGTGCCGTCGGCCAGGTACATGAGGATCGCATTCGACTCGGCCAGCACGCGGCCGTCCTCCAGTTGGATCGCCGGCACCGTGCCGGTGGGATTGATCCGCCGATAAGCCTCGCTCCGGCCCTCGCCCTCGAAGATGCTCACCGGCACCGTGCGATACGGCCGGCCGAGATGGCGCAGCAACTGGCGCACCTTCCAGGCGTTCTGCGAGGGCAGGTAGTCGAACAGGGTGAGCACGGGCGGCTCCGGTGGTGGTGTGTGCCCAGTGTGGTCGCTGTGTTTCCCCGTAGCTATCCAGTTCTTGCGCCCGATTCGTGGACGACTGCTCAGCAATACCGATCCGCCAGCCGATCCGTCGCTTCCACCAACTGGTCGACGATCGCCGGATCAGTTGCGCTGTGGCCGGCCAGCACCACGTGCAGGTGCGCTTCGGGCCAGGCCTGGCCGAGGTCGTACGCGCTCTTCATCGGGCAGATGATGTCGTAGCGGCCGTGCACGATGGTGGCCGGGATGTGGCGGATGCGCTCGATGTTGCGCAGCAGCTGGTCGGGTTGCAGGAAGATCGCGTGGCGGAAGTAGTGCGCCTCCATCACGGCCAGGCTGACCGCCTTGTGCGGGTCCTCGAAATCGCCGCCGGCGTCGGGATCGTGCAGCAAGGTGGTGCTGCCGCCTTCCCACGCGCTCCACGCCTGCGCTGCGGCGAGCCGGGTGGCTTCGTCGTCGCTGGTGAGGCGGCGCCAGTAGGCGTCCAGCATCGAGTCGCGTTCGGCCTCGGGAATGAAGGCGAGGAAGCGCGCCCAGCGCTCGGGGAAGATCTGCGCGGCGCCGCCGTCCACTTCGTTGAACCAGCGCAGTTCCTGCGGCCGGCCCAGGAAGATGCCGCGCAGCACCAGGCCGAGCACGCGCTCGGCATGCGCCTGCGCGTAGGCCAGCGCCAACGTGGAACCCCAGGAGCCGCCGAACACCACCCAACGTTCGATCTCGAGCTGCTCGCGGATCGCCTCGATGTCGGCGACCAGGTGCCAGGTGGTGTTGTCGGTGAGTTCGGCGAACGGCGTGGACTGCCCGGCGCCGCGCTGGTCGAACAGCACGATGCGGTAGCGCGTCGGATCGAAGAAGCGGCGATGGTAGGCCGACAGACCGGCGCCGGGTCCGCCATGCAGGAACACCACCGGCAGGCCGGCGGGGTTGCCGCACTCCTCCACGTGCAAGGTGTGGATCGCGTCGACGGCGATGCGGTGGGTCCGGTACGGCTCGATCTCGGGGTACATCTCGCGCATCACGGGCATCCTCGGGTGAGGGGTGGAAAAGGCATCAGTCGAATTGCAGCGCGGCGGTGAGGTCGCCCGGCGGCGGGCCGCCGGCGGCGATCATCGCTTCCTCGCGCAGCCTGAGGCCGGCCAGCTTCTGCAGGCCGAAGCGGCGGCTGATGAAGCGCAGGATCGAGCCGGTGTCGTAGATGGTGTGGTCGACGAAACCCTTCTTCGCGAACGGCGACACCACCAGCGCGGGAATGCGTGAACCCGGCCCCCAGCGGTCGCCCTTGGGCGGCGCCACGTGGTCCCACCAGCCGCCGTTCTCGTCGACGGTGATCACCACCAGCATGTTCGGCCACAGCGGGCTGGCCTGCAGCGCCTCGACCACCTGCGCCAGGTGCCGGTCGCCGGCGTCCACGCTGGAATAGCCGGCGTGCATGTTGAGGTCGCCCTGCGGCTTGTAGAACGCCACCGGCGGCAGCGTGCCGGCCGCGGCCGCGGCAAGGAAATGGTTGCTGTCGGCGCTGCCACCGATGCCGGCGTCGCGCAGGTGCTGCCGGCGCGCCGGCGTGCCGGGCGCGAACTGGCGGAAGTAGTTGAATGGCTGGTGGTGCACCTGGAAGTTCGGCACTTCCGGAAACGCGCGGTGGTCGCCGTCGCCATGGCCGTCCAGCGCCAGCTGCCAGCCGCCGGCGTACCAGGCCCAGTCGACGCCGGCTTCGGACAGCGCGTCGCCGATGGTGCGGTGGGTCTGTGCGGGCAGCGTGTTCGGGCTGTCGGGGTCGGCGAAGCGCGGGTCGCGCTTGTCGTGGCCGAACGCCGGTGCGTAGGCCGGGCCCATCGTGTTGACCGCCCAGAAGTCGGGGGTGAGCGCGTCGCGCGCGGCGAACTTCGCGCGGCCCTGCATCGCGCTGGCCGGCGAATCCTCGGCCAGCTTCGGGCGGATGCCGGTGGGGTCGTCGCCTTCCACCACGGCGATCTGGAATTTCGCCGGACCGCGGTCCGCGTGCGGGTAGAACGGCGGCTGCGCCGCGGCGAGGTACTGGTGGTTGAGGAAGGAGCCGCCGAACGCGCCCATGAAGAAGTTGTCGCACAAGGTGTACCGGCGGGCGAGCTGCCACAGCCGCAGGTTCGCGGCGCCGTCGGCGTAGTGGCCCATCACCATCGCGCCGGTATTGCCCCAGGCGACGAAGCCGTCGTTGCGGCCGCCGTTGATCTGCAGCTGGTTCTCGTAGAAGCGGTGCACCAGGTCGCGGGTGATCACGCCGTGCGGCAGCGGCGCGCCGTCGGGCGTGCGCAGCGCGAACGGGCGGTTCGGCAGCCCGGTGATCGCGTGTTCGTCGAGCTGGTAGCGGCGGCCGCCCACCACCTGCGCGTGCGGCGCCAGCCCGCCCCAGACCGGCGGCAGCGACGCCAGCAGGCGGCCGTCGCGGTCGCGCTGGCGGTAGGCGGGCGAATCGAGCGCCTGCAGCGGCTGGGCCAGGCCGGGGAAGCCCGCGAACAGGTTGTTGAAGCTGCGGTTCTCGGCGTACAGCACCACCACGTGCCGGATGTGCCGGCGCAGCAGCGCATCGAACGCCGCGTCGGCAGCTGCGGGTGCCGGCGGGCGTTCGCCGAACGGCTTGCAGCCGCCGAGGGTGAGCGCGGCGCCGGCCAGCGCGATGCCGCCGAGCAGGCGCCGGCGCTCGGGGTTGGGCGGCGCGTCGCTTGGCGTATCCGGGAGCCCGTTCGTGCCGGGTTTGTCGTTGTCGTCGGTCATCGAAGCAGTCGGCAGGGGAAGGGGATCAATCGTCCGACATGGCGCGCGCAGCATTCCACATCGCGCGGGTCAGCGGGCGGTTCTCGTGCGGCGTCTGCAGCACGATCAGGGTGGTGGTGCTGGTGCTGGCGCCGGTCTTCAGCAGGCGGTCGAGCACGGATTCGAGGTGGCCGATCGACATCGCCACCACATGCAGCAAGGCCGAATCCTCGCCGGCCAGGCGGCGGCATTCGAGTACCTCGGGGATGTCTTCCACCAGGATGCCGATGCGCGCGCAGGTGATGCCGTCGCAACGCAGCCGGATCATCGCGCTGATGCCGTAGCCGAGGCGCTTCGGGTCGACGGTGGCGCGGTAGCCGCTGATCACCCCGGCCTCCTCCAGCCGCTTCACCCGCTCGGCCACCGCCGGTGCGGACAGGCGCACCTTGCGGCCCAGCTCGGCGTAGCCCAGGCGCGCGTCCTGTTGCAGCGCTTCCAGCAACTGCCAGTCCTTGCCGTCCAGCTCGGGCCTGGGTTCCATGACTTTCGATTCCATGGCGGAATACCTCATTGGTTGTTTCGATCGTTGGCGAAACATCGCGAAAACGATCCGGTGCATTATTCCGCGGCGCGACCGGCAAGACTAGGATGCGCACTTCCCCGCTGAAGGAATCCGTCCCCATGGATACCGTTGAACGTCTCGATGGCCGCGCCCTGCTCGCCATCGCGATTGCCCTGTTGACCTGGTCGTCGGCCTACGCCGCGATCGCCTATGCCTTGCCCGCGTTCACCCCCGGCGAGGTCGCGTTTGCGCGCCTGCTGATCGGCTCGCTGTGTTTCGCCGCGTTGCTGCTGGTGAAGCGAGTGCCGTTGCCGGCGCGGCGCGACTGGCCGCAGCTGGCCCTGTTGGGTGTGCTCGGCCTCACCGTCTATCACCTGTGCCTGAATTACGCCGAGACGCGGATCGCCAGCGGCACCGCCTCGATCCTGATCTCGCTGGTGCCGGCCGCCACCGCGGCGGTGTCGGCGTTCTGGCTGCGCGAGCGGCTGACGCTGCGCACGTGGATCGGGCTGGCGGTGGCGCTGGTCGGCACCGTTCTGGTGGTACTGGCCAGCGGGCAGCGGGTGGAGGTCGATCCGAAGGCCTTGCTGGTGCTGGTGTGCGTGATCGTCTCGGCGATCTTCTTCGTGGGCCAGAAGGCCTTGTTCGCGCGCAACAGCATGCTCGGCGTCACCGCGTTCGCGTTCTTCGCCGGCACGCTTGCCGCGCTGCCGTTCGGCTGGCACTTGCCGCAGGCGCTGGCGGCGTCGTCGTGGGCGCACATCGGTGCGCTGCTGTGGCTGGGCATCGCGCCGACTTTCATCGGCTACCTCGCCTGGAACATGGCGGTGAACCGCGCGTCGGCGTCGCGGGTCAGCAGCTTCATCTACCTGTCGCCGCCGATCGCGCTGCTGATCGGCTGGCTGTGGCTGCACGAGGTGCCGAACGCGCTGATCCTGATCGGCGGCGCGGTCACCATCGGCGGCGTGGTGCTGGCGAACGCGCGGCGTCGTGCCGTGCCGCACGTTGCGCCGACGGTGCAGGCGTGCGAACAGGCGTGATCAGTGCAGCCGGGTGAGCCGCAGCACCTGCGGGTCGTCGGCGTGATCCAGCAGCAGGCGCTGCACGCGGCCCTGCCAGGCTTGCGCGAAGGCCGCGCGCTGCTCCGCCGTGGCGCCGGGTTGGAGTGCGGCGACCATCAGTTCGCGCAGGTTCGGCGCCGACGGTACCGTAGCCAGGTCCAGTTCCACCGCCACGGCAGCGCCGTTGTCGCGGCGGCTGAACTGCACGGCGGTGGCGCCGGACGTGGCCGAGAAACCCAGCAGCGACTGCCGCACGAAGCGGCCGCCGATGCCGTGGAAGCCATTGCCGGCGGCGGCGCCGGTGATCAGGGTCAGCACCTGTGCGATGACGCCGGTAACGCCTTCGTCCTCGGCGGCCGGCATGCGCACCGCGATGCCGCCGCGCTCCGCCGGCTCGTCCGGGTACAGCGCGCGCAGCGCGGTGCGCGCCATCAGCCAGGCGCCGGCCACGGTGGGACAGGAGTGGCCGGCCAGGCGCACTGCATCGGTGTAGGCATATTCCAGCAGGCCGTCTTCGGCGGCGCCGAGGAACGCGGCGAGCGGATCGCGCATTCGGATGCGCGGCGCCTGCTCGTAGAACGCGGGGTAGTTCATGCGCCGGGGCCGATCACTCGACCGGCAGGCCGGTGATGCCGAAGTCGATCATCACCATGTCGGCGTCGCGCTGGCGATAGGTCACCGTGAGGTGGTCACCGAGGCGCTCGCGCAACTGGGCGATCAAGGGGATCGGATCGTGGTCGTTGACGAAGCGCATCGTCTCGCCCGAGCGCAGCACGCCGATCGCCCCAAAGATGGCCGAGTGGCGGAAGCGTCGCGCCACGCCGCGCGCGTCGAAGAGGTGCACGTTCTGTTCGGAAACGATGTCGATGGACATGATGCGGGCTCGCAGGAATGGGAGCCCAAACATACGCCGCACCGCGCGGCCGGCCACTGATCTGGATCAGGGCGGCCTTTGAACTGGCTCTCAGAACTTGTACGCGCGATGGATCGCCACGACGCCGTTGGTGAGGTTGCGTACCTCGACGCGGCCGAAGCCGGCGCGCTCCATCATGCCTTTCAGGGTTGCCTGGTCGGGATGCTTGCGGATCGACTCGGCCAGGTACTGGTAGCTGTCGGCGTCGCCGGCGAACAGCTGGCCCAGCTTCGGCAGCACCTTGAACGAGTGGAAGTCGTAGAGCTTGCCGAACAGCTCGTTCTGCACTTTCGAGAACTCCAGCACCAGCGCGCGGCCGCCGGGCTTCAGCACGCGGCAGATGTCGGCCAGCGCCTTGTCCTTGTCGGTGACGTTGCGCAGGCCGAACGCCATGGTCACCGCGTCGAAGCTGTTGTCCGGGAACGGCAGCGCCTCGGCGTTGAGCTGGGCCCAGCGCAGGCCGGAGACCAGGCCGCGGTCGGTGAGGCGGTCGCGGCCGACGCCGAGCATCGCCGCGTTGATGTCGCCGACCACCACCTCGCCCTCGTCGCCGACCACCGGTTTCATCAGCGCGGCGATGTCGCCGGTGCCGCCGGCCAGGTCCAGCACGCGGTCGCCGCGGCGCACGCCGCTGACCGCCACGAAATGGCGCTTCCACAGCCGGTGGATGCCGAACGACATCAGGTCGTTCATCAGGTCGTAGCTGCGCGCGACCGAGGTGAATACCTGGCCGACCAGCTTCTGCTTGTCGCCCACCGGCACGTCGCGGAAGCCGAAATGTGTGACCGGAGCCGGGGCGATTTTGGGCTGTTCGTTGTTCATGGGCGCATGCTACAGGATGGGTCCGGCGAGCCGGGTCAGTCGGGGGCCTTGGCGGAGCCGTCCGATGCGGCCGGATGCTGGTGCAGCTGGTGTTCGGCGGCGACGTGGCGTTCGTGCAGCGCGGCGTCGTCGCTGTCGGCGGGGACGTGGCCGGGCGTGGCGGAGTCTTCGTGGACTTCGTTCGCGCCCGCTTCCTTGTCGTTGCCGCCGGGAGTGATCTTCAGGATCGAATGGCGCACCTCGCGCGACAGGATCACCCGCGCGTCGCGCACCATCCCTTCCAGCGCGCTGTCGTAGTCGAGCTTGCCGGCATCGTCGGTCCACACGATGCGGCGCTCGCGCAGCTTCTGGATGAAGCCGCGGAACAGCGCCTTGTCGAAGAACTCCGGCGCGGACAGTTCGTTGAGCAGGGAGAGCCGCTGCGCTGTGAGCGTGCAGGCGTTCTCGAGCTCGGCGCCGGTCATCGTGTGCGGGCCGTTCTTGGCAAGCGCGGCGATGGTGATGTAGTAGCGCTCGAACGCCTGGATCAGGCTGCGCGCGATCACCTTGAGCTGGAAGGCGCCGTCGTCCTGGCCGGGGCTGCGCTCCAGCACGCGGCCGTCGCTGACCGATTCGAGCAGGCCGCGGCGCACGAAGAAATCGATGGTGGCCTCCAGCTGCCCGGCGAAACCGTCGGTATCCCACGGCAGGAACAGCTCGCCCTGGATGAACGGGTAGATGATCCGGCCCAGCCGCAGGATCGAGGAGCGCGACATGCGGCGGTTGTTGAGGAAGCAGCACGACACCCAGGCGGCGGTGGCGGTGAGGTGCAGCACGTTGTTGCGGAAGTAGCTGAGCAGCACCGCGCGCTCGCCGGTGGCGGTAAGCACGTCGCCGAGCGGGTGCTGCACGCGCTGGATCCAGCCCATCTGCTCACCGTAGGCGATGATCGCGGCCGGGTTCATCGGGGTCAGCGTGACCCGGTCCGAATACGGCAGCTCCTCCAGCATCGTCTTGCTCAGCTCGAGCTGGGTCAGCAGGTCGCTTTCGGCCATCGCGTGCTTCGGCGTGGCCAGCAGGGCCAGCGCCAGCAGGTTGATCGGGTTGACGTCGGCGGCGCGGTTGATGTTGATCTGGATCTGCTCGGCGAGGCGGTCGGTGACCGCGCCCAGCCATTCCGGCTTCGCCTCGGGATCCGCGCCGGCGGCGCGCCAGTCGGCGCTGGCCGCGTCCAGCAGCGGAGTCAGTTCGATCGGCTCGCCGAAGTTCAGCGCCACGTGGCCGTAGCGCTGGCGCAGCACCTTCAGGCCGCGCAGCAGGCCGATCAGGGATTCCTTCTCCTTCGGCTGGCCGCTGAGTTCGCCCGCATACGAGGCGCCCTCCATCAGCTTCTCGTAGCCGATGTACACCGGCTGGAACAGCACCGGCCGACGTGGCGCGCGCAGGAACGCGCGCACCGTCATCGCCAGCATGCCGGCACGCGGCGCCAGCAGGCGGCCGGTGCGCGAGCGGCCGCCTTCGATGAAGTACTCCATCGGCACGCCGCGGTCGATCAGCTGCGCCACGTACTCGTTGAACACCACCGAGTACAGCGCATTGCCCTTGAAGCTGCGGCGCAGGAAGAACGCGCCGCCGCGGCGCAGGATCGGCCCGATCACCGGCAGGTTGAGGTTCACGCCCGCCGCGATGTGCGGCACCACCACGCCGGAGACGTGCAGCTGGTAGCTCATCAGCAGGTAGTCGGCGTGGCTGCGGTGGCAGGGCACGTAGATCACTTCGTGGCCGGGCGCGGCGGCGCGGGCCTTGTCGAAGTGGTGCATCGAGATGCCGTCGTACAGCTTGTTCCAGAAGTTGCCGAGCAGGAACGAGGCCGAGCGCACCACCGGGTGCGAGTAGTCGGCGGCGATCTCCAGCGCCAGCTGGTGCGCCTTGCGCCAGGCCTTGGCGTGGCTGGTCTTTTCCTTGGCGGCGGTGGCGGCGATCGCGGCGCGCACCGGCTCGGCATTCAGCACCGCGTCGACCACGGTGCGCTTGTGCGACAGGTCGGGCCCGATCACCGCGGCGCGGATGCGGTGGAAGTGGGTGCGCAGCACCCGCGCGACCTTGCGCGCGAAGCGCTCCGGCGTGATCCCGCCGGATTCGTCCAGTATCTGCCGCAGCGACACCGGCGTGGAGAAATGCACTACCGTGTCGCGCCCGTTCAGCAGCAAGGCGAGCATCCGGCGGAAGCGGCCGACCATCACCCAGTTTTCCGAGAACAGCACACGGAACCAGCCGCTGTCGCGGCTGGGCGCGCGGCCCACGTAGATCGACACCGGCACGATCTGGATGTCGCGTTCGGGCATGCCTTCCAGCGAATGCACCAGTTGCCGCAGCGGTTCGTTCGGGTTGCGCTTGCGGTTGCGGCCGAGCAGGCTGCCGTCGCGTCGGGCCAGCGCGAACACCGAACGCCGCCGGCGGGTGCCGGCCAGCGGCTGCATCGGGTTGGGCAGGCCGGCTTCGCGGCAGGCGCGCTGCAGGATCAGCGCGTCGGAGAAGCCGTCGCGCTCGATCACGTAGCAGACCGGCACGCCGGCCTGCAGCAGGGAAGTGGGTTCCGCCGGGTCGCGGCGGATGCGCACCCAGGGCTGCAGCAACTGGCCGGCCAGGTTGAACCACCAGGGGGCGCGTTGGCGGGCAGGGAAGTCCGCGGTGGTAGTCATTTGCATCCGCTTATTCTAACGGCTGCGTCGTTCAGTCTTTCGTTACGGCGCTGCCGGCGCTGGCGGGCGCACTGGCGGTGGCCGCCTGCTGCAGCTGCCGGTGCGACTGCCGCGCGTTCTGCAGCAGGTCTTCGCTGTACCAGCGGCCGTTCTCCTGCACCAGTTTCGATTCGGTCGACAGCGGCTTGCCGAGCAGGGTGTAGTCGACCTTCACCACGGCGTGGCCGTTGCTGCTGGACACAGGGGTGAGTTTGACCGAGTTCAGCGTGTCGTCCACCGACAAGCCATAGATCGCCAGCAGCTGCTTGAGGCCGCCATAGGCGGTGGCGTACTTGCCCATGGTGGTGTCGAAATCCATCGCGCGCATCTGCTCGGGACTCTTCAGGTCCAGCTTGCGCGCCGTCGCCACGGCCACGCCGACCGCCTGCTTCGCCCTGGCCTGGTCGAACCACGGTGTCTGCCGGGCCCACGGCAGCAGCACGTCGAGCACGCCGCCGGCCTGGGTCTTCTGCGTCTCGCTGAGGGTCCGGCTCTGCGCGACGGCGCTCTTCAGCATGGCGTCGCCGACGCTGATCAGCACCGGCAACTGGTCCTTGTACTGCTGTTCCATCGCCGTCAGCTTCGGCTGCAGTTCGGCGTACAGCCGGTTCTCCGCGTCCGGTCCGGCGAGCTTTTGCATCGTCTCGTTGAAGCGGGCGCGATCCTCGGCGCTGATCGGCTGCGCATCCCGCTGCTGGAGTTGCCAGTCGGCGCGCATGTTGGCGTAGTCGGCCGGCGGCAGCGCGTGCTTCCACAGGCCGTTGAAGTCGCCGGCCTTGAGCAGGTCGACCGAGGCCTGCAGCGCCGCCTCCGGCGTGCTGCCGCCCGGTTGCGCCGAATCGTCCTTGCCGTGGCAGGCGCCCAGCAGCCATGCGGCGAACAACGGCAGCAGCGCGTGGCGGAAGAGGGAAGGGAGGCGCATCGGCGAACTCTCGCGGTGGGTGGTGGCGGGCCAAGGCGCGCCACGGGCGGGGTGATCGCGCAGGGTAAGGGCCGCGGCGGCATCGAAACAAGGGCGAGGCGCAAGTTTTCGCGATGCCACAAAAGAAAACCCCGCGGGCACGAGGCCTCGCGGGGAAATCCGGCAGAGCCGGAAGGGAAATGGCCTTGCCTGCAAAGATTTTGGTCAGCAGGTGTTGGCAGGCGAAATATTACTTGCTCGTTAAAGCTAAGGCAATACTTTTGTTTTGTATTGTAATTTATTGTTTTAAATAGAAATTTATCATTGAGCGCGCAGTGCTTCGACCTTCTGCTGGCGCCGTTGTTCGGGCGAAGCGCTCCAGTCGTTGTTGAACAGCGCCGGCTCCCACGAGCCGTAGGTGGGGTTGGGCAGCACGAACCAGCGCGTGCCGATCCACGGCAGGTAGTCGGCGACAGCCTTGCGGCGACCGTCGGCGGTATTGGCGAGGACGTCGACGAAATCGCCGATCTGGTCGCCGAACTGCATCAATACGCGGTAGTGCCGTGCAACCAACTGGCGGCGGCAACCCTTCTCGCTGCCGGCCTGCTCGCAGCCCTCGACCACGGTGCCGAGGCCCAGGAACGATTGCGGGCCGCTGACCGGGAACCCGGCCTTGCGCAGGTTCGCCAGGGTGGCCTGGTCCAGATCCTTGGCGCGGTTTGAAATGTAGATCACCGCGATGCCGTGGTTCGCGGCGAACCGGGTGAACTCGACTGCGCCGGGCAGCGCACGCGCGTTTTCCTCGCGGCACCAGGAGGCCCAGTCGGCCTCGTTGTATTCGCGGTTGGCCTGCACCATGCGCGCGGCGAACGGCGAGTTGTCCAGCACGGTCTCGTCGATGTCCAGGATCACCGCCGGCTTCAGGCCGCGCAGCGGCGTGGTGCGGTCGCCCTTGCCCAGCGCGTCCCAATGGCGGTCGTGCAGCGCGGCCAGCAGGCGTGCCTGGGCGTCGCGGTAGGTCTGCAGGTAGATCAGGTCGTGCTCGATCGCGGTCTGGCTCCACGCCACGGCATTGAGGTTGTCGTTGGCGGCAACCGCGGCCGGTGTCGTCTGTGCAGTCGGCGCGGCCGGCATCGCGGCCACCGGTTGACGCGGCGTGGTGGCACAGCCGGCCAGCAGGGCGAGCGCGAGCAGGGTCGTGGGCAGGCGGAACGGCATCGGGAAATCCTTGGGACAAGACGGGCGAACAGTGAACGGAGTTTACGACAGCCCTGTGGCAGGGCTGGCAGCAAGGGCGGGCTGCTGACAGACTGGCGGCCCCGCACCCACGGCTTCGTCCCGCATGGATTCTCCCTTGCCCGCCTTGCGCGAGCCTTCGCCGGCCATCCGTTACGCGAGTTACCTGCTGACGGCCGCGGCCCTCCTGCTGATCGTCGAGATCCATCTGCTGCCGGCGCTGCTGGCCGGCCTGCTGGTGTTCGAGCTGGTGCAGGCGATGGTGCCGCTGCTGGGCCGGCGCATTTCCGGCGACCGCGCGCGGGTGGTGGTGGTGGCCGTGCTGGGCGCGGTCGTGGTGGGCTTGCTGATCCTGCTGATCCTCGGCGCGATCAGCCTGTTCCACAGCGAGATCGGGAATCCGCAGCTGCTGTGGCAACAGCAGCTGATGCCGCTGGTGGAGAAGGCGCGCCAGCAGCTGCCGCCGATCCTGGTGAACAACCTGCCCGACAGCGTCGACGACCTGCGCGTGGGTGCGATCGAGCTGGCGCGCAAGCATGCGGCCACCCTGCAGCTGGCCGGCAAGGGCGCGGTGCGGGTGTTCGTGCACATCATCATCGGACTGGTGCTGGGCGCGATCGTGGCGCTCAGCCGGACCCGGCCGGCGCACCAGATGGGCCCGCTGGCGGGGGCGCTGAGCCTGCGCTGCCAGCGCCTGGCCGAGGCGTTCCACAACATCGTGTTCGCGCAGATCAAGATCTCGCTGATCAACACCTTGTTCACCGCGATCTTCCTGCTCGGCGTGCTGCCGCTGGCGGGCATCCACGTGCCGCTGGCCAAGACGCTGGTGGTGGTGACCTTCATGGTCGGCCTGCTGCCGGTGATCGGCAACCTGATCTCCAACACCGCGATCGCCATCGCGGGGTTGTCGGTGTCGCTGGGCGTGGGCATCGCCGCGCTGGTGTTCCTGATCCTGATCCACAAGCTCGAGTACTTCCTCAACGCGCGCATCGTCGGCACCCAGATCCGCGCCCGCGCGTGGGAACTGCTGGTGGCCATGCTGCTGATGGAAGCCGCGTTCGGGCTGCCCGGCGTGATCGCCGCGCCGATCTACTACGCGTATCTGAAAAGCGAGCTGGAAGCCGAGCAGCTGTTGTAGCGGCCGCTCGCGGGCCGTGGCGGGCGTCCAGCGCGAAAGCTTGCTTCGCAACGGCGCCTATGCTGCACTCGGAAACCGTCGCCGTCGTGGCGCAAGGGGCGAAAATCCGGCATGCGTCTGCGCCATATCGAACTGTTTCACGCCGTGCTGACCACCGGTAGCCTGACCGGTGCGGCCGACCTTCTGAATATTTCGCAGCCAGCCGCCAGCAAGGCCCTTCAGCATGCCGAACACCAGCTCGGCTTCGCCTTGTTCAGCCGCGTGCGCGGGCGCCTGCAGCCGACCCAGGAAGCGCTGCTGCTGCGCCACCGCGTCGAGAAGATCATCCAGGACCTGCACGACCTGCAGCGCCTCACCGCGAACATCGGCCGAGCGGAAAGCTACCCGTTGCGGGTGACGTGCACGCCGACCCTGGCGCAGGCGCTGGTGCCCGACGCGACCACCCTGTTGCGCCAGGCCTTCCCGGGTACGACCGCGGAACTGTTCACCCAGCACTCGGCGCAGATGTGCGAGTCGCTGATGCTGCACGAAGCCGACATCGGCCTCACGCTGCAGGACGCCGGCCATCCGGGGCTGCGCCAGGAACCGCTGTGCCATGGACAGGTCATGGTCATCGCTCCGCCCGGCTGGTGGTCGCCGGCGGAACTGGCGCAGCCGTTGCCGGTCTCCGCGCTGGCCGGCCAGCCCATGATCGGCATCGCCATGCAGGACGCGCTGGGCCGCATGCTGCAAAGCCACCTGACGCAAGTGGTCCCGGCGCCGCAGACCTCGGTCTGGGTACAGACCTATCAGCTGGCGTATTCCCTCGTCGCGCAAGGCGAAGGCCTGGCCCTGGTCGATCCTTTCACGGCATCGCGAGGCAGCGGGGAAACCGTGCAGACGCGCCCGCTGAAACTGCAGCTGGACATCGTGCTTTATGCGGTCTACCGGGTGGACAGCCCGCTGAATCCGGTGCAGAAACGTTTCCTCGACCTGGTGCGCCAGCTTGCCCAGCGGATGCTGGCGCCGGCCTGAAGCGAAGGCATCGCGCCCGCCCGTTCGGGGCCGAGGCGTCCACAACCTTCAGTTATGCCACGTGCCCGTCTTTTCATTGGTGGCTTTCGCACGCCTGTGCCTATGCTCAACCCCGTGCTGCGAAGGGTGAGCGAATGTCCGACCGAAACGCGCCGCGACCATGTGCAGAGCCAGCCTGCGGGACCAGACCGTACCGCGGCGTCTTTCAGCCATGCCGGCCGGTTCTCTCGGTGGCGGAAGCCGCGCAGGACGGTGACGCCGCGATCGCCAGCGGGGACTGGTTCGCGGTCGAGGCAGGCTTCGGCAACATCTACAGGGGTACATCCGCCGACGGGCAAAGCCATGCGAGCGGCCTGGCCTGCGGCGATCTTGTTGCAGCAAAACACTTGGGGGGAATTTCATGAACAAGCGTCCCGGTCGGATCACTTCGACCTCGCTGGCTGCTGCGATACTGCTTGCACTCGCCCACACGGCGGCGGCGCAGAATGCGAGCCCGCCCGCGGCATCGGCCGATGCACCGGCCAAGACATCGGCCGAGGCACAGACCCGGGTGAAGAACCTGGGCCCGGTGGTGGTGACCGGTACGCGTGCCGGCAACCGCACGGAAAGTTCGTCGCTGACGCCGATCGACGTGATTTCCGCCGACGTGCTGAAACAGACCGGCACGATCGACCTGACCCAGGCGCTCGAACGCGCCATTCCCTCGCTGAACTTCCCGTTTGCGCCCGCGTCGGACACCTTCGCGTTCCAGCGCCCGTTCGAACTGCGCGGGCTGTCGCCGGACCAGGTGCTGGTGCTGGTGGACGGCAAGCGCTGGCATCCGGGCGCGCTGGTGCTGAGCCTGGGCCAGATCGGCCAGGGCTCGCAGGGCATCGACCTCAACACGATCCCGTTGTCGGCGATCGACCACATCGAAGTGCTGCGTGACGGCGCCTCCGCGCAGTACGGTTCCGATGCGCTTTCGGGCGTGGTCAACATCATCCTGAAAAAGGGCGCCAAGGGCGGCGACGTGCAGCTCAGCGGCGGCCAGTTCTCCGCCGGCGATGGCCGGCAATGGCAGGGTGCGGCGAACTTCGGCGTTCCGCTGGGCGGGGAAAGCGGCTGGCTGCGCATCACCGCGGAAAACAGCAACCAGAGCCCGAGCAACCGCGCCGGAGTCGACCGCCGTCCGGGCCTGGCCCAGCTCGGCGTGAAGTTCCACTTCGGCACCGTGTCGTTCAAGAACAAGAACCTGTTCCTCAACACGCAGTACGACATCAGCCCCGGCGTGCAGTTCTACGCGTTCGGCCACTACGGGCGACGCATCGGCGAGCCGCGCGGCTTCTACCGGTACGGCAGCAACACGCCTTATCCGAACAACCCGCTGATCGGCCTGGTCTACCCGGACGGCTTCCTGCCGCGCGAGCACGGCGATTCGACCGACACTTCGCTGGTCGCCGGACTGCGCGGCACATGGAACGGCTGGCGCTGGGACGTCAGCGGCAACTACGGCGGCAACCGTGTTTCCTACAGCACGCGCAACAGCACCAACTACGCGATGCTCAATGACTTCGGCAGCAGTCCGACCAGCTTCCACGACGGCATCCTGACCGCCAAGCAGCAGACCTTCGACATCGACGTCTCCAAGGAGGTTTCGTTCGGCTGGCTGCCCAATCCGCTGACGCTGTCCTTCGGCACGCAGTGGCTGCGGCAGAGCTACGACGTGACGGCGGGCGACCTCGGTTCGTACTACGTGGGTACGTCCGGCGTGCGCGGCGGTGCCCAGGGCTTTGCCGGCTGGGGTCCGCAGGACGCCATCTCGGTGGACCGGCACGACGTCGCCGAGTACCTGCAGCTGGAAGGCAACCTGACCGAGCGCTTCGGCTTCTCCGCCGCCCTGCGACACGAAGACTATTCGGACTTCGGCACCACCACGTCCGCCGCCTTGTCCGGCCGCTTCGACTTTACCGACTCGTTCGCCCTGCGCGGCAGTGCGTCGACCGGCTTCCGCGCGCCGGGACTGGGCCAGCAGCACTACTCGGAAACCACCTCGGCCGCCTACGGCACCGGCAATTCGCTGGGCCTGCCGCCGGGCATCTACCTGCGCGGCCTGGTGCCGGTGGACAACCCGCTGGCGCGGCTGCTCGGCAGCGAGCCGCTGAAGGCGGAGAAGTCGCGCAACTTCACCGCGGGCGTGGTGTGGAACCCGACCAACGACCTCAACATGTCGTTCGACGCCTACCAGATCACCGTCACCAACCGCATCGCGCTGTCCAGTTCCCTCTCGCTGTCGACGCCGGCGGTCAAGGACTACCTGGCGGCCAACGGCGTCACCAACCTGCAGTACAGCGGCCTGTCCTACTTCACCAACGCCGGCACCGTGCGCACGCAGGGTGCCGATGTGGTGGCCAGCTACCGCAGCGATTTCGGCGACAACGGCAACCTGCTTTCCACGCTCAGCTACGGCTACCACAAGAACAAGGTCACCGACGTCAAGCCGAACCCGGCCGTGCTGGATTCGCTGGGCGTGATCTTCCAGCGCCTCAACCGCAGCGCGATCAAGGGCCTGCTTGCCGACACCGCGCCGCGCAGCAAGCTGATCCTCAACGAGACCTACAGCATCGGCCCCTGGGCCTTCAACGGCACCTTGACCCGCTACGGCCGCATCACCTCGTACGGCTCGACCAGCTACCTCGACGACACCGTCTACCCGCACAAGTGGCTGCTCGATCTGGCGGTGAGCTATAGCCGCGACCGCTGGACGTTCACCGTGGGCGGCGACAACGTGCTCGACACCTATCCGAAGAAGGTGCCGGAGGGTGACGACCAGAACGGCGCCTTCCCGTACTCGTCCAGTTCGCCGTTCGGCTTCATGGGGGCGTTCGTGTACGGCAAGGTGCAGTACCACTGGTGAGCACGGGTACCGACACGACGAAAGTCCCGTTCCGTAGCGGGGCTTTCGTCGGCCGTGGCCTGCACCAGTCCCGCGTGCGCCGCAGGAAGCCGCGTGCCACAACCGCCAGCTATGCCATGCCATCGTCTTTTCATTGGTGGCGCGCGGCTGCCTGTAACTATGCTCGAACCCCATCGTGGAGGGTGATCCAATGACCGAACGAAACACGCCGCACGGCGATGCCGTGACCACCTGCCGCCCGCCGGCGCACGGCAGGCCGCGCTGGCATGGCGCGCTGCTGGCGCTGGTGGTCGGCAGCTTCGGCGTGCTGGCCCACGCGCAGGACACGGCGGCGACGAAGACCGCGGCGATCGCCAGCGCCAATGCGCTGGCTACCGAAGCCGGTTTCGAAGTCCTTGCGCGCGGCGGCAACGCAGTGGACGCGGCGATCGCGGTGGGCACGTCGCTGTCGGTAGTGCAACCGGAGGCTTCGGGCATGGGCGGCGGCTTCCTCGCCGTGATCCACGACGCGGCCACCGGCAAGGACACCTTCATCGACGCGCGCGAGATGGCGCCGCAGGCGGTCAGCGGGAAGGATTATCTGAAAGCGGACGGCACGCCCAACCGCGACACCTCGCTGAATGGCCCGCTGGCCGCCGGCATCCCCGGCTTTCCCGCGGGCGTGGCGTACATGGCGGGCAAGTACGGCAAGCTGCCGCTGGCCGAGTCACTGAGCCCGGCGATCCGGCTGGCCGAGCAGGGCTTCCATCCCAGCGGTGCGCTGGTGCGCTCGATCGGCTACAAGGCCGACGTGCTGCGCCGCTACCCGGCCTCGTCGGCCAAGTTCATGCCGGGCGGCAAGGCGCCGGTGGAAGGCGACATCTTCCGCGATCCGAACCAGGCGCGCACGCTGAAGGCGCTGGCGGAAAAGGGCGCGGACGGTTTCTACAAGGGCGCGGTGGCGAAGGAACTGGTGAAGTCGGTGCGTGCCGCCGGCGGTACCTGGACGCTGACCGACCTGGCCAGCTATCGGGCGAAAGAGCGCCAGCCGATCGAGCTGACCTACGGCGGCTACAAGATCGTCACCGCGCCACCGCCGTCTTCCGGCGGCGTGGCGCTCGCCGAAATGTTGAACATCCTTGCGCCGATCGATCTCAAGAGCATGGATGAGGCCCATCGCATCCATTACCTCGTCGAGGCGATGCGCCGCGCCTTCCGCGACCACAACGAATACCTGGGCGACCCCGACTTCGTGAAGATGCCGCTGGACATGCTGCTCTCGCCTTACTACGCCGACGGTCTGCGCCAGAGCATCCTGCCGGACCGGGCGACCAAGTCGGCGTGGCTGCCGTCGGTGCATGCGAAGAATCCGGGCATGCATACCACGCATTACTCGATCGTCGACAAGGACGGCAACATGGTCTCGATGACCGCCACGGTCAACACCACCCTGGGCTCCAGCTTCGTCGCCGGCAAGACCGGCGTGCTGTTGAACAACGAGATGGACGACTTCGCCCTGGTCTCCGGCCAGCCCAACGCGTTCGGCTTGATCGGCGGCTCGGCCAACGCGCCGGTGGGCGGCAAGCGGATGCTGTCGTCGATGACGCCCAGCATCGTGGTCGGCAAGGATCGCCTGGCGGTGATCGGCTCGCCCGGCGGCTCGACCATCATCACGCAGGTGTTCGAAGGCATCCTCGCCTTCATCGACGGCAGGAACGCCGGCGAGATCACCGCGCAAAAGCGCATCCACCATCAGTTCCTGCCCGACCGCATCGACATCGAAAAAGGCAGCGACATCGCGCCGGACGTGCTGGCGAAACTGAAGGCGATGGGCTACGAAATCAACGACAGCGAATCGTGGGGCAACATGAACGTCGTGGTCTGGGACAAGACGACCAACACCAAGACGGCAGCCAGCGACCCGCGCAATCCCAATGGCCTGGGCAAGGTCGAAACCATCCACTGAGCCTGCGCCGGCATTGCCGGGAATGAGAGCGGCGTGGCCGGGGCGAACCGAGGGATCGCCGGCCCGCCTCTCGCGCCTGCCCATCCGCGCAACCTGTCGCCACCGGCGGGAACGGTCGGCGCGGACGTCCTCATCCGGTCGACGGCGCGGCCGTCACGTGGAGCAAGTTTTTCATGCCAAACCATGGCGATGCGACCCCGCCTGCCGGCTGGGGTCCGCCTTACCTGCTGTACCTGGGCAACCCGGCCGACGATCTGGCCATCAAGACGGCCAGGGGCGTGGCTTACTGGCGCCCGGAATGGTGCGTGGGCCAGTACTGTCACCCCGACTGCAAGCTGACGCTGGGTCTGCCCGACATCGGCATGGCCGAAGCCCGGGCCAGCGGCGCGAACACCATGATGATCGGCACCGCGAACGCCGGTGGCGTGATGGGGCCGGAGATCGTTGCCGACGCCATCGCGGCGCTCGACGCCGGCCTCAACGTGGTCGCCGGCCTGCACCAGAAGCTGCGCGCGAACGCGGACATCGTGGCGGCCGCGCGGCGCAACGGCCGCGTGCTGTTCGACGCGCGCGACCCCGCGCCGGGCATTCCGGTCGGCACCGGTCGCCCGCGCGCCGGTCGACGGCTGCTGACGGTGGGCACGGACTGTTCGGTGGGCAAGATGTACACCACGCTCGCGCTGGAGCGCGCCATGCGCCAGCGCGGCTGCGCGGCGGATTTTCGCGCCACCGGCCAGACCGGCATCTTCGTCGCCGGCGCGGGCGTACCGGTCGATGCGGTGGTCGCCGATTTCATCTCGGGCGCCGTCGAATGGATTTCGCCGGCCCGCAGCGACGACGGCTGGGACCTGATCGAGGGCCAGGGCTCGCTGTTCCATCCTTCCTACGCCGGCGTGTCGCTCGGCCTGCTGCATGGCGCCCAGCCCGACGCGCTGGTGTTGTGCCACGAGCCGACCCGGCGTCACATGCGCGGCCTGCCCGGTTACCCGCTGCCCGAACTGCAACACTGTCTGGAAGCCAACCTCGCCGCCGCGCGCCTGACCAACCCGGCCGTCAAGGCGGTCGGCGTCGCGCTGAACACCTCCGGCATGCCGGCACCGGAAGCGCTGGCGGCCTGCCGGCGGATCAGTGACCTGCTCCAGCTGCCCTGCCAGGACCCGGTGAGCATGGGTGTCGAAGCCATCGTGGACAACCTGCTCGCATGCTTCGCGAACTGAGTATCACGCAGCACAGCTTCCCTCTGGTGGCGCCTTTCCGCATCGCGCGCGGGGTCAAGGTCGCCGCCGACGTGGTGACGGTCGAGTTGCGCCAGGCGGGCCGCATCGGGCGTGGCGAATCCGTTCCCTACGCGCGCTACGGCGAATCGGTGGCGTCGGTGGTCGACGCGATGGAGGCGTTGCGCGCCGAACTCGTCGCCGGCATGGGGCGGGACGAACTGCAGGCGCGGCTGCCGCCGGGCGCCGCGCGCAATGCCCTGGACGCGGCGATGTGGGATCTCGAATCGCAACTCAGCTCGGTGCCCGTGTGGGTGCAGCTGGCGCGCCCGCCACGGTCCACGCTGGTCAGCGCGATCACCGTCGGCATCGACACGCCGCAGCGGATGGGGGAGGCGGCATCCCGCATCGCCAATGCCGGGCTGATCAAGATCAAGGTCGACGCCGACGACCCGGCGGCGCGGATCGAGGCCGTGCGGCGGGCGGCGCCTTTCGCCCATCTCATCGTGGACCCCAACGAAAGCTGGGACATCGAGCTGCTGCGCGACATGCAGCCGGTGCTGGAGCGCGCGGGCGTCGACCTGCTGGAGCAGCCGCTGCCGGCGGACGCGGACGACGCCTTGCTGGGTTTCTCCAGCCGCATCCCGATCTGCGCCGACGAGGCCTGCAACGTGACGGCGGACCTGCCGCGCCTGCGCGACCGCTACCAGGCGGTCAACATCAAGCTGGACAAGACCGGCGGCTTGACCGAGGCTTGGCGCCTGCTGCGGGCCGCGCGCGTCGATGGTTTCAGGATCATGGTCGGTTGCATGGTGTGTTCCTCGCTCGGTATCACGCCGGCGCTGGAGATCGCGCGCGAAGCGGAGTTCATCGACCTGGACGGCCCGCTCTGGCTGCAGGACGACTACCCCGACGGCGTGAGTCTGCAGGGAGGCTTCCTGCTGCCGCCCATGCCGGCCTTCTGGGGCGGATGAAGGCGATTGCCGCTCGCGCACGTGCGGTCCCGCGGGCTGGCGCGGACCGGCGCACCGCCGCGGCTGAGCGCGCGCCCGCATGCTGACCCTCGACCCGGTCCAGACGGTGGCCTGTGGCGGCCTGTTCCTGATCGCCGGGTATGCGATCCGCGGGCGGGTGCCGCTGCTGTCGCGCTTCAGCATTCCGGCGCCGGTGATCGGCGGCCTGCTGGTGGCGCTGGCGCTGCTCGCCTGCCGCGAGTGGAACGTCACTCCGGTGCATTTCGATACGGCGTTTCAACAGCCGCTGATGATCGCGTTCTTCACCGCCATCGGCTTCAACGCGAGCACGTCCCTGCTCAAGGTCGGCGGTCGCCAGATCGTGCTGTTCCTCGGCCTCGCCAGCGGACTCGCCGTGGTGCAGAACCTGGTGGGCATCGGGCTGGCCGCGGCGTTCGGGTTGCCGCCGCTGTTCGGCGTGATCACCGGATCGGTCACCCTCGCCGGCGGCCCCGCCACCGGCCTGGCGTTCGCGCCGCTGTTCACCCAGGCCGGCGTGCAAGGCGCGCCGAGCGTGGCGCTGGCCAACGCGATGGCCGGCATCATTTGCGGCTCGGTGATCGGCGCGCCGCTGGCGACGATGCTGATCGAGCGCCTCAGGCTGCGCACGCCACAGTCATCGGGTGTGGCCGAGAGCGCGCCGGCGATGCCGCCACCGGCGCCCGTCGCTGCCGCGGCAAACGCCGTCAGCGCCGAAGAGCAGACCTATGCGGGGCTCAGGAGCTTCGTGCTGATCCTGCTGGCCATGGGTATCGGCGCCTGGATCAGCGGCGGGCTAGGCGCGCTCGGCCTGACCCTGCCCAGCTACATCGGCGCCATGCTCGTGGGCGCGCTGATCCGCAACCTCGACGACCACCTCGGCTGGTTCGGCCTGTCGCTGCGCAGCATCGACATCATCGGCAACGCCTCGCTCTCGCTGTTTCTCGTCGTCGCGCTGATGAACCTGCACCTGTGGGACCTGGCCGGGCTGGCCATGCCCCTGCTGGTCAACCTGGGCGTGCAGTCGATCGTGGTGGTGGCCTTCTGCTGCTGGCCGCTGTTGCGCTTGATGGGGCGCGACTACGAAGCCGCCGTGATGGCCGGCGGCTTCGTCGGCTTCATGCTGGGGACGACGGCCAACGCGATGGCGGTGATGAGTTCGCTGACCGAGCGCTTCGGCCCGGCGCCGCGCGCTTTCCTGGTGGCGCCCATCGTCGGCGCGTTCCTGATCGACTTCACCAACGCCATCGTCATCACGTTCTTCATCAACGGCTGGAAATGACGCGGGGACGTCGAAGGGCGAGCGTGTCGCTGGAAGCGGTGGCGGCGGGCGAAAAGCTCAACCGCCCGCCAGCATCGCCTTGATCCGCGCCATGTGCGACTCCGCGGTTTCGCGGGTCACTTCCTTGTCCGCTTCCGGGTCCTTGCCCTGCCAGTGCAGGTCGGCCTGCGGCAGCTCGTGCAGGAAGCGGCTGGGCTGGTTGCGGTGGACGTCGCCGTAGCGCTTGGTCTGCGCCGACCAGGACAGCGTCAGCAGTTCCTTGGCGCGGGTGATGCCGACGTACATCAGCCGGCGTTCCTCGTCGACGCGGCCTTCGTCAAGCGCGCCCTCGTGCGGCAGCGTGCCGTCCTCGCAGCCGACGATGAAGACGAAGCGGAACTCCAGGCCCTTGGCCGCGTGCAGGGTCATCATGCGCACGGCATTCCCCGGCTCGTCGCGGTCGGCGTGGCTGAGCAGGGCCAGCTGCGAGGTGAGGTCGCCGGCCGTGTTGCCGCCCTTCTGCATCGCGCGGAACCAGTCGGCCAGTTCCTTCAGGTTGCCCAGCTTGCGCTCGCGCGTACTGGCGTCGGGCGTGCCGGCGGCGATCTGCGCGGCGTAGCCGGTGCGCTTCAGGATCAGTTCGACCAGGTCGGCGGCGCTTTCATGCAGCGAGGCGCTGCGCAATTCGTCCAGCAGGTTCGCGAACGAAGCCAGCGCAGCGGCCGGGCGCGGGGTGAGCTGGCGCAGCACGCCGTCGCTGCGGGTGGCGTCGAGCAGGGACGAGTGGCGCGACTGCGCGATCTGGCCCAGCTTCTCCAGCGTGGTCGCGCCGATCTCGCGCTTCGGCACGTTGACCACGCGCAGGAACGCGGCGTCGTCGCTGGGGTTGGTCAGCAGGCGCAGATAGCACAGCACGTCCTTCACCTCGGCGCGGTCGAGGAAGCTCAAGGCGCCGGTGAGGTGGTAGGGAATGCGCGCCAGGCGCAGCGCCTTCTCCAGCGGCCGCGCCTGGAAATTGCCGCGGTACAGGATCGCCATGTCGTCCCAGCGCGCCTTGTGCTTCTCGGCCAGCGTGGTGGCGATCGCGGCGATGCGCTCGGCCTCGTGCTCGGCTTCCTTGCATTCGAGCACGCGGATCGGCGCGCCTTCCGGGTGCTCGCTCCACAGCTTCTTTTCGTGCAGGTGCGGGTTGTGCGCGATCAGCGCATTCGCCGCGCGCAGGATGCGCTTGCCGCAACGGTAGTTCTGCTCCAGCTTGATCACGCGCAGGCTCGGCCAGTCGCGGCCGAGCTGGTCGATGTTCTCCGGATTGGCGCCGCGCCAGGCGTAGATCGACTGGTCGTCGTCGCCCACGCAAGTGATCCCGCCGCGTTCGCCGGTCAGCACCTTGAGCAGGCGGTACTGCGCGTCGTTGGTGTCCTGGTACTCGTCCACCAACAGGTAGCGCAGGCGCTCGCGCCAGGCGTCGCGGCATTCGGCGTCGCTTTCCAGGATGCGCAGCGGCAGCCGGATCAGGTCGTCGAAATCCACCGCGTTGAACGCGGCGAGACGCTGCTGGTACAGGTCGTAGATGGTCGCCGCTTCGAGTTCGCGCGGGCTGCGCGCGGCGGCCAGCGCCTCCTGCGGCGACAGCCCGCCGTTCTTGGCGCGGCTCAGGAGGTTGCGGATGCCGAACAGCACGTCGTTCTTCGCGCCCTTGGGCGCCAGCTCCTTGACGATGCCGCCGCTGTCGTCCGCGTCCAGCACCGAGAAGCCGCGGCGCAGGCCGGCGCGGGCATGTTCGATCTGCAGGAATTTCAGCCCCAGCGCGTGGAACGTGCTTACCGTGAGCGCGGCCGCGTCCTCGCTGCTGACCAGCTTCGCCACGCGCTCGCGCATCTCGCGCGCGGCCTTGTTGGTGAACGTGATCGCGGCGATCTTCGACGGCGCCAGCTTGCGGCGCTGGATCAGGTACGCGATCTTCTGGGTGATCACGCTGGTCTTGCCGGAACCGGCACCGGCGAGCACCAGCAGCGGGTTGTCGCAGTGTTCGACGGCGGCCAGTTGTTGCGGATTGAGCATGGATCGGGAGACAGGACGAGGCGGTGGTCGATGGTAGCAGAGCACCACTGGCGCCCCGGCCCGCTTCGGCCATAATCGGCCGCACGACAGTCAGCGGGGAGCGGCATGGCGGAGCAGGAAGTCGAGCAGTGCGACGTGGCGGTGATCGGCGGCGGGCCCGGCGGCAGCACCGCGGCGGCGCTGCTGGCGCGCCGCGGCTACAAGGTCATCGCGCTGGAGAAGGCGCACCACCCGCGCTTCCATATCGGCGAATCGCTGCTGCCGATGAACCTGCCGGTGTTCGAGCGGCTCGGCGTGCTGGACAAGGTGCGCGAGCTCGGCGTGTTCAAGCCCGGCGCCGACTTCGAGGCCGACAACGCGCGCGGCTACAACACCTACGCGTTTGCCCGCGCGATCGGGCAGAGCCCGCCGCATGCCTACCAGGTATGGCGGCAGGATTTCGACCGGATGCTGTACGGGCATGCGCGCGAATCCGGCGCCGACGCGCGCGAAGGGCACGAGGTGGTACGCGTCGAGCAGCGCGGCCCGCGCGAGAGCTGGCTGGACGTGCGCACCGACGACGGCCGCGGCTACGCGATCCAGGCGCGCTATGTGGTCGACGCCAGCGGCCGCGACGCGCTGCTGGCGACGAAGCGCAAGCTGCGCCGGCGCAACGACCAACACCAGAGCGCGGCGATCTTCGGCCACTTCCGCGGCGCCGCGCGGCGCGAGGACGAGGACGCCGGCAACATCAGCATCTACAGCTTCGCGCACGGCTGGATGTGGATGATCCCGCTACCGGACGGGGTGATGAGCGTGGGCGCGGTGTGCCGACCGGATTACCTCAAGCAGCGCAAGGGCCGCACGGTCGAGTTCCTGTTCGACACGCTGAAGCTGAGCCCGGCGCTGTGGGCGCGCGTGCAGCACGCCGAACTGATCGACGACGAGGTGCGCGTCACCGGCAACTACTCCTACGACGCAAGCCGCATGGGCGGGGCGGGTTGGGTGCTGGTGGGCGATGCGTTCGCCTTCCTCGATCCGGTGTTTTCCTCCGGCGTGTACCTGGCGATGAGCGGCGCGGAGCAGGCCGCCGCGGTGGTCGACCAGGCCTTGCGCGAGCCGCAACGCGAGCCGGCCTTGCTGCGCCGGCTGGAGAAGCGCCAGCGCGCCGGCATGGCCCGTTTCTCGTTCTTCATCTACCGCTTCAACGGCCCGGTGATGCAGCAGATGTTCCGCCAGCCGCGCAACACCTGGCAGCTGGAGCAGGGCGTGATCTCGATGCTCGCCGGCGACCTGTTCGACACCCCGAAAGTGCTGTGGCGACTCAAGCTGTTCAAGCTGGTCTACGCCATCTGCTTCCTGCGCGACTGGCGCCGCAGCCGCGCCGAACACCGCTACCGCCTGGCCCAGGCGCGCGCGCAGTTCACCGGCGGCAACACGCCGCTGGACGAGGTTTGATCGAGGTCCCCCTGCGAATGCAGGGGAAGAGTCAGTCGGCTGTCGCGCTACCATGTGTGGTCGTCACCCGAACGCACGCTCATGGCCAAACTCTATTTCTATTACTCGGCGATGAACGCCGGCAAGACCACCACGCTGCTGCAGAGCGCGTACAACTACCACGAGCGCGGCATGCGCACGCTGATCCTCACGCCGGCGCTGGACAACCGCTTCGGCGATGGCGTGGTGGCCTCGCGGATCGGCTTGAAGGCGCGTGCGCGGCGCTTCCGCGGCGAGGAGAACCTGCTGGCGCTGGTGGAGGCCGACATCGCATCGCACGGCCCGCTGCACTGCGTGTTCGTCGACGAGGCGCAGTTCCTCAGCAAGGCGCAGGTGTGGCAGCTCAGCGACGTGGTCGACCAGCTCGGCATCCCGGTGCTGGCGTTCGGCCTGCGCACCGATTTCCGCGGCGAGCTGTTCGAGGGCAGCCGCTACCTGCTGGCCTGGGCCGACGAACTGCAGGAGATCAAGACGATCTGCCACACCGGACGCAAGGCCACCATGGTGGTGCGCGTGGACGAGCACGGCCGTGCCGTCACCGACGGCCCGCAGGTTGAGATCGGCGGCAACGAACGCTATGTCTCGGTGAGCCGCGCGGAGTTCAAGAAGATCAGCGCGGGCAACGGCCGCATCGAGCTGCAGCAGACCGTGCTGCCGCTGGGTGAGCGCGAATGAACCGACCCATCAAGGAACCTGCATGAGCGAAGCCACCACCCCCGTCAGCTGGCCGCGGCCGTACTGGCAGCCTGGCGAAGAAGAGGCCGTGCTGCAGTTCTACGTGTTCGGCAAGTTCGAGCCGGAATTGTTGATTCCGTCGCCGCGCTACGGCAGCCCGGGCCTGCCCGCGGGTGTGGAGATCCAGCGCTTCCAGAACGCGGTGCTGCGCCAGTGGGAGGGTTACCCGTTGAATGGCGCGCTGGGCGGCCTCATCAGGGAAGACACGCCGGATGCGTACGAGCAGGCGCGCATCGCGCCGGAGGTGCTGGTGGTGCGCGGCGTGCTCAAGGACGGCGCCAGCCTCGACTACCTGCGCGACACGCTCGGCGTGCTGGCCGGCATGCTCGACGTGGGCGGTACCTCGATTCTCGATCCGCAGATCCTCACCCTGTTCGATGCCGCACACTGGCGTCGCCACTACCTGGTCAAGGACGGCGCGCCGCCACGTCACCACGTGCTGATCCTGCGCAGCGGCGAAGATGCCGCCGATCGCTCGTGGATCCACACCCGCGGCATGCGCAAGTTCGGCCGCCCCGACCTCAGCCTGCACAACGTGCCCGACCGCGATGTCGACCGCGCCGGCGTGTTGTGCGAGCGGCTGGTCGAACTGCTGTCGCTGGGCGCGCACTTCAGCGCCGGCCAGCAGTTGGAGGTCGACGGCCTGCCGGGCGGCCTGGTGGCGCAGCCGGGCGGCAGCCTCGACGACCCCGAGTTCAACAACACCCACGTCGCGTTCCGCTGGCCGGAGTGACGCGCCGGTTCAGCGCTGGCAGCGCGGGCACCAGAACGTCGAGCGCTGCCCCAGCGTGACCTGCCGGATCGGCGTGCCGCAGACGTGGCATGGTTCGCCCGCGCGCCCGTAGACCATCAGTTCGCGGAAGAAGTAGCCGGGCGCGCCGTCGGGGTTGAGGAAGTCGCGCAAGGTGGTGCCTCCGCGTTCGATCGCCCAGGCCAGCAGGCGCTTCACTTCGGCGGCCAGTCGCGCGTAGCGCGCCCGCGAAACGCTGCCGGCGGCGCGGCGCGGGTCGATGCCGGCGCGGAACAGCGCCTCGCTGGCGTAGATGTTGCCCACGCCGACGACGACCGCGCTGTCCATCAGGAACAGCTTCACCGCCGCCGTGCGGCCGCGCGAGAGATGCCACAGCAGGTCGCCGTCGAACGCGTCGGTCAGCGGCTCCGGACCCAGCTTCGCCAGCAGCTCGTGTGTCTCACCCAGGGGTTGCCACAGCAGGCAGCCGAAGCGGCGCGGGTCGGTGAAGCGCAGGATGCGCGGCGCCTGCGCCGGCGTGCGTTCCAGCGCGATGTCGACATGGTCGTGCCTGCCCACCGGCGCGTCCGGCGGCAGCACGCGCAGCACGCCGGACATGCCCAGGTGCAGCAGTGCGCTGCCGATCCCGGTGCGCAGCAGCAGGTATTTCGCGCGGCGCTCCACTGCCTCGATGCGCTGGCCGGGCAGCAGCTCGCTGATCTCCGGCGGAATCGGCCAGCGCAGGTCGGGCCGGCGCAGGATCACGCCGGTGACGCGGCGGCCGACCACGTGGGGCGCGATGCCGCGGCGGGTGGTTTCGACTTCGGGCAGTTCAGGCAAGTGGTTGTCCCGCGGCTCAGTGCAGCTCGGTGGTCGCCGTCGCCGGCGAACGCGGCACGTAACGCGACGATACCAGCGCGATGCGCTGGCCCACACGCACGTAATGCTGCGGCCCGGTGACCGAGCTTTCGCCGAATTCCAGCACCTGCCCATCCAGCACCAACACCGCCCGCGGCGGCGCCAATCCGATCTTTGCCGGCTCGAAATCGCTGGCCGGGCGCCAGCTGAGCACGTGCGCCGCGGCGGTATCGGCCAGGTCGCTGAGCCGCGCGTCGATGGCGCGCACCGGCGTGCCGTCGGTACGCCACCAGTGGCCGTCGCGTTTTTCGTAGTGCAGGGTCGGCGCGCCGGGCAAGGTCAGCGCGATGCGGCTGATGCCGGCCGGGTCGAGCGCAGTGAGGTTGCCGGGCTCGTTGCGCGCGTCACGCTGCCATTGCCAACCGGCCAGTAGAGACAGGGCCACTACGGCGAGCAGCAGGAACACGCGCTGTCGGGTATTGCGTTTCATCGTTCAGCGGCGTCGCCGGCGCCACACGATCAGGCCGCCGATCAGCAGCAGCAGCAGCGGCAGTGCGACCAGGAAGCCGAAGCTCAGCGCGTTCAGTTCGGTTTGCGAAATCTGCAGCAGCCGGTCCGGCGCGCCGCGCGGCGGCAGCTCGACCAGCTTGTCGTCGCCGAGCAGCCAGTCGAACACGCGCTCGCCCAGCGCGCGGTTGCCGCCGTTGCCGAGGAAGGTATTGGACAGGAAATCGCCGTCGCCGATCACCACCGCGCGCTGCTCGCTCTTGTCCGGGCTGGGCGACAGCCGGCTCAGCGCGAAGCCGAAATCCAGCGGCCCCTTCAGTTCGCCGGCGTCGGCGTCGAAGCGGATGTCCGAGGGCTTGCTGTTGTCGATCGGCTGGAACTCGGTCCAGCTCTGTGCGCCGGAGCGCAGGAACGGCGCGACTGCCCAGTCGCCTTGCGTCACCTTGGCCAGCGCGGAGGCTTGCGGGAACAGCGTGGTCAGGGTGAAGCCGTGGGTGATCGCCTGCGGCGGGTAGTCGCCCAGCGCGATCAGGCGCGGGTCGTGCAGGCCCAGCGCGGTGCCGGAGCCGTCGACCAGCACGCCGGGCAACACGCGCACGCCGAGCGCGTCGGCCAGCGGCTTGAGGCCGAGGTCGTCGTTCGCCGGTTCGCTCAGCCACAGCAGGTTGCCGCCGTTGCTCACGTAGCCGACCAGCGCCTGCACCGCGCCGGGCGGCAACGCCAAGGTCGGGCTGGCCAGCACCACCAGGTCGGTGTGCTCGGGCACCGCGGTCACTTGCGCGAAGTTCAGCGGTACCGCGCGCATGCCGCGCGCTTCCAGCTGCGCCATGAAGGTGCCGAGATCGGCGTTGGCCTGTCCGTCCGCGCGGCGTTCGCCGTCGCCGGTGACGAAGGCCACGATGCGGTCGCTGCCGCGCAGCAGGCGTTCCAGCGCATTGGTGAGGCTGCGTTCGGACAACTCGTCCAGGCGTTGCTCGCGATCCTTGTAATGCAGGATCAGCGCGCCGTCGACGGTGATGCCCAACTCGCGCATCTTCGCCGGGTCCAGTTGCGGGTCGACGAAGCGCAGGCTGAGGTCGCTCTTCACCGCCTGGTAGCGCTGCAGGAAACCGGCCACGGTCTGGCGCAGGCCGCCCTGCGGGTTCGCGTAGCTGACGATTTCCACCGGGCCGTCGAACCGGGCCAGCACCGCGCGGCTTTCCGCCGACAGGCTGGTGCGGCCGTTCGCGGTCCAATCGGCCTGGTGCGCGTAGCGCGTGCTGAGGTAGCCGATCGCCGCAGCCGCCAGCACCAGCAGCAGCGCGAACAACCAGCCGTCCAGACGTCTGAACAGCGCGCCCATCAGTTGCGCTCCTTGTCGGCCGCCAGCCGGCGCGTGGCCAGGGCCAGCGCCAGCGCGATCAGCAGCGCGAACCACACGATGTCGGCGCTGGAGACCAGTCCGCGCAGCAGCGGCTGCAGGTGCGTGCTCATTGCCAGCCAGTTGATCGCGCCGCCGTTGATGCCGGCCATCTGCGCGCCCAGGTTCACGCTCCACAGCGCCAGCGCGATCACCAGCGCGGCGGCGGCGGCGAGCGCCGGGTGCGAGGCGAAGCTGGAGCAGGCCACGCCGATCGCGGCCAGCGCGGCCAGCATCAGCGCCAGGCCCAGCGTGGCGGCGGCCAGCTTGCCCCAGTCGAAGTGCGTGGCGTGCATCAGCGCCAGCGGCATCGCCAGGGTCAGCACCAGCCACAGCAGCAACCAGCCCAGCACGGCCAGGTACTTGCCCAGCACGATGCGCGAGGCCGGCACGCCGGCGGCGAACAACAGGGGCAGGGTGCCGTTGCGGCGTTCGCCGGCGATCGCCGACATGCACAGCAGCGGCACCACCAGGAACGCCAGCTGGGCCAGCTGGCCCAGCAGCGGCACGCCGACCAGGTCGGTGAAGCCGGGCCCGTCCGGCAACGCGGCGCGCTGGATCTGCCCGGCCAGGAAACCGCCCAGCAGCAGGGTGAAGTTCCATGCCAGCCAGGCCAGGGTCAGCGCCGCCAGCACCCAGGCCAGTGGGCGTACCAGCAGCCGGCGCCATTCCAGTCGCGTCACGGCGACGGTGCCCATGAAAGCGCGGTTCATGCGGCGCGCGCCGATTCGGTGCTGCCGTTCATCGCGATCCCGAAAAAGGTTTTCTCCAGCGCGGCATGGTCGTCGGCGCGCACCGCACCGTCGTGACGCAGCGTGCCTTCGTGCAGGATCGCCACGCGATCGCAGACCGCGGTCACCTCGGCGAGCAGGTGGGTGGACAGGATCACCGCGGTGCCGCCGGCGGCCTGTTCGCGGATCAACGCGCGCAGCGCGGCGACTTGCACCGGGTCGAGCGCGTTGGCCGGCTCGTCCAGCACCAGCAGGGCGGGGCGATGCAGCAGCGCGCAGGCCAGGCCCAGCCGCTGGCGCTGGCCTTGCGACAGCACGCCGGCCAGGCGCCGGGCCAGCGGCTGCAGTTCCAGCCGCTCGATGATGGCGGTGCGCGCCTGGCGCAGCGCGGCGCCGGCCAGTCCGCGCAGGCGGCCGTATGCATCGAGATGCTCCTCGACGCTGAGCTCGGCCCACACCGGCGCGCGTTCCGGCAGCCAGCCGATCTGCGTGCGGGCCAGTTCCGGGTGTTCCAGGAAATCCTCGCCGTTCAGCTCGATGCCGCCGCTGTCGGGGCGCAGCGCACCGGCGATCATCGACAAGGTGGTCGACTTGCCGGCGCCGTTCACGCCCAGCAAGCCCATCACCTGGCCGCTTTGCAGGCTCAGGCTCAGGTCCTGTACCGCAGCGCGGCCGGCGCGGCGGCGACTGAGCCGGTCCAGTTGCAGGATGGTCCTGGGTGAATCGGGGGCGTTCGGAGTCATTGCGTGATTGTCACGGCGCCCCCATGGTTAAACAACAGGCACGGGCGGCGGACGCGAATAACGTCACCTTAGCTCCCCACCCTTGACCGACTGCTATGATTCGTGGTCAACACCATGCTGGCGGGTACGGAAACCCCCGATTTACACTGACTTGTCCCTCACCCGGTGCTATCCATGCTGAACGCGGTACTCAATTTCCTCAACGATGGTCTCACCGGCGCAAGCTGGGGCCAGATGCTGGTGTATCTGCTGATCATGACCCAGCTCACCATCTTCACGGTGACGCTGTACCTGCATCGCAGCCAGACCCATCGCGGCGTGGATTTCCACCCGGCGCTGGCGCACTTCTTCCGTTTCTGGGGCTGGCTCACCACCGGCATGGTCACCCGCGAGTGGGTGGCGGTGCATCGCAAGCACCACGCCAAGGTCGAGACCGAGGAAGATCCGCACAGCCCGATGATCTACGGCATCAAGAAGGTGTTCTGGGACGGCGTCTCGCTGTACCGCGACGCCTGCGAGTCGAAGCAGGACATGGAACAGTACGGTCGCGGCACCCCGGACGACTGGGTCGAGCACAACGTCTATGGCGCGCATCCGTACTGGGGCCCGACCCTGATGCTGCTGATCAGCATCGCGCTGTTCGGCGTGATCGGCGCGGCGCTGTGGGCGGTGCAGATGATCTGGATCCCGTTCTGGGCCGCCGGTTTCGTCAACGGCATCGGCCACTGGGCCGGCTACCGCAATTTCGAGAGCGCCGACACCGCGCGCAACCTGATCCCGTGGGGTTTCTGGATCGGCGGCGAAGAGCTGCACAACAATCATCACGCGTTCCCCAGCTCGGCCAAGTTCGCGCTGCGCAAGTGGGAATTCGACATCGGCTGGGCGGCGATCTGCGGCCTGCGCGCGGTGGGCCTGGCCAAGGTGCTGCGCGTGGCGCCGTCGCTGGATGTGCGTCCGAACGTGCGTCTGCCCGATGCCGAGACGCTGAAAGCCGTGCTCACCCACCGCTTCCAGGCGATGACCGACTACTACCGCGGCGTGATCCTGCCGACCATCAGCGACGAGGCACAGCACGCCGGCGAGAGCATCAAGTCGATGCCCCGCCGCATGCGCCTGGCGCTGGCCGACGGCGGCCGCTGGCTCGACAACGAAGGCCGCGACCGCATGCAGGCGGTGCTGGCCAGGCGCCCGACACTGAAGACCGTGTGCGATTTCCGCAGCCGCCTCGCAGCCCTGATGGAGCAGCGCGGCGCCGAGCAGGCGCTGAAGGGCCTGCAGCAGTGGATCCATGAGGCCGAAGAGAGCGGTATCCGCTCGTTGCAGGAATTCGCGCAGCGGCTCAAAGGCTACAGCGTCGCGACTGCCTGACGTCGCCGCGAAAGCACATGCACCAGCAAAACCCGCCCGATGGCGGGTTTTGCTTTTGAGAGACTTCGACGGCTGGGGAAGCGGATGGGCCTGCGCGTATTGCTGATCGGTGCCGGCGGCGTATTCGGTTCGCGCATTGCCCGCCAACTGGCCGGCGATCCGCGCTTTCGCCTGACGCTTGCCGGCCGGCAGCTGGCCAGCCTGGCGGCGTTGCGCGAAAACCTGGGTGATCCGTCAGTGCAGTTGGCCGCACTCGACGTGGACACGGTCGGGCTGGCCGAGGCGTTGACGGCGCTGCGGCCGCAACTGGTGATCCACGCCGCCGGTCCGTTTCAGGCGCAGGACTATCGGGTGGCCGAGGCCTGCCTGGCCTGCGGCAGCGACTATGTCGATCTCGCCGACGGCCGTGATTTCGTCAGCGGAATCGGACGTCTGGACGGCCAGGCGAAAGCGGCCGGCTGCCTGCTGGTCAGCGGCGCATCCACGGTCCCGGCGTTCAGCAGTGCGGTGGTGGATGCGTTGCTGCCGCGGTTCCGTTCGCTGGAAACCATCGAGCACGCGATCAGCCCGGGCAACCGCACCCCGCGCGGCGACGCCACGGTGGCGGCGATCCTCGGCTATGGCGGTCGGCCGCTGCGCGTGTGGCGTGACGGCCGCTGGCAGCGTGGCCATGGCTGGATGTCGACGCGTCGGCAGACGTTTCCGTTCGGCCGGCGCTGGGTCGGCCTGTGCGACGTGCCGGATCTGGAATTGTTCCCGGCGCGCTACCCCGGCGTGCGCGGGGTGGCGTTCCGCGCCGGGCTGGAACTGCGCCGCTTGCACTTCGGTACGCTGGCCGCGGCGTGGCTGGTGCGGCTGAGCCTTATCCGCGACCTGGCGCGGCATGCGCCGAGGCTGCGCCGGATCAGCGAGTGGTTCCTCGACGCCGGCAGCGACGTGGGCGGCATGGTGGTGGAGCTGGTCGGCCGCGATAGCCTGGGCAAACCGCTGCGCTTGCGCTGGTCGCTGAGTGCGGCAGCGGGCGATGGCCCGCAGATTCCCGCGATGCCGGCGGTGGTGCTGGCGCGCAAGCTTGCCGAGGGCGCGTTGTCCACGCGAGGCGCGATGCCGTGCATGGGCCTGTTCACGCTGGACGAGGCCCTGGCTGCGCTCGAGGGCTTCGCGATCGACACGCAGCTGGACGTGCTTACGGCATGAAGCGTGCGCGCTGCTCCGGCGCGGGCAGGAAACAGGTGCGGCTTTGCCCGAAGATGCGGTAGCGATGGCGGGCGACGAAGCGGTACATCGGGTCGCGCAACCAGCGCGGCACCAGCCGCATCGCGCGGCCCAGCCAGCGCCAGCGGCGCGCGCCCAGGCCGCGCAGCACTTGGGCGATCGCGTCGCTGTCGGTGTAGCCGCGGCCGCCTTCCACCAGCAGGAAGGACAGCGGCGATTCCGGGTCCAGCCCGTGCGCGAGCAGCAGGGCGCGGCCGCTGTGAGATTGCATCGAGGCGAAGCGGTAGCGTGCCGCGCGATCGTGCTTCAGCAGGAAACGCACCCAGCGGCTGCACAGCAGGCAGACGCCGTCGAACACGATCACCGGCGCGGTGGACTCAGCGGCCATCCGGCACCGGCTCCAGCCAGCCCCGGTAGCCGATCAGCTGGCCCAGCATCGGCAGCCGCACGTCCACGCTGAAGTGGTAGCGGCCGTCGCGGAAGCCGCTGCGCGAAAGCACCTGACCGTGCAACGCGCGCGGCAATGGCAGGCCAAGCACATGCAGGCTGCGCAGCTGCCAGTCGATCGCGTCGCCATCGCGGCGCAGGGCGAAGCCCAGCGTGGCCGGCCCCAGACGCTCGTAGAGCAAGGGCGAACCGGGGCGGCGCCGCAGAGTCGAGCGCATGCATCGGTTGGCGAAGCGGCGGGTCCATACCTCGCGTGTGCCGTGGCGTTCGATCGTCAGCGCCAGTGGCTGCTGCGGTCCCGGCGGCGGCAGGCCGAGCAGACGGCGCAGGCAGCGTGCGGGAAAATGGCTGGCGCCAGCGACGTCGGCTTGGCCGTTCGCATGCAGGGTCGGGGCGGGTCCGTGCATCGCCTGCACGGCGATGGGCAACGAGCGCCAGTCGGCGTCGCCGAGCAGGTCGAGGAACAGGGCGGTGGAGGTCATCCGGGCATGATGCGGGATGGCCGGGCTTCGGGCAAAAGAAAACCCGCCGGGTGGCGGGTTTTCCTGGAGGAATCAAGATCGCTGTTGCGGGTGCTGATGTGGTGGCAGGAGCAAGAGCGATCCCTGCCTTCGCAGGGATGACGTTCTGACAGAGCCACTCGCGCAAAGCGCGAGTGGGTCAGAACGTCACTTGATCTTGCCTTCCTTGTAGATCACGTGCTTGCGCACGACCGGGTCGTACTTCTTGAACTCGAACTTTTCCGGCGTGTTCTTCTTGTTCTTCTGCGTGGTGTAGAAGTGGCCGGTGCCGGCCGAGGAGATCATGCGGATCTTGTCTTGCGATTTGTTAGCCATGGCTCAATCCTCAGACCTTGTCGCCGCGGGCGCGCATCTCGGCAATCACGGCCTCGATGCCATTCTTGTCGATCGTGCGCAGGGCGTTGTTGGAAACGCGCAGCTTGATCCAGCGGTTCTCGCTGGGAACCCAGAAACGACGCTCATGCAGGTTCGGCAACCAGCGGCGACGGGTGCGGTTGTTGGCGTGCGAGACGTTGTTGCCGCTCTGCACACCTTTACCGGTGACTTGACATACACGGGCCATGACTTGCCTCCGTAATTCTTGATTGACACCCGTTGGCCAGGGTGAGATCGGCCCAGCGGCGCCATGCGCCACGCGATGCTGGAGTTGTCGCAACGCATGATCGTGAGGTCCGTACCGCGTGGCGGACCGCCCGGAAGCACCGGGTCGACAGAGGCGAGCCGCGTATTCTCGCAGAAAAACAAGGCCATGCGCAATCTTCCCGGGTTCCGCAGGCGTCCCGCGGCGTGCGCGCCGCGGGGATGTATGGAACAATCGGTCTCTTTTATACACACGACCCAGACCCGAGGAACTCCCGATGGCACAAGAGATCACCAACGACCAGGCCAACGGCCAGGCCAGTCAGCCGCAGCTGGTGATGCAGAAGATCTACGTGAAGGACGTGTCCTTCGAGGCGCCGAATGCGCCGCAGATCTTCCAGGAGATCGACGAGAAGGACCAGCCGCAGGTGCAGTTGAACCTGGGCCAGAAGGCTACCGACCTCGGCAACAACCTGTACGAAGTGGTGCTCAGCCTCACCCTGACCTGCACGATCGGCCAGCGCACCGCCTACCTGGCGGAAGTGGAGCAGGCCGGCCTGTTCGGCATCGCCGGTTTCAACGAGATGGACCACGCCGGCATCATCGGCAGCTACTGCCCGAACCTGCTGTTCCCGTATGCCCGCCAGGTGATCTCCTCGCTGGTGCTGGAAGGCGGCTTCCCGCCGTTCCTGCTGCAGCCGATCAATTTCGACGCGCTGTTCGCCGAGCAGCAGCGCCGCATGATGGGTGGCGACGACGCCCCGGCCACGCTCAACAGCTGAGCCGTGTCCATGCCTGAAAACCCGAAGCTGACCGTCCTCGGGGCCGGCTCCTGGGGTACGGCGCTGGCGGCGTTGACCGCGCGCAACGGCGTGCCGACCACGTTGTGGGGGCGCGACCGCGAGGTGCTGGCGGCGCTGGCGGCGAGCCGCTGCAACCAGCGCTACCTGCCCGACATCGAGCTGCCGGCAACGCTGGTCTACGAGAGCGACCTGGCCCGCGCCGTGCGCGGCGCCGGCATCGTGCTGATCGTGGTGCCCAGCCATGCGTTTGCCGCGATGCTGGCCGAACTGGCGCCGCTGCTCGACGCGGGTACCGCGATCGCCTGGGCGACCAAGGGCTTCGAACCGGGCACCGGCCGCTTCCTGCACGAGCTGGTGGCCGAACGGCTGCCCGGCCGTGCCGCGGCGGTGGTCACCGGCCCGTCGTTCGCCAAGGAAGTCGCCGCCGGCCTGCCCAGCGCGGTCACCGTGCACTCGGACGACGCGGCGTTCGCGCAGCAGCTGGCCGGCTTGCTGCACGCGCCGAACCTGCGCGCGTACTCCGGCGGCGACGTGCTCGGCGCCGAACTCGGTGGCGCGATGAAGAACGTGCTGGCGGTGGCCACCGGCATCGCCGACGGCATGCAGCTGGGCTTGAACGCCCGCGCCGGCCTGATCACCCGCGGCATGAACGAGATGCTGCGCCTGGGCATGGCACTGGGCGCACGGCCGGAAACGCTGATCGGCCTGTCCGGCCTCGGCGACCTGGTGCTCACCTGCACCGGCGACCTTTCGCGCAACCGCCGGCTCGGCTTGGCGCTGGGCCAGGGTGTGGCGATCGACGAGGCGGTGCGCCGGATCGGCCAGGTGGTGGAAAGCATCCTCACCGCCGACGAGGTGGCGCGGCTGGCCGACAAGCATGGCCTGGACCTGCCGATCAGTGCCGGCGTGCGCGCCGTGCTGCACGGCGAGGTCACGCCCGTGGAAGGGCTCAAGGCGCTGATGGCGCGCGAACAGAAGCCGGAATATCCGCAGGGTCTGTTCGGTACCGCCTGAGCCATTCGTCGCGCACCCGGGTCGCTGCGATCCGGCTGCGATTTCGACGGTCGCATCCTGCCCCTGCGCTGCTAAGCTCAATGTTTTGGTCGTCGCAACGGACCGCATGCGCATGCAGCAACCGGACGAGAAACAGCAAGCCGCCACCGCGCCCCCCGGCGAGGACGAAGCCCTGCCGCAGGCATGGCGGCGGCTGCTGGCCGCGCCGAAGCCGGCCGTGGCCGACGATCACGGCGTGCTCGGTTTCTTTCTGGAAGTGATGCCGGAAGAAGGCGCCGCGTTCGCCCGGCTGGACGTGGCGCCCGTGCTGCTGGCCGTGGTCGAGCATGGCCGCTACGCGCGGCCGGCGCCGCTGGACAGCCGGCATCTGGCGCAGTCGTCGCTGCAGCCGCACGAGCAGCGCCTGGCCGCGACCATGCTGGGATTGCCGCAGAGCGTGCGCAAAGGCCGCAGCTACGCGCGCCTCGGCGGCCACGTCGGCGATACCCTGCTGGCCGAGATCCTGGACACCGCGCCGTGCTTCCTCGGCGGCCTGGCCGGCCTGCGGCTGTCGCGCGGCAAGTCGCACCAGCTCAACTGGCATTGGCAGATGGAAGCGGACGGCAGCCAGCGCCTGTTGCCGGTACTGCCGCACAGCCAGCGCCTGCTGCGCATCGACGGGCTGTGGTACCTCGATGCCGAGCGCGCCACCGTGGGCCGTTTCGACGCCGCGACCGAGGAAACCCGCTGGCTGGAGCTGCCGCCGCTGAAGCACGAGCACGGCCGCCGCCTGCGCAACCGCCTGGCGGGCAGCCGGCTGGCCACGCGGGTGCCGTTGCCGCTGGTGTTCGGCGAGGTGCGCCGTTCGGAACTGGCGCCGAAGCCGGTGCTGACCCTGCATGCGCTGACCCGGCACGCCCGGCTGGCTGCCGGCACGCCCCCGCTCGGCTACGCGCGGCTGGCCTTCGACTACGCCGGCGAACGCCTGCCCGGCCGCGGCGGCGAGCCGCTGGTGCGGCGCGTGCGCAACGGCCAGCTGGTCGAGATCATCCGCCGCCGCGCCGAGGAACTCAGCGCGATGGAGCAGCTCGAACGTGCCGGACTCACCCCGGGCGTGGATACCGAAGGCCTGCCGTGGGACGTGGCCGAAACCCTGCCCGACGACGCCTGGCTGTTTCCCGGCACCGGTTACGCAGGCGCGCTGGAGGTCAACACGCCGGCGCGCTGGCTGGCGTTGCGGCCCAAGCTCGAGGCGGAAAACTTCCAGGTCGAGTACGCGCCGAGCTTTCCGTTCGAAGTGCTGGAAGGCCCGGTGCACTGGTACGGCCAGGCCGTGGAAGACGCCGACGACCACGCGTTCGACCTGGAAATCGGCATCGAACTGGACGGCCAGCGGCACAACCTGCTGCCCGCGGTTGCGCAGGCGCTGGCCGAGCACCAGTTGAACCTCAGCCCGGCGCCGAACGAGCCGGAAGACGCGGTGTGGTACGCGCCGGTCGATGCGCGCCGGCGCGTGCCGGTGCGCCTGAAGGAACTGCGCGGGCTGCTGGCGCCGCTGGCCGAATACCTGGAGAAGCCGCGCAAGAAACTGCATCTGCCGCGGGTCCAGGCCGGCCGGCTGGAAGAACTCGTCGCGGCGATGCCCGGCGGCAGCACGCTGGAGGCGGCCGAACCGCTGCTCGGCTTCGCCGCGCGCCTGCGCGACGCCGCCGAGCGCGCCAGCGACGCGGTGCCCGACGGGCTCACCGTCGAACTGCGGCCGTACCAGCGCGAAGGCCTGCGCTGGCTGAACGCGCTGGCCGAAGCCGGCGTCGGCGGCGTGCTGGCCGACGACATGGGCCTGGGCAAGACGCTGCAGTTGATCACCCATCTGCTGTCGCTGAAACAGGGCGGCGCGCTGACCCAGCCCGCACTGGTCGTGGTGCCGACCAGCCTGATCCCGAACTGGCAATCGGAGATCGAGCGCTTCGCGCCGATGCTGCAGGTGCTGACCCTGCACGGCCCGCAACGCGCCGAGGAATTCGCCCAGCTCGGCGCGCAGGACATCGTGCTGACCAGCTACGCGCTGCTGCCGCGCGACGTGGTCACCTTGAGAAAGCAACCGTTCGCGCTGATCGTGCTGGACGAGGCGCAGCAGGTGAAGAACCCGCGCACGCAGGCACGCCGTGCGCTGCTCAGCCTGCGTACGCCGCGCTACGTCTGCCTCACCGGCACGCCGCTGGAAAACCACCTGGGCGAGCTGTGGTCGCAGATCGATTTGGCGGTGCCCGGCCTGCTCGGCGACGAGGGCGCGTTCCGCCGCTACTACCGCGTGCCGATCGAGAAACAGCGCGACGAGGAATGCCAGCAGCGGCTGAACCTGCGCCTGGCGCCGTTCATCCTGCGCCGGACCAAGGCGCAGGTGGCGAAGGAATTGCCGCCGAAGACCGAGATCACCCGTCGCGTGGTGCTGGAGGGGCGCCAGCGCGAACTCTACGAAGGCCTGCGCCTGTCGCTGGCCGAGGAACTGCGCGAGGTGATCGCGCAGCGCGGCATCGCGCATTCCGGCATCGTGGTGCTGGACGCGCTGCTGAAATTGCGCCAGGTCTGCTGCGACCCGCGGCTGGTAAAATTGGAAGCCGCGCGCGGCGTGCACGAGTCGGCCAAGTTCGAACTGCTGATGGACATGCTGCCGGCGCTGCTCGACGAAGGGCGCAAGGTGCTGCTGTTCTCGCAGTTCACCGGCATGCTGAAATTGATCGCGGCCGAGCTGGACCGCCGGCGCATCCGCTATGTCACCTTGACCGGCGACACGCGCGACCGCGCCGAGCCGGTGCAGCGTTTCCAGAACGGCGAGGTGCCGCTGTTCCTGCTCTCGCTGAAGGCCGGTGGCGTCGGCCTGAACCTCACCGCAGCCGACACCGTGATCCACTACGACCCGTGGTGGAACCCCGCCGCCGAGGCGCAGGCCAGCGATCGCGCGCACCGCATCGGCCAGGACAAGCCGGTGTTCGTGTTCCGCCTGATCACCTCGGGCACGGTGGAAGAGCGCATCGAGGAGCTGAAGGAGCGCAAGGCCGAACTGGCCGCGGCGGTGCTCGAAGGCGGCGGCAGCCGCGAGAAGCTCAGCTTCGACGAAGGCGACCTGGACGCGCTGCTGGCGCCGGGCTGACTTCCGCCGACGTGACCGCGACGCGCGGATGCGCGTCGGCGCTTCGGCGATCAGCGCGTATCGTCCTCGCGCCGCGACTGTCGCAGCAGGCTCCAGGCCATGCCGGCCACGGCCAGCGCGCCGCCGACCAGCACCAGCCACAGCAGCAGGCGGGTCCAGTCGAACGGCGCCTTGGGCGCGAGCAGGGCGGCCGCGCCACCGGCGTCGCTGACCGCGCCCAGCGTGGCCAGCGGCGGTTGCCAGTCGGCGCCGGCGTCGCGCGGACGCAGTCGCTCCAGCGCCGCCTCCAGCGGATAGTCGCCGCGGCGTGCGGCATGGCTGCCGACGAGCAGGCTGTACGGGCCGCTGCCTTCGGCCAGGAACACGAACACATCCGGCCGCCATGCCACCTGCAGCGACGGCGGCTGGGACAGCGGCGTGTCGGTGTGCAGGCGCAGATGCTGCACGCGCGTCGTCGCGAATGCGGTAGCCGGGTCTTCACCCGCGCCTGTGCCGATGCGCACCGCGGTAATCGTGGCCAGCATCCGCCCGTTGTTTTCGTCGTGGTCGAGCAGGCTGAACCGCGCCGCCGTATTGTCGCCGCCGAGCACGACCCGCACCGCCTCCACCGGCAAGGCAGCGGGCAGGGCGTAGTCGTAATCGGCGCCACCGCTGGCGACGGGCGCCACCGGCGCGGCCGGCAAGGTCAGCCAGTGGCGTGCCGCCATGCGTTCGGCGAGCGGGTCGGCATAGCTGCCGCGAAGTTCCACCTGCGGCGTCTGCGCGCTGTCCCATGGCGCGACATCGTTCTGGCGAAGGCTCAGTCGGTAGTAGCGCGCCGGGGTGTCGCCGCGCAGCGCGATCGCGTGCTGTTCCACCGCGTCCCCGCCGCGTTTCACGCTGACGATTTCGGTGTCCTGGCTGCGCTCGCTCCATGCCTGCAGGTCGTTGCTGGCCTGCACCGAGAGATGGAAGCGCGAGTCGACCGGCAGGGCGGCCGGGTCGATCTCGATGCGGTCCAGGCTCACCTGGCGCCGGGCGTCGACCAGCCATTGGCCTGGCCGGGTCGATGCCGATGGCATGTCCGGCTGCTCGATCACGATGTCGCCGTTGCTGTTGCGTTGCACGCGCACGCCGGTGCCGTTACCCGTACTGCCTGGCGGCAGCGGCAGCAGGGCCGCGCGCAGCGCAAACGGATGCGACCGCGGCGGCGCCGCGGGCAGGGGCGCAAACGGCACCTCCTGCCCCTGCGCATTGACCACCACCAGATCGCGCAGGTTGGCTGCGGGCGTGGATGAGGCGTACACCGCCGGCGTCAGCTCGATTCGCCACGCCGCGCTGCTGCCCACGGTATCCAGCGTGTAGCGATAGGCGTAGTCGGCTGGCGTGCCGGCGCCGGCCGTGAGCGGCAGCAGCAGGCACAGCAGCCACGCGCGCCGCTTCGGCAACAAGGCATCAAGGCGCATCGGCGGCCTCCCCGGTGGACGTCGATGGCAGGCGCGGCGGCGCCGGTGCCAGATAGCCGATGACCGTGCACAGCAGGCCGTAGGCAATGAACGAGGCAATTCCGAACAGGTTGCCCAGATGACTGCGATCGATCAGCAGCAACTTGGCCAGCACCACGCCCATGGTCACCGCGCCGGCCAGCCAGAGCAGCCGCTGGCCGCGCCGCGAACCCCATACCCAGGCCAGCAGGCCGAACACGCTCCAGACCACGGTGAGCGACATCTGCGCCAGGCTCGAATCGAACAGGGCGGCGTTCCACGGTACGTGACCGAGCTGGTGCACGGCGCGCAGCGTGGCACTGGTGACCACGGCCATGCCGAGAACGCCCAGCACCATCGGCCGGCCCTGGCGCAGTGCTGCCACCGTCGCGCTATCGCCCAGCCAGCGTGCGATCAGCAAGGCGATGAGGATCAGCAGCAACTCCAGCGGATTGAGCAGCGGCAGGTACGTCATCGGCGCGGTGTCACCGGCCATGAACAACCCGGCCAGCCAGTACAGGCCCAGCACGAAAAGAACCGAGCCGAGCAAGGGCGGGCGCAGCTTCGGCAGCAGTTCGACCAGCGGCGGCGCGATCCAGTGCGGCCGGGCCAGCGCCAGCGCCGCCAGCGCGCACAGCGGCAGCAGGACCAGCAGCAGCATCCAGGCGCCGGATATCCCCGGCGTGCCCTGCAACAACAGCGCCTTGATCGTGGCGCTGGCCACCAGCGCCCAGCGCCACAGCCAGCCGAGCTGGGTCAGCATGGCCGGTCGCGGCCAGCTGCGCAGGCATTGCAGCGTGCGCCAGCCCAGCGCTGCCGCGGCCAGGGTCGTCAGCAGGTTCCAGCCCCACAACGGCGGCTGTCCATCCAGCAGCTGCCGCAGCACCAGCGGCAGGATCGCGGCGAGCAGGATCGGCGCCGTCCACGCCACCACGGTACCCAGCTCGAAGCGCGGTCGTCGCCGCGCCGCTTCGGCGGCAGCCCAACCGGTAAGCGCGAGCAGGCCCATCGCTGCCGCGGCTTCGCCCGATGTGCCGACGTGGCGGTCGATTTCATTCCAACTGGCGCCGAGCCACCAGCACAGCCCCCACCCGTACAGCAGCACCGCGGTCCAGCGCTGCAGCACCGCGTCCGTGCCCAGCCGCGCGTAGAACGACGCGCTGGCGAACGCCGCGGCCACCAGGATCAGGGCGCCGATGAAGTCACGATCGAGCCACGCCGTGGCGAGCATCGGCGCGCTGTCGCTGCGCCCGATCACCAGCGCGAACGCCGCCGCCAGCTGCAAGGCCACGCCGCTCCAGCGCGCCAGCCGGCGCTGCTGGCGCAAGCCGAGCCAGATCAGGCCGGCGCCTTCCAGCGCGAAGACGCTGCCGGTCAGGCTGGCGCTGAGTGCCAGCGGCACCGCCAGGGTGGCGAACGCGATCGCCAGCACGGCCCAGGCGTCGCGCAGGATGCCGAAGTGGTCGCGTCCGCGGATGCTCCATGCCACCGCCACGTAGATGACCGCCGCCGCCAGCGCGGAAAACGCCAGCGGCTGTCCGCGCCATTGCAGCAGGGCCGCCTGCAGCAGCAGGCTGATCAGCGGATTGCCGAACAGCAGGCAGCCGTCGATCAGCTTGCGTTGATCCGGCGCGGCGCGGTGCAGGTACAGCAGCGGGATCGCCAGGTAGAACAGGAAATTCAGGATCAGGAAGGGTTCGGTGCTGGCGAACAGTTCCGGCCGGTACTGCAGCACGCCCCAGGCGCTGCCGATGCCGAACGTGGCCACGAAACCGAGCAGGTTGAGCACCCGCCACGAACGCTTCCACGCGATGCCGAGAATGGCCAGGTTGAGCACGGCGTAGTAACTGAACAGCGCGACGTGACTGCCGTGGCCGGTCGAGGTGAGGATCGGCGCGAGGAAGCCGGCGAGCAGGCCGAGCACCGCCAGCGCGAGCGCTTCCTGCAACACCGCCAGCAAGCCGACGCCGGCCACCAGCACCATCAGCAGCACGAACGCCGCCGGCGGCGGCAGCAACGCGTACAGGCGGAATGCGGCGAACACGGTGATCAGCAACACGCCGATCGCGCCACCCTGCAGCGACAGCGCGAACACCCGCCGCTCGTCGCGCTGACGCCAGCCCACCAGCAGCGCGATGATCGCCGCCAGCGCCACCAGGCTCAGGCGCAGGCCGATCGGCACGCGCAGCATCCCGGCGTCCGAGGCGTATTTCAACAAGGCCGCCACGCCGGCGAACAACACCAGCATGCCGATCTTCACCGGCACGTTGCCCTCGGTGAACCAGCTCTTGATGCGCGCTATCGCCGCGGTCGCCAGGTCCGGCTGCGTGTTGTCCGGATGCGCCGGGGTGGCGGCGCGCGGTTGCGGCGTGGCGCTTGGAATGGGCTGCGTCAGCGGTGGCGGCACGGCGGGCGCCGGCGCGTCGGAATACGCGGCGTCGTAGCGGGTTTCCTGCAGCGTCGCTGCCGGCGTGGCAGCCGGCGGTTGTTCGGAAGGCCGCGCCGGCGTCGGCGTCGCGACGCGCTGCGCCAGCGCCCGGTCGAGCAACGCGCGGGTCTTGTCCAGTTCGCCGCGCAGATTTTTCTGGCGCGCCCAGATCAGGCCTAGCAGCACGCCGGTCAGCATGCCGTACAGATGGCTGCCGGAACCCGAGCCGTCGATCGTGCCGACGACCATGAACACCACCAGTCCCGCCAGTGCCCAACCGATATACATGAGCTCCCCCCGAGCCACGCCGCCTCACGTCAGGGCCGGCTCGAACAGTCTGGCATGGAACGTCAATCGGTCGGTAGGCAGGACGGTCGCCGCAGGTGGGCGACTTTTTTCACGGGCGCTCAGGTCGACGGCGGCAGGCGCGTGCGCAGCAGCGCGTCCACCGACTGCTGCCATTCCGGCGAACCGGGTTTCGACTGCGGCGCTTCCTGGCCCAGCTTGTTCTGCACCGCGCGGTTCCATTCGTCCGAACCGCGATCCGGGCCGTGGCCGTCGTCGCTGATGTTCAGCGATCGATCGACCCACGCATACCATTCCGGGGAACCGAGTGCGGCATTCGCCGGTGCAGGCTGGCTGGTGCCGGATTGCGGTGGCGCAGGCGAGGGCGAGCACGCGGCGAGCAGCAGGGCGAGCGGCAGGCTGGCGACGAGGCGGCGCATGGAAGGCTCCGTGGGCGGTTGGTCATGAGCCTACTGCGGGCACGCGCACGGGTGATTAATTTTTCATGATGCGCGGCGGCGCGGTTCAGCGAGAGTGGCCAGCGGCTCAGTCGCGCGCGGTCACCTCGTCAAGGTGCCACAGCAGGTCGGCCGGGTCATCGTACACGCGGAACGCGCCGGACTGCTGCAGCTCGGCGTGGCCGTAGCCGCCCGAGAGCAGGCCCACGCCAAGCGCGCGGGCGCGCTGCGCGGCGAGCATGTCCCATACGCTGTCGCCGATCACCAGCGACTGCTGGATGTCCACGCCCAGCCGCGCGGCGGCGGCGAGGAACAGGTCGGGGTCGGGCTTGGCGTGGCGTACCTGGTCGCGCGTCACCACCGGCACCTTCGATGGGTCGACGCCGAGCGCCTCCAGGTTGGGCGCGGCGGTTTCCATCCGCCCGCTGGTGGCGATCGCCCATGGAATCCGCCGCTCGGTGAGGTAGTCCAGCAGTTCGCGCGCGCCGGGCAGCGGCCGCACCGAGCCCTGCGCGTGCTGCCGGTTGAACGCCTCGGCATGCCATCGGCGCAGGCGGTCGAGGCGGTCCGCGGTGATCGCCAGCCCGGTCTCGCGCAGCAGGATGTTGGCGAACAGCCCGCCGCTCATGCCGATCTTGCGGTGGATGCGCCACACCGACAGTTCCACGCCTTCCCGGTCCAACGCCTCCTTCCACGCCAGTACGTGCTGGTAGACGCTGTCGATCAGGGTGCCGTCGAGGTCGAACAGGAAGGCGGTGTCGTGGCGGGGCATGGGGGCTCTCCTTCGTCGGCCCGGCGACGGAGAACCGTCATCAGGTGGTGATGATGCCGCATCGGACGGAGGATGTTGCTGGACACAACCCGCCGATCTCGTGCAGGTATCGATGCGCCGCGACGGATTTTACCGTTCGCCCTGAGCTCGGCGAAGAGCCCAGCCCGAGCGGCATGGGAAGAGGGAAACCCAGCGAGACGTCCGGGACTGCCTCAACGTCGTGGCAGCAACGACCGCCCCGACTCCAGCACCGCCAGTGCCGCCGCGCCGAGCAGGCCCGGCTCGGGATTCATGATCGCCTGGGTCGGCACTTTTTCCATGATGTCGCGGAAGCGGCCCTTGGCTTCGAAGCGTTCGCGGAAGCGGCCGCGCTCCAGCCACGGCAGCAGGATCGGGATCAGGCCGCCGGTGAGATAGACGCCGTTCCAGGCGCCGAGCGTGAGCACGAGGTCGCCGGCGACGCTGCCGAAGATGCCGGCGAAGGTTTCCACCGTGCGCGTGCACAGCGGGCAACTGTCGTCCTTGGCGCGGGCGGTGATGTCCTCGGGCTTGAGGTCCTCGGGCCGGGCGCCGACCATGTGGCAGATCGCGTCGTAGAGGTTTACCAGGCCCTGGCCGCAAATCAGCCGCTCGTTGGAGACGCGGCCGTACTTGTGGTTGAGGTAGTCGAGGATGGCGATGTCCTCCGGCGAATGGGCGGCGAAGCCGGCGTGGCCGCCCTCGGTCTGCAGCACGCTGCAGTGGCCGCCGCGCACCAGCAGGCCGCCGACGCCCAGGCCGGTGCCCGGCCCGACGATGGCGAAAGTCTGCTCGGCCTCGGCGCCGATGACCGGCCGCGCCAGCTTGCCGACGTCGACCAGGTCATCGCCTTGCAGCAGGGTCACCGCCATGCTCTGCGCCGCGAAATCGTTCACCAGATGCACGTATTCCAGGTCGAGTGCCGCGGCGGTCTGGTGCGCCGAGATCGCCCAGGGATTGTTGGTGACCTTGACCGTCTCGCCGTCGACGATGCGCCCGGCGGCGGCCACGATGGCGCGGCGGACTTCCAGGCCGGTGTCGGCGAGATACTGCCTCGCGGTGGCGACCAGCGAGTCGTGCTCGGCCACGCGGTAGCGCCGGATGCTGTCGGCGAGCAGCGGTTTGTCGCGCGCCGGATCGGCCACCCCGAAGCGGACGTTGGTGCCGCCGAGATCGACGAGCAAGGTGGGGGCGCTGCTGGGCTGGCTCATGTAACTTCCTGACGGCGTGAAGCGCCAAGCCTGCCGACGTAACGGCGGTTAGTCCAGTGTTTTGCCGACCGTACGGCGCGGAATGTGCCGCGGCATCTGCCAGGTGGCCGGCCGCCAAACCGTGGCAAAGTGTCCGGCAGCGACGGGTGCGGCACGCCGCGGCGTAAAATGTCCCGATATCGCCCCACGAGATTCCGCCATGAGCTTCCCCGCCACCCGCATGCGCCGCATGCGCCGCGACGCCTTCTCCCGCGCTCTGATGCGCGAGCACACCTTGCTGCCGAGCGACCTGATCATGGTCGCGTTCGTGATCGAGGGCGAAGGCCGGCGCGAGCCGGTGCCGTCGATGCCGGGCGTGGACCGGCTGTCGGTCGACGAACTGCTGAAGCTGGCCGGCGAATGCGTGCGCCTGGGCATTCCGGCGCTGGCGCTGTTCCCGTCGCCCGGTGCCGAGGTGAAGTCGCTCGATGCCGTCGAGGCGTGGAATCCCGACAACCTGATGCACCGGGCCACCCGCGCGCTGAAGGCGAAGCATCCCGGGCTGGGCCTGATCGGCGACGTGGCGCTGGACCCGTACACCACCCACGGCCAGGACGGCCTGATCGACGAACACGGCTACGTGATGAACGAGCCCACCGTCGAAGCGCTGATCAGGATGTCGCTGGCCCAGGCCGAAGCCGGCATGGATTTCGTGGCGCCGTCGGACATGATGGACGGCCGCATCGGTGCCATCCGCGACGCGCTGGAGGAAGCCGGCCACATCCACACGCGCATCCTCGCCTATTCCGCAAAGTACGCCTCCGCGTTCTACGGCCCGTTCCGCGACGCGGTGGGTTCGTCGGCGAACCTCGGCAAGGGCAACAAGCACACCTACCAGATGGACGTGGGCAACAGCGACGAGGCGCTGCGCGAAGTCGAGCTCGACATCCACGAGGGCGCCGACGCGGTGATGGTGAAACCTGGCATGCCCTACCTCGACGTGCTGCGCCGGGTGAAGGACAGCTTCGGCGTGCCGACCTTCGTCTACCAGGTCTCGGGCGAGTACGCGATGCTGAAAGCCGCCTCGCAAAACGGTTGGCTGGACGAGAAGGCGGTGGTGCTGGAATCGCTTACCGCGTTCAAGCGCGCCGGTGCCGATGCCATCCTCACCTACTACGCGATCGATGCGGCGCGCTGGCTGCGCGGGGAATAGCCGCTCAGTCGGTCACGCTCGCCGCCACCGGCGCCTGGCTCGTCGCGACTTTCGCGGCGTTGGCGGGCGCGACCAGCATGGAGCCCAGGGCCAGCACGCAGATCAGCAGGCAGGCGGTGAAGAGGCTCTGCAGCATCAGGGTTTCGAATTTCATGGCGGTTCTCCTTGAGTGGGAATGAAGCTTTCAAGAGAGGTATGGCAAGCTGCGTGCCAACGCCTGTCGCGCCTGGAAAGCGGCATTCCTGCGCCATTCCCGCGCCTGCCGCCGGCGCCGGCCGAGTGTCCGCGGACGCTGCCGGCGGCGTCCGGACACGGGGCGGACAGCAGACAGGGCATGCCGGCCGAAACCGGGCACCCGCTCACACGTATTGCGCGATCCCGTTGCCGAAGGACCAGTTCTCCTTCGACGTCTCCAGCAGATTGATGAATACGTCCCCGGGCCGCACGCCGGGATCGGCGGCCAGCGTCTCCGCCACGCGCCGGTAGAAGGCCTGCTTCTGCGCGACGCTGCGCGTGTTGTTGCAGGCGATCTGCACGATCACCAGGTCGTCGCTGCGGGGGATGCCGAGATAGTTCGGGTCGTAGTCGAACTCGTCGGCATCGTGCTGGCTGACCAGGATGAAGCGGTCGTTCTCGGGCACGTCGAAGGTGTCGCGCATGGCCCGGTAGATGCCCTGGCGCAGGGCGGCGAGATAGGCGGACGACTTGCCGCGGCGAAGGGCGATCCGGACGAGGGGCATGGGGGGCTCTCCGAAGGTGGTGGATGCTGGGAGCGCCTTCAGTCGCGACGCTCCTGGCGATGTCGGTCAAGCGGGCCAGGTGGATAGGCGGGCCGGCCGATGCGGGCTTGCTTGCCGAAGCATCAATGCGCGGCACCGGGTTGCGAGACATGGCCGATCCGGTAGAGCTGTCGGCTCGTGCCGGCGAGCCCGTCGGGCGCGATGGGCCACAAGCGGAAGCGCAGCAGCGTCCAGCCGGTCGGATCGAAGGCGCTGACCGCGGCGAGCGCGCCGGCGGCGCGGTCGGCGCTTCCGGCGTCGAGTTCGGCATCGTGCAGGGCGGCGAGTGCCGTGTGCCCGGGTATGGTCGCGATCTCGCGGGTGGCCCAGGCCGCAGTGCGGAGATCGGCGGCCAGGTCGGCCTGCCACACCGACCAGGTGCGCACCGATGGCCAGCCGAACGAACGGGTGAGGGCGGCAAAGCCGGCGCCGCCCAGGAACGCGTTCATCCCTTCGTTGTCGTGCCATAGGTAGAACGGCGCATAGAGATTCTCGCTGCCGGGCAGCTGCGCATCGTCGCGTTCGGCGTACAGATAGGCCTTGAAGCGCAGCCGCGGGAAATCGTCCAGCAGATGGCCTTTCTCGGCGATGCGGCGGCGGATGATCGCCATGTCGTAGTCGGCCGGCAGGGTGAAGCCGTACTGCATCGCGATCATGGCGTGGCGGCCTCGGCCAGTTCGTCGCGGCTGATGCCGTTGTCCCGGGCGCGGCGCAGGTGGAACGGCGACTGCTTGCCGCGGTTCAGCGCCACCAGCGCCGCCACGGTGGCGAGGCTGCGTTCGCGCGGCGACAACTGCGGCCGCTGCCAGATGTCGGCGAACAGCGCCTGGTCGGTGAGTTCGGCCAGTTTCGGGGCGATGTCGCCCATGCTTTGGTGGCCGATGCCGGGGGTGGTGTTCATGCGTTGCTCCGTGCTGGAAGGCATTGACGGGAGCTACGGTAGCGCGCCAGTCTCGTACTGAAAATCGGGAAATATCGAACTCATATTCCCGAAAAACAGGATGATTTGCATGCGCCGCATCAGCTTCGATCTCGACGTCCTGCGCAGCTTCGTGACCGGTGTCGAGCTGGGCAGCTTCGCCCGCGCGGCCGGCCGGCTCGACCGTTCGACGTCGGCGGTCAGCGCACAGCTGAAGAAGCTGGAAGAACAGGCCGGCACGCCGCTGCTGCGCAGGGCCGGCCGCGGCATGGCCCTGACCGATGCCGGCGAGGTGATGCTGGGCTATGCGAGGCGCCTGCTGGAACTCAACGACGAGGCCGCCACGGCGCTGCGCGGTGGCGAACTGGAGGGCGGCATCCGGCTCGGCCTGCAGGAGGATTTCGGCGAGACCTTGCTGCCCGAAGTGCTCGGGCGTTTCGTTCGCGCCCACCCGAAGGTGCGCATCGAGGCGCACATCGCACGCAATGCGGAGCTGCTGGAGCGAATCGGTGCGGGCCGGCTCGACCTGGCGCTGGCCTGGGAGGCCGGCGTGCATTCGGCGCACGCCGAACACGTCGGCACCGTGCCGATGTGCTGGATCGGCGCGGCGCAGGATCGCCTGCGCTGGCCGCATGCCGGCGGCGAACCGTTGCCGCTGGTGATGCTGGAGCCGCCCTGCCTGCTGCGCAGCGCGGCCATCGCTGCGCTGGATCGCGCCGGCATCTCCTGGCGGATGGCGTTCACCAGCGCGAGCCTGGCCGGTGTCTGGGCGGCCGTGGCCGCCGGCCTCGGCGTCACCTTGCGCACACCACTCGGCCTGCCGGCGAGCGTACGGCGGCTGGATGCCGCAACGGCGACCTTGCCGGTGCCGGGTTCGCTGGGCCTGGCGCTGCACCGCGCCGAGTCGGAGCCGGCGCCGGCGGTGATGCGGCTGGCTTCCATCGTGCGAAACGACCTGCGGGAACGGCTGGCCGCGGCGGCGATCCGCCCCGCGCCGGACGCCAGGCGTCGCGGCCGCGGAAAATAGCCGGCGGAAACGAGCGCGGGGACTTCGGGCGCGATGCCCCGTGCGGTCACGCGATACCATGTGCAATCAGCGCCGCTGTCGCCACGAACCGTGCATTTGCCGCGGGCACGTCCGTCGCCCGGCCACCGTCATCCCTATCTGCCCGACCGAGTCTGCCAGCCATGACACCCACGCGCCTTGAAATCACCCGCCCCGATGACTGGCACCTGCATCTTCGGGATGGCGACGCGCTGGCCTCGGTGATTGCCCATACCGCGCAGCGGTTCGCGCGCGCCATCGTGATGCCGAACCTCAAGCCGCCGGTGACCACGGTGGCGCAGGCGGAGGACTATCGCCGGCGCATCCTCGCGAGCCTGCCGGCGGGCTCGCGCTTCCAGCCGCTGATGACGCTGTACCTCACCGAGGATACGCCCGCCGAAGAAATCGCCCGCGCGAAAAGCAGCGACAGCGTGTTTGCCGTGAAGTACTACCCCGCTGGCGCCACCACCAATTCGCAGTCCGGCGTGCGCGAGCTGTCGCGGGTGTATCGAGTGATCGAGGCGATGGAGCGGCACGAACTGCCGCTGCTGCTGCACGGCGAGGTCACCGATCCGGACATCGACATCTTCGATCGCGAACGCGTTTTCATCGAACGCCACCTGCTGCCGCTGCAGGCCCGGTTTCCGGCCTTGCGCATGGTGCTGGAACACATCACCACGCGCGATGCGGTCGAGTTCGTCCGCGGCGCGCCGGCCAACGTGGCGGCCACCATTACCGCGCACCACCTGCTGCTCAACCGCAACGCGTTGTTCGAGGGCGGCATCCGCCCGCACAACTACTGCGCCCCGATCCTCAAGCGGGAGACGCACCGCACCGCCCTGCTGCAGGCGGCCACCAGCGGCGATGCGCACTTTTTCCTCGGCACGGACAGTGCGCCGCATCCGCGCGAAGCGAAGGAATCGGCCTGCGGGTGTGCGGGGCTGTACACGGCCCACGCGGCGCTGGAGCTGTATGCCGAGGCGTTCGAGCAGGCGGGCCGACTGGATCGGCTGGAAGCGTTTGCCAGCTTCCATGGCGCCGATTTCTACCGGCTGCCGCGCAACCAGGATCGCACCGTGCTCGAACGCACGCCGTGGATTGTGCCGGGCGAATATCCGCTGGCCGGGTCCACCTGCAAACCGATGCGCGCCGGCGAGTCGGTAGCGTGGTCGTTGCTGGAAACGACCACGCCCTGACCGCCCTCAGTACGCGAACTCGCGGAACACCGGGTCGACGCTGCCGTTCCACGCGCCGTGGAACAGCTCCAGCTTGCGTTCGGCCGGGGTCTGGTTGGCCTGCACGATCTCGACCATCGGTTCCAGGAAGATGCTCTCGTCGGCGCCGTTCCGGTTGAGGCGGGCGCGACGCTTGAGGCCGTGGCCGGCGATCTTCAGTGCTTCCTCGGCGAGGTCGCGCACGGTGCCGCTGCGGAACGGCAACTTCAGCGCGTGCTTCGGCACGCCGTCGCGCAGCGCGTGGCGTTCCTCGCGGGTGAAGTCCTTGACCAGGTCCCACGCGGCGTCCAGTGCCTGCTGGTCATACAGCAGGCCGACCCAGAACGCGGGCAGCGCGCACAGCCGGTTCCACGGGCCGCCGTCGGCGCCGCGCATCTCCAGGTACTGCTTCAGGCGCACCTCGGGGAAGGCGGTGGTGAGGTGGTCGGCGAAGTCCTTCATCGTCGCGTGGACGCCCGGCAACGTGGGCAGTTCGCCGGCGAGGAAGCGCTTGAAGTCCTGCCCGGCCAGGTCGATGTAGCGGCCGTCCTGGAAGCTGAAGTACATCGGCACGTCGAGGATGTAGTCGACGTAACGCTCGTAGCCGAAGCCGTCGGCGAACACGAAGTCGAGCATGCCGGTGCGGTCCGGGTCGGTGTCGGTCCAGATGTGCGAACGGTACGACAGATAGCCGTTTGGACGTCCTTCGGTGAATGGCGAATCGGCGAACAGCGCGGTGGCGATCGGCTGCAGCGCGAGGCCGACGCGGAACTTCTTGATCATGTCCGCTTCGGACGAGAAATCCAGGTTCACCTGTACCGTGCAGGTGCGCGTCATCATGTCCAGGCCGAGCGAACCGACCTTGGGCATGTACTCGCGCATGATCTTGTAGCGGCCCTTCGGCATCCACGGCATCTCGTCGCGGCGCCACTTCGGCTGAAAGCCCATGCCGAGGAAGCCCAGCCCCATGCCGTCGGCGACCGAACGCACTTCTTCCAGGTGCGAGTTCACCTCGCAGCAGGTCTGGTGGATGGTTTCCAGCGGTGCGCCGGACAACTCCAGCTGGCCGGCCGGTTCCAGCGTGATCGAGGCCTTGTCGCGCGACAGCGCCACCGGGTTCTCGCCTTCGCGGGCCACGTCCCAGCCGTAACGGGTGGCGATGGTTTCCAGCAGCAGCTTGATGCCGCGCTCGCCCTCGAAGGTCGGCGGGCGCAGGTTGTCGGCAAGGAAGCCGAACTTCTCGTGCTCGGTGCCGATACGCCAGGCCTCGCGCGGCTTCTCGCCGGCGGCGAGGTAGTCGGCAAGCTGCTGGCGGCCCTGGATCGGGGTGCTCTTGACGGCACTGGGTATGGACACGGGCGAAGCCTCGCTGGGTGAGGCTCTGACTATGGAGGCGCCACGGAGCCACGAAAAGGGGTTGACGAGAAATAATTGTACGTGGCGGTGCAGATTCGCCCGACTGACAAGAAAACGGGGCCCGTAGGCCCCGTTTTGACGCAAATCGGCGGGCCGATCTCAGCGCTTCATCGAATTGAAGAACTCGTCGTTGGACTTGGTGTTCTTCATCTTGTCGAGCATGAACTCCATCGCGGCCAGCTCGTCCATCGGGTGCAGCAGTTTGCGCAGGATCCAGATCTTGGCCAGCATGTCCGGGTCGATCAAGAGATCCTCGCGGCGGGTGCCGGAGCGGTTGATGTCGATGGCCGGGTAGACGCGCTTCTCGGAGATGCGACGGGACAGGTGCACTTCCATGTTGCCGGTGCCCTTGAACTCCTCGTAGATCACCTCGTCCATCTTGCTGCCGGTGTCGGTCAGCGCGGTGGCGATGATGGTGAGGCTGCCGCCTTCCTCCACATTGCGTGCGGCGCCGAAGAAACGCTTCGGGCGCTGCAGCGCGTTGGCGTCCACGCCGCCGGTGAGCACCTTGCCGGATGAGGGCACCACGGTGTTGTAGGCGCGGGCGAGGCGGGTGATCGAGTCGAGCAGGATCACCACGTCCTTCTTGTGCTCGACCAGGCGCTTGGCGCGCTCGATCACCATCTCGGCGACCTGCACGTGGCGCACGGCCGGCTCGTCGAAGGTCGAGGAAATCACCTCGGCGCGCACGGTGCGGGCGATCTCGGTCACTTCTTCCGGGCGCTCGTCGATCAGCAGCATGATCAGGTGCGATTCGGGATGGTTGTACTGGATCGCCTGGGCGATGTTCTGCAGCATCATCGTCTTGCCGGATTTCGGCTGGGAGACGATCAGGCCGCGCTGGCCCTTGCCGATCGGCGCGATGAGATCGAGGATGCGGCCGGTGATGTCCTCGCTCGACCCGTTGCCGCGCTCCAGCTTGTACGCCTTGCGCGGGAACAGCGGGGTGAGGTTCTCGAACAGCATCTTGTTCTTCGACGCCTCCGGCGGATCGCCGTTGATGTCGTCGACGCGCAGCATCGCGAAGTAGCGCTCGCCTTCCTTCGGGTGGCGCACGCGGCCGGTGATGTAGTCGCCGGTGCGCAGGTTGAAGCGGCGGATCTGGCTGGGCGACACGTAGATGTCGTCGGGACCGGCCAGGTACGACTCGTCGGCCGAACGCAGGAAGCCGAAGCCGTCCTGCAGGATTTCCAGCACGCCTTCGGCCCAGATGCCGCCGCCGGAGCGGGCATGCGCCTTGAGCACGTTGAAGATCACGTCCTGCTTGCGCGCACGGGCGACGCCTTCGTGCACGCCCAGCGACTCGGCGAATTCCAGCAGCTGGATCGCGTTCTTGCGCTTGAGCTCGGTGAGGTTGATCACCCGGTCGTTGCTGCCCGGGTCGGCGTTGTCGTCATCCACCGGCAGGCCGTTCGGGTTGGGCCGCGGATGGCCGCCGCCCTGCGGGCGCCCCTGCTGTTGCTGGTTCGGGTTGCCGCCGCGCTCGTTGCGACGCCGGCGGCCACGGCCTTCGCGACCTTCGCGGCCGGCGTTGTTGTTCGGGTTCTGGCCCTGGTTCGGGTTCTGCGCCTGCGGCTGACCCTGACCTTGGCCCTGATCCTGGTTCTGGTTCTGGCCTGGCTGGGAGGCGGATTCGCGCGGCTCCTGCGCGGCACGCGGTGCGGGCGAATCGCTGGCCGGTGCGGGAGTTACCGGCAGGCTGGCCTGTACCGGTGCGGGCGCCGGCGGCATGGCACGTTCGGTTGCCGCCGGGGCAGCCGCCGGTGCCGCGGAAGCGGGGATGGCCGGTTTCTCGGCGCTTGCCGCCGCGATCGCTGCGGCCGTGCGGCGCGGCGCGCGGGGGCGCGGCTCGGGCTTGCCTTCGGCAACAGGCTTGGTATCGGCGCTCTTGGCGTCGTTCGAAATGGTGTTATCGGTATCGGACACGGGCAATCCTCGCAGGGCGCCGTTGAATTACAGGAGGGAGGGTGTGCGTCGCGCGGAAGGCGCAAGGGGACAGGACTGTCCCGACGGACGCGCTGAATCTAGCACCCGCTGCGCATCGGCGTAAAGCCTCGTGAGCCGGCCGTACTCAGCCGAGCCGGCTCCGTGCTGCGGGTTTGCAGCGGGTGGATCAGATGGCCTTGTCGATCATCTGGGTCAGCTGGCCCTTGCTGACGGCGCCGATCTGGGTCGCCTCGACCTTGCCGTTCTTGAACACCATCAGGGTCGGGATGCCGCGCACGCCATAGGCTCGCGGGGTCTGCTGGTTCTGGTCGATGTTGACCTTGACGATGCGCAGCTTGCCTTCGTACTGCTGGGCGATCTCGTCCAGCATCGGCGCGATGGCCTTGCACGGGCCGCACCATTCCGCCCAGAAATCCAGCAGCACCGGGGTTTCGGATTTGAGCACCTGCTCGTCGAAGGCGTCGTCGTTCACATGGGTAATCAGGTCGCTCACCGGGGATCTCCGTGGCTGGGGGCGCAAAACTGGCAGGTGCAGAACAATGGGGTGACCGGGGTGGAAAAACAAGGAGTGAGGACGGGCGGGGCCGTCATCGGCTACACTCAGGCGCCCACGAAGCGCGGGTTGGGCAGGAGGAGGGCGGCAAGCCTTCATTCCAGCGCAACTCCGGGCACGATTCAAGGGCGGCTTGCACAGCCGCCCGTCAGACCGCCGGCAACTACGGCGTCGCCAGCCGCGGCGCGACCTTGTTGACCCTGACATTGAGCCGCTTCGCCGCGCATCGCGCACCCGTCCTGCACCGCTTTCGCGCCGACATCCGGCGCCTGGAGCCAAGTGCAGCGCATCACGCCGCCGTCAGGCAAGGTCAACCATCCGCATATGTCACAAACCGTACTCACCGATACCTTCTTCACCAACTTCGATCTTCATCCGCTGCTGCAGCAGGGCCTGGACGACAGCGGCTTCACCCGCTGCACGCCGATCCAGGAAATGACCCTGCCGCTGGCGCTGGCCGGGCGCGACGTCGCCGGCCAGGCGCAGACCGGCACCGGCAAGACCTGTGCGTTCCTGGTCGCGCTGATGAATCGCCTGCTGACCACGCCGGCGGTGGCCGAGCGCAAGGACAGCGACCCGCGCGCGCTGGTGATCGCGCCCACCCGCGAGCTGGCGATCCAGATCGAGAAGGACGCCAAGGCGATCGGCCGCCACACCGGCCTGCGCAGCGCACTGATCTACGGCGGCGTCGACTACGACAAGCAGCGCCAGCAATTGAAAGACGGCTGCGACATCATCATCGCCACCCCCGGCCGCCTGCTCGACTACCACAAGCAGGGCGTGTTCAGCCTCAACAGCGTCGAAGTGATGGTGATCGACGAGGCCGACCGGATGTTCGACCTCGGCTTCATCAAGGACGTGCGCTTCATCTTCCGCAAGCTGCCGCCGCGCGAACAGCGCCAGGTGCTGCTGTTCTCCGCCACCCTGAGCCATCGCGTGCTGGAGCTGGCCTACGAGCACATGCACGAGGCCGAGAAGCTGGTGGTGGAGAGCGACAACGTCACCGCCGACAAGGTGCGCCAGCTGGTCTACTTCCCGGCCAAGGAAGAGAAGATGCCGCTGCTGCTGAACCTGATCGACCGGCACCAGCCCAGCCGCAGCATCATCTTCGTCAACACCAAGGCCGCCGCCGAGCGCATCACCGAGCGCGTGAAGCGCCACGGCTGCCGCGTCGGCGCGATCTCCGGCGACGTGCCGCAGCTGAAGCGGCAGAAACTGCTGCAGCGTTTCCAGGACGGCCAACTGGACATCCTGGTGGCCACCGACGTGGCCGCACGCGGCCTGCACATCCCGGCGGTCAGCCACGTCTTCAACTACGACCTGCCGCACGAGGCCGAGGATTACGTGCACCGCATCGGCCGCACCGCGCGGCTCGGCGCCGAGGGCGACGCGATCAGCTTCGCCTGCGACCTGTACGCGATGTCGCTGCCGGACATCGAGACCTATATCGGCCAGAGCATCCCGGTCGCATCGATGGATCCGGAGCTGCTGGTGATGCCGAAGCCGCGCGCGGTCGACCCCGAGTTCGCCGCGAACGCCGCCGCCGACAGCGCCGCGTTCGGCGACGTGGTACCGCCGCGTCCGGGCGAGAAGCCGCGGCGTGGTGGTCCCGGCCGCAGTGGCGAGCACGGCGGCGGCAGCCGCGGCGCTTCGCGTCCGCCGCGCGAGCGCCGGCCGGCCGTGGCCGACGGCAGTGCCGCCGCCGCAGCGGGACAGCCGGTCGCCGTGGCCGTGCACAAGACCGACGCACCGGCGGCCGGCGGCAGCGTAGCCGCCGAAGGCACGCGCAAGCCGCGTCGTCGCCGCGGCGGTCGCAATCGCCGCCGCGAAGGTGCGCCCACCGATGGCGTCGAGGCGACCGGCCACCAGGCAGCGGTGGCCGAGGGCAATCGCGCGCCGCGGGGCGAGCGTCGCCCGCCGCGCGAGCGCAATGCGGCCGAGTCCGGCGGCGCGGTGCACAGCCGGCCGTCGCGGCAGGTCGCGGTGACCTCGGGCAAGGCCGTCGAACACGCTCATCCGAAAAAGCCGGGCCTGTTCCGCCGCTTGACCCGCCTGTTCACCGGCCGCTGAACGCCATGATCGCCGCGGGCTGAACCGCGGCGATCAGAGAAGTCCGCATCTTGCGGCCGGCTTCCCTTATCCTTGCCGTCGATATGACGACACGCAGGCTCGGGGACGCTCGGTGATCCATTTCGATCAAGTCAGCAAGCGCTACGAGGGCGGCCATGAGGCGCTCTCGCAGCTTTCGTTCGAGGTGCCGACGGGCGAGATGGCCTTCGTCACCGGGCATTCCGGCGCCGGCAAGAGCACCCTGCTCAAGCTGCTGGGACTGATCGAGCGGCCCTCGCACGGCGTGATCAGCGTGGACGGCAGGAGCCTGGCGAAGATTCGCCACAGCGGCATCCCGAAGTGGCGCAGGCATGTCGGCATGGTGTTCCAGGATCATCGCCTGCTGCTGGATCGCAGCGTGTTCGCCAACGTCGAGCTGCCGCTGGCGATCGGCGGCATCGCCCGCGCCGAACGCGCCCGGCGGGTGCGCGCGGCGCTGGAGAAGGTCGGCCTGCTCGCCTACGAGCGGCAGCTGCCGGCGACGTTGTCCACCGGCGAGCAACAGCGCGTGGGCATCGCCCGCGCGATCGTGGCGCGTCCCGCGCTGCTGATCGCCGACGAGCCCACCGGCAACCTCGACCCGCAACTGGCGGTGGAGATCATGGGCCTGTTCGGCGAGTTCCAGCAGGTCGGCACCACCGTGCTGATCGCCAGCCACGACCTGCCGCTGATCAAGCGCATGAAGAAGCGCGTGATCGTGCTGGACCATGGCCGCCTGGTGGCCGACCTGGCCGCGCAGGAGGTGCTGTGAACACGGTGCCGGAAACCCTGCACGTGTCCGCGGATGCGCCGCAGCGCAATGTCCACAGCCGCGGCAACCGTTTCGCCAGCTGGCAGGAACATCATCGCTGGAGCGCGGCGTCGAGCCTGCGCCGGCTCGCCTCGCGTCCATTCGGCAGTCTGCTCACCATCGCGGTGATGGGCCTGGCGCTGGCCTTGCCGCTGGCGTTCTACCTGCTGCTGGGCAATGTGCAGCAGCTCGGCCGTGCGCTGGGCCAGAGCCAGGCGATCAGCGTGTTCCTGCAGCCCGGCCAGACCGCGTCGCAGGCGCAACTGCTCGCCCAGCAGCTGGGCGACCGCCCCGAGGTGGCCGCGGTGGTGGTGAAGACGCCGCAGCAGGGCATGGATGAGCTGGCGCAGATGCAGGGCTTCTCCGGTGCCCTGCAGACGCTGGACGACAACCCGCTGCCGTACGTGCTGCAGTTGCAGCCGCGTGCGGGAGTGAGCGCGCATGCGCTGGAGCAGATGGTGGCGGACGTGCGTACGCTGCGCAGCGTCGACCTGGTGCAGGACAGCGGCAGCTGGCGGCAGCGGCTGGATGCCTTGCTCGGCGTGGGCAATCGCGTGGTGCTGGTGCTGGCTTCGCTGCTGGCGCTGGCGGCGCTGCTGGTGGTCGGCAATACGATCCGGGTGGACATCGCCAGCCGCAACGAGGAGATCGGCGTGCTGCTGCTGGTCGGCGCCAGCGGCGCGTTCGTGCGCCGGCCTTATCTGTATGCCGGGATCTGGTATGGCCTGTTCAGCGGCATCCTGGCGGCGTTGCTGGCGGTGCTGATCGAGCTGGCGCTGGCCACGCCGGTGGCGCAGTTGAGCCAGGCTTATGATGGCAAGCTGCAGGTCGGCGGCTTGCCGCCATGGCTGCTGCTGGCGGTGCCGCTGGTCGCCGCGGCGCTGGGTTGGCTCGGCGCGCGGCTGGTCAGCGCGTGGCAGTTGCGCAAGGCGGTATGACGGTCTTGCGCCGGGGTGACGTGAATCGCACCGCCGGTGCCGCATCCGGTGCACTATCCCCAGTTGCGGCGGGTGCAGGGGGTGCGCCCGCAGGTTCATCGGCGAAGGACGGCCACGAGTCGGGTGGGTGAGTTAAGGCATGAGTACGAATATCAGCAGCCGTCTGCTGACTGACGCACCGCGGGTGCTGGTGGTCGACGGTTCGCGCGTGGTGCGCCAGTTGATCACCCGCGTGCTGCAGGCCGAACTGCCCGGCGTCGAGGTGGTCGGCTGCGGCAGCGGCGCCGAGGCGCAGCAGGTGCTCGGCGATGGCGTGTTCGACTTCATCACCATAGCGCTGCGCCTGCCCGACATGGACGGGCTGGAGCTGGCGCGCTTCGTGCGCGAGTCGGCGCCGCAGGCTTACGTGCCGATCGTGGTGGTCTCCGGCGACGTGGATGACCGGCTGCACCGCCGCTCGCTGGGCGAACACGTCACCGACTACTTCGACAAGGCGCTGGGCTTCCAGGCGCTGGCCGAGTTCATCCGCGGCTACGTGCGGCCGGACGCCGCCGCCGATGGCGTGGTGCTGTACGTCGAGGACAGCCGCGTGGTGGCGCTGGCGACCCGCCGCATGCTGGAGAAGATCGGCCTCACCGTGCGCCATGTGGTCAGCGTGGAGGACGCCCTGGCCCTGCTGGAAACCTCGAAGGCGCAGGGCGAGGTGGGCGCCGACGTGGTGCTCACCGACGTCAGCCTGAAGGGCGAGCTCACCGGCGGCGACCTGCTCGAACATATCCGCGGCGCGTTCGGCTACGGCAAGGGCCGGCTGCCCGTGCTGGTGATGACCGGCGACGAGAACCCGGCCAACCAGGCCGCGCTGATCAGGGCCGGCGCCAACGACCTGGTCGAGAAGCCGGTCGAGGAAAAACTGCTGGTCACCAAGCTGCTGTTCCAGCTGCGCGTGGCGAAGCACGTGCGCGGGCACACGGCCGAGGCATGAGCGACGCGGCGCAGATCAAGCTGGAACCGTCGTGGAAGGCGCGCATCGGCGACTACCTGCTGCGTCCCGAGATGCAGGCGCTGGCGGCGTTCCTGCGTGCGGAGAAGCGGGCCGGCAAACGGATCTACCCGCCCGGTCCGGAGATCTTCGCGGCATTCGAACACACCCCGTTCGATGCGGTGCGGGTAGTGATCCTGGGCCAGGACCCGTACCACGGCCCCGGCCAGGCGCACGGCCTGTGCTTCTCGGTGCGTCCCGGCGTGCGGGTGCCGCCGTCGCTGGAGAACATCTTCAAGGAGATCCAGCGCGACCTCGGCATCCCGCGGCCCGACCACGGCTGCCTCACGCCCTGGGCCGATCGCGGCGTGCTGCTGCTCAACAGCGTGCTGACGGTGGAAGAAGGTCGCGCCGGCTCGCACCAGGGCAAGGGTTGGGAGGGCTTCACCGATGCGGCGATCGACGCACTGAACCGCGAGCGCGAAGGGCTGGTGTTCCTGCTGTGGGGCTCGTACGCCCAGCGCAAGGGCCAGCTCATCGACACCCGCCGGCACTGCGTTTTGAGCTCGGTGCACCCGTCGCCGCTGTCGGCCCACCGCGGCTTCCTCGGCTGCGGCCACTTCTCCGCCGCCAACCGCTACCTGGAGGCCCACGGACAGCCGCCGATCGACTGGTCGTTGCCGCCGAAAGTCGCATTGCAGAGCGGTTTCGTGCCTGCTTGAATGCGGTTTTGCCAGCCTCATATCGGACTGAATGAGACGCTGGACAAGGGCGATCAATATCTATACCATTTAGTTCATTAAAGCGCGGAACCATTCCCGCGCCTTAGCACTCCAACTACCCGAGTGCTAAACTTTGACGTCGTTTCAGGAGGTTCCACCCATGTCTCAAGCCTTGGTGACCGCCAACTTCCCGCTGCCGAGCGTCGTCGGCAGTCTGGATGCGTACATTTCCGCGGTCCATCGGATCCCGGTGCTGAGTTCGGAAGAAGAGCAGGCGCTGTCGCGCGACTACCTCGAAGAGGCCAACCTGGCCGCGGCGAAGAAGCTGGTGCTGTCGCACCTGCGTTTCGTGGTGCACGTGGCGCGTGGCTATTCGGGCTACGGCCTGCAGCTGGCCGACCTGATCCAGGAAGGCAACATCGGCCTGATGAAGGCGGTCAAGCGTTTCGACCCGGACCAGGGCGTGCGCCTGGTCAGTTTCGCGGTGCACTGGATCCGTGCCGAGATGCACGAGTTCATCCTGAAGAACTGGCGCATCGTGAAGGTCGCCACCACCAAGGCGCAGCGCAAGCTGTTCTTCAACCTGCGCAAGAGCAAGAAGCGCCTGGGCTGGATGAACGCGGCCGAGGTGAGCACCGTGGCGAAGGACCTGGGCGTGCCCGAGGCGACCGTGCGCGAGATGGAATCGCGCCTGTCCGGCCGCGACATCGGCTTCGAGGCTCCGGCCGACGCCGACGACGACGCCAAGCCGGCGCCGGCGGCGTTCCTGATCGACGACGGCGCGGACCCGTACGAGAACGTGTCCGACGAGGATTACGCCGACAACCAGATGCAGACGCTGACCGATGCGCTGGACCATCTGGATCCGCGTTCGCGCGACATCATCCAGCGTCGCTGGCTGGACGACAGCAACAAGGCCACGCTGCAGGACCTGGCCGACGAGTACGGCGTTTCCGCCGAACGCATCCGCCAGATCGAGGCGAATGCGATGAAGAAGATGCGTGGCCTGTTCGCCACGGCAGCCTGAGCCGCCGCGCCGCAACCAAGTGAGTTGCTCATGCAAACGGCCCCGCGAGGGGCCGTTTGTGTTTGTGCCGTCGTGGCGTCAGCGCCGGACGGCGGCGGGCTGGCGCAGCGCCATGCCCTTGAGCACGTTCAGTGCCTGCGACAGCGCGTAGTCGCTGGTGGCCAGCTTGGCATCGGCGGCGCTGCCGTCGTCGTTGATGTCGATGCCGGCTTGAGCCTTCTCGTTGGCCAGGTGGTTCGGCAGGTCGGCTTCCGAACTGATCAGCACCGGTCCGCGGTCGGATGGGTTCACGGTGAGGTCGGCCAGCGCGATGTCGGGCTTGATGCCCTCGGCCTGGATCGAGGTGCCGTTCGGCGTGTAGTAGCGCGCCGTGGTGATCTTCACCGCATGCTCGGCATCCAGCGGCAGCACGGTCTGCACCACGCCCTTGCCGAACGTGCGCTGGCCCATGATCAGCGCGCGGCGGTTGTCCTTCAGCGCGCCGGAGACGATCTCGGCGGCCGAGGCGGTGCCGTTGTTGGTCAGCACGATCATCGGTGCGCCGCCGAGCTGGTCGCCCGGGTGCGCGTTGAAACTCATGTTCGCGTCCTGCAGACGGCCGCGGGTGGTGACGATGGTACCGGCGTCGAGAAAGTCGTCGCTGACGCCCACGGCCGCGGTAAGCAGGCCGCCCGGGTTGTTGCGCAGGTCGAGCACGGCGCCTTTCGGCGCGCCGTTCTTTGCGATCAGCTGCCCCAGCTTCTGCTCCAGGTCGCCGGCGGTGTCGTCCTGGAACTGGCTGATCCGCATGTAGACGTAGCCCGGCTCCAGCTCGCGCACCTTGACGCTGCTGATCGAGATGTTCTGGCGCACGAGGTGCAGGTCGATCAGCTTGTCGCTGTTCTGGTGCACGATGGTCAGGTCGATCTTGCTGCCCGGCTTGCCGCGCAGTTGCTTGAACATCTCGTCCACGTTCTGTGCGTCGATCAGGGCGCCGTTGATCTTGACGATGCTGTCGCCCGGCTTGATGCCGGCGCGCGCGGCGGGGGTGTCGTCGATCGGCGAGACGATGCGCAGGCCGCCGTCGACCTGCAGCACCTCGATGCCGAGGCCGCTGTACTCGCCGGTGGTGTCCTCGCTGAGCTGGGTCAGGCCGTCCTTGTCCAGGTATTCGCTGTGCGGGTCGAGGCCGCTGAGCATGCCGGTGATGGCGGCCTTCATCAGGGTCTTGTTGTCGACCTTCTCCACGTACGCCTGGCGCACCACTTCGTAGACGCGGCTGAAGTTGCGGATATCGTCCAGGTCCACCTGGCCGGCGGAGCTGGTGCCGGCCGGTGCGTCGGCGCTGCTGCTGGTGGCCGGCAGGTCGACCGGCGGCGCCGCCACGCTGGCGGCAGCGGCCGGCGCGTTCTGCGCGCGGGCATCCGGCGCGGCCAGCAGGAACGGAACGGCCAGCAGCAGGACCGCCATGCCGATCGTCGGACTAGAAGGGGAAAGGCGCATGCGTGTGACTCCGTACAGCAGACAGCGCCGCGCCGGAGCGCGACGGAAAATGTGGGCAGGCATGAGACAACCAGATGCCGGGGTAATTCAGCGTTAACTCGTTCCTAGCCTGCGATGCGGCGGCGGGCGCGTCAACGGCGCTGGCTCAGCCAGCTGCGCGGATCGACCGGCTGGTTGTTCCGGCGCAGCTCGAAATAGACGCCGGTGTTGGCGCCGGTGGGCGGGCTGGCGGTGCCGATCGCCTGGCCTGCCTCGACCTGGTCGCCGACGTCGTGCAGCAGGGTTTCGTTGTTGCCGTACATGCTCATCCAGCCGTTGCCGTGGTTGAGGATCAGCAGCATGCCGTAGCCGCGCAGGAAGCCGGCGTAGATCACCCGGCCGCGCGCCACCGCGTGGATCTCGCTGCCGCCGCTGGCCTTGATCAGCACGCCGTTGCCGTAGCTGTTGACCACGCCGCTGGCCGGCCACGGCAGGTTGCCGCGGATGTTGGCGCTGGCGCCGCCGACCTCGATCGGCGGTGGCGGCTTGCGCCCGGGGTGCTTCCTGATGGCCGCGGCACGTTCGGCGGCGGCGCGGGTGGCGGCTTCGTCGATCGCCTTCTGCAGCTTGGCGAGCAGGTTGTTGAGCGATTGCGCGTTCTGCTTCAGCGCGGCCAGCCGCTGCGCCTGGTCCTTGTACCGGGCGTCGGTCTCGGCGGCCAGCTTCTGCTGCGCGGCGCGCTGTTTGGCCAGCGCGGCCGCCTGCTGCTCGCGCTGGGTCCGGGTCGCCTGCAGAGCCTGCTGTTCGGCGGTGATCGCATCTTCCAGTTCCTGCAGTTTGGCCAGGTCGGCCATCAATCGCTGCACGCGCTGCACGCGGTCCTGCTGGAAGTACTTCGAGTAGACCAGCGCGCGCGCGATGCGCGCCACGTCCTCGTCGCCCAGCAGCAGGCGCAGGTCCGAGCCGTGGCCGAGCGCATAGGTGGCGCGCAGCAGGTCGGCGATCGCGGCGCGCTGGCTGTCCAGCGTCTGCTTCAGCGCGGTGCGCTGTTGCTGCAGTTGATCCAGCTGCTGCTGCTTGGCAGCCAGCTCGGCATCGGTCTGGCGTACCGCACGCGCCGCACCGGCCAGCGCATTGGCCTGCTTGGCCAGTTCGGCGTTGACGCTGTCGCGCCGGGCCGCGGTGTCGGCCTGCTCCTTTGCGAGCGCCTCCATCTTGTGGCGCAGTTCGGCCAGCTTCTGCTTCGCCTCGGCCTGTTCGCTCTTGCTGTCCTGGCGTGCCTGCAGCGGCGTGATGGCCAGACAGCCCAGCAGTGCGGCGAATATCAGGCAGCGGACGGGGCGGGCGGCGAAGCGGGCGGGTTTGGGCATGCGGCCGATTATCCCCGAGCGGAGCGGGCACGGCGAGACAGCTGCTGCTCCCGTCTTGCCGGATAGCCGGGAAAACACGACGCGGCATCTGGGCGAGTGTGAGCCTTGGTCCGGAATATGCATGAAATACAGCGTGAAATTAGGCACTTGAGCGTGAATTAGCGAAGTGTTAAACCGCGTTTGCGAAGGCCTTCCCCCGCTCGTGGCCTTTCGCCGGTTGCAGAAGCTGGCTTCCCCCCACCCCAACTGCCTGCTTCTCCATTGCCCGATCGATCCGAGCGACTCGCGATTGCTCCGCAAGTGGAGCAAGTGGAGGTTATGTCCATGAAACGCACGCTTGTCATTTCGCTGGCGGGCCTGGCCCTGTCCCCGATAGCTGCCGCCCTCGCGCAAAGCGCACCACCCGCCGACGCCCCGCAGACCCGGACCGCTGCGCAGAACTCGCAGGCTACGCAAAACCCGCCTGCGCCCACCGGCCAGAACGTGCAGGAATTGCAGTCCGTCACGGTGACCGGCTCGGCGATCCCGCGAGTCGACCTGGAGACGCCCTCGCCGGTCACCGTGATCACCGCCGCCCAGATCGAGCGCAGCGGCCTGAAGACCGTCAACGACGTGGTGCGCGCGATTTCCGCGGACAACAGCGGTTCGATTCCCACCGCCTTCACCGCCGGATTCGCCGCGGGTTCCGCCGGTGTCGCGCTGCGCGGCCTGACGGTGAACTCGACCCTGGTGCTGATCGATGGCCGCCGCTCGGCCAATTACCCGCTGGCGGACGACGGCCAGCGCACCTTCGTCGACCTCAACACGATCCCGGTGAACGCGATCGAGCGCATCGACGTGCTGAAAGACGGCGCCTCCTCGCTGTACGGCGCCGACGCGATCGCCGGCGTCGTCAACATCATCCTCAAGCACGACTTCAAGGGGCTGCAGGCCACCGCCGACGTCGGCACGTCGCAGAAGGGCGGCGGCACCACGCGCCGCGCCACCCTGCTGTTCGGCGGCGGCGATCTCGCGAAGGACGGCTGGAATGCCTATGGCAGCATCGAGGCGCAGAACGACGACCGCATCTGGGCGCGCGACCGCGGCTTTCCGTACAACTCCACCGATCTCAGCCGGATCGGCGGCAGCGACGCCACCAACGGCCAGCCCGGTTTCAACGCCGGCTCGATCTACGGCATGGTGCGGCCGGCCGTGCCCGGTCCGAACGGACCGGGCGGCATGCTGACCGGCACCGCGGTCGACGGCTCGCTGTGGCAGCCGCTGCGGCCCTGCGGTCCGGACACGACACCGGTGACCAATGACCTCGGCAGCGGTTGCGAGCAGAACTTCGTCAGCCAGTACACCGACCTGCAGCCGAAAGAGAAACGCCTCGGCGCCTACGGCCGCCTGACCATCAAGGTGGGCGACACCAGCGAGGCCTACGTGGGCGCCAGCGTGTACAGCAACAAGACCGACGTCGCCGGCGGTCCGCCGCAGATCCGCGCGGGCACGCCGGTCAATACGCGCTCGCTCGTGCTGCCGGCGACCTTGCCGGACGGCTCGGACAATCCGAACAATCCCTTCGACCAGCCGGCGCTGATCACCTATGCGTTCGGCGGCATCAAGGGCGGCGCGAAGCAGGACAACGACAATACGCGTCTGGTCGGCGGCATCCACGGCACCATGGGCGAGTGGAACTACGACAGCGCGCTGGTGTTCAACCACAACTCGCTTACCGTCGACAACTACGGCTTCCTCAACTACAACAAGCTGATCCAGGTCGTGAACGACGGCAGCTACAACTTCCTCGACCCGTCGCAGAACTCGCCGCAGCTGCTCGCCGAGCTGGCGCCGGTGCTGCACAAGAAATCGACCACCGACCTGCAGTCGATCGACTTCCACGTCTCGCGTCCCCTGATGGACCTGCCCGGCGGCTCGCTGGGCTTTGCCACCGGCGTCGACGTGCGCCACGAGGAGCAGCACGATCCTGATCTGAACCCGGGGCTGCAGGCCCAGGGCCTCGGCGTGGCGCATACCTTCGGCAAGCGCACCGTGTCCGGTGCCTACGCCGAGCTGGACGCGCCGTTCCTGGAATCGCTGGAAGTCGACGCCTCCGGCCGCTTCGACCACTACTCCGACTTCGGCAACAACTTCTCGCCGAAGATCGGCTTCAAGTGGAAGCCGATCGAATCGCTGGCGGTTCGCGGCACCTGGTCCAAGGGCTTCCGCGCGCCGAGCTTCGCCGAGAACGGCTCCAGCGAATCGGAGGGCTTCGCCACCTACACCGTGCCGGACGATTACGCCGCGGCGCACGGCAACAACGCCTATGTGCGGCCCTACGGGCTCGCCTACGACACCATCGGCAACCCGAACATCAAGCCGGAACGTTCGAAGAGCTGGACCTTCGGCGTGGTCTACCAGCCGATCGAGCAGCTCAGCGCCTCGCTGGACTACTACGACATCAAGAAGACCGGCGTGATCGGCCAGCAGGATACGCAGGCCGTTCTCGACGCCTACTTCGCCGGCCAGCCGCTGCCGCCGAACTCGGCCGTCATCGCCGACGTCCCCGATCCGGAGCATCCGGACCTGCTGCCGAAGCCGGTCGTGGTGATGGCGCCGTACGTCAACCAGAACTCGCTGCAGACCAAGGGCGTCGACCTTGACCTGATCGGCAATTTCGATCTCGGCGCAGGCACGAAGCTGCGCAGCGAGTTCAGCGCCACGCGCATCTTCGAGTGGAACCTGACCCTGCAGGACGGCACGGTGCAACGCTTCGTCGGCACGCACGGGCCGTACGCGCTGTCCTCGGGCGCGGGCACGCCGCGCGACCGCGCTTCCTGGTCGAACAGCCTCAGCTTCGGCCATGCCACGGTCACCGGCACGCTCTACTACACCAGCGGCATCTCGATGACCGCGCCGGACAATGGCGAGGGCTGCATCTCGGTGGACGACAACGGCGACCCGTTCCCGCCGAGCTGCCATGTGGCGTCGTTCACCACGTTCGACCTGACCGGAAGCTACGACTTCAACGACCACTTCGCGCTGACCGCATCGATCCTGAATGCCTTCAATCGCGAGGCGCCGTTCGACCCGAGCAACTACGCAGGCAACAACTACAACCCGACCTGGGCGCAGGCCGGCATGGTCGGCCGGTTCTACACGGTGGGCGTGAAGTACAAGATGTAAACCCGACCGGCCGAGCGGAAGCTTCGGCCGGCGAGGCACGCGCGCCGGCACCGGCGCGCGTGCCTCGCGCAATGGCCGCGTGGCGCGGTCTGCCGGCTGCCACGAACGTTAAGAAGTTTAGACGTCCATACCCGCTCTTTGACGCGGCGCAACAATTGTGTTTTAGTCGGAGCCGTTCCTGCGCAAAACGATTGGTGCCCTCGGCATCGCGGCGACCTGCGCAGCCCGGAGGGGTAGATGGCGGCACGCGGCTCGGCGACGTTGTACGACCCGGCTTTCGAACACGACAGCTGCGGCTTCGGCCTGGTTGCGCAGATCGACGGGCGCGCCAGTGCCACGCTGGTCGACACCGCGTTTGCCGCGCTGGCGAAACTCTCCCATCGCGGCGGCGTGAATGCCGACGGCATCAGCGGCGACGGTTGCGGCGTGCTGATCCATCGCCCGGCGGACTGGCTGCGCGCGCTGGCGGCAGCGGACGGCATCGTGCCGGGCGAGCGTTTCGCGGCGGGGCTGGTGTTCCTCGACCCGGCCGGTGGCGAGGCGGCCGTGATCGAGTTCGAGCGGCATCTGGCCGAGGCTGGTCTGGCCTTGGCCGGCTGGCGCGACGTGGCGATCGATACCGGGGCTTGCGGCCCGCTCGCCAGCGCCACCTGTCCGCGCGTGCGCCAGGTATTCGTGAATGCCGCGGCCGGGATGGACGATGGCGCGTTCGAGCGCGCGCTGTTCCGTGCGCGCCGGCGCGCCGAAACCGCGCTGGCCGCCGATCGGCAATTCTACGTGGTGAGCCTGTCCGCCCAGGTGATCGGCTACAAGGCGATGGCCGCGCCGGGCCGGCTGCGCGAGGTGTTCGCCGATCTGCGGCATCCGGCGCTGGCCAGCGACGCGGTGGTTTTCCACCAGCGCTTCTCCACCAACACCACGCCGCAGTGGCGGCTGGCGCAGCCGTTCAGGCTGCTGGCGCACAACGGCGAGATCAACACCATCCGCGGCAACCGGCGCTGGATGCAGGCGCGCGAGGCGGTACTGCGTTCGCCGCGGGTCGACCTTACCGACATCGGCGCGCTGGTGCGCCAGGACGGTTCGGATTCGGAAAGCCTCGACAACGCGCTGGAAGTGCTGCTGGCCGGCGGCCTCGACATGCTCACCGCGATGCGCGTGCTGGTGCCGCCGGCGTACGCGGCGCGCGAGGATCTGGACGAGGACCTCACCGGCTTCTACGAGTACTACGCGCTGCATAGCGAGCCGTGGGACGGGCCGGCCGGTCTGGTGATGTGCGACGGTCACTACGCGGCGTGCACGCTCGACCGCAACGGCCTGCGCCCGGCGCGCTGGGCGCTGTCGGACGACAACCACCTGATCGTCGCCTCCGAGGCCGGCCTGTGGGACGTGCCGCCATCGCGCGTGGTGGCGAAGGGCCGGCTCGGGCCCGGCCAGATGCTGGCGGTGGATTTCGCCAATCATCGCCTGCTGCACGACGCCGACATCGACGCGATCAACAAGAGCCGCGCACCGTTCCGCGACTGGCTGCGCGCCGGCGTCAGCTACCTCGAGTCGGACCTGATCGATCCCAGCCTCGCCGCCGAGCCGCTGCCGGCCACGGTGCTGCGCCGCTACCAGAAGCTGTATGGCTTGAGCCGCGAGGAACGCGAGAGCGTGCTGAAAGTGCTCGCCGAAACCGAGGCCGAAGCCACAGGCGCGATGGGCGACGACACCCCGATGGCGGCGATGTCGCGCCAGGTGCGGCCGCTGTTCGACCGCTTCCGCGAAGGCTTCGCCCAGGTCACCAACCCGCCGATCGACCCGCTGCGCGAGCGGCTGGTGATGTCGCTGGTCACCCAGTTCGGCCGCGAAGGCAACCTGTTCGAGCTGTCGGCGGACAACGCGAAGCAGATTCTGCTGAACTCGCCGATCTGCTCGCAACGCAAGCTGCGCCAGCTGCTGGCGTTGCCGCAGTTCGTCAATGCCACCGTGCAGATCGACCTGTGCTACCCGCCCGAGGAAGGGCTGGAAGCGGCGCTGCGCCGGTTCTGCCGCGAGGCGGAGCAGGGCGTGCGCCACGGCGCCGGCATGGTCTTCATCACCGACCGTTATCCGAACCGGGACACGCTGCCGGCGCACGCGCTGCTGGCGGTGGGCGCGATTCACGCGCACCTGATCGAGACCGGCCTGCGCTGCCAGTGCAACCTGCTGGTGGAAACCGCCACCGCGCGCGACGCGCACCAGTTCGCCTGCCTGATCGGCTTCGGCGCCACCGCCATCTATCCGTGGCTGGCGTACCAGAGCCTGTTCGAGCTGGGCCGCGACGGTCACATCAAGCGTGGCGACGGCACCCCGCGCGAGATCGGCCGCAGCTACCGCCGCGGCATCCGCAAGGGCCTGCTGAAGATCCTGTCGAAGATGGGCATCTCCACCATCGCCGGCTATCGCGGTGCGCAGCTGTTCGAGATCGTGGGCCTGGCGCCCGAAGTGGTGGCGCTGTGCTTCGCCGGCACGCCGTCGCGGATCGGCGGCGCCGGCTTTGCCGAACTCGAGCACGACGCGCGCCTGCTCGCCGCCGAGGCCTGGAACGAGGCGCAGCCGCTGCGCGCCGGCGGCATCTACAAGTTCGTCCACGGCGGCGAGTACCACATGTACAACCCCGACGTGATCGACACGCTGCAGGCCGCCGTGCGCAGCGGCGCGATGGACGACTACCGGCGTTACGCGCAGCACGTCGATACGCGGCCACCATCCGCGCTGCGCGATCTGTTGCTGCCGCAGGCGGTCGGTGCCGCCATTCCGCTCGGCGAGGTCGAACCGGTCGAGGCCATCCTGAAGCGCTTCGATTCGGCCGGCATGTCGCTGGGCGCACTGTCGCCTGAAGCGCACGAAGCGCTGGCGATCGCGATGAACCGGCTCGGCGGCCGCAGCAACTCCGGCGAAGGAGGCGAAGACCCGGCGCGCTACGGCACCGAGAGGACCTCGAAGATCAAGCAGGTCTCGTCCGGCCGCTTCGGCGTCACCGCCGAATACCTGATCAACGCCGAGGTGCTGCAGATCAAGATCGCGCAGGGTGCGAAACCCGGCGAAGGCGGCCAGCTGCCCGGCCACAAGGTCGACGCCACCATCGCGCGGCTGCGCTACGCCAAGCCCGGCATCGGCCTGATCTCGCCGCCGCCGCACCACGACATCTACTCGATCGAGGACCTGGCGCAGCTGATCCACGACCTGAAGGAAGTGAACCCCACCGCGCTGATCTCGGTGAAGCTGGTCTCGCACGCCGGCGTGGGCACGGTCGCCGCCGGCGTGGTCAAGGCCGGTGCCGACCTGATCACCATCTCCGGCCACGACGGCGGCACCGGCGCCAGCCCGCTCACCTCGATCAAGTACGCCGGCACGCCGTGGGAACTGGGCGTGGCCGAGGCGCAGCAGACCCTGCGCCGCAACGGCCTGCGCGGCCGCGTGCGGCTGCAGGCCGACGGCGGCCTGAAGACCGGCCTCGACGTGATCAAGGCGGCGCTGCTCGGCGCCGAGAGTTTCGGTTTCGGCACCGGCCCGATGGTGGCGCTGGGCTGCAAGTACCTGCGCATCTGCCACCTCAACAACTGCGCCACCGGCATCGCCACGCAGAACGAGACGCTGCGCCAGGACCACTTCATCGGCCTGCCCGAGATGGTGATGAACTACTTCCGCTTCGTCGCCGAGGACGTGCGCGAACACCTGGCCAGGCTCGGCGTGCGCAGCCTCGGCGAACTGGTCGGCCGCAGCGACCTGTTGACCCAGGCCGAAGGCAGCACGCCGGTGCAGCGGCAGCTCGACCTGTCGCGGCTGATCGCCAGCGACGGTCTGAGTGTCGAGGTGGACAGCGCCTGCACGCTGCCGCGCAACCCGATGCGCGACGAGGCGGCGCTGGCCACGCGCATCGCCCACGATGCCGCGCCGCTGGTCGAGTTGGGCAGCGGCGGCACGTTCCGCTATGCGATCGCGAATACCGACCGCGCGATCGGCGCGCGCCTGTCCGGCGACGTGGCGCGACGCTGGGGCGACCACGGCATGCCCGAACCGATCACCCTGCAGCTGGAAGGCAGCGCCGGGCAGAGCCTCGGCGCGTGGAACGCCGGCGGCGTGCAGATCGAACTCACCGGCGAGGCGAACGACGGCGTCGGCAAGGGCATGGCCGGCGGGCGCATCGTCGTGCGGCCGTCGCCGGAATCGCCGTTCGCCAGCCAGGACGCCTCCATCCTCGGCAACACCTGCCTGTACGGCGCCACCGGCGGCGAGCTGTTCGCCGCGGGCCGGGCGGGCGAGCGCTTCGGCGTGCGCAACTCCGGCGCGCTGGCGGTGATCGAGGGCGCCGGCGACCACTGCTGCGAGTACATGACCGGCGGCGTGGTTGCCGTGCTCGGCGCGTGCGGCCTCAATTTCGGCGCGGGCATGACCGGCGGCTTCGCCTACGTGCTCGACCTCGAACGCAACTTCGTCGATTGCTACAACCACGAACTGGTCGACATCGTGCGCGTCACGCCCGAAGGCATGGAACACCACATGCAGCACCTGCGCGGACTGATCGCGCGCCACGCCGAACTCACCGGCAGCACCTGGGCGCGCCATCTGCTCGGCGATTTTCGCGGGTTGCTGCAGCGCTTCTGGCTGGTCAAGCCGAAGGCCGCGAGCCTCGCCGCGCTGGCCGACGAATTGCGGAGGGCGGCATGAGCGACAAGCTGTTCCAGTTCCTCAACCTTCCCCGCCAGCCGCCGAAAGCAGTGCCGGTAGCGATCCGCGTGCTCGGCTACGGCGAGATCAGCGGCGACTTCACGCCGCCTGCGGCCGTGGGCCAGGCCGAGCGCTGCCTCGACTGCGGCAACCCGTATTGCGAGCACGCCTGCCCGGTGCACAACTACATTCCGGACTGGCTGAAGCTGGTGCAGGACGGACGCCTGTTCGAAGCCGCCACGCTGATGCACGAGACCAACCCGCTGCCGGAAATCTGCGGCCGCGTGTGCCCGCAGGATCGCCTGTGCGAAGGCGCCTGCACGCTGGAGCAGGGCGGCTTCGGCGCGGTGACGATCGGCAGCATCGAGCGCTCGATCACCGACGAGGCGTTCCGCCAGGGCTGGCGGCCGGACTTGTCCGGCGTGGTGGAAACCGGCCGCCGCGTGGCGGTGGTCGGCGCCGGCCCGGCCGGCCTGTCGTGTGCGGACCGGCTGCGCCGTGCCGGCATCGCGGTGGACGTGTTCGACCGCCAGCGCGAGATCGGCGGCCTGCTCACCTTCGGCATCCCGCCGTTCAAGCTGGACAAGACGGTGATCCACACCCGCCGCGAGGTACTCGAAGGCATGGGCGTGCGCTTCCGTCTCAACGTGGAGATCGGCCGCGACATCGCGTTCGAGCAACTGCTGGCCGACTACGACGCGGTGTTCATGGGCACCGGCGCCTACACCTTCGTCGACGGCGAACTGCCCGGGCGCGAACTCGACGGCGTGCACGACGCGCTGCCGTTCCTGGTCGCGAACGCGAACCGCCTGCTCGACGACCAGCCGGTGCCGCCCGCGCTCGACCTCAACGGCAAGCATGTCGTCGTACTCGGCGGCGGCGACACCGGCATGGATTGCAACCGCACCTCGGTGCGCCTCGGCGCCGCCTCGGTCACCTGCGTGTACCGGCGCGACGAGGCCAGCATGCCGGGCTCGCGGCGCGAGGTCGGCTACAGCCGCGAGGAAGGCGTGAACTTCCTGTTCCATCGCCAGCCGTTGGCCCTGCTCGGCGAGCAGAGCAGGGTGCGCGGCGTGCGCCTTATCAACACCGAGGTGGGTATCGACACGCATGGCCGCGCGCGGCTGCAGCACGTCGAGGGCAGCGAAACCGAGCTGCGTGCCGACGTGGTGATCCAGGCGTTCGGCTTCCGCCCCAGTCCGCCGGCATGGTGCGCCGACCACGGCATCGAACGGGATGCCAGTGGCCGCATCCGTGCGGGGGGCGCGAACCGGCTGCCGTTCCAGACCGGCCATCCGAAGATCTTCGCCGGCGGCGACAACATGCGCGGAGCCGACCTGGTGGTGCGCGCGGTACACGACGGGCGCGAAGCGGCGGCCTCGATCGTGCGGATGCTCAGCGAACTTCCTCTGGCAGCGATGGCCTGTGTGGCGTAAGTTTCGCGCATGTGCCTGATCGCGTTTGCCTGGAACACACATCCGCGCTGGCGCCTGCTGCTGGCCGGCAATCGTGATGAATTCCATGCGCGGCCCAGTGCGGCGCTGGCGCGCTGGGACGACGCGCCGATCGTCGGCGGGCGCGACCTCGAGGCCGGCGGCACCTGGCTGGGCGTTGCCGACGGCGGGCGCTGCTGCGTGGTGACCAACGTGCGCGACCCGCGCGATCCGCAGCTCGGCACCTCGCGCGGCCTGCTCGCCACCGACTATCTTCGTGGCGATGTCGATGCCGCCACGCACGCGCGGCAACTGCTGCGCACGGCCGCCGACTATCGCCCGTTCAACCTGCTTACCTTCGATGTGCGCGAGGCGTTCTATTTGGGCAACCGACCCGAACCCCGCGCGCAGGCGGTGATCCCCGGCGTACACGGCCTGTCGAACGCCGACTTCAACACGCCGTGGCCGAAGACCCGCGCGCTGATGCAGCGGCTGCAGCAGTGGATCGATGCTGGCGGCGACGCGGATTTCGCGCCGCTGTTCGAGGCGCTCGCCGACGAGCGGCAGGCGCCGGAGGCACAGCTGCCGGATACCGGTGTGGGGCTGGAGCGCGAGCGCTGGCTGTCGTCGGCATTCATCCGCGGCGAGCAGTACGGCACCCGCGCCAGCACCGTGGTGGCGATCGGCCACGATGGCCATGGCGTGATCGCAGAGCGGCGCTTCGGGCCGAACGGCCGCTTCCACGGCGAGACGATGCTGCGCTTCGGCGAGCTGGCGCTGCAGCGCTAGCCCGGCGCCTACGCATGCGATCGGCATCGGCGGCTGCCTGCGCCGATGACCGCTGGCTAGCCTGTCGCCAGGTCCACGGAACGGAGCGGGCACATGCACAGGGGATGGTTTTCGCTGGTCGTCGGGATGCTGCTGTCTGGCGCCAATGCGGCGCATGCGGCCGCTTGTCCGGACTGGTCGCCGGCGCGGGCGCGGCAGGAGCTTGCCGCGCTGCATGACCGGCTGGATGGCTGGAATCATGCGTACCGCGTCGAGGGCCAATCGCCGGTGAGTGACGCGGTCTACGACCAGGCCATGCAGCGCCTCGCCGCATGGCAGCGCTGTTTCCCCGCACAAGCGCCGGCGCCGCTGGCGCATCTCGCCGACGCCGGCGGCCGGGTACGTTCGCCGGTGGCGCAGACCGGCCTGGCCAAGTTGCCGGATGCCGCCGCGATCGGCGCATGGATGCACGCGCACGGCGACCGCGATCTGTGGGTACAGCCGAAGGCGGACGGCGTGGCGGTGACCTTGCTGTATGTGGACGGCCAATTACATCAGGCGAGCAGCCGCGGTGATGGCCTGCACGGCTCGGACTGGACGCGGCTGGCGCAGGCGATCGCGGCGATTCCCAAGCACCTGCCGAATGCACCCGCGCGCGTAGTGCTGCAGGGCGAGCTGTACTGGCGCCTGCCCGGCCACGCGCAGGCCGACGACGGCGGCGCCAATGCGCGTTCGACGGTGGCCGGCGCGCTGGCGCGCGATGCGCTGGATGCCGACAGCGCCGCGCAGATCGGCCTGTTCGTGTGGGACTGGCCCAGCGGTCCGGCCGACATGCCGTCGCGGCTGGCTGGCCTGGCGGCGATGGGGCTGGCCGACAGCGTGACGTATACGCGCCCGGTCGCCACGCTGGATGAAGTGAGGCAGTGGCGCGAACGGTGGTATCGCCACGCGATGCCGTTCGCCGCCGACGGCACGGTGCTGCGCCAGGGCCATCGGCCGCCGGCCGCGAGCTGGCAGGCGGCGCCACCGGACTGGGCGGTGGCGTGGAAGTACCCGGCCGCGTCGGCGCTGGCCGAGGTGCGCGCGGTGGACTTCACGGTCGGCCGCAGCGGCCGCATCACGCCGGTGCTGGAACTGGAGCCGGTGCAGTTGGACGACCACCGCGTGCAGCGGGTCAGCGTGGGTTCGCTCAAGCGCTGGCAACAACTCGACATCCGCCCCGGCGACCAGGTCGAGGTGATGCTCGCCGGACTGACCATCCCGCGCCTGCAATCGGTGGCGTGGCGCACGCAGCAGCGCGTGCCGGTGGCGCCGCCCGATCCGCGGGCGCACGGCCCGCTGAACTGCTGGCAGGCCACGCCCGGCTGCGAGCGGCAGTTTCGCGCGCGGCTGGTGTGGCTGGGCGGCCGGCAGGGGCTGCAGCTGGAGGGTCTTGGTGCGGATACCTGGCAGGCCTTGATCGATGCCGGACTGGTCCATCACCTGCTCGACTGGATGAGCCTCACGCCTGAACAACTGGCGACCGTGCCCGGCCTGGGCGCCGGCCGTGCTGCGGCGCTGGCGCGCAGCTTTGCCGGTGCCCGCGATCGCCCGTTCGCGCGCTGGCTGCAGGCGCTCGGCGCGCCGGCCAGCGTTGCTGCCGGACTGTCCCACTGGGCCGCACTGAGCGCGCGCGAAGCGAACGACTGGCAGGCGCTCGCCGGCATCGGCGCCGGTCACGCGAACCAGCTGGTGGCGTTTTTCGGCTGTCCCGAAGTTCGCACGCTGGCCGCACGCCTGCATGCGGCCGGCGTGCAGGGTTTCTGAGCGTCAGCTTTTCAACTCGCCGTCGTGGTAGTACCAGCGGCCGTCTGCGCGCACGAAGCGGCTGGTCTCGTGCTGGCGCTGTGCGCGGCCGCCGCCGAGGCGGTAGCGGGCGACGAACTCCACGATGGCGTGGTCGTCGTCGACGCGTTGCTGGCGGCGCACTTCCAGCCCCAGCCAGGTCGGCGGCGGCTGCTGCGCGGACAACCGCAGCGAGGCCGGCCGCGTGTCGGGATGCCAGCTGGCGAGCAGGTAATCCTCGCGCTTGAGCACGTAGGCGCTGTAGCGCGAACGCATCAGTTGTTCGGCCGTGGCGGCGATGGCGCCGTCGTGCAACGGCCCGCAGCATTGGCTGTAACCGGCCGGGTTGCCGCAGGGGCAGGGAGTCAGCGTGTCGATCGACTTCATGCCGCCTTTGTACCCGGTTCGGCGCGATCGTGCAGGCGCGGGTATTCAGCCGCGCATGCGCCGCCACACGCGGCAGCGGTTGTTGGCCGGCATCGCGATGTCGGCGAGCAGGCGGAAGCCGGCGGCGTCGGCCAAGGCGTCGACGGCTCCGGCATCGCGGATTGCCATATGTGCACCGCGCGCCTTGAGCCACTGGTCGAACGCGGCATTGCTTTCGCTGCTGTAGCGATCCTGCTCGTTGAACGGGCCGTAGACGATCAGGACCGCGTCGTCGGTGGCGACCGCGGGCAATTGCGCGAACAGCCGCTGCACCTCGGGCCAGGCCATGATGTGCAAGGTGTTGGCGCTGAACACGGCGTCGAACGGCCCCGCCGGCCAGCTGCCGTTGACGTCGAACTCCAGCGGTGCCGGCGTGTTCGGCAGTGCCGCTTCATCCAGCCAGGCGCGGATGCCGGGCAGGTTCTCCGCGCGATCGGAGCTTTGCCAGGTCAGCCAGGGCAGTGCCGCCGCGAAGTGCACCGCGTGCTGGCCGGTGCCGCTGCCGATCTCCAGCGCCTTCCGGCGATCGGAAAAATACTCGCGCAGCACGCCGAGGATCGGTTCGCGATTGCGCTCGCAGGCGGGCGAGTACGGTTTGATGGCCATGGTCAGAGCAGCGGGAGTTGATCGCCTTCTGCATCGCGTGCGACTTCAGCTCGACGAATCATCTGCCGAACCGCGGGAACCGCATGCATCGGAACCAGGGTCACATCGGGGTGGTCGTGCGCAAAGACGCGGAACACTTCATCCGCAAAGGCCTGGCCGATGCTGGCGACCGCTTCGAAGTCGAGTACCACGGTGCGGAACCGCTCTACCCGTTGCATCAGGCGCTTGGCTTGCGAGCGCGAGATCAGGTTCTCGTCACCAGCCTTGGCCAGCCTGACCGGAACGACTGTCTTGGCGAAGGTGTAATCGTCCGGTCCGCTGGAGAATTGGTCGAAAATTTCCTTGGCCGTCCTGGTGGTGTCGGCCCTGATTTCCATGAGCACCGCCGTGCCATGGCCGACATGGCGCATGTCAATGTCGAAAAGCAGGTCGTCGCCCGCTCCATCGTCGTGGTCGAAGACCAGATCGCCGGAAGCGATCTGGAAACGGTCGAACATGCGCGAAGTGAAAAACACGCCTTCGCCGGAATGGCGCCTTGGATCGGTGGTCAACTTTCCCTTTGAAAGCTCAAGCAGTGCCAGCCGCTCGTCGGGAAGATCCAGCGCGCGAGTGATCTTGCGGAAAATGCCGACTCCATCGTCCGCCACCATCATGGCGATCTGGCGGTCGTTGCGATCCAGGAGAACCCTGAGGTGTTTCCCTTCGGAGTGATCGATGGCGTTGTTGACCATTTCGGTCAGGCCGTGGTGGCTAATGTCGACGATGTTCGCCGGCAGGCCTTTCAGCAGTGGCGCGATATCACTTGCCCATACGCGATCCTCGGCGAGACCGTGCAGCAGATGACGAAAAGTGGCGCGACGGGAGGTGCCGGGACGGTAGGTTGGTCGCGTTGTTCCGACCTTGGCCAGATAGCCTTCACCGATCAGCGCGCGCGCGCGCGTGGCTACGGCGGCGCGGCTGAGCCCCAATGCGTCGGCGACGACGCGCACCAGGTCGTTGGGATGGCTCTGGACCTGGGCCAACAACATGGCATCAATTTCCGCGGAACGGCTGGGTCGGGCCATGGGAGCACCATAAAGTATGCGGTGCTTATTGGATAGTTATCTGGCTCCATTGTAAAGTTATGAAGGGCTTTGGTTCCTTCAAACCAGCGAGATGCCGGCGTAAAGGACGGAGCCGGTGTCAGACCGGGTGGCCGCGCAATACGCGCGCCGGCAGCATCAGCAAGGCGCCGAGGAAGGCGAACACGGCGCTCACGGTGATGCCGACCAGGCGCAGCGGCAGCAACAGCAGCCACACGATCGGGTACAGCACCAGCGCCAGCAGCGCGAGCGGCCAGCAGAACACCAGCAGCAACAGCCAGAGCAGGAAACCGGTCATGCGTCGTTCCTCGCGGGTGGGGACAGCGCAGACTCTAGCGCAGGTCGAGGCCCGCGCGCAGGTGACTCCCGGCACCCCTCACGGCATCGGGTTCACTCCGATCAGCCGCAGGTGCAGCCACAGCGCGAAGGCCGCCCAGGCCGCGACGCCGATCACCACGGCCAGCACGTCGCCTTGCAGCCTGCCCGCCGGGTAGACGGTGCCGGCCAGCCGATCGCGCCGGCGCGACGCGATGAACAGCACCACCGCCCACAGCAGGAAGGCGCCGAACAACAGCGCGTCGTGCAGCATGCCGGTGGCCAGCAGGTGGCCGAACGCCCACACCTTCACGCCGAGCAGCATCGGGTGGCCGAATTTCGCCTTGAGATGGTTGCGCGGGACATAGGCGGCAGCCACCAGCACGAACGCGACCAGGGTGAACAGCGCGTTGGCGTGGCGCAGGGCCAGCGGCGGCACGTACAGCAGCACCGCATGCTGGCGCGCCAGGCCGAAGCCCCAGCAGATCAGCGCAAAGCCGATCAGCGATACCAGCGTGTACAGGCCTTTCCAGCGCAGCTCGCCCAGCCGCGCCACCTGCCGGTTGCGCCAGCCGTCGGCAAACAGGCGCAGCGAATGCACGCCGAGAAAGATCAGCAGGCCGAGGATCAGGATGGACATGAAGTTCGCCTTAGCTCAGGTGGGTGGGGCCCGAGTATAGGCGAGCGCGGCGGCCGATCAGGGGGCGCAGGACTCGATCCGGACGACCAGCGCCAGCGCGCCGTCGCGCAGCGTGACCGGATCGACCGAGTGCGGCAGTGGGCGCCATGCGTCGCCGGCATGCAGCCGGCCGCCGGCGGTGTCGATCACGCCACGGGCGCAGAACACCAGCACCGTCGCCGGGTCGGTCTTGCGCGTCGTCGGTCGGCTCCACACCTGCACTTCGCCGCGCGCCTGCGCGCGCCGCACCATCAGGTTGAAGTCGCGGCTGGGGCCGCCGGCGAGCACCACGTCCACTTTCGCCTCGCCGGCAAACGCGAACGGTGCGAACGGCGTGGTCAGCGCGTGCACGCGGCCGTCGTCCAGCGTCATCGTGAAGCCGGCGCCATCGAGCAGCGCGATCTGCCGGTCGATGCCGGGAAACGCGGAGAACGGCGCGGCGCTGTCGACCTCGGCCACGCTCACCCGCCACAGGAAACCGTCGCCGCCGTCCACGGACGGCTGGACGGCTATTTCTCGGGTACGGCCCAGGCCGTTCTTCCACGGCTGCGAAGGGCGGTCGGCCAGGCGGATGATCATGCGGTCCTCTCGATGACGCGCTGGAACGGCGGCAGCGCCTTCAGCATGCCGCTGCCGTAGCGCTTGGTGACCACGCGGCGGTCCAGCAGCACGATGCGGCCGCGGTCGGTCTCGTTGCGGATCAGGCGGCCGCAGTACTGGGTGAGCAGGCGCGTGGCCTCGGGGATGCTGACCTCGATGAACGGGTTGCGCCCGCGCGATTCCAGCCACTCGGCATAGGTGGCGCCGACCGGGTCGGTAGGCACGGCGAACGGCAGCTGGGTGATCACCACTGTCTCGCACAGCTTGCCGGGCAGGTCCAGGCCTTCGCCGAACGAGGCCAGCCCGAACAGCGTGCTGCCCTTGCCGGCTTCGATGTCGGCGCAGTGTTCGGCGACCAGCTGCGACTTGCCCAGCGAGCCCTGCGCGCGCACCTTGCGCACCTGCGCGATCGGCAGCTTCTGCAATACGCGGTCGAGCTTCACGCGCGAGGTGAACAGCACCAGGTTGCCGGCGTCCCAGTCGAGGTTCTCGGCCAGCCATTCGCTGATCTCCTCGGCGTGCGCCTCGCGCGCATCGGGCAGGGTGCGCATCGCCGGCACTTCGAGTCGTGCTTGTGAAGCGAGGTCGAACGGCGAGGGCAGGCTCAGGGTCACCGCGTCGTCGGGCAGGCCCACGGCGTCGGCGAAGCCGCGGAAGTTGCCGCCCGCGCTCAGCGTGGCCGAGGTCATCAGCACGCCGCTGGCGTTGCCCCACAGCACGCTGCGCAGCAGGCCGGCGGCGGATACCGCCGAGGCGTGGCAGACCAGTTGCTGATCGGCACCCAGGGTGACCCAGCGCGCCAGCGGCGGCGCGTCGTCGGGATCGTCGCTGGACCACGCGCGCCAACAGGCCGCCTGCTTGCCGATGCGCTCCAGCGCGATGCCCAGTTCGCGCGACAGCGCTTCCTGGGTCGGGCCGCCGTCGGTCATCTCGACCACCGCGCGGCGCACCGCGCCGAGCCAGCGCTGCACTTCGCCGGTACTCAGGCTGAGCCCACGCGCATGTTCCATCCACGATTCGGGAAGTTGGCCCAGCGAGCCGCGGTACATCGGTTCGGTCTCGGCCGGATCGGGCAGCCAGCCGAGGCGGATTTCCTTTTCCAGTTCCTCCAGCGCGTCGCCGAGTTCCTGCAGCTTCGCGTCGCCGGCATCCAGCGTGAGCTTCCCCAGCGTTTCCTTGTCGGTGAGCGAGTAGGCCGCGTGCACCTGCCGGCCGAGCCGGCTCAGCTGGCGCACGGTGGCGGTCATGTAGACCTCGGCCGCGCCGCGGTCGATCGCCTTGCCCGGCACGTGGTGGCCTTCGTCGAAGATGTACAGCGTCTCGTCCGGCCGCGGCAGGATCACCCCGCCCCATGCCTGAACACCGCCGCCCTCGTCCTCGCCCGGCATGGTGAGGTCGGCCAGCACCAGGTCCTGGTTCGCCACGATGATCTCGGCGTCGTCCACCGCGCGGCGCGCGGCGAAGAACGGGCAGATCATGAACTGGCCGCACTTGCGGTTGGTGCAGCCGCCGGCGCTGGTGGTGATCATCGGCCGCAGCAAGTCGCTGACCGGCTCCGGCGCGCTGTCCATGTCGCCGTCCCACTCGTTGCGGTCGAACGCAACGCGCAGTTTCGCCAGCGCCTGCTTGTCGCGCGCCTGCGGCGGTTTGGTCCACAGCACCAGATCCGCGTCGAAGCCGGCCAGGCCCATCTGTGCGGTGTCGTTGATGCTGTTCGCCGCCGTCATCAGGTTGCGCGGGCACAGGTAGCGGCCGCGGCCTTTCGCCAGCGCCACCTTCGCCTCGATGCCGTTGAGCTGCAGATACAGCGGGATGTCGCGTCGCACCAGCTGCTCCTGCAACGCCACGGTGGCGGTGGCGATCAGCAGCTTCTTCTTCTGGAAGCGCGCCACCGCGACGCCGGCAATCAGGTAGGCCATCGACTTGCCGGTGCCGGTGGGCGCTTCGATCACCGCCACCCCGCCGCTGCGGCCGAAAGCCTTGGCCACCTCGGCGATCATCCGCCCCTGCGAGGCGCGCGCGCGGAAGCCCGGCAAGCCGTCCTTCAGGCGTGCATAGGCGGCGCGGATGGCGTCTTTGGTGGTGTCGGCGAGCATGGACGGATCGGGAACCTGTGCTGCGGGTGGCGCATGAAGCCGCGTAAAGCATGGCGGCGGCCGACGGCGCCGGGCCGGTCGGTGCAGTCGGGCAGTTTATCGGTATTGCGCGTTCGCCCGCATGGGGGCAGGCTCAGCGAAGCCCGACGCCAGCGTGGCGCGCCCTTTTGAGGGGTGCTGGCCCATCGGCGTTGGCGGGCCCGCGCCTGGGGGGAGCTCCATCGATGAAGCATGCCGATGCTGTTGAGCCGATGCCGCACGACGGATCGTTGCAGCTGAGCTGGCTGGCCCGGCTGATCGTTGCGCATACGCCGGAGGAGGTGGCCGAGGCGATCGCTGCGCTGGCCCAGGCCAGGCCGGGCTGCGTCGCGGCCAGCGTGCGGTGGGGACTGGATGGTATGGCGGCCGCGCCCGGCCTGGCGACGGCGCCGTTCGCGGCGGCGGACGGACCCTGGCTGGCCACCGCCAGCCAGGGGGGCGGCCCGCATTGGCATCCGGACCGCCAGCGCGTGGCGATCCGCTTGTGCGCGAAGCCCGAGCCGGCCGTGCTGCTGTTGCAACTGCAATCCGCGCATGCCGATGCGGATTTCTTCGCGGAGCTGGAGGTGCCGCTGCAACTGGCCGGCCAGCACCTGCGGCGGGCGCTGGAGTGGGCCGAACTGCAGGATTCGCACGAGCAGCTTGAGCGTTCGGAGAACCTGCAACGCGCGCTGTTCGCGATCTCCGACCTTGCCGGCTCCGAGCGTGACATGCCGGACATGTTGCGCGGCATCCACGCGATCGTCAGTACGCTGATGTACGCCGAAAATTTCTTCATCGTGCTGCACGACGCGGCGCGCAGCACGATCCGCTTCCTGTATTTCGTCGATGTCGAATCGCCACCCCCGTTCGAGGTTGGCAGCGACCTGCCGTTGAGCGTGATCGAGCACTCGCTGACCTGGTACGTGATCAGCGACGGCAAGGCACGCATGGGCGATGCCGAGGAGCTGCGCAAGCAGGTGACCGGGCCGGTGACGCTGATCGGCCCGGACAGCTACGACTGGCTGGGCGTGCCGATGCTGCGCGACGCTCAGCCGTGTGGCGCGCTGGTGGTGCAGAGCTACCGGCCGGACGTCGGTTTCAGCGAAGAGGACCTGACTCTTCTGGAGTTCGTCGGCAGCCACATTCTCACCGCGCTGGAGCGCAAGCAGGGCAAGGAGGACCTGGAACACCGCGTGCAGTTGCGCACCCAGCAACTGGCCGAAGCGAACCGCGGCCTGCAACTGGAGATCCTGGAACGGCAACGCGCCGAGCACCTGCAGGCCGCGCTGTTCCAGATCGCCGAGCTGGCCACGGCGGACATCGACCAGGACGCGTTCTATCGGCGCGTGCACGCGGTGGTCGGCGAGTTGCTGAATGCGGAAAACTTCTTCATCGCCTTGCTTTCCGACGATCGCCTCCGGCTGACGTTTCCCTACTCGGTGGACGCGGTGCTGGCGCCGCCGGCCGAGCGTCCATTGGGCCGCGGCCTGAGCGAGTACGTGCTGCGCCTGGGGCGGGCGCTGCGCGTCGACAATGCCGATATCGAGGAACTCGACCGGCGCGGCGAGATCGCGCCGGGGCGGATGGGCTCGCCGGCGATGTGCTGGCTGGGCGTGCCGCTGATCGTGGCCGACGAGGTGATCGGCCTGGTCACCGTGCAGAGCTACCGGCCCGACGTGGTGTACGGTCCGGCCGACCAGGAACTGCTCAGCTTCGTCGCCTCGCAGGTCGCCAACAGCCTGACCCGGCGCCGTTCCGCCGAATCGCTGAAGCGCGCCTACGAGCAGCTCGAACACCGTGTGGAGGAACGCACGCTGGCCTTGCGCAAGGAAATCATCGAACGCGAGCGCATGCAGGACCAGCTGCGCCACCAGGTCATGCACGACTCGCTGACCGGCCTGCCGAACCGCAGCTACCTGCGCGACCGCATCGATCGCGTGCTGGCCACCATGCGGCGCGAGCCGCAGCAGCGTTGCGCGCTGCTGTACCTGGACGTCGACCGCTTCAAGATCATCAATGACAGCCTCGGCCACCTGGCCGGCGACGACGTGCTGAAAGAGGTGGCGACCCGCATGGCCAGTTGCGTGCGCCATCCCGATCTGGTGGCGCGCTTGTCCGGCGACGAGTTTGCTATCCTGCTGGAACAGGACGACCTGCCGCAGGCGGCCACGACCGTGGCGCAGCGCGTGCTGGACGCACTGGGTGCGCCGATGCTGGTCGCCGGCAAGGAACTGCAGGTGACCGCCAGCGTGGGCATCGCGATCGGCGACGACCACTACGCGGCGGCCGACGAGGTGCTGCGCGACGCCGACATCGCGCTGTACCGGGCCAAGGAACTGGGGCGCAAGCGCTTCGAGCTGTTCGACGAGACGCTGGCCAAGAACGTGGTCGACGTGCTGGCGCTCGAGGGCGAACTGCGCCAGGCGCTGCTGCACGACCAGTTCGAGCCGTATTTCCAGCCGATCTGCGGACTCGATGGCGGCAACCGGGTGCTCGGCTACGAGGCGCTGATCCGCTGGAACCATCCGCAGCGCGGCGTGCTGCGGCCCGGCGATTTCCTGAAGATCGCCGAGGACAGCGGGCTGATCGAGTCGATCGACTGGCGCATGTTCGAACTCAGTTGCCGGCTGCTGTTGCAACACGCTCGCACCGATACCTTCCTGACGGTGAACGTCTCGGCGCTGCACCTGCGCCATGCGGATTTCGACCGGCGCCTGATCCATCTGCTGGAACGCACCGGCCTGCCGCCGTCGCGGCTGGTGGTCGAGGTCACCGAAGGCGCGCTGCTGGACAATCCGGAGCGCGTGCGCGCCACGCTGGAACGCCTGCGCGCGATCGGCGTCGGCGCGGCGCTGGACGATTTCGGCACCGGCTACTCCTCGCTCAGCTACCTGCACTCGCTGCCGCTGCGCATCCTGAAGATCGACCGCGCATTCGTGCAGGAGCTGGACAAGGACGCCAACACATCCAGCACCACGGTGGTGGCGGCGATCCTGGCGCTGGCGCGCGCGCTGAACATCCAGGTGATCGCCGAGGGCATCGAAACCGCGATCCAGCACGGCGCGCTGATGGCGATGAGCTGCGAGATGGGCCAGGGTTACCTGCTCGGCCATCCGGCGCCGATCGCACACTGGCTGGAGCCGCGTGCCGTCGACGCGTGAGCGCGGGGCTACGCGCTGGCGACGATCTGCCGCAACGCCTGCTCGAACGCTTCCGGCGGCTGCCCGCCGGAAATCAGGTGCTGGCCGTTGACGATGGTCGCCGGCACCGAGTGGATGCCGCGGCTCTGGAAGAACTGCTCCTGCGCGCGCACCTCGTCGGCAAACTCGTCGCCGGCGAGAATCTGCCGTGCGCGATCGGCATCCAGGCCCGCTTCGGCAGCCAGCCGCAGCAGCGTGTCGTGCGCGCCCACGTCCTCGCCGTCGGTGAAATAGGCGCGAAACAGAATCTGCTTCAGCGCGAGCTGGCGACCCTCCAGCTCGGCCCAGTGCAGCAGCCGGTGCGCGTCGAAGGTGTTGTAGACGCGGCTGCGCCGGTCCATGTTGAACGTGAAACCCAGCGCCGCACCGCGGGCGCGGATCGCCTCCCGGTTCGCCATGACCTGCTCGACCGAACTGCCGTACTTGCGTGCCACGTGCTCGGTGGAATCCTCGCCTTCGGGCGCCATCCGCGGGTTCAGCTCGAACGGCTGGAAATGGATCTCCGCGGCGACCTCGCCCTGCAGCTTCGCCAGCGCCTGCTGCAGCGAAGCCAGGCCAATCGCGCACCACGGGCAGGAAACGTCCGAGACGAAGTCGATGCGTAACGGCGTGGCAGTATTCATGGCGGAACCTTGGGGCAGGGGATGGTGATCGGGTTCGCCCGAGATGGAGGCGATCGCCGTTCTACACAAGCGCCGTGGGGTCAGTTGCCCTTCGGATAGCCGCGCTTGAACTTCAGCTCTATCTCGGCATCCAGATCATCGCGGTCGTCCTTCGCTTCCCAGTGGCCGTACGGCATGCGCAGCGCGTGCGGCAGCGCGCCGTCGACGTAGCGACGCTCCTTCGCGGGCGATTCGATTTCGTACTCGGGAACGAGCACCAACTCGTGCTGGCGCGCCCAGCCCCTTGAGCAGATCCTTAGAACGCCTCGCGCACCACGCTTTCGCGATGGGTGCCGCCGACCTGGCGCAAGGTGGCCAGGTCGTTGAGGTAGTGCTGGATGAGGGTGCGTGACATGGGGTATGCCTGGTACGCGAGGGCGCGGCCTACGGGTTGGCCGGTGGCTGGACAAGCCGGCTCAATTTTTCGCGCGCGCTGTCTGCCAGCAACGAGGGCAACTGATCGAGGATCGGGTGGGTGAGGCCTTCGCGCTGCATGCTGCGGGCGAGTTCGTCGGCATGGTCAGGCAGGGCTGCAGCCATGCCGGCGATGCGCGCCAGCGCGGCGTCAGCATTCACCCGAAGATCGCGCAGCAGGGTTTCCCAGTGGTGCCGGCGGATGTCGCGCAGGCGGTAGGTGTTGCCGATCTTCATCGCCATCGCCAGCTTGTCCTGACGTAGCGCCGGGTACGGCAAGGCACTGCCGAGGTCGTACAGCGGCGCCAGACGGATGCGGCCGCCGCTGCCGAACAGCAGGGCGTAGTTCTTCGCGTGCGCATTGGTGCCGGCGATCAGCCAGTTGAAGGCCAGTGCGTCGATGAAGGTGTCCACGTCGCGGCTCGGCGCGCTGGAATGGGTGCGCAGCACCTCGGCAATCGCGACCGGGCCGGGACCGCCATCGCTCTGGTACTTGCGCGTGGGCGGCACGGCGAGTGCCTGGCACAGGTCTTCCTGATGCACGCGCAGCAGCTGGCCCTGCTGTTCGATGCGGTCGAAACGGGCGACCACGATGGCGGGTTCGCCATCGAATTGCCGCACTTCGGAATGCGCCACCGGCAGGCCGAGCCGGCGCGCCAGGGCGAGGCAGAAGTGTTCGTTTTCGGCGTGGCCGTCAAACGCGCCGGTGGGTGGCTTCAGGATATGCGTGGTCGGTGTGCGGCCGGCCGGCACGCCCCAGCGGCCATCGCGCAGCAGCAGCGCCGTCTTTGGTTGCGCGCCAGCGAGGCTGAACTGGCCATGGTCGGTGGCGCGCCGGGTGGCCGAGGGGTCCTGGCGCAAGGCACGAAGTCGCTCTCCGATCTCGGCTTCGTCCAGCCAGCCGATGTCATCGACAACCGGATTCTGCAGTGCACCCAGGCGATCCGCCGGCACGAATTGCACCGCACCGGCGCAATCTTCTCCGATGTGCGCCAGCAGGCCGTACGCATTGCGCGCGGAGACGCGGAGACGGCTGGCCCAGCGCGCCAAGGTCTGCTCGTTGTCCGGCAGCAGACCCCACAGGAAGGCGTCGACGACGGCGTGCGGGTGTCCGGCACGCACCAGCGGCATCGACAACGACAATGGAATCGCATCCGGACGCTGGCGCCAGTCGTCGGCGTAATCAAAACGCAGACGACCGGTGCGCTCGCGGGTGATCGTGCCGATGACCGCGCCGTTCATCACGGCGATCAGCGGGTGGGTCGTCATCACGGCAGCCGGGCCGAGTCGACGATGGCGTCGATGTCGATGTCCGGCGCGTCGGCAATGCCGCCGAAGGATGGGGTCAAACCGACCTGCAGTGGCGTATCGAGTGCATTGAGTGCGCGCAATACCAGGCCGATTTCCGCGCGCGGCTTGCCGCGCTCGACTTCCACCACCCATTGCCGGCTGACACCGATGCGTCGGGCCAGTTCGGCCTGATCAAGCCCGGCCTTCTGGCGATGCTCGCGCAGCAATGCACCAATATCCTGCGGGGTCCGGATGAACATGATGGCCTCGAAGTCGCCGTACGACGACATATGGCAATGTCAGCGAACGTCGACATACTAGCATTGTCGCCGTTCGCTGACAACGGCTGGCTTATCCAGCCCGAAACACTCTTTGGGCCTCAGCCTTCCATCATGCTCAGCGCCACCGCCTCGGCGATCTCGATGCCGTCCACTGCGGCCGAAAGGATGCCGCCGGCGTAGCCGGCGCCTTCGCCGGCGGGGTACAGGCCGCGGGTGTTGAGGCTTTGCAGGCTGTCGTCGCGCTTGATGCGCACCGGCGATGAGGTGCGCGTCTCCACACCGGTAAGGATCGCGTCGTGCATCGCGTAGCCCCTGATCTGCCGCTCGAACGCGGGCAGCGCCTCGCGGATGGCGGCGATCGCGTAGTCGGGCAGGGCGCTGTCGAGGCTGCCCAGCGTGACGCCGGGCTTGTAGGAAGGCTGCACGTCGCCGAATTCGCGCGAGGCGCGGCCAGCCAGGAAATCGCCGACCAGTTGCGCGGGGGCGCTGTAGTTTTCGCCGCCGAGCACGTAGGCGTGGCTTTCCAGCGCGCGCTGCAGCGCGATGCCGGCGAGCGGGCTGCCGCTGGCGTCGTACGGCGCGAAATCAGGCGGGTCGATGCCGACCACCACCGCGGCGTTCGCATTGCGCTCGTTGCGCGAGTACTGGCTCATGCCGTTGGTGACCACGCGGCCGGGCTCGCTGGCGGCGGCGACCACGGTGCCGCCGGGGCACATGCAGAAGCTGTACACCGAGCGCCCGCGTCCGCCCTGATTTCCTTTGCCGTGATGCACCAGCTTGTAGTCGGCCGCACCGAGGATCGGGTGGCCGGCCTGCGGACCGAAGCGGGCGCGGTCGATCACCGATTGCGGGTGTTCGATGCGGAAGCCGATCGAGAATGGCTTGGCTTCCAGGTACACGCCGCGCGCGTGCAGCATCTCGAAGGTGTCGCGCGCGCTGTGGCCGAGCGCGAGCACCACATGATCGGCACGGATCTGCTCGCCGCTGGCCAGGGTCACGCCGCGGATCTGCCGCTGGCCATCCGCGCACGGTTCCAGCAACAGATCATCGACGCGCTGGCTGAAGCGGATCTCGCCGCCCAGCGACTCGATCGTGGCGCGCATGTTCTCCACCATCGTCACCAGCCGGAACGTGCCGATGTGCGGCTTGCTGACGTAGAGGATTTCCTCCGGCGCGCCGGCCTTGACGAACTCGGTCAGCACCTTGCGGCCATGATGCAGCGGGTCGCGGATCTGGCTGTGCAGCTTGCCGTCGGAAAACGTGCCGGCGCCGCCCTCGCCGAACTGCACGTTCGACTCGGGATGCAGCTGGCGCTTGCGCCACAGGTCCCAGGTGTCCTTCGTGCGCTCGCGCACTTGCTTGCCGCGGTCGAGGATGATCGGGCGGAAGCCCATCTGCGCCAGGATCAACCCGGCGAACAGCCCGCACGGGCCGAAGCCGATCACCAGCGGCCGGTGTTCCATGCGTGGCGGGGCCTTGGCCACGAAGTGGTAGCCGGTGTCCGGCGTGGGTTGCACGTGCGGATCGTCGGCGAAGCGTCGCAGCAGTTCCGCTTCGCGCGGGGTGTCGATGTCCAGTGCGTAGATCAGCACGATCGCGCCGCGCTTGCGCGCGTCGTAGCCGCGCCGGGCGATGCTGTAGCCGGTGAGCGCGGCGGCTTCGATGTCCAGCCGCTTGAGGATCGCGGCGGTGAGCGCGGCCTCGCCGTGATCGAGCGGCAGCTTGAGGTCGGTCAGTCGCAGCATGGGGGTCCGGGGCGGTCGATCGGCGTGGAGGGGCGTTGGCCCGGCCAGCTATTGTCGACGCGATGCTGCTTGCCGGACAAGGCGCGGGTCAGCCCGCCGGATCGTCTGTCGCGCTTCCGATGCGCGCCAGTGGCCGCACACCCGCATTCGCGGGGTGACCCGGTGGGTCAGTTCAGGCCGCCAGCATGGTCAGGATCTGTTCGCCCGTGGCACGTGGATGCAGCAGCAGATAGCGCGTGCCCATGCCTTCGTCATGCCGGCGGGCGGCCGCAATGCACGGTTCGCCGTCGACGGCGGTTATGCACAACGGCGCCGGGCGGCGCCGGTCCCACAGGCGCCGGAGGACCAGGCCGTGTTGCGGGCCGCCGACGATGATGCATTTGATCTGTTCCATGATGCTTGCTCGGAAGATGGGGGAAGTCATCTCCCTGCAAGCAGGAGGCAGGCCACGGCCCAATGGTGAAGTGTGGTGTGCATCACACTTTGGCCATTTGACGGCAACGGCCCTTCCGGGCCGTTGCCGTGCCGGGGGTTTTTCAGGCCTGGCCGATGAAGTCGGACTTGCCGATGTCGGTGCCGGCCTCGCGCAGGATGTCGTAGGCGGTGGTGCAGTGGAAGAACAGGTTCGGCAGGGTGAAGTGCAGCAGGTAGGCCTGGCCTTCGAAGTTCATTTCGCCGTTGCGCATCTTCAGGTGGATCGCGCGGGTTTCGCTGCCGTCGATCTGCTCCGGCTTGAAGCTCTTGATGTACTCGATCGAGCGCTCGATGCGGCTGTAGGCCTGCTCCAGCGTGGTCTCGTTGTCCTCGAAGCTCTGCGGCTCCACGCCGGCCAGGCGGGCGGTGCCGCGGGTGGCCATGTCGCAGGCGATCTGGATCTGCTTGATCAGCGGCAGCATGTCGGGGATCAGCCGGGTCTGCAGCAGCACTTCGTCGCTGACGTTCTTCGACTTTGCATGTTCCTCGCCCTTTTTCAGCACGTGGGCGAGGTTGCCCAGCGCGCGGACGAAAACGGGAACGGCGACCTGGTACATCGAGATGGTCATGGGTGATCTTCCTGTGGTGGATGAAGGGGTTCGGATCGATGGGCGGTGGCGAGCGGGGGCAGGTCGCCGGGGAACACGGCGGGGCCGGCCTCGATGGGCTGGGGCCGGGCGGTGGCCGGCAGGTTGCGGGTGACCCGGGCCGCGATCAGCATGCCGACCAGCATCAACGCCGCGGAAAGCACGAAGGCTACACCGGGCAGGTGGATGGGCGAAGACGGCGCGATCGACAGGGCGAAGACCTGGGCGAACAGGTACGGGCCGAAGATGCCGGCGAAACTGCCGAGGCTGCCGATCGCACCCTGCAGCCGGCCTTGCTCGGACGGGTCGACCTGCTGCGTCATGATCGACTGGATCGGCGGCATCGCCAGCCCCCACAGCGCCAGCAGCGGGATGCCGAACAGGAACGCCCAGCCGACGTCGGCGACGCCCATCACCAGGAACGCGCCGACGCCGAACAGCATGCCGGCCAGCAGCACGCGACGCTCGCCGAAGCGCGGCGCCAGCTTGCCGGTGAGCACCGCCTGCACGAAACCGTCGCAGGCGCCGACCAGCATCAGCACGTAGCCGACCGCCTGCGGGCCCCAGTGGTAGCGGTAATCCGCGTACAGCACGAATACCGTCTGCAGTACGTAGTGCGCCAGGTAGACCAGGAACAGCACCACCGCCAGGCCGAGCACCTGCGGGTAGCGGCGCAGCAGCTTCAGCGAGCCGAACGGATGTGCGCTGTGCAGTTCGAGCCGGCTGGTGCGGCGTTCCTTCGGCAGCGACTCGGGCAGGATGAAACAGCCGTACAGGAAGTTGCACAGCGCCAGGCCGGCGGCCACCCAGAACGGCAGCCGCAGCGCGATGCCGCCGAGGAAACCGCCGAGGCCGGGCCCGATGATGAAGCCGAGGCCGAACGCACTGCCGAGGATGCCGAACGCGGCGGCGCGCTTCTCCTTCGGGGTGATGTCGGCGATATAGGCATTGGCGGTGCTGAAGCTGGCCGCGGTCATGCCGAGCAGGATGCGCGCCACGAACAGCAGCCACAGCGTGGGCGCCAGCGCCAGCACCACGAAGTCCACCGCCAGGCCCAGGTTGGAGATCAGGATCACCGGGCGCCGGCCATAGCGGTCCGACAGCGCGCCCTGCACCGGCGAGAACACGAACTGCACGATCGCGAACACCGTACTGAAGATGCCTACCCACCACGCCGCCTTCGCGATGCCGCCGCCGGCCAGCTGCTCGATCAGGTGCGGCAGCACCGGGATGATGATGCCGAACGCCAGCATGTCCAGCAGCACGGTGACATAGATGAAGGCCAGCGCGGCACGGTGGCGTGGTGCGGCGGGAGTCGACGACGGGTCCATGGGCATGGCGAAGCGATGGGTGAGGCACGATAGCCGAACGACGACGGTGCGGCATGTGCATCTGGTCAGGCATGGCGCGGCCGCCGGCGCCGCGGCATGGCGACGTGCCGCACACGACCCGCTGCGCGGGGCGCCGGCGTGTTGCATGGCGCGATACCATGGGCAATCCCCTCGTCAAGGAATTGCCATGGTCCGACGTCTGCTTCCCGTATGCCTGCTGCTGGCGCTGGCCGCCTGCTCCTCCAGCCACGACGCTCCCGCCACGGCACCGGTGTCGAAGGAGGAACTTGCCCCGGCGCCCACCGGCAGCGCGGCCGTGGCGCCGGCGGCGTCGACCGACGCCAGCGCCAGCGCGGCGGTGCGGAAGCACCTGGCCGACTACGCCACGGTGAAGCTCAGCGCCGACCTGTCGAAGTTCGACGCGAGGCAGAAGAAGATGATCGCGCTGCTGGTCGAGGCGGCCGACAGCATGAACGCGCTGTACTGGCAGCAGGCGTGGGGCGACCGGGATGCCCTGCTGCAGAAGATCAGCGACCCGGCCGTGCGCGAATTCGCCGAGATCAACTACGGCCCGTGGAACCGGCTGGACAACGACCGCCCGTTCGTCGACGGCATCGGTCCGCGCCCGGCCGGCGCGCAGTTCTACCCGGCCGACATGGGCAAGGCCGAGTTCGAGAAATCCACGCTGAAGGACAAGACCGCGCTGTACACCCTGCTGCGCCGCGACGCACAGGGCCAGTTGATCAGCGTGCCGTACCACGAAGCGTACAAGGCCGAGCTGGAGAGGGCCGCCGGCCTGCTGCACCAGGCGGCGAAACTGGCGAAGGATCCAGGCTTCAGGAAGTACCTCACGCTGCGCGCGGACGCGCTGCTGAGCGACGACTACCAGGCCAGCGATTTCGCCTGGATGGACATGAAGAAGAACCCGGTCGACATCGTGATCGGCCCGATCGAGACCTACGAAGACCAGCTGTACGGCTACAAGGCCAGCTACGAATCGTACGTGCTGATCAAGGACCAGGCCTGGAGCGCGAAGCTTGCGCGCTTCGCCAAATACCTGCCCGAGCTGCAGCGCGGCCTGCCGGTGGCCGACAAGTACAAGGCGGAAAAGCCCGGCTCCGATGCCGACCTCAACGCCTACTTCGCGATCTACTACGGCGGCGACGCCAATGTCGGCGCCAAGACCATCGCGATCAACCTGCCCAACGACGAGCAGGTGCAGCTGAAGAAGGGCACGCGCCGGCTGCAGCTGGAAAACGTGATGCAGGCGAAGTTCGACCGGATCATGCTGCCGATCGCGAAGGAGCTGATCGCCGAGGACCAGCAGGGCAACCTCAGCTTCGACGCGTTCTTCCAGAACACCATGTTCCACGAAGTGGCGCACGGGCTGGGCATCAAGAACACGCTGGACGGCAAGGGCACCGTGCGCAAGGCGCTGAAGGACCAGGCCTCCAGCTTCGAGGAAGGCAAGGCCGACATCCTCGGCCTGTACATGGTCGGCAAGCTGGCCGAGAAAGGCGAGCTGGACAAGTCGAAGCTGATGGACAACTACGTCACCTTCCTCGCCGGCATCCTGCGCTCGGTGCGCTTCGGCGCCAGCGACGCGCACGCCAAGGCGAACATGGTGCGCTTCAACTTCTTCAAGCAGCAGGGCGCGTTCAGCCGCGACGAAAACACCGGCCGCTACCGCGTCGACTTCGACAAGATGACCGCGGCGATGAACGCGCTGTCGGCCAAGCTGCTGACCATCCAGGGCGACGGCGACTACGAAGCCGCCAAGCAGCTCACCGACCAGATGGGCGCGGTCGACGCCGAACTGGCCGGCGACCTGAAGCGGCTCGACCAGGCGCATATCCCGGTCGACATCCGCTTCGAGCAGGGGCTCGACGTGCTGGGGTTGAAGAAGCCCTGAGGCGCTTGCGTCACGTCGCCGCGTCGATCCACGCGGCGACGTCGGCCGGGTGTTCCAGGTGCAGGTGATGGCCGCCGCCGAGATGGCTGACGGCGATGTTCGCCACGCACCCGGCGCGCGCCTGCATCGGTGCGCCGGGCAGGTAAGAGGTGGCCGGTTGCGCCAGCAGCAGGGCGGTGGGCGCGGCGATGCCGCGCAGCAGCGCGTGCACCTGCGTTTCGGCCAGGCGCACGGCGCTGGGGCGGGTCAGCCGCGGGTCGCTGCGCCAGCGCCAGCCGCCATCGGTTTCGACCAGGCCGCGCTCGACGATCGGCCGCGCCAGTTCGGCGGGCAGGCCGCTGGCCATGCTGCGTGCGGCGACCGCCTGGGCGACGTCGCGGAATATCCGCAACGGCTTGCCGTTGTCGCCACGCGGCGCCAGCGCATCGCGGAAGCGCTGCAGCGTGTGCGAGCCGTCGTCGCCGAGCGGGCCAAGGCCTTCGATCAGCAGCAGCCGTTCGATCCGCTCGGGCGCGGCGGCGGCGACCAGTGCGGCGATGCCTGCGCCCAGCGAGTGGCCGAGCAGGCTGTAGCGATCCAGCCGCAGCGCGTCGGCCGCGGCCAGCACGGCCTGCACGTAGTCGAGATAGTGATAGCTGGCGCCGACGGCCAGATGACCGGAGTGGCCGTGACCGGGCAGGTCCAGTGCGATCACCCGGTAGCGTGCAGCCAGCCGCGGCGCCAGCCGGGCGAAGCTGCCGGCATTGTCGAGCCAGCCGTGCAAAGCCACCAGCGGCGGCAGTGTTTCGTCGCCCCAGACCTGCGCGGCCAGTTCCAGGTGCGGCAGCGCGATGCGGCACTCGACGGGTGTCGTCACGCCGCGGCTTCCGGCCAGCCGCCCAGGTGCCGGCGCACCAGCGCGGCGAGGCTGTCCACCTGTTCGGCGCTGTCGTTCAGCGCGGGGATGTAGCGCAGCGACTCGCCGCCGGCGGCGGTGAAGAAGTCGCGGTTCTGCATCGCGATTTCCTCCAGCGTCTCCAGGCAGTCCACCGCGAAGCCGGGGCAGGCGACGTCGAGTTTGCGCACGCCATCGGCGGCCAGCTGGCGCACGGTGGCGTCGGTGTACGGGTGCAGCCAGCGCTCGCGGCCCACCCGCGACTGGAAGCTGACGATCATCTCGCCCTCGCCCAATCGCAGCCGTTCGCGCAGCAGCTTCGCGGTGCGTCGGCATTGTTCCGCGTAGGGATCGCCGAGCCGCACGTAACGCTCGGGAATGCCGTGGAACGACAGCAGCAGTTTTTCGCCGCGGCCGTTCGCCGTCCACCAGCGCTCGATGCCGGTCGCCAGCGCGTCGATGTGGCCGGGGTCGTCGTGGTAGTCGTTGACGATGCGCAGCTCCGGCGGCCAGCGCAGCGCCTTGAAGGCGTCGGCGACCGCGTCGATCACCGAGCCGGTGGAGGTGGCCGAATACTGCGGATACAGCGGCAACACCAGCAGCCGGCGCACGCCTTCGCGCTGCAGCTGCCCGATCGCATGCGCCACCGACGGTTCGCCGTAGCGCATCGCCAGCGCCACCCGTAGCGTGCCGGGCCGCTGCCGGCCCAGCTCGGCCTGCAGGCCGGCCGCCAGTGCCTCGCTGCCGTAGCGCAGCGGCGAGCCGCGTTCGTTCCAGATCCGTGCGTAGGCATGCGCCGAGCGTCGCGGCCGCACGCGCAGGATCACTCCGTGCAGGATCAGCCACCACAGCCAGCGCGGGTAGTCGATCACCCGCGAATCGCCCAGGAATTCAGCCAGATACGGCCGCACGGCGCCGGCGGTGGGGGCGGTCGGCGTACCCAGGTTGACCAGCAGCACGGCTGCCTGAACGGACTGAACGGACGGCGCGTCGGAATGGTCGGCAACGCCGGTATAGTTGCTGCTGTGTGGCATCGTGACAGTCGTGGCCATATCAGCCGTGGAGTCTGCCACAAGCCCGGCGTACTGCGCCGCGCCCTTCCCCGAACCCGTGTGGAGCTGCCCATGTTGAAGACATCCGTGCAACGTCTGCTGCTGACCGGCCTGGCCCTGCTGTTGCCGGCGATGGCCGCACACGCCGAGGATCCGCCGCTGGTACGCGCCACCAACGCCGTGCGCGTGATGAACGACATCATGCAGGCGCCGGACAAGGCGATCCCGAAGGATTTGCTGCAGAACGCCAGGGCGATCGCGGTGATCCCGGACATGATCAAGGCCGGCTTCATCTTCGGCGGCCGCCGCGGCGAAGGCCTGATCTCGGTGAAAGGCGCCGACGGCACCTGGTCCAATCCCAGCTTCATCACCATGACCGGCGGCAGCGTGGGTTTCCAGGCCGGCGTGTCGTCGACCGACGTGATCCTGGTGTTCCGCACCCAGCGCGGCGTGGACTCGATCGTCAACGGCAAGTTCACCCTCGGCGCCGACGCGTCGGCCGCGGCCGGCCCGGTCGGGCGTACCGCCACCGCCGCCACCGACGCGCAGTTGAAGGCCGAGATCTATTCCTACTCGCGCACCCGCGGCCTGTTCGCCGGGGTGGCGCTGGACGGTTCGGCGCTGCGTATCGACTATGATGCGAACGCGGCGGTGTATGGCGCGGGCATCACGCCGCGGCGCATCTTCGAGGGCGGCGTCAGCAACGTGCCGGCGCCCGTGGTCGACTTTCGCGACCGGCTCGAAGAGTACACTTCACGCTGATACGGAAAGGCCGGCGCGCGCTGCGCGATGGGTTTCCGGCTCCATCCGTTTTCGAGGTAATACATGAGCATCTGGCATCTGGTAATCCTGCTGGTCGTGGTGGTGGTGATCTTCGGCACCGGCAAGCTGCGCAACATCGGCTCCGACCTGGGCAATGCCATGCGCGATTTCAAGAAAGGCCTCAGCGGCGACGAGGACGAGGCCAAGCGCAAGGAAGAAGCCGACCGGCTGCGCGCCGATCCGCCGGCTAGTCCTGCTGACAAGGCGACGCAGAGTCAGCGCGACTCCAGCGACTCGAAGTAAGCCGCGGCGACGGGCGGGTTGCGGCGATGATCGAGATCAGCTTCGGCAAGCTGGTTCTGCTCGCGCTCATCGCGCTGATCGTGCTCGGCCCGGAGAAACTGCCGGGCGTGGCGCGTACCGCCGGCGCCCTGCTGCGGCGCATGCGCAGCGGCTGGGACGACGTGCGCGCCGAGGTGGAGCGCGAATTGCAGATCGAGGAAATCAAGCGCAACGCCCGCGAGGTCGCGGCGCGGGCGGAGGCGGCGCAGACGGAACTGGACGCCACGCTGCAGCAGGTGCGCGACATGCGGAACGCCGCGCCCGCGCGCGATGAAGCGGTGGCGGGCGAGGTGGCGCCCGCCACCGAAGCCACGGCCGCGGACGAGCCGGATAACGCCACCGGCGACCTGTTCGCCGGCATGGGCGGCCCGGCCACGACGGCACCGAAGGAACCGCCGCATGGCCACGCCTGATCCCGGGATCGACCTGCAGCAGGGGCTGTTCTCGCACCTGCTGGAACTGCGCACGCGCCTGCTCAAGGCCAGCGCCACCGTGCTGGTGGTGTTGCTGGCGCTGGTGCCGTTCGCCAACCGCCTGTACACGGAACTGGCCGCGCCGCTGGTGGCGCGGCTGCCCGAGGGCGCGCACCTGATCGCCACCGAGGTCGCCAGCCCGTTCGTCACCCCGCTGAAGCTGGCGTTCTACGCGGCGCTGTTCATCAGCATGCCGATGATCCTGTACCAGCTGTGGGCGTTCGTCAGTCCCGGCCTGTACAAGCACGAGAAACGCCTCGCCCGCCCGCTGCTCGCCGCGGCGCTGGTGCTGTTCTACATCGGCTGCGCGTTCGCGTATTTCCTGGTGCTGCCGGCGGCGTTCCGCTTCCTCACCGCGATCACGCCGCAGGGGGTGGAGATGATGACCGACATCACCCACTACCTCGATTTCGTGACGCTGATGTTCTTCGCGTTCGGGCTGTGCTTCGAGGTGCCGGTGGCGGTGGTGATCCTCGCCGCGATGGGCATCGTCGACGTGGACAAGCTGCGCAGCAGCCGGCGCTACGCCATCGTCGGCGCGTTCGCGATCGCCGCCTTCATCACCCCGCCCGACATCACCTCGATGATCATGCTGGCGGTGCCGATGTGCCTGCTCTACGAGCTGGGCGTGCTGGCGGTGCGCTGGCTGGTGAAGCCGGGTTCGCTGAAACCGGACGCGAACTGAGCACGCTCAATACAGGTCGATCGGATCGACGTCCAGCGACCAGCGCACCTTGCGCACCGACGGCAGCGCGATCAGCGCCAGCTGCCATGAGCGCAGCATGCCGTGCAGCGTGCGACGGCTGCTGGCTTCCAGCAGCAGCTGGCCGCGATGCCGGCCTGCGCGCAGCGGCATCGGCGCGGGCATCGGCCCGGCGATCTGCAACTGCGCGTTGACCGGCAGCGCGGCGCGCGCCGCGGCGAGGAACGCATCGACCTGCTCGCGCTGCGGCGCCTCGGCACGCAACAGCACTTGGTGGCTGTACGGCGGCAGCTGGATCAGCCGGCGCTCGGCCAGCAGCTCGCGCGCCGCGGCGGCGTAGCCCTGCGCCAGCAGGCTGCGCAGCAGCGGGTGTTCCGGCTGGTGCGTCTGCAGCACCACGCGACCGGGCTTGCGCGCGCGCCCGGCGCGACCGGCCACCTGCACCACCAGCTGCGCCAGCCGCTCGCCGGCGCGGAAGTCGATGCTGTGCAGGCCTTCGTCCACGCCCACGATCGCGACCAGGGTGAGGTTCGGCAGGTCGTGGCCCTTGGCCAGCATCTGGGTGCCGACCAGGATCGCCGGCTGGTCGTCCTTGAGCGTGGCCAGCAATTGCTCGAACGCGTCGCGGCGGCGGGTGGTCTCGCGATCGACGCGCAGCACCGGCACCTGCGGGAACTGCGCGACCAGCGCTTCCTCCAGCCGCTCGGTGCCCTGGCCCTGCGGCTTCAGGTCGCCGGCGCCGCAGGTCGGGCAGACGGCGGGCAGGCGCTGGCGATAGTCGCAATGGTGGCAGATCAGCTGGCGCCGGCCCGCGTGCAGGGTCAGCGGCCGGTCGCAGCGCGGACAGCCGGCGTGCCAGCCGCAGGCGTGGCACAACAGCACCGGCGCGTAGCCGCGGCGGTTGCGGAATACCAGCGCCTGTTCGCCGCGCGCCACCGTCTCGGCCACGGCGCCGAGCAGCGCCGGCGACATGCCGTGCTCCAGCCGCTGCGCGCGCATGTCGATGATCTGCACCTGCGGCGGCCGGATCGCGCCAGGGCGCGCGCGCAGGTGCAGGGTGCGGTAGCGGCCGGCCTCGGCATTCGCCAGCGATTCCAGCGACGGCGTGCCCGAGCCCAGCAGCACCGGCACGCCGAGCGCGCGGGCGCGCACCAGGGCCAGGTCGCGGGCGTGGTAGCGGAAGCCTTCCTGCTGCTTGTAGGCGCTGTCGTGTTCCTCGTCGACGATGATCAGGCCAGCTTGCGGCAGCGGCGTGAACACCGCCGAGCGGGTGCCCAGGATCACCCGTGCGCTGCCGGCGCGAGCGCGCAACCAGGCGCGCGCGCGATCGCCTTCGGACAGGTTCGAGTGCAGCACCTCGACGATCACGCCGAGCCGCTCGCGCAGGCGCCGCACGGTCTGCGGGGCGAGGCCGATCTCCGGTACCAGCAGCAGTGCCTGCTTGCCCTGTGCCAGCACCTGTTCGATCAGCGCCAGGTAGACCTCGGTCTTGCCGCTGCCGGTGACGCCGTCGAGCAGGAACGGCTGGTACTGGCCGAGGCTGGCGCCGACCGCGGCCACCGCCTGCTGCTGTTCGTCGCTGAGTTGCGGCGCCAGCGAGGGTGGCAGCGGACGATCGAGCGGCGGCCGTTCGCTGCGTTCGAGCAGGCAGGCCGCGGCCAGCCGGCGCGCCGCTTCGCGCCAGCCGGGCTGGCGTTCGCTCAGCTCCTGTGCGCTTAATCCGCCGGCAGCCAGCAGGGCCAGCAAGGCCTTGCTGCCGCCACGGCGGCTGCCGGCATCGTGCGCGCTGCGGCCGGCGCCGGTGAGCGACCAGTATTCGTCGCCGATCGGCGGCAGCGGCTTCGCCTCGCGCAGGGCCAGCGGCAAGGCATTGGCGTAGGCCTCGCCCGGCGCGCCGAGCCAGTAATCGGCGGCCCAGGCCAGCGTCTGCATCAGTTCGGCATCGAGCAGCGCGTCGTCGTCGAGCAAGCGCAGCACCTGCTTCAGCCGGCTGCTGCCGACCGCCGCCTCGGCGCCGATGGCCACCACCACGCCGACCAGTTTGTGGCGGCCGAACGGCACCAGTACGCGACTGCCCACGCAAGCCTCGCCCGCCTCGGGCGGCAGATAGTCGAACAGGGTTGGCAGGGGTACCGGCAGGGCGACGCGAAGGACGGCGGGCATGGACTACCTCGTGGCGGGCCAGTGTAACTGGGGCGTATACGAGGCCTCACGTTTCGATGGCTGCGGTGGCAGGTGAATCACGTCGGGCGAGTTGCGCGAACTTGCTGCCCGGCTATCGAGGAGTCGCGGGTAAGTAGCTATCCCCGGGAGGTTTTTGCGCTTATCCACAACAGCTGTGGATAAGTCTGTGGATGCAGCGGGGAGGGGGTGCCTCAAAGCGCGTCGTGGCGCCTTTCAGGACAGCCTGACGAGGTTTTGGTCACGTAAAAAAAGCCTTTTTCTTCAATAGCCTGCAAATGGCGTCCAGCCGCAGTTCACACAATTGACAAGCGGGTACCGGTCGCCTTGACAGGCTCATGACGCTGTGCAAAACCCGCCGCGCCGCCGGCCGGAAAGCGGCCTCAGTGGGCCAAGCCCAAGGCCGCTGCGACCGTCAGCGCGAGCATCAGCAGCCAGAAGTAACACCAGCCGATGAACCAGAATTTCAACAGGGTCATCGGCCAACCCTGGTGGTAGATCCGCTTCTGCATGATCAGCAGGTAGGTCGGGATCCACAGCATGAGCACGGCCTGTATCCAGCCCAGTGCGTAGCCGGCCCAGGCGGCATGAGGCCGTAGCCAGGTCGACAGCATGCCGGTCACGGTGATCAGCATCACGCCGAGGAACATGAAGGCGTGACTGTGCAGGGCCACGGTCAGGTGTTCCATGTACAGCCGCCGGCGGAATACGTAGAACAGCTTGAGCAGGCCGGCGAAGACCGGAATCAGCACGAACATGGTGGCCGGCAGTGCGCCGAACACGCCATTGATCATCCGCTGTTTTGCTTCGGCGCGGGTGGACGGGTCGCCGTCCTTGAACGCCCGCCAGTTGTGTTGGATCTGCTGGCCCAGCCGGGTCAGCCTGGCGTTGGCCGCCTCCGGCAGCCAGCTGATGTGGACCGGCTGGGGCTCGTGGTCCGGAGCCTCGCTGGCCCGGACGGCGACCTCGAGATTCGCGGCGACGGAGGCGGCCGGTATCGGGGCGGCGCCAAGTTCGATCAGGCGCTTGTTCGCCTGTTGCTGCATGTTCTCGGCAGCCAGTTGGAGCTGCTGTTGCGGCAGCACGCCATACGCGGCGATGTGCGGCAGGGTCTTGAGCTGACTCTTCAGTACCTTGCGCACTTCCTTCGGGGTGTCGGCATCGCTGAAGGCCTCGCCGGTCACGGTCACCGTGGGGCCCTGGCGCGCCGCCACCTTGGCGGATATCTGGTCGATCGCCAGGTGAACCACGAAGAACGACAGCAGGCACAGCACGAACATCAGCCGGAACGGCGCGATGTAGCGCACCCGCCGGCCGGCGAAGTATTCCAGGGTGAGGAAGCCGGGTTTGAGCAGCAGCGGCGGCAGCGTGTGCACGATGCGGCCGTCGATGTGCAGCACCGTCTCGACGGTTTCCTCGAGCATGTGGTGCATCGGCTTCAGCACGCTGTGGATCGATTGCCCGCATTCGTGGCAGAACTCGCCCCGCATCGCGGCGCCGCAGTTGGCGCAGTGCAATCCTTCGTAGCTGGTCAGCTGCTTCATTGAGGTTCCCGTTCGCTGCAGCGGAGGATCTTCGCACAGGACGGTGGCCCGGCGGTCGTGACGAATGGCTCAGGTAGAATGTGCGGCCCTGGAGTCTGCTGTGCCCATGAAACCCTTTCGTCCCGAGCGTGCTCACTTGTTCCACGAGGTGCGCGCCACCGTGCGTCTCGCGTTGCCGCTGATCGCCGCGCAGTTGGCCGCGGTCGGCAGCAACGTGATCGACGCGGTGCTGGCCGGGCACGTCAGCGCGCACGTGCTCGGTGCGGTGGCGGTGGGCGCCAGCATCTGGTCGCTGGCGATCGTCAGCGGCATCGGCATGATGATGGCGGTGCCGCCGTCGGTGGCCCAGCTCGACGGCGCCGGCCGGCGCCACGAGGTCGGCGCGGTATTCCGCCAGGCGCTGTGGCTGGCGCTTGGCATGGGCGTGCTGCTGTGGTTCGCGGTGCGGCATGCGGAGCCGCTGATCGAGTTGATCGGGGTGACGGCGAGCCTGCGCCACGACGTGCAGCGCTTCCTGCTGGCGATCAGCTGGGGTGCGCCGGCGCTGACCACCTACTTCGCGCTGCGCGGCCTGTCCGAAGGGCTGTCGCTGACCCGGCCGTCGATGTACTTCAGCCTCGGCGGGCTGGTGCTGCTGGTGCCGCTGGGCTATGTGCTGATGTTCGGCAAGCTCGGCATTCCGCCGCAGGGCGCGCACGGCTGCGGCGTGGCCACGGCGATCGTGCTGTGGCTGGAGATGCTGGCGTTCGGCGTCTATGTGATCTTCCGGCGCAATTACCACGGGCTGGGCCTGTTCGATCGTTTCGAGTGGCCGGACCTGCGCCGGATCGGCACGCTGGTGCACATCGGCCTGCCGATGGCGGTGACCCTGCTGGCCGAGGCCGGGTTGTTCGTGGCCACCGCGCTGATCATCGCCACGCTGGGCGAGGACGTGATCGCCAGCCACCAGGTGGCGATCAACATCGCCTCGCTGTTCTTCATGATCCCGCTCGGCCTGGCGATGGCGATCACCGTGCGCGTGGGCAACGCGGTGGGCCGTGGCGACGAGCGCGGCGTGCGCTACGCCGGCTTGTGCGGGATCGGCCTGACCCTGGTCACCCAGCTGTTCTCGGCCGGCCTGATGCTGGGCCTGCCGCACTTCATCGCCACGCTGTACACACACGAGCCGAAGGTGATCGCGCTGGCCGCGCAACTGATCATGCTGGCCGGGCTGTTCCAGTTCTCCGACGGCATCCAGGTGGCCGCCAACGGCGCGCTGCGCGGGCTCAAGGACACCCGCGTGCCGATGGCGATCACCTTGTTCGCGTACTGGATGATCGGCATGCCGGTGGGCTGGTGGCTGGCCTTCCATCACGGCATGGGCGCACGCGGGATGTGGATCGGCCTGATCGCCGGCCTGTCCGTGGCTGCCGTGATGCTGTTCACCCGCTTCTGGCGCAGCGCGTGGAAACAGCGCTGGCGCCGTCACATGCCAATGACCGCGCCGGCCTGACCGGCTACGCTTGCCCCGACGATTCCGGATACCCACATGACGCTTCCACCACCGCCACCGCCCCGCCGCAACGGTTTCTGGGCCTTTCTGCGCGCGCTCGGGCGCGGCATCAACATGCTGCGGCTGGTGATCATCAACCTGGTGTTCTTCGGCGTGCTGTTCGTGCTGCTGTTGCTGCTGACCGCAGGCATCGCCGGCAGCCGGATGGAGCGCGCGGTGCAGAACGACAGCGTGCTGGTGATCAAGCCGCAGGGGCAGCTGGTCGAGCAGTACAGCATCGATCCTCTGCAGCGTGCGCTGGCCGGCCTGTCCGGCGAGCAGCCGAAGCAGGTGCAGCTGCGCGACCTGGTCGGCGCGATCGACGCGGCGGCGAAGGACAAGCGGATCAGCCGCATCCTGCTGCTGCCGGACGAGCTGCAGGGCGGCGGCTTTGCCGCGTTGCGCGAGGTCGGCGCGGCGCTGGACCGCTTCCGCGCGGCGGGCAAGCCGGTGGTCGCGTGGGCGGTGAACCTGGACCAGGGCCAGTACTACCTGGCCGCGCATGCCGATCGCCTGCTGGTCGATCCGCAGGGCGGCGTGCTGATCACCGGATTGGCCAACTACCGCCTGTTCTACAAGGACCTGCTGGACAAGCTTGGCGTCGACGTGCACCTGTTCCGCGTGGGCGAGTTCAAGAGTGCGGCCGAGCCGTACATCCTCGATCACGCCTCGGCCGAGGCGAAACAGGCCGACAGCTACTGGATGGGCGGCCTGTGGGACGGCTACCTCGCCGAAGTGGCGCAGCTGCGCAAGCTGGACCCGGCGGTACTGCGCGACGACATCGACGACCTGCCGCAGCATATCGCCAGCACCCAGGGCAACCTGGCCCAGCTGGCGCTGAACCAGCACCTGGTCGACGGCCTGGCCACCCGCAGCGAACTGATCGCGATGATGCGCAAGGAAGGCGTGCCGGCCGACCGGAAAGGCCACAGCTTCCGCCAGGTCGAGTTTGCCCGCTACGCGGCCGGCGTGCCGCGCGACGGCGACCTGTTCGCGCCGGGCGTGGCGATCGTGGTGGCCGAGGGCGAGATCGCCGGCGGCAAGCGCGCGGCCGGTTCGATCGGCGGCGAATCCACCGCGGCGCTGATCCGCAGCGCGCGCGAGGACCGCAAGACCAAGGCGCTGGTGCTGCGGGTCAACTCGCCCGGCGGCGAGGTGTACGCAGCCGAGCAGATCCGTCGCGAGGTCGAGCTGACCCGCAGCGCGGGCATCCCGGTGGTGGTGTCGATGGGCGACGTGGCGGCCAGCGGCGGCTACTGGATCGCGATGAACGCGAATCGCATCTTCGCCGAGCCGAACACCATCACCGGTTCGATCGGCATCTTCGGCATGTACTACACGGTGCCGAACACGCTGGCCAAGCTCGGTATCCGCAGCGACGGCGTCGGCACCGGGCCGATGGCCGGCGCGTTCGACATCAGCCGTCCGCTCGATCCGAAGGTCGGCACGGTGATCCAGGCGATCATCGACAAGGGCTACCGCGACTTCGTCGGCAACGTGGCGAAGGCACGCGGCAAGAGCTACGACGCGGTCGACGCGGTCGCGCAGGGCCGCGTGTGGACCGGTCAGCAGGCGCTCGAGCGCGGCCTGGTCGACCGGCTCGGCGGGCTGCAGGCCGCCGTCGCCGATGCGGCCAGCCTGGCCAAGCTGGGCAAGGGCTACCCGGTGCGCTACGTGGAGGCGCCGCTGGGCGGCTTCGAGCGTTTCCTGATCGGCCTCAACCAGAACGCCAGCATGCACGTGCTGCGCTCGTGGGGCGTGCGCCTGCCGAACTGGTTCGCCCAGCTGCCCGCGCTGGCGCCGGAACTGCAGCTGTTGCGCAACGCGAAGGCCGGCACGCCGAACATCTACGCGGACTGCCTGTGCAGCCCGCGTTGAAGCGGGTCAGTCACTGAGCGGAGGCGGACCTTACTGCTCCTGCGCCTCGATCTGCTTGCGCTGCTCCTCGGCCTGCTTGTCGACGACCTTCTGCACGTCCTTGGCGCGTTGCTCGTCCGCCTTCAGCGCGTCGAACGGCGTGGCGGTGTCGGCCGCCGCCGGCTTGGCCTGGGGCTCCGGCGGCTTGCCGGAGCAGGCGCCGAGGGCAAGGACGCAGAGCAGGAGCGGCAGCGGCTTCATGGCGGTTCTCGCGCGTGGTCGAAGTGCCGAGTGTCCCGCCATGCACGTTCGCAGGCAAGGACACGGGGCGCATCACTAGGCGCGGCCGGAACGACGTTTTAAGCTGCGCCCATGAACAGCCGTCCCGACGCCTGGCAACTGCAAGGCCACACCGCCCTGATCACCGGCGCCAGCAAGGGCATCGGCTACGCCACCGCGCGTGAACTGGCCAGCCTCGGCGCCGACCTGCTGCTGGTGGCGCGCGACGAGGATTACCTCGAGCAGGTGCGGGTGGAACTGGCCGACGAATTCGCCGACGTCGAAGTGCTGGCGTTCGGCGCGGACCTGGCCGAGGCGGAGGAGCGCCTGGCGGTGTTCGACTGGATCGCCGACCTGGCCGCGCCGGTATCGCTGCTGATCAACAACGCCGGCGGCAACCAGCCCATGGCCACGCTGGACTATCGCGAAGAGGAATACCGCGCGGTCTTCGAACAGAACCTGTTCTCCGCGTTCGAGATGTGCCGGCTGGCGCATCCGCAACTCGTGCAGCACGCGAACGCGGCGATCGTCAACGTGGGTTCGGTCTCGGCGATGACGCACGTGCGCACCGGCTCGCCCTATGGCATGAGCAAGGCGGCGCTGCACCAGCTCACCCGCAACCTCGCCGCGGAGTGGGCAGTGGACGGCATCCGCGTCAACGCGGTGGCGCCGTGGTACATCCGCACCCAGCGCACCGACCCCGCGCTGGCCGACGCCGATTACCTGGACGAGGTGCTCGAGCGCACGCCCTTGAAGCGGATCGGCGAGCCGGAGGAAGTGGCTGCCGCGATCGCGTTCCTGTGCCTGCCGGCGGCCAGCTACATCACCGGCCAGGTGCTGGCGGTGGACGGCGGGTTCACGAGCTACGGTTTCTGAGCGGTTTCAGCAGTGGGTCAACTGCGCCTGCAGCTCGTCGTCGCGGCGTTGCAGCGGCGGCCGATCGCTCTTGAACGCATGCTGCAGCTTGCGCGTGTTCTGCTCCTGCTCGTCGCGCAACTCGCCGCAGATCTCCGACACGCTCAGCGGCCTGCACTGGTCCTGCACCCACACGTAATGGTTGGCGACCAGCCCGGCACCGACCCGGCCGCGGTTCGCCTCCGGCGCCGAGATGCCGGCGTGGTTCGGTGATCCGTAGACCTCGCCCAGCGGCGTCGACAACGCGCTCAGCATGCCCAGCGGTGCGCGGAACGGTGGCGGCCTGCCGTTGCGGCTGACGTAGAGGCTGCCGTCGACGGCGTGCCTGCACTGGTACAGCTGGACCAGTGGCACGCCCGGCGTGGGTGGCGGGGCGGGCGCCGCCACGGGCGGCGGCTTGTCGGGCCTGGTGGCTGCGCTGGCCGGCGGCGACGGCGCGGTCGTGTCGTCGGGCAACTGCAGGGTCTGCTGCCGCTGCGCCTTCGCGCAGGGTGTGTCCTGGTAGATCACCCGGCCGTCCGTGCCGCTGCACTTGTATACCGTACCGGCGGCGGCCGGTGTGCCGGTCACGGCGAGCAGGAGCAGCAGGGCGCTCGGGTGCGGCATGCGGCGGGCATCCTCAGAACTCGGCGACGTGTTCCTCGGCGGCGAAGCCGATCGTCACCGCGCCTTCGCCCACGTTGACCATGCCGGTGATGCTCATCGGCGCCTCCATCAGCTCGACGCCGCACTCCTCGCAGGCCTGGCGCAACCCGGCGTAGCCGGGCAGGTGCGACAGCACGGCGAGGTCGCCGCCGTAGCTGGCGCACACCAGCGGCACCAGCAGGCCGGCACGCACCCGCTGCGCGGCGTAGCCGAACAGCGCTTCCGCGCCCTGCTCGAAGCCGCGCACCTTGCCGACCGGGCCGGTCTCGCCGCGGAAGCAGCGCAGGATCGGCTTGATGTCCAGCGCCGAGCCCAGCATCGCGCTGACCAGGCCGACGCTGCGGTCGTTCTTCTTCTTGGCGCGGGCGCGCAGGTAGTACAGGTCGCGCGGCAGCATGTAGCCGTAGGTATGGTTCGCGAGATGGGTAAGCCGTTCGCGGATCGTGGCCGGTGGCTCGTCGGCGGCGATCAGCCGGGCCGCCTCATAGATCACCGGCGCGGCCCCGGCGAAGATGTTGCGCGTGTCGATCACGCGCATCATGAACGGGCCGGGCACGCCGGCCTGCTCGCGCACCTGGCGATAATTCTTCAGGATGCCGAAGCTGGCCTTGTTGACGTGTTCGTTGATCGGGCTGCGGGTGGCGGTGATGGTCAGGCAGAACACGCAGTCCTGTTCCAGCACCAGCTTCTCCAGGAACAGCTTCTGCACCTCTTCCACCGGGCAGGGTTCGGTTTCCGCCGAATGGCTGCGGCTGCCCAGGCGACGATCGATGAAGCGCTGGATTTCGGCCGGCTTGCGGTCGTCCATGAAGACTTCGCTGTCCACACGCACGGTGATCGGCATCACCGCAATGTCGTGCTTCTGCAGGAACGCCTGCGAAAGATCGCAGGCCGCATCGATTGCCAGACCCATCCGCATCATGTGATCCCCCGGTCATGAATGGCAGCCGAAACATAGCATGGGGCCGTGGTGGCGGTGTTTGCCGGCTGGCCGCACGGCGGTGCCGGAAGCTGGCGGGCACGGGGGCGGCCACCTAAGATGGCGCGACCTCATCTGGCATCTCGCCGGCGTGGCGTCGCGGGTAACGCAATCGGGTACCGCTCCATCATGAAGAACAAGCAGGAAATCGTCTCCAACTGGCTGCCGCGCTATACCGGCACGCCACTCGAACAATTCGGCGAACACATCCTCCTGACCAACTTCGGCCACTACGTGGAACTGTTCGCGCAGTGGCACGGAGTGGAAGTGCAGGGCCGCGACCGGCCGATGCCGAACGCCACCGCCGACGGCATCACCCTGATCAACTTCGGCATGGGCAGCCCGAACGCGGCCACCGTGATGGACCTGCTCGGTGCGATCGAGCCGCGCGCCGCGCTGTTCCTGGGCAAGTGCGGCGGGGTCAAGAAGAAGAACCAGCTCGGCGACCTGGTGCTGCCGATCGCCGCGATCCGCGGCGAAGGCACCAGCAACGACTACCTGCCGCCGGAGGTGCCGGCGCTGCCGGCGTTCCAGCTGCAGCGCGCGGTCTCCACCATGATCCGCGACCTCGGCCACGACTACTGGACCGGCACGGTGTACACCACCAACCGCCGCGTGTGGGAACACGACGACACCTTCAAGGACTACCTGCGGCGCACCCGCTGCATGGCGGTGGACATGGAAACAGCGACCATCTTCGCCGCCGGCTTCGCCAACCGGATCCCCTGCGGCGCGCTGCTGCTGGTGTCCGACCAGCCCATGATCCCGGAAGGGGTAAAGACCGAGGCCAGCGACCGCAACATCACCTCGCAGTTCGTCGAGGCGCACATCAAGATCGGCGTCGAGGCCCTCAAATTGGTGCGCCGCAACGGGCGCAGCGTGAAACACCTGCGCTTCGAAGCGGACGGAGAGGTGGAATAGCCGCGATCCGGCGGCAGGAGCGGCTTTTTGGAGGCCGGGTCTCCCTTCGGGTGTCTGGAAGCGGCCTGCCAAAACACTGAATCAATCCCCAAGCGCAAGTTTTTACAGTACAAAATTTGTTGACAGTATGTAAATGAGGCGTAATAAGTACGCATCAGAGCGGGCCGGCTGCATCAAGTTCAATGACAGGATTGGCTCTGCGCCGCGGTATCCGGGACAGGCAGTGGCGGTCAGTCATAGGGACAGGCAGGTATGCTGCGTGTTAAAACTGCGTTGTTGCCTGTTACGGTATCGACACCAGACCGGGAATTCCGTGAGTCTGAGGTTCATTGGTTTGGGGAGGCCGAGGTTGGGGTTTTGGGCTAGGGATCTCCAGTCCAAGGCAGTAGCCATCGGAGGGTGTCAATTAATCGGGAGGGTGCTTTCATGAAACTTGGGGTCAAGAAACTTTCTTCGGCAGTCCGTCTGGCGCTTTCGCTGGGTGCTGTCATCGCGGTAGGCGCTTCGGGCACGGCGTTTGCCCAAGACCAAGATACGGGCAGCCAGAATGCGACCAATCAATCCGGCCAAGAAAACGCAAAAACACTGCAGACCGTCGTGGTCACCGGCTCGCACATCCGCCGCGTGGACCTGGAAACGTCCAACCCGGTCGTGACCATTGATGCCGCGCAGATCAAGGCCACCGGCAAGCTCACGCTGGGCGACATCGTGCAGCAGCTGCCGGCGGTGACCGGTGGCAACATCAACCCGCAGGTCAACAACAGCGGCGGCACCGGCGGCAGCTCGATCGGCTTGCGCGGCCTCGGTTCCCAGCGCACCCTGCTGCTGATCAACGGCAAGCGCATCATCAATCAGGATCCGAACTCGATCCCGGCGGACATGATCGAGCGCGTCGAGGTGCTGACCGACGGCGCGTCTTCGGTCTATGGCTCCGACGCGATCGGCGGCGTGGTCAACTTCATCCTGAAGAAGGATTATCAGGGCGCCCAAGTTTCGGTGAACTATGGTGAGTCCGACCACAACGATGGCACCTCGCGTGGCGCCACGTTTACGTTCGGCCAGACTTCGGACAAGGGCAGCATCGTTGCCGGCATCGACTACAACAAGTCGGATGCGATCCTCGCCAGCAGTCGCAAGTTCTCCGAGAACGCGGTGTCGCTCTATGGCACCAAGAGCACCCCGATCGCCAGCTACATCGGTGGTTCGACCTTCAACGCCCACGGTCGCGTCCAGCTGCCGGCCGCTCTGCAGGCAACCCTGGGCTGCAAGTACGGTGTGGCGAATGCCGGCGCTAGCGGTCAGAACCCGGCGACCGATTACCACTGCTTCACCAATGCCGACAAATACAACTACGCCAGCGTCAACCTGATCCAGACCCCGCAGGAACGCACCAGCTTGTTCGTCAACGGCACCTACAATCTGGGTGAACACGTGACGGCCTACATGGATGCCTATCACAACAAGACGACGTCGGGCTTCCAGCTGGCGCCGGCCTTGTACGGCACCGCCTACGGCGCGATGATCTCGAAGGACAGCTATTACAACCCGTTTGGCCAAGACTTCGTACCGGGCGGCAACGATTTCCGCGTGCGCCTGGTTTCCGCCGGCAACCGCAGCGCCAACTATGGCACCTCGACCGATCAGGTTCATGCCGGACTGAAGGGTGACTTCACCATCCTCGACCAGAGTTGGAACTGGGACGCCGGGATGAGCTATGGCCATTTCTCGCAGGATCTGATTACCCGTGGCCTGCCGAACACAGACAAGATCAATGCCGATCTGGGGCCGTCCCATCTCGACCCTGCTACTGGCAAGGTGGTCTGCGATTCGGGCGCTGCCGGCTGCGTTCCGTTCAATCCGTTCAACATGTTTGACCCGCAGTCAGTCGCTGCCTTGCAGGCCGCTGCCGTTCCCGCGATCAGCAACGCTCACCGGATCGAGAAGGTCTACTCCATTGACGTCAACGGTGGCTTGTTCGATCTGCCGGCCGGTACCGTGCAACTGGCGGCTGGCGCTGGCTATCGCAAGGAGTACACCAACAGCACGGTCGACCCGTTGCTGTTGATTGATCCAACAACCTTGAACTGCACGCTGGGCAGTCAGTGCGCTTCGCCGCTGCAGGGTGGCTACAACTCGAAGGAAGTCTACGCCGAAGTGTTCGTGCCGATACTGAAGGATCTGCCGGGTGTGCAGAACTTGAACGTCACGATCGGCGACCGTTATTCCAAGTTCAACCTGTTCGGCACCAACAACAGCAAGAAGTTCGCGGTGGAATATCGCCCGATCAACGACCTCCTGTTGCGTGCCACCGTGTCGGACGTGTTCCGCGCTCCGACCGTCCTCGACAAGTTCGGTGCAGCGGCGAGCGACGCGCCGAAGCTCAGCAACGACCCCTGCAACGGCATTACTACCCCCGGCAACCCCGCTTGCGTGGGCGTGCCCACTGACGGCAGCTTCACCAACTCCGATGTGGCGGCGGGTCAGCAGATCAAGGGCGTGGCGGCCGGTGCCCAGTACGCGGGCATCCCGATCGGGCCGGAGAAGGGCAAGTCCTTCGACTGGGGCATCGTTTACTCGCCGAGCTACGTCCCGGGCCTGTCGGCCAGCGTGGACATCTGGAAGATCTACCTGAACGACACCATCACCACCATTGGTGCGCAGACGGTGCTCAACCTGTGCTACGCCGGTGAAACCACGTACTGCCCGCTGATCAAGCGTTTCCCGGCTGGCAACGTTAACGCTGGGCAGATCGACAACATCATCGAGCCGACCGGCAACCTCGGCCGTACCGATGCGGGCGGCGTGGACATGTCGCTGCGCTACAAGCTGCCGCAGTTCTCTTTCGGCACCTTCACGATCGGTCTGGATGCAACCTACCTGTCGCGTTGGGATCAGCAGACGGCGCCGGGTAGCGATGCCAATGCGATCTATCATGATGCCGGCCACTTCATGCCGTTCGGCTCGGCGCAAGCTGCAGCCTGCCCCAGTGGCGGTGGCGTCTGCCTGTTCCCGCGCTGGCGTGGGCAGGGTTACCTGAACTGGAATCTGGGCAACTGGGATGCGTCCTGGCGCATGCGTTACATCGGCAGCTTCCAGAACGGTTCGAAGAGCCCGAGCCAGGATACGTTCCCGGGTGGCGTGTGCTACTACGAGGGCAAGCCGCAAGGTAATCACTGCAACGCAACCGGCGTGGTGCTTAAGTACGGCGCTACGATCTACAACGACGTTTCGGTGGGTTACAACATCGAGCCGTTCAACACCCGTGTCGATTTCGGTGTGAACAATCTGTTCGACAAGCAGCCGCCGTTCCTCTATGCGAACAACACGCTGAACGCAAACACCGATCCGAGCGACTTCGACCTGATCGGTCGCTACTTCTGGGCTCGCGTGACGGTCAAGTTCTGATCGAGTAACTTCCTGTAAAAGTTGTATGTTGAAGAGCCGCGCGAACCATCGCGCGGCTCTTTTTTTCAGGACTGCCATGACGACACAAGCGAAACAGGGAATTCTCGCCGCGTTCCAGAGCGGCCAACTTGCCGAGGCGGAACAGCTCGCCCGGTCTCAGCTGGAACGGCATGGGGGGGATGAAGAGCTGCTTTTCTTACTGGCTCTGAGTCTGCAACAGCAGCAGAAATTCCAGGAAGCCCTGCCGGTATATGCGGAGCTGGCACGGCTGTTTCCGGAAAACAGTCTGCATGTGGGCAACCATGCCACCGCATTGCGAGATGCCGGTGCCCTGGATGAGGCTGAAGAGACGTACCGTGCTTCACTGCGGTTGGACCCAAAGAATACCGAGCAGATGCTCAATCTGGGCATGCTGCAGTTGCAACAGCGTCATTTCGTCGAGGCGCGAGACACCTTGCTGGATGCGTTTGCAATTGAGCCAGATGCTCCGTCAGTCCGGATCCATGCGGCGCGTGCCTGCGCCGCCTGCAGGGATGATCAACGGGTGGACGAACTGCTCAAGCCATGGCGTGGCTGGTTGTCCCTGGAGCCGGAGGAGCAGTTCGAGCTGGCCATGCTGCAACTGATGCTGGGCGACGCCAACTCGGTGCAGGCGTTACTCGAGGAGCTGCTGGCGCGGGAGCCGTTGCACCTGCAGGCGCAACTGCTGCTGGCGAGCGTCTATGAAAGGGTCAACCAGTTGGATCTGGCCGAAGCCAAGTTGCGGGAGGTCGAAGCCGGGCAGCATGCATCCGAGGACATGGTGCGCCTCGAAATCGCGCATCAGCGTGCCTCGCTCGCGGCGCGCAGGGGCGCCCTCGCTGCCGCAAGAAGCATGCTTGAGCTCGCCGGGCCGCGCACCACCGACGACTACACTCACTACTTCATGCTGGCGGGTGTGTGCGACAAGCTCGGTGATATCGCCGGAGCACTTCAGGCGCTGGAGTCGGCACATGCACTGCAGACAGAGGAAATGCGTGCGGTTGTGCCGGATCGTTTCGCACCGGACGCGCCCATCATTCCGACCGCGATAGGCCGGGTGACGGCACAGGACTACCGCACATGGCCGACACTCAGCGCTCCCGATGCAGCGCACTCCCCCGTCTTTATCGTCGGGTTCCCGCGTTCCGGGACAACCTTGCTTGAACAGATGCTGGATGCGCATCCAAAACTGCAGTCAATGGACGAACGGCCGTTCTTCAACGTTCTTGCCGATCGACTGGACAACCATGAATTCCAGTTTCCACGGGACATGTACAAGCTCGACCAGCGCAATTGTGACGAGCTGCGCAAAGCCTACGTAAGCATGGTGTGTACCAAGGTTCCACGTCGATGGGACACACAACTGGTGGACAAGAATCCGCTCAACATGTTGTGGTTACCAATGATTCATCGTCTCTTTCCGGAGGCAAAAATCATATTGGCGCTGCGTCACCCATGTGACGTGTTGCTGAGCAACTACATGCAGAACTTCCGTTCGACCGTACTGGCGATGGCTTGTGAATCGCTGCCTCAGCTGGCCAAGGCCTACGTCGCCGCGATGGAATGCTGGCTTGATCATGTCGAGGTGTTCAAGCCCAACGTCTTCGTTTCGCGGTACGAGGAATTGGTTGCCGATACGGTGGGGCAGACCCGCAAGATCGCCGAGTTCATAGGCCTTGAAGATGCCTCTGCGATGCTGAACTTCGATCAGCGCGCGCGCGACAAGGGGTATATCGCCACACCAAGTTACACTCAAGTGATCGTGCCGGTGAACCGCAAGGGGCTCGACCGATGGGTACGCTATCGAGAGGCGCTGGTGCCCGTCCTGCCTATTCTGCAGCCCATGCTGGATCACTGGGGCTATGCGGTGGATGCGCCCGTTTGACGCCTGCAGGGCCCGCTCAGTTGTCCGGAAGCTGGAGCAACTCGGGCACGTACGCGGCGTAATTTTCCCACCGGTGAAGCGACCGCGTGTTGATCGGTTGTCGAGCCTGCCACAGGCTTGCGGTGCTGATGATGGAGTTGCCACCGGTATCGCTGGAGAGCAGATCATGCGGCGGCAGTTCAAGCCAGTCCATTACGCTGCGCAGCACGCTTGCGGGCGCCGAGACCAGGTGTTCGTATTCGACTGCGCGGATGGCATCAGGATAGCGTGTCAACCAGTGTTTCATCAGTCGGCGGGAGCCTTGGATAATAGCGCCGATGTCGGTGAAGTCATAGGCATAATCCTGCGTTCCAGCCTGAAACGACTGCATCCACAATGAAAGCGCGTTGTCACGTGCATGGCGCTTGCAATAGAGGAAGCGGGCATTCGGAAACAGCGCTAGGATCAAATCGACATGCATGAAGTTGTGCGGCTGCTTATCGAGCATCCAGTGTGCGCCTGAATCATCCTGGCGCAGTTGGGCTGCATAGGTCGTCGCTGCTCGTTGAAGGCGCTCGCGATATCCACCGTCGCCTGTGACGACCTGTTCGGCCAGTATGGGAAGCCAGGGCAGCTCGCCGCGCTGGCAGATATCGGGATGTCGGGCCAGTCGTTCGGCCAGCAGGGTAGTGCCGGAGCGGGGCAGGCCGATAATGAACAGAGGCGTCCAGTCCGTGAATGCAGCAAGCTTTTGGGGCGGCAGGGTGCGGTCGATTCTTGCCCCGATGCTTCGCCGCCAGCGTTTTCGTGGCCAGCGCTTGACGTTGTGGACGATGGCATTTGCTTGGCGCAGGTAGGTGCTGGCCAAGGCGTACTCACCAATGTCATCGTGTGCCTTGCCCAGCCCGAACAGCACGGAGGCACGCGCCTGTTCGCTGAGATCGGGTAGCAAAAGATACTGGCGTAATCGGGCGAAGTCGGGATGACTGCCGTCCGTGTAGCGCTGCAGCCCGGTGAGGCCCAGGGGGACATGCCATTCCAGTCCGGCTGGGTCGTGATCGAGTACATATTCCTGTCGAGTGCGGGCGAGCTCGAACTGACCTAGCTGGGTCAGCAGCATGCCCGCATAGGCATGCAGGCGGGTGTCGCGGGACCCCGCGGCGATTTCCCGTTCGCATAACGCTGCCGCTTCACGCTTGCGGCCGCAGTCGTCGAGCATTTCGACACCACGGATCACCAGCTCGGCATCATGCCGCTCATGGCGGAACCCGGCGCAAATCACCGACGCAACGGCATGCATCCGTCCTTGCTCCTTCAGCAGCCGCGCCAGTTGGAAGGTTGCTGCGACGCAGTCCGAGTCATCATCGAGTATGCTGCGTAGCAGTGATTCCGCGCGTTCGCTTGCTCCCTGTTGAAACGCGATGCCAGCCAGCGCCAGCCGTACTTCGCTGGATGCGGGGAACTGCGCCAATGCAGCGTCCAGAACGGCCAGCGTCGCCTCGGCGTCACCACGCAGAATCAGCGTTCGGGCGCATTCCAGCCACGCCGGCTCCGGTGCACCGGTGAGAGCATCAGTCAACGCGTCGTGAGCGTGGGCGGAGCATTGACGATCGTATGCGGCCAAGGCTAGGTCAGCGTGGCTGAGGTGGCCGGAAGCGCTTTCGGTAGAATGATTCATTGCAAAGCGACCTTACGATGCGCGGGCTCGAGCATCGAACGCGGCAGGGATGCACTTCGACGCAGTCACCCCAGATCCTGTCAGTTGCTCCATACAGGCAAACCCAACGCGGTACGCAACGGGTCGAGCAGGGCGCCGTAACGATCCGTTCTGGCAGTGTTCGCCGTCAATGGCTGGCGCACCTGGGTTGCGCTGGGTGAACGCACTTCGCGCGTGTTCTCGTGGAATCGCAGGCAGGCTTCCTCGAACGGCAGATTGCAGAATTCCAGCAACTCGCGAATGCGGGCAGTCGGTTCTGCCAGCATGGCCTCGTAATCATGGATCAGTACCTTCGACGGGTGCAGGTTGTGCCAGTGCCGCAAACTGCGCTCGCAGTCCCGCCAGAAGCTTGCGAGATCGTCGAAGTTTCGCGTGTATTCATTGTTATCCAGGCGCTGGCGATAGCAAGAGAAACAGGTCTCCAGAGGGTCGCGTTGGCAGCCGATGATGTGCGCACCGGGAAGCATCGCGCGAATCGCACCGAGGTAGATCCAGTTGCCTGGCAGTTTGTCCGTGGAGCGCTGCCGCGTCTTTCGCCAATACGCAGTACGTTCGAGATAGCGCTGGCCCAGCCGCTCCCAGTCGGCTGGCCGCATGGCATTGACCCAGCGCGGAAAGTGCTGACCGCGACGTCGTGACTCTTCGGCCAATACCTGGGGTAGGTCGGGCAGCTCGCCGGCACCGTTCACCATTGAATGTGACGCCAGTATCTGCTCGACCAGGGTCGAGCCGGAGCGCGGCAGGCCGACGATGAAGACAACCTCTTCACCTAGTCCCCGCGGCGCGCCCGCAGGGGGCGGCGTAAAGGCCGCATTGAGCGAAGAAATCGCCGTCGAGTAGCCCCGTCGATCCCAGGTCCGGCGACGATGTGCAATGGCGTTGGCGGAGGCGAGCGCCTCAAGTGATTCCGCATATTGCCCTGCTTCGTCATACGCCCTGGCCAGGGCGAAGCCGATCGCCATAAGGTCGTCGTCGCTGGCCCGTGGTTCGCGCAGTGCCTGCTGCATTTTCTGAATATCGCTCTCGACAAGACACTGCGTCCGGAGGTCAGCCAGTCCCCACCACGCCATGCCTGCCCAAGACTGCTCCGCGATTACCCGCCGATACTCCGTCTCGGCCTGCCCGGTTTCACCGCGCATGCGCAACATGTCGGCCAACAGCGCTCGTGCCGACATGTGATGGGGGTCGAGCGCTACAGCTTGTTGCAGTGCGTATAACGCCTCTTCATTGCGCACCGAGCGCACCAGCATCACGCCGAGGTTGTACCAGGCGATGGCCATGTCCGGCTGCAGCTCGCAGGTGTGTCGCAGCGCCGTGATGGCGGCATCGTATTCGCCGGCCTGGCCAAGCAGGGTGCCTAGGGTGTTGTGATAAGCGGGATCGCCAGGTCGCTGTGCCAGCGCGCGGCGCATCGTGCGGACCGACTCCTGGTGTTGACCTTGCATACCCTGGATGCCGGCCAACATGCGCAGCACTTCCGGGTGATCGGGATGTGCCGCCGTGACGCTGGCCAGATAGCGGCTGGCCTGGTCGATGCGGCCTGCGTCCAGTGCTTGTCCTGCAGCCACCACCTGTTGCACGGCAGTCACTGTCAGCCCATCGAGGCGGGTCGTCATTCTTCACTCCGGGTTGCCGGTGGCGGCGCCATGGGAGCTGTTCCGATGTGTTGTACGCCTACCAGACGCGGTATGACTCGTGGCTGGCTTCGACACGCCGACGGTGGCGCCGCGTGAACGCGTATTATACCTTTGTGATCGGCCCGTAGACGCGGCAAGGTGTCGGTACCAGCCAACGCGAGAATGAAGCCGGAGCGATGAACGACTTGCAGCAAGCAACCCCCGAGACATACCGGTTGATGGCGCTGGAACATCTGCGTCGCGGCGAGGCTGAACTGGCCGAAAAGTGCTTTGCCCGTCTTCACGGAGTTGCGCCGGATGACGTGCAGGCGTTGCAGTTTCTCGCTGATCGTCATCTTGCCCGCAATGATCACGCCCAGGCAATCAAACTCTTGCGAGACGCCGATCGGGTCAAACCGGAGGACCCCGCCGTTCTGAGCCAGCTGGGTTCGGCCCAGCTCGCAGCGGGCGATTTCAGCGCCGCCGCGGTCAGCCTCGAAACCGCCTTGGCGCGGACACCGCAAGCCTTCGTTGCGCGTCTGCAGCTGGGTATCGCGCTGGAGCAGTTGGGGCGTGCGCATGAGGCGCTTCTGGCCTACTTCACCGCGATACGAACAGCGCAACTGAAGGGGCGCTGGCTTGATGATGGCACCACGGCGCCAGCGCTGCGTGTCGTGGTCAAGTACGCCATGAACTATGCCAATGAGGGGCGCCAGCGGTTGTTCAGCGAGGTACTGGCTCCGCTACAGCAACGCTACGGCAGGTCCGAACTGGTACGGGTGGAACATTGCCTAGCCATCTATCTGGGCGAGCAGCCTAAGAACGTCCCGGATCAGCGCCAGAAGCCGACATTCCTGTACTTTCCCGACATCCCGAGCCAGCCGTTCTATCCGCGCGAGCGCTTCCCCTGGCTGGAGGAGCTGGAGGCGACAACCGACGCTGTCAATGAGGAGTTGCGCGCGGTGCTGTCGAAGGATCGTCAGCTGGAGCCATTCCTCGGTGTGCAGTCTCCCGAGAAAGCCGGGGAAATGCTCAGCTCCTCCAGTGACCGGCCCGCCGCGTGGGACGCATACTTTTTCTACCGTCATGGCAAGCGCTACGACGCAAATTGCATGGCGTGTCCGCAAACCGCGAGCCTGCTCGACACCTTGCCACTGGTGCGAATTCGTGATCACGCGCCTGAAACGCTTTTCTCTGTGCTGAGTCCGGGTGCCCATATCCTGCCGCACACTGGCGTCACCAACACGCGTCTGGTAACTCATCTTCCGCTCATGGTTCCGTCCGATTGCGCGCTTCGCGTGGGTGGCGAAGACCACATCTGGAGGGAAGGTCACTGCGTCTCCTTCGACGACACCTTTGTGCACGAGGCATGGAACCGCAGTGACGAAACCCGGGTCGTGCTCATTCTGGATTGCTGGAATCCGGATCTCAGCGAGGCCGAACGCCTCGCGGTGACGGACTTGGTGGAGGCTATCGGCGATTTCAACCAGGCGACCGGACTTGCCTAGCTGCGCCAGGGACGCTCAGATCAATTAAAGTCCAGATGGCCGTTCTGGCTGTCGCGCCAAAACATCGGCATGGTTGCGCCGAAATGATGATTATCGGTTGATTTTTGACGCTGTTTCCCAGCGGCGCTCCGTCGCCTGCTTTCATTGATGCACTTCCCCTGTAGTCGCCAACCAGACTCGTCAGTTCGATGACGCAAACAGCCTTGGTGCAACTCACGCTCAGCAGGATCAGGTGACATCTCTCAGGCTCGCTGCTTGCTGAAAGAGGCACGAGCTGGCGCGTCGAAGTTCAATCTGAGAGCATGATGACCAAATCGATGACGAGCACGGATGCGTTTGCATGCCGTTCGGGCCATTGACCAACTTACTGCTGCTTCACCCTGATCCATGACCGCAATCGCCGGCGCAATTCAAGATGTCTGATGCAACAACAGCCAAGTACTGGGGGCGAGCCCAGCGCTATCTGCTCAGTGGCCAGACAATGGCAGCACGCATTGCTCTGGAGTCGCTGATCCAGCGAAATCCCACGCATGTTCCTTCGATGTTGGCTCTTCACGCAATTGCGCTGGAAGATGGACGGGTGCAAGCGGCGACCGCGCTGGCATTGACCGCCGTGAGCCATCTGTCGGACGACCCGGAGTTGATCGTCGATGTCGTGGATGCGTTGCTACAGGTGGGTGAAACGGTGGTGGCGCGGGACACCTTGAACCATGCCGCCGTTGCGCGAATCAGTGACGCGCCGAGGCTTGCCCGAATGGCAAAGCTGCGCCGCATTCTTGGCGATCATGAGGGGTCATTGGCCTTGCTGAATCGCGCTGAGGCTGCAGGCATGAACAGCCCCGAGTTCAGATTCGATCGTGCGCATGCGTTGATCTTCAACGGGCATCTGCAGGAGGGCGAGGCCGAACTGGAGGCGAGCCTTTGTCTGAGACCGCTGGACGGCATGACGACACTCTCGCTTTCCAGAGTGCGCAAGCAGACCGCCGAGCGCAATCACCTGGACCGACTGAGACAGCAGTTGCGGCAGGTGACACCGGGGAGCGACGACGAAGCGATCATCCTGTTCGCCCTCTACAAGGAGCTGGAGGATCTTGGCCGCTATGACGAGGCGTGGGGCGCACTGGAGCGCGCCAATGCAACCATGTATGCGCGCCAGAACCATGATCCCGATTATGCGTGGCGCCTGTTCAATGGCCTGATCGAGCGCTGCACCCCAGAATTTCTTCAACCTGGGGATGTGGTCCACGAAGGGCCGCAACCCATTTTCATCATCGGCATGCCCCGGTCCGGGACAACGCTGATGGAGCGCGTGATCAGCAACCACTCCCAGGTGACGTCCGCAGGCGAACTCTATGATTTCGGGATGCAGCTTCGTTGGGCGGCGAACAACCAGAGCATCCTGGACGAAGGTGTCGTGGAGCGATTGCCCGGGCTGGATTATACGGAAATCGGGCGGCGGTACCTGGAGCGGACGCAATGGCGCGCCCGGGATACGGGGTTTTTCGTCGACAAGATGCCGCGCAACTGGATGCTTGCCGGAATGATCCATCGGGCGCTGCCCCAGGCGCGAATACTTAACATGGTTCGCGATCCCATGGATGTGTGCTTTTCCAATTTCCGTACCTGGGTCATGGGTGAATCATTTCCGTGGAACTATGACCTGCAGGCTCTCGCTGCGCACTATCTGCAATACCGGAAGGTGCTGGCCCATTGGCATGCGGCGATGCCGGGGGTCATTCATGACGTGTCGTACAGTGAACTCGTCAGGGACCCGGAAACAACCACCCGCAAGGCGCTTGCATTCTGTGGCCTGGAGTGGGAGCCGGGCTGCGTCGATATAACGAGCAACAAGGCGGTGGTCGCAACCCTCAGCGCGGCCCAGGTCCGTGAGCCGATTCACCAACGGTTTTTCCAGGAGTGGCGGCACTACGAAGAACACCTGCTGTCCTTACGCCAGGCGATCACCATATAGTGTGCTGAGGCAAACGCGTGGGGTCATTCCATTGATGAGTGGTTAAAGAGTATGTTCCCTTCTTTACTATGAAGTAGTCAACTCCCATGGGAGCTGAAGCAGCTCATTCAGTTCCACTGTCGGGACACAGTTCAATCCATCTAAGTGAATATAATCAGTGAAACTGCCGGTCCCATTTATCCAGTTGCCGTTACGGTTCGATGCCGAGGTACTCGCGCGGGAGATCGCGATGTTTGGCGAAGACGCCTGGCACGAACACCCGCAGAAGTATCCCGGCAATTTGTGGTTACCGTTGATTGCGGTCGATGGCAATCCTGACAATGAGTCTTTCTCGGGTGCGATGCGGCCCACGCCCTATCTTCTGCAAAGTCCCTATTTGATGCAGGTGCTGTCGCGAATTGGCGCCGTATGGGGACGGACCCGCCTGATGAAACTTACCGGTCACGCCGAGGTCACTCCGCACTTCGACGTCAACTACTACTGGCGCGCACGCGCACGTGTGCACGTGCCCATCGTGACCAAGCCGACCGTACGATTCATATGCGGGGAAGTTGAAGTGAATATGGGGCCGGGTGAGTGTTGGATATTCGATACTTGGCGCCAGCATCAAGTGATCAATGGCTCCGACGACGAGCGGATTCATCTGGTGGCAGATACCGTCGGTAGCGACGGGTTCGGGGAACTGGTGAGAGACGGCCAGATGCCGGGCAACTACGTGCCTGAGGGCTGGCGTGCCGAGCTTGTTGCGCCGACTGACGAACTCCACCCTGCCTTACGCTATGAATCGGTCAACCTGCCTGCCGTGATGACGCCCTGGGAGATGCGAGAGCACATCACCTTTCTCCTGCATGAGGTGCGTCCGCATTCGCAACTGGAGCCAGTGAAGCATGTGACAGCGCGCTTTCTTGCCGCCTGGCAGGCGCTGTGGTCGGAATATGGTACCGATCCGGCCGGTTTGCCTGCCTATCGCAAAGCGCTGAATTCCTACCAGCAGTGGCTGCAGAATTCCGCATCGCAATTGCAATTGGTCAATGACTCGTCGTTGGTGGTCGCATTGCGACTCATGGTCCTGTCAGTGGCGATTGGTGACAACAATCGTGCCTGTAGTGGCGATGAATTGCGCCAGAGTACGATCTCCACCATTCCAGGGCCGCGTGCGGATGGAATTGACCGCGACCCGATCTACGATCGTCCGGTATTCATTATTTCGCCCCCCCGCTCCGGTTCTACCCTGCTTTTTGAGACCTTGGCGAAGGCACCAGGGCTTTACACGATTGGCCGCGAAAGTCATTCGCTGATCGAAGGCACCCCTGGCTTGAGCGCAAGTGAGTTTGGTTATGACTCCAACCGTCTTGATGCAATTGCAGCGTCACCGGAACTGATCGAGGCATTGCGGCGCCGTTTTCTCGCCGAGCTGCGCGACCGGAGTGGCAGGTCGCCGGAACAGCGACCGCTTCGGCTGCTCGAGAAAACACCCAAGAACGCATTGCGCATACCGTTCCTGGCGAAAGTTTTTCCGGAAGCACAGTTCATCTATCTGCACCGCGATCCGCGCGAGATCCTGAGCAGCATGATCGAGGCTTGGCAGTCCGGCAGATTCCGTACTTATCCGAACCTTCCTGGTTGGACTGGCCTGCCTTGGTCATTGTTGCTGGTGCCGGGTTGGCGTAACCTCATCGGGCGACCGTTGGTTGAGATCGTGGCAGCGCAGTGGGACACCACCACACGCATCCTGCTCGATGATCTTGATTCGCTGCCGCTTGGTCGTTGCCATATTGCACGCTATGACGTGCTCCTTACGAACCCTGCGGCAGAGGTGGCGCGGCTGTGCGCCGAGCTTGGGTTTGACTGGGATTGCTCATTCGACGGTGCTTTGCCGCTTTCACGTTACACCGTGACCGAGCCCGCTCCGGGCAAGTGGCACCGGCATGCGGACCTGATCAAACGGGTTCTCCCTGATTTGCAGCCTACCCTTGATCGTGCTGAACGACGCGCTCGCGTTAAATGACCACCGCGTTGGCGCCGGTTGAAAACCGATCACCTCTGCAGATTGAAAATTGACTAGGGCAACGAGGCCGAGGGGATGTCCCCCCCCTCGGCCGTGGATAAGTATAGGTGGCCGACGCTCAAAACGGATCGATGGCCCCCTTTGGTTTGGATGGGGTCGACACTGCCATAGCCCCGCTTGCGTGCCCGCTCGCGTGAGGTGATTTTCGCCTTGTTCGCCTGGGCGGTAGCGATGCTCATGCTTGGATGGTTCGGGTGAGACGCGGCGGCCCATGCCCGGGGCAGCGTACGGTCAGCCAAGCATTGAGCTCGGCGAATGAGCCCCAACGCTCGTTCTCTGCCTCCTGCCAGAGGCCACGGTGGTTATCCTGCGCGTCCTTCTCGACGCGCCCCTTCTCCTAACCGGCGACGACGTTGCAGAAGTCCGCATCGATCAGATAGTGCGAGCAGATCACCGCGAAACGGGCGTTGACGATGTGCTCCTTGCCCTTGCCCACCCTGTCCACAGCCGCCCTCATGTTGTCTAGATGCCACGCCTCCCAGGCCGGTCAGGCACTGCGCGTGGGCATCGAACAGCATCTCGTGTCCTTCGCCCGAATACGCAGCCAGCCAGAAGGCCCGGCTCGCGCAGCCATCTTGTTTCACCGTGAAAAGCACCTTCATCACGGCGCTTTTCTTTCAGCAAGAATGTGCTGCTCAGTAGCGCGGCACGCCGGAATCTACCTCGCTGGCCCACGCGTCCATGCCGCCTTCCACGTTATAGATGTTGCTGAAGCCGTGTGCGGCGAAGCGTTCGGCCATGGCGCGGCTGGACATGCCGTGGTGGCAGATGAAGGCCAGCGCGGTGTCTTTCGGCAGGTTGGCCAGGCTCTCGTAGCCTTCCTCTTCGAGTACCCGGGCCTGTGCCAGCGGCGCGGCCTGGGCGCGGCCGGCGGCGGGGCGCACGTCGATCAGGGTGATGTCGTTGGCGGCCAGCCGCTGCTTCAGCTGCTGCACGCTGAGCGGCTTGATCTCGGTGGCGCCGGGGAATTTCAGGCTCAGGCCCTCGCCCTGCACGGTGGACACCCAGTCGATCACGATGCCCTTGGCGCGCTGTGCGCTGGCCGGGTCGAAGTGCACTTCGAGGCCGTTCGCGTGGGCCACGATGTCGTGTTCGCCGGCCGGCGCCAGTTGGAAGCCGGCGCTGTGGTCGGGGCCGATCTCCAGGTGCAGCGCCACGCCTTGCGCGTTCGCGGTGCCCTGGCGGATCGCCTCGGCGGCGGCATCGGTAATGGTGATTTCCGGCGGGGTGCGGTCCGGCGCGGCGATGCCGAACAGCTGGTGCAGCTCGCCGCTGCCGTACATCTGGCGGATGATGTCGGCGCCGCCGACCAGTTCGCCTTCCACGTACAGCTGCGGGATGGTGGGCCAGTCGCCGTAGGCCTTGATGCCCTCGCGGATCTCCGGGTCGTCCAGCACGTTGACCGTGTGGTACTCGGGCAGCAGCTCGTTCAGCGTGTTGGTGGCTGCGGCGGAGAAGCCGCACATCGGCTGCTGGCGGTTGCCCTTCATGAACAGCACCACGCGGTGGTCCTTGAGCAGGGTTTCGATACGTTCGCGGGTGGCGGCGTCGAGGGACATGGGGAACTCCGGCAAAGAAGGCTTCAATGATACGCCGTCCGATATGCGGGGGACTTGCCGGCCTTCAAGGCTGCCCCCGCTCAGGCGGCCCGGTGCAGCTCGCCGAGGTGGCGCCGGCGGGCGCCCAGCGGCGCCAGCGCCAGCACCGCGGCGGGCGAGGGCCAGACCAGCTCGCGGCTGGCGCGACCCAGCGCGGTGGACTGCTCGCTCCAGTGGATCAGTTCCATCGCACCGGTGTGGTCTTCGACCAGCGCGGTGCAGTGCTCGACCCAGTCGCCGTCGTTGAGATAGAGCACGCCGGCCAGCTCGCGCACGTGGCCGAAATGGATGTGCCCGCAGATGTGGCCGTCGAAGCCGCGTTCGCGCGCGTCCGCGGCGACGCGTTGCTCGTACGCGCGGATGTACGCCAGCGCCCTGCCGATGTGCGACTTGAGGACGATCGACAGCGGCAGGTACGGCAGCTGCAGCCGTCGCCGCATCGCATGCAGCCGGCGGTTGCTCCAGCAGATGAGTCGATGCATCGCCTCGCCGAACTGCAGCATCCAGCGGCGGCCGATCCGCTCGGGGTCGAACTCGTCGCCGTGGCTGACCCGGTAGCGGCGGCCATCGGCGCCGACGTGCACCGCATCCAGTGCGATCCGCACGCCGCCGAAGTTCTGTCCGTGCAGGCCGCGCATGGGCGCGTCGTGGTTGCCGGGGATGTAGACGACGTCGACGCCGCGGCGCGCCAGTTGCAGTATCTCGGCGATCACCGCGCTGTGTTCGGCATGCCACCAGCGGCGCCGGGACAGCGCCTCCAGGTCGACGATGTCGCCGACCAGGTAGAGCTTCTCGCAGCGCAGCTGGCGCAGGAAGTCGAGCAGGTAGGCGGCCTTGCAGTCCGGCGTGCCCAGATGCACGTCGGAGATGAAGGCGCTGCGGCAGTGCAGGCTGGTCATGGCCGGTCCCCGGTGGTTGCCCGGGGCGCCAGTGTGAAAGCACCACGTCACCGTGCGATGGCGGACAGGTTGCAGCGCGGTTGCGATCAGCAGCGAAGCGCCGCGCGCACCGCCGGTTCGATCGCCTCCACCCACAAGGCGTACTGCGCCGCGGAAGGGTGCAGGCCGTCGTCGGCGAGCAGCTCCGGATGCTGGCGCGAGATGCCGGTGATGTCGACGAAGCGGGCGCCGGCGCGTTCGCTTTCAGCGCGGGCCAGCGCGTTGTAGGCGTCCAGCTCGGCGGCGATGCGTGCGCGGTCGCGGCCCTGTTCGCTGGCGAAGCGGGTGACGCCCCAGTCCGGGATCGACGCCACCACCACGCGCGCGGCGCGGTCGCCGGCCAGCGCGATCGCGCGCTCCAGCAGGCCGGCGAACTGTGCGCGGTAGTCGTCGGCCGGGCGGCCGCGGTACTGGTTGTTCACGCCGATCTGCAGCGTCACCAGGTCGTAGGGCGGCAGCAGCACCGCGGCGTCCATGCCTTGCGCCAGTTCGTCGGTGGCCCAGCCGGTGACGGCAACGATCTGCGGCTCGTCGATCGACGTGCCGCTGTGGCGCAGGCGCTGCGCCAGCACGGCCGGCCAGCGTTCGTGCACCGCCACCGCCTCGCCGATGGTGTAGGAGTCGCCGAGGGCGAGACAGGTCGGCACGGCGCGGCTCAGGCCACCGCGGCGGCGGATGGCGACTGCTCGCGCGCCATGCCCGCCAGCACCCGCTCGATCCGCACGAACACTTCGCGCAATTGCGGGGGCGGCGGCAGCAGGGTCAGCCGGAAGTGGCGGCTGCGCGGCACGTTGAAGCTGCTGCCGGGCACCACCAGCACCGATTCCTCTTCCAGCAGGCGCAGCGCGAAGGCCTCGTCGTCGAAGCCGGCGAGGCGGTCGGCGCGCACCTGCGGGAACGCGTACAGGGCGCCTTCCGGAGCCACCAGTTCCAGGTAGTCGCTGGCGGCGACGCCTTCCAGCACGACCCGGCGCGCCTCGTGCAGGCGGCCGCCGGGAGCGGTCAGCGTGCCGATCGTCGGCGCATCCTGCAGCGCAGGCAGCACCGCCCATTGCGCGGTGACGTTTGCGCACAGGCGCAGTGCGGCCAGCAGCTGCAACGCATCGCGATAGGCCGCGCTGCGCGCGGGATCGCCGGACAGGCTCATCCAGCCGACCCGGTAGCCGCAGGCGCGATGCACCTTGGACAAGCCGCCGAAGCTGAGGCAGGGCCACTCGTCGGCCACTTCGGCCAGCGGCTGGAAGGTGGCGCCGTCGTACAGGATCTCGTCGTAGATCTCGTCGGACAGCAGCAGCAGGCGATGCCGCGCCGCGATCGCCACCAGTCGTTCCAGCAGCGCGCGCGGATAGACCGCGCCGGTCGGGTTGTTCGGGTTGATCAGCACCAGGGCCCGGGTACGCGGCGTGATCAGCGCCTCGATCTCGTCCGGATCGGGCAGGTGGCCGTGGCGGGCGAGGCAGCGGTAGTAGCGCGGCTGGCCGCCGTTGAGGATGGTGGCGGCGCTCCACAGCGGGTAGTCCGGGCTCGGCAGCAACACCTCGTCGCCGGCCTGCAGCAGGGCGCGCAGCGACAGGTCGATCAGCTCGCTGACGCCGTTGCCGATGAAGATGCGCTCGGGTTCGACGCCCTGGCCGCCACGTGCGCGCTGCTGCGCGGCAATCGCCTCGCGGGCGAGTTCCAGGCCTTGTTCGTGGCCGTAGGCCTCGCTCTCGTGCAGGTGGCCGGCGATCGCCTCGCGCAGGTGCGCCGGCGCCGCGAAGCCGTAGCGGCCGGGGTTGCCGATGTTGAGCTTGATGATGTCGAGGCCGGCAGCCTCCAGTTCGCGCGCGCGCCGGGTCAGTGCACCGCGGATTTCGTAGCGCACGTCCGCCAGGTGCGCACTGGGTGTGATCGAGGCCAACGCCGGTGTCCTTGTGCAGGTTGAGGTCGACAGGCGGGCGTGCCGCCGGCGGCTTGATGCTAGCAGCGTGGTGCAGTGCAGCGCGAGCATCTTTTGGGCCGGATTCCGGTTCATCGTCGGGCAATCTTCAGGCAAGGCATAATCACCGGACCGAGCCGACTGAACTTCCCCATGAGCGATGCCGAAACGATCGAACGCCTGCGCCGCATCGGCTGGCGCGGTGATGCGCTGCCGGCCGCCGGTTTGCGCCTGGCGCGGGTCGTGGCCCAGCATCGCGCCGGCTATGAGCTGCACGACGGCGGGACCCTGTTCGGCGCGCAGCCGGACGGGCGTTTCCTCAAGCGCGGCATCGACCCGGCCGAGCGGCCGGTGGTCGGCGACTTCGTCGAGGTCGAGGCGGGCAAGCCGCCGCACATCGTCAACGTGCTGGCGCGGCGCACGGTGCTGTCGCGCGCGGCGGCCGGCGAGCGCTACGAGCGGCAGCTGATCGCCACCAACATCGACTACGTGCTGGTACTGACCGGACTGGATGGCGACTTCAACCCGGCGCGGATCGAACGCTACCTGTCGTTGACCGAAGATTCCGGTGCGCAGCCGGTGGTGCTGCTGAGCAAGCTGGACACGCGCGAGGACGCCGCGGCGCAGATCGCGGCGTTGCGTGCGCGGCTGCCCGCCGCGACGCCGATCCATGCACTGAACGGCAAGGACCCGGCCAGCGTGGCGCAGCTGGCGGCGTACCTGCAGCCGGGCGACAGCGCGGTGCTGGTCGGCTCCTCCGGCGCCGGCAAGTCGACCCTGACCAATACCCTGCTCGGCACGGCACGCATGGCCACCGCCGAAGTGCGCAGCCACGACAGCCGCGGCCGCCACACCACCACCCATCGCGCCCTGCTGCAGTTGCCCAGCGGTGGCTGCCTGATCGACACGCCGGGGATGCGCGAGCTGAAGCTCACCGGCGAGGAAAACCTCGACCTGTTCGCCGACATCGAGGCGCTGGCCGAGCAATGCCGTTTCGCCGATTGCGGCCACGGCAGCGAGCCGGGCTGCGCGATACAGGTGGCGCTCGACAGTGGCGAACTGGCGCCCGGGCGCTGGCGCAACTTCCTCAAGCTGCACGACGAGCGCGAGGAGCAGGCGGCGACGCTGGAAGCGCGCCTGCGCCGCCAGCGTGGCGGCCGGCCGATCGAGCGGCCGCACGGCCATCGCGGGCAGCGCGAGCGGGACTGAGCCGGCGCGCTCGGCTTGCGCACGAGGCGCGCCAAAGCATCTAGTATCGCGGCATCGTCGTAGCGGAGCGCAGGCATGCGTCGGTTGTCGTCGTCATATTCCGAGCCGGGAGGTCGTACCGGCTCGTCATGCAGGGCCGCGCGATGAACGCATCGGACGGTACCGTCGCGCCCGGGCTGCAGCGCTACGCCGCGCTCGACCAGCGCCTGCTGGCGGCGGTGCGCGGCATCCACATCCTGCCCACGGTGGCGTGGCCGGCGTCGCTGGAAGGCCGCATGATCGAGGCCTACGACAAGGGTCGCTTCGCCTTGCCGGACGTGAGCTACACGCGGCCGGACCTGTCCGCGGCGCGCGCCGAGCTGGCGGCGATCGAGGCGGCGGCGGCCGAGGGTGCGGAGATCGACCCGCTGGGCGACTACCTGCGCCGCACCGCCGAATCCTGGCGCATTGCCGCCGAGATGCTGGAATCGGTCGGCACGGCCGGCGTCACCGCGCCGTCGATCGCGCTGTATGGACGTCCAGACGACATGATCCCCGGCAGCCGGCGCAGCAACCTCGATGCGGCGCGCTACTTCGTCGAATTGTCCGACGAGCTGGGCGCGGACCTGCTGGCCGACGACAGCTGCGTGAACGTGCCGGCCGACGTGCTGCGCGGCGACCTGGCCGCCACCCTGGACGAGTTCTTCGGCGCCGGCACGATCAACGTCGAGGTCGATCCCGAGCTGACCGCCAAGGCGGCCGCCGGCGCCACCCGCATCCGCCTGCGCGGCGGCGCCAGCTTCAGCGAATACGATCGCCACCAGCTGCTGGCGCACGAGGCGTTCGTGCATTCGCTGACCGCGTTGAACGGCCGCCGGCAGCCGCTGCTGGCCTCGCTGGCGCGCACCTCGCCGCGGGTCACCGCGACCCAGGAAGGCCTGGCGGTGTTCGCCGAGCTGATGTCCGGCGCGATCGACATCACCCGGCTCAAGCGCATCAGCCTGCGCATCCTGGCGATCGACATGGCGCTCGGCGGCGCCGACTTCGTCGAGGTCTACAAGTACTTCAGCGCCTGCGGGCAGAGCGCGGCGGACAGCTTCCATTCGGCCCAGCGCGTGTTCCGCGGCGTGCCGCTGGGCGGCGGCGCGGCGTTCGCCAAGGACAACGTCTACCTGTCCGGCCTGCTCACCGTGCACACGTTCTTCCGCCTGGCGTTGAAGCAGCGGCGGATGGATCTGCTGCGCCACCTGTTCGCTGGCAAGCTGACCCTGCATGACGTGGTCGCGTTGCAGCCGCACTTCGAATCCGGCGCGATCCTGCCGCCGCGCTGGCTGCCGCCGTGGATGCAGCACGTGCATGGACTGGCCGGCAAGCTGGCGTTCTCGGTCTTCATCAACGGCATCCAGTTGAACCGGGTACATGGCGACGAACTGCTGCAGAGCGTCTAGGAGCGCGGCGTAGCGCCGCAAGAACGGGCCGGCGCAGGCCGCCCCGGTGCTAACATCACGGAAAGTCATCCGCCGCGGCGGATGGACTTCCCTTCACCGACAAAACGTATCCAATGAGCCTCCCCGAAGAACTGCGCCTTGCTGCCCTCGAATACCACCGCCTGCCGCGCCCCGGCAAGATCAAGGTCACCCCAACCACCTCGCTGCTGACCCAGCGCGACCTGTCGCTGGCCTATTCGCCCGGCGTGGCCGCGGCCTGCGATGCGATCGTGGAGGACCCGACCACGGCGGCGGAGTACACCGCGCGCTCCAACCTGGTCGCCGTGATCACCAACGGCACCGCGGTGCTGGGCCTGGGCAACATCGGGCCGCTGGCGAGCAAGCCGGTGATGGAGGGCAAGGGCGTGCTGTTCCAGAAGTTCGCCGGCATCGACGTGTTCGACATCGAGATCGACGAGAACGACCCGGACAAGCTGGTCGAGATCATCGCCAGCCTCGAACCGACCTTCGGCGGCATCAACCTGGAAGACATCAAGGCACCGGAGTGCTTCATCGTCGAGCGCAAGCTGCGCGAGCGGATGAAGATCCCGGTGTTCCACGACGACCAGCACGGCACGTCGATCATCGTCGGCGCGGCGCTGATCAACGCGCTGGTGGTGGTCGGCAAGAAGATCGAGGACATCCGCGTGGCCACCACCGGCGCCGGCGCCGCGGGGATCTCCTGCCTCGACATGCTGGTGGCGCTGGGCGTGAAGCCCGAGCACATCCTGGCGTTCGACCGCCACGGCGTGCTGCACAACGAGCGCACCGACCTCGACCCGGACAAGCAGCGCTACGCGCGCGACACCAAGGCGCGCACGCTGGCCGAAATCGTCGAGGGCGCGGACGTGTTCCTTGGCCTGTCCGCCGGCGGCATCCTGAAGCCGGAGATGGTCGCCACGATGGCCGCGCGGCCGATCATCTTCGCGCTGGCCAACCCGAACCCGGAAATCACCCCGGAAGAGGCGAAAGCGGTGCGGCCGGACTGCATCATGGCCACCGGCCGTTCGGACTACCCGAACCAGGTCAACAACGCGCTGTGCTTCCCCTACCTGTTCCGCGGCGCGCTGGACGTGGGCGCCACGGTGATCAACGAGCCGATGAAGATCGCCTGCGTCAAGGCGATCGCCGCGCTGGCGCGGCGCGAGTCGTCCGACGTCAGCGCGCGCGCCTACGGCGGCAAGCCGCCCAGCTTCGGCCCGGACTACCTGATCCCGCAGCCGTTCGATCCGCGTCTGCTACTGCAGCTGCCGCCGGCGGTGGCGCAGGCGGCGATGGACTCGGGCGTGGCCACGCGGCCGATGGCCGACTTCGCCGAGTACATTGATCGCCTCACCAGTTTCGTGTTCCGCACCGGCCTGCTGATGAAGCCGGTGTTCGAGCGGGCCAAGTCCGAACCGTGCCGCCTGGTCTACGCCGAGGGCGAGGAGGAGACCGTGCTGCGCGCGGTGCAGGTGGTGGTCGACGAAGGCCTGGCCAAACCCATCCTGATCGGCCGTCCGGAAGTGATCGAGAAGCGCATCAAGCGCGCCGGCCTGCGCATCCAGCCGGGCGTGGACATCGAGATCTGCAACATCAACAGCGACCCGCGCTTCGACGCCTACTGGCAGCACTATCACCGGCTGATGGAACGCCGCGGGGTGACCCCGTCGATGGCCAAGGCGGTGGTCCGCTCGCGGCCCACCGCGATCGCCGCGCTGATGGTCGAGCGCGGCGAAGCCGACGCGATGATCTGCGGCCTGGTCGGCCAGTACCAGGGCAAGCTGCGCTACATCCGCGACATCATCGGCCTGGACGCCGGCGTGGTCGAACCGTCGGCGATGGCCGCGGTGGCCACCGACAAGGGCACGTTCTTCTACCTCGATACGCATGTGCAGGACGATCCCTGCCCCGAGCAGGTCGCCGAGGCCACGCTGCAGGCATCGATCCGGCTGAAGCTGTTCGGCATCACGCCGAAGATCGCGCTGCTGTCCGGCGGCAACTTCGGCAGCCGCGACACCTGCGGCGCGAAGAAGATGCGCAAGGCGCTGGAGTTGATCCGCGCCCGCGCGCCGCGGCTGGAAGTGGAGGGCGAGATGCAGGCCGACGTGGCGCTGACCCCGGCGCTGCGCGAGAAGCTGTTCCCGAACTCGCGGCTGGAAGGCAAAGCGAACGTGTTCGTGTTCCCGAACCTGGACGCGGCGAACATCGCCTACAACATGACCCGCATGCTCAGCGATGGCGTGGTGATCGGGCCGATCCTGATGGGCGTGGCCAAGCCGGCGCACATCCTGATGCCGCAATCGACCGTGCGCCGGGTGGTGAACATGAGCGCGGTGGCCTGCGTCGAGGCGCAGATCCGCGCGGCGAACCGCCCGCAAGGCTGACCGCCCGCCTGGCGCCGGTGGCCCCGCCGCCGTGCGCCGCCGCATGGAATCTGCATTGGCGACCCTCGGGCCCAACGGCTAGACTTGGACGTTGATCCCGCCGCAATCCCCCGGCGGCGGGTACCCCCTCAAGCATGAGCGCTGCAACGGCGCCGCGGAGAATCTTCATGGATCAGCTCGACGACATCCTCAACCAGGACATCGACCCCACCGAAACCCGGGAGTGGATCGACTCGCTCGACGCGGTGATCCATCACGACGGCACCGAACGCGCGCATTTCCTGCTGGAGAAGATGGTCGACACCACCCGCCGTTCGGGTGGCTACCTGCCGTTCAACCCGACCACCGAATACGTCAACACGATCGCGCCCAGCCAGGAAGCGAAGAGCCCCGGTGATGCCGCGATGGAATGGCGCATCCGCTCGCTGATCCGCTGGAACGCGATGGCGATGGTGGTGCGCGCAAACCGCAAGCCGGGCGAGCTGGGCGGGCACATCGCCAGCTTCGCTTCCAGCGCGACGCTGTACGACGTCGGCTTCAACCATTTCTGGCGCGCGCCGAGCGCCGATCACCCGGGCGACCTGGTGCTGCACCAGGGCCATTCCAGCCCGGGCATCTACGCGCGCTCGTTCCTCGAAGGCCGCCTGGCCGAGGACCAGCTCGACCTGTTCCGCATGGAAGTGGCCGGCCATGGCCGCGCGCTGTCGTCGTACCCGCACCCGTGGCTGATGCCGGACTACTGGCAGGTGCCGACGGTGTCGATGGGGCTGGGCCCGATCCAGGCGATCTACCAGGCGCAGTTCTTCAAGTACCTCGAACACCGCGGGCTGGTGCCGAAGAGCGACCGCAAGGTCTGGTGCTTCATGGGCGACGGCGAATGCGACGAGCCGGAGTCGCTCGGCGCGATCTCGCTGGCCGGCCGCGAGGGCCTGGACAACCTGATCTTCGTGATCAACTGCAACCTGCAGCGGCTGGACGGCCCGGTGCGCGGCAACGGCAAGATCATCCAGGAACTGGAAGGCGTGTTCCGCGGCGCCGGTTGGAACGCGCTCAAGGTGGTCTGGGGCAGCTACTGGGATCCGCTTCTGGCGCGCGACAGCAAGGGCGTGCTGCGCAAGCTGATGATGGAAACCGTCGACGGCGAGTATCAGGCGTGCAAGGCGTTCGGCGGCGCGTATACGCGCGAGCACTTCTTCGGCAAATACCCGGAGACGCGCGAGATGGTCGCCAACCTCAGCGACGACGACATCTGGCGGCTGAACCGCGGCGGCCATGATCCGCACAAGGTCTACGCGGCCTATCACACGGCGGTGAACACCCAGGGCATGCCCACGGTGATCCTGGCCAAGACGGTCAAGGGCTACGGCATGGGCGCGGCCGGCGAGTCGCAGAACCCCACCCACCAGCAGAAGAAGCTGGACGACGAGTCGGTGCGGCATTTCCGCGACCGCTTCCAGATTCCGATTCCCGACGACAAGCTGCACGACGTGCCGTACTACCACCCGGGCAAGGACTCGCCGGAAGTGCAGTACATGCTGGAGCGCCGCCAGGCGCTCGGCGGCGCGTTGCCGCAGCGCCGGCGCAAGGCCGACGCCAAGCTGAAGGCGCCGGAGCTGGCCGCGTTCGAGCAGATCACCAAGGGCACCGGCGAGCGCGAGATCTCCACCACGATGGCGCTGGTGCGCGGCATCAACCTGCTGCTGCGCGACAAGCAGCTGGGCGAGCGGATCGTGCCGATCGTGGCCGACGAGGCGCGCACGTTCGGCATGGAAGGCATGTTCCGCCAGATCGGCATCTACGCGCCGTTCGGCCAGAAGTACAAGCCGCAGGATTCCGACCAGCTGCTGTATTACCGCGAGGACCAGAAGGGCCAGGTGCTGCAGCAGGGCATCAGCGAGGCCGGCGGCATGGCGTCGTGGATGGCGGCGGCGACCAGCTACTCGGTCAGCAACCAGGCGATGCTGCCGTTCTTCATCTACTACTCGATGTTCGGCTTCCAGCGCATCGGCGACCTGTGCTGGGCCGCGGGCGACATGCGCTCGCGCGGCTTCCTGGTCGGCGGCACTTCGGGCCGCACCACGCTGAACGGCGAGGGCCTGCAGCACGAGGACGGCCACTCGCACCTGATGGCCGGCGCGATCCCGAACGTGAAGTCGTACGACCCGACCTTCTCGTACGAAGTGGCGGTGATCCTGCAGGACGGCGTGCGCCGGATGATGCAGGAGCAGGAGGACATCTACTACTACGTCACCGTGATGAACGAGAACTACAGCCACCCCGACCTGCCCAAGGGCAGCGAGGAAGGCATCATCAAGGGCATGTACCTGTTCCGGGATTCGGGAATCGGGAATGGGGAATCGGGCAAAGCCAAGGGCAAGAGCAAGGCGCCGTGCGTCCAGCTGCTCGGCTCGGGCACGATCCTGCGCGAAGTCATCGCGGCTGCCGACCTTTTGAAGAACGACTTCGGTGTCGAGTCCGACATCTGGTCGTGCCCCAGCTTCATCGAATTGCGCCGCGACGGCTTCGACGCCGAGCGCTGGAACCGCCTGCATCCGGAAGCGGAGCAGCGCGTGCCGTACGTCACCGGCCTGCTCGACGGGCGCTCCGGCCCGGCGATCGCCGCCACCGACTACGTGCGCGAGTACGCCGACCAGATCCGCGCGTTCCTGCCCGACGGCATGCGCTACACCGTGCTGGGCACCGACGGCTTCGGCCGCTCGGACACCCGCGCGCACCTGCGCGAGTTCTTCGAGGTCGATCGCTACTGGATCGCGCACGCGGCGCTGGCCGCGCTGGCGAAGGACGGCAAGGTGAACGCGAAGGACGTCAGCCGCGCGATCAAGGAATACAAGCTCGACCAGGACAAGCCGAATCCGCTGACGGTGTGACGCCGCCGACCCCGCCGTGTCGCCGCGGTGGGGTCACGACGGCCGGGACAGCGCGTCCTGGATCGCTTCCAGTCCGTGGCCGCGCGTCTCGATGCCGCTGCGCGCGAGCATCCAGCCGGCCACTGCCATCGGCAGCGCGATCAGCAGCGCCGACAGCATGAAGTGCTCGAACAGGCCGGCCACGCCGATCACCGCGCCGAGGATGCCGCCGAACTTCGAGCCCCCGGCGATCAGCCCCGCGCCGGTGCTGCGCAGGTGCACCGGGTAGATCTCCGCCGCATACGGGATCAGCGTGGCGATCACCCCGCTGATGCTGAGCAGCAGCGCCACCGTGCCGACGATGGTCAGCGTCGTCGAGTGCAGGTTGGCCAGCGCGATCGCGAAGAAGAACAGCAGGGACAGCGCGGTCAGTCCGATGAACAGCACCAGGGTGCGGATGCTGCTCCAGCGCTGGTAGAACCACACCACCACGCCGATGCCGGGCAGCGCCAGGATCGCCGAGCGCGCCAGCAGCGCGGCGCTGGCCTGCGCATCGATGCCCAGCTTGACCAGGTTCGCCGGCAGCCACAGCAGGAAGCCGAAGTTCGCCAGCCCCCAGGCCACCGCGCACATCATCAGCCCCCAGCTGATCGCCGCATGCCTTCCGCGCAGCAGCTGGCGCATGCCGATGCGGGCGGAGGCATGCGGGTCGGGCCGGGCCGCTTCGCCCGTGGGGTGGACAGGCGCAGCCGTCGGTGCCGCCGTGCCCGAGAACCGCTGCAGCACCGCGCGCGCCTGATCCTCCAGTCCGGCCAGCGCGAGGAAGCGCGGCGACTCGGGAATGTAGCGGTTGAGGAACACGATCAGCGCGCCGGTGGGCAAGTTGAGCAGCCATAGCGCACGCCAGCTGTAGGTCGGTTCGAACAGCGTGGCCGCGCCCGAGGCGAGCAGGTAGCCGGCCGAGGTGCCGACGCCACCCAGGGCCACCAGCAGCCAGCCGCGGTGCCGGGTCGGGATGGTCTCGGCCATCAGGGTGAAGGTGATCGGCAGCATGCCGCCGGCGGCCGCGCCCATCATGAAGCACATCACCAGGTTCCAGCCGAACGCCGGCATCGCGCCGCAGATTGCGGTACCCATGAACATCAGCGCCGAGAGCAGGATGGTGGCGCGACGACCGAACAGATCGCCGAGCCGGCCCCACACGATCGAGCCGACCACGGTGCCGGTCAGCGCCGACAGTGCCAGCCATCCGGCGGTCGAGCCGCTGATGCCGTATTCGGCCGACATGCCCGGCATCGCAAAACCAATGGTGGCCGGCTTCATCACGTCTACCGCCAGCGCGACGGTCAGCACGGTCACCAGCTTCCAGTGCTCGCGATTGAGCGGTACGTGGTCGGCGGCGTGGAATGGCAGCGGGCTGCGATCAGGATGCAGGGTGCGCCGCATCTGCTCCATCCGCGGCATCAGGCCATAGCCGGCCAGCAGCACGCCGAGCGGCACCAGTGCCATGCCGACCAGCATCGCGTTGTCCATCGGCATGCCGGCGAGTTGGTAATGCATCGGCGCGGCCATCGCCAGCATCGGCAGGTGCGCCAGTACGCCCGCGACCACCGCCGCGCAGCCCAGCCAGAACGCCACGGGGTGATGGAAGGTAATGTCTCTTTGGCGCATGGGCGACCGTCGTGGCACGAGGCGGCCAGCTTAGCAGCGGCGAGGCCACGTCGGTGGCGGCGGCGGGCCGGCCGACGAACCGCCCAGGGCGGGTTTTCGTCGGTGCGAGAGCGCTGGAGTCAGACGGGTGTCAGGCGTTCATTCGTCGTCGCTGCGAAACGCGCGGCGCAGCAGCAGGAAGGCGCCGATGGTGCCGGCGACGATCGCCGCCGTGGCAGCCGGGTGGCGACTCACCTGCCGACGCAGGCGACGGTAGTGGTAGTTCGCCTCGTCGGCGAAATCCTCGGCCGCATGCGCCAGCCGGCGGCTGTAGGAATCGCCGTGCTGGCCGAAACGTGCGCGCAGTTCGCGGCTGCGGTCGTACAGATGATGCGCGCGTTCGACCGCGCCATCGGCGTAGTGTCGCACGCGTTCGCCGGCACGCTCGCCGGCGTCCTGGAATTGGCGCTGGATCTCATCACGGTTGCGCATGACTGTTCTCCTCAGGCTGGCATCACAGGCTGCCAGCGCCGCCGTGAGCGGGGCGTGGACAGCGGCGCGCGGCCGCGTCGCCCATTCAGCCGAGGACGTATTCGCCACCCTGTCGCAGCGCGCGTTGCCAGGCCGGCCGTGCGTGGATGCGGCACGTGCGGCCGGCGCCTGCGCAGGATCAGGGGTTCAGCACGGCCGTCCGCGACAGGGTGGACACGCCATGCTCGTCGAAGGCCTCCACCGCCACAACGTATTTCACGCCCTTGTTCAACGAGCGCAGGGTCAACCGCGTCGGCTGGTCGGCGAAGCGCTGGTAGGTCTCGTGCAGCCGGTCGGCGGCAAGTCCCCAGCGCACGTTGTAGCCCACCGCGCCGGGCACCGGCTTCCACACGATCTCGGCATCGCGGGTGTCGGCCAGGCGATGCGCGGAGACCAGCACCGGCGCGGGCGGCGGCGGGCCGTCGGCGTTGCCGAACACGCGCAGGTCGGAGATCGCCAGCGTATGCGCGCCGACGTGACCGTGTACGTAGCGCACGTAGCGGATGCGCGCCGGATGGTCGAGTTCGAGATAGGCGTTCGGCCGGTCGCGCGTCTCGTGCGAGAGGTCGGCCAGCGTGCTCCACTGCCGACCGTCGACAGAGCCCTCGAGGCGGAACCGGGTGACGATGTCGGGCGCGTCGCCGTAGCGGCCGGACTGGTAGTCGGCGTAGTTCACCTGCACCGCGCGCACCGTGCGCAGGCCGCCGAGGTCGAGCGTGAGCGTCTGCCCGGCGGTGTTGTTCGCGGCGACCCAGAACGTGCGCGGATTCTCGTCGGTCACTTCGGAGGGCGGATGCTCCGGCCGTTGCGACGAAGCCTGCGCGGCCTTGCGGTACGACAGCAGCATCCAGCCGGTGAACGTGCTCTCGCCTTCATGCAGCGGGTGATCGGGCATGCGCTGCGGGAAGTCGCCGAAACGGGTGTCGACCCACATCTGGCCGTCCGCGTGGAAGCCGGCGGGGAACAAGTCGATGCGCCGCTCGAACCTCCAGTTCAGGCCCACCCACATGGTGCCGCTGTTCCACCAGTTGCCATGCGCGTCCTGGAACGTGGAACCGTGACCGGCGCCGACGACGAAGCCGCCGGGCTTGTAGCCGACCGGGTTGTACGGCGCATAGGTGAACGGTCCGAGCGGCTTGCTGCCGACGTATACGCCGGTGGCATACACGTTGTATTCGGTGCCGGGCGCGCCGTACTGCAGGTAGTAGCGGTCGCCATGCCGGTTCATCCAGGCACCCTCGACGTAGGGCTGGATGCTGGTGTCGGTATGGTCCTGGCCGAAGCGCTCCCAGCCGTGCGCGGCCGGATCGGCCTTGAGCAGGGCGACCGGCTTCGTGACGAAGCGCATCCGCTTGCCTTCGCCTTCGCCGGCGTGGTCGAGCGCCAGGTCGATCTGCGCGCCGTACAACGGAAAGACGTTGGAGGAATCCCAGTACAGATAGGTCTTGCCGTCCTCGTCGCGGAACAGGCCCGGATCCCATGGTCCCGGCGGCAGGTCGCCCGGTTTCATCGCGCTCTCGTGGCCGCCCCACACCGCGCCCGGTACCGCCGGCAGCAGGCGCGTCCAGAACTGCCAGTGGCCATGCGCGGGATCGGTCGAGTACAGCAGCGGCTTCGGCTCCATCGCCGCCTGCATCAGGAACAGCTTGCCGTCCGCGACCAGGGTGGCCGGCGCCACCGGGCCGTCGAACGGCCAGCGATCCGGCTGCACGAACTGCCAGTGCACCAGGTCGTTCGAATGCCAGTAGCCGTCGGCCAGCGTAAGGAACAGGTAATAGCCATCGCCGTAGCGCACGATCGCGGGATCCGCACCGGTGCGGTACGAGATGCCCTCGTTCATCTGCTCGTAGTTATAGCGATAGTCGAGATCGACCGGGTTGGCCCAGGTGCGCCCGCCCGCAGGCGTGGCGGCCATCGCGCCCGGGCCGAACAGGCCGGCGGCAAGCGCGACCAGGCAGAGCGTCTGCGGGCGTGGTGTCGATGGCTGGAAAATCGACGGCATCCACGGAGAATGCACCGCGATGGCCACCGGCGCAACGGCGTGGCAGCGGTTTCAGTAAATCTCGCCCACGCAGCAGCGCAGGCTGCCGCCGGCCTTCTCGATTTCGCCCAGCCCCACCGCGCCGATCGCGAATCCGTACCCGGCCAGCGCCTCGCACTGTTCGTCGGTGAGCGCGGCGGCGGCGCAGGCGCTCATCCACACGCGGTCGTCGGACAAGGTGATCGCGTTGCCGGCGAAGGCCCGCTTCTGCGCCGGGGCGAGCCAGATCGCGCGGTCGCCGTAGGCGTGGGCGATCGCCTGCGCGGCGGCCGGATCGCGGAAACCGTCGGCGGCGATGATCACGGCGCGGCTGGCCAGCAGGGCCAGCACCACGTTGGTGTGGTATTCGGTTTCGGCCAGCTCGAAGCAGTACGTCAGGCGCAGGTCGAACGCCTTGTGCATCGCCTGCGCGCCGGCCATGTCGCAGCGCTCGCTGAGGCCGCAGTAGCCGACGCCGCGGGCACGGTCGATGACCAGCGAGCCGGTCAGCTCGGCGACCAGGTCGTCGCAGCCGGACAGGTCGATCTCGTCATAGCCCAGCAGCTCGCCGAAGAACGCGCGGATGTCGCTGCGCTCGGCCTCGCGCTGGCGCACGGGGTGGCGCATGCGGCCCACGATCAGTCGGCCCGGCGCCGTGGCGAACACGTTGTTCGGAAACACCGCGTCGGGTGTCGCCGGGTTGCCGGGAAAGGTGATCACCGGCACGTCCGCGCGCAACGCCTGCGCCAGCGCGGTGTGCTGGGCCAGGGCCTTGAGCGGATTGACCGCGAGGTTCATGTCCATGTAGCGGTTGTCGCGTGCCGATTCCTCCGCCAGGGCGAATTCGGCAGGCGCGACCAGGAACGCCGCCCGCGCGGTCGCCGCGGCTTCCGGCAGCGGCGCCAGCGCGGCGTAGGCTTCGAGGAATTCGGCGGGCGAGGTGGCGATCATGGGACGGTTCCGTGTGTCGGCTGACCTTCGCAGGATATCCGCTGCCGGTTCTTCCCGTGCAGCGGCTTCCGCATGCAACCGATGGCGTCCAGCGCCGTCGCACCGGCAGGAGTGCCGCCGACACCCGCTGCAAGTGCCGACAAGTACCTCGACTGTTCAGCTGCCAGACGGGCGAATTGACAGGTTTTTTCCGTTTTGGCGACTAGCGTGAACAAACACGCTAGTCATGCGAGGCGAATCCCATGGGCAGACAGGCGAATCGCGTCTATACCGATCAGGGCAGCATCCGAAAGCTCGAGTCGCTGGTCGATCAACTGCCGGCCAACGGCCATGTGGTGCTGTTGCTGAAGGATGGCAGCAGCTGCGACGGCGTGATCACCACGCGGCCGAACGTGCAGTTGTTCCGCGATGCCGACGAGCGCGAAGGCGTCAACGCCACCGTACAACTGGAACGGCCCGACGTGCCGGAGTGGAGCCGGCAGGTCTGGCTCGATCAAATCCTGCGGGTCGAACACCTGGACTCGTGCATGGCCAGCGAAACCTGAAGTTCAGGCCAGATCGTCGGCCGGTTGCGGCATCTTGGCGGCGGTCCGCGGGGTGCGCGAAGGCGCCGCGTCGAGTCCGAACAGCGGCCGCAGCCAGCGCACGCGGCGGATCACGCACTCGTGCAGCAGCGCGCAGCCGCCCACCGTGGCCAGCACGATCAGCACCGGCTCGACGACCGGCCCCAGCCCCAGCGGCATCAGCCGCCAGGCGAACAGCAACAGCAGGCTCTGGTGCAGCACGTACCACGGATACACCGCCTCGCGTGCATACGGCAGCCAGCGGAACGGGCGGTCGAGGTAGGCATGGCCCCAGCCCAGCACGGCGCAGATGGCCGTCCACAGATACGCGTAGCGCAGCGCATGCACGATCCACCACACGGCGGTCGGCGCCGCGTCGGGCAGCAGCCGGATGCCGGCCAGGTACAGCGCGAAACAGGCCAGCGCCGACGACAGCGAGATCCGGCGCAGCCGCGCCAGCTCCGCCCACAGGCCAGTGTCGGTGCCGAGCAGATAGCCGTACAGGAACATGCTGAAGTAGAGCGCATGGGCATACCAGTCGCCCCAGAGGGCGCCGGTGAACGGGTAGCGGCCGGCCAGCAGGCGATCCCAGGCGAACAGCGGGATCGCCGGCAGCAACAGCAGGGCCGGGCCGCGCAGCCGCAGCACGACGGCGCGCAGGCGCTGGCCCAGCCGCGATTCCAGCGCGGGCATCGCGCCCAGCAGCAGCATCGTGTACACCCACAGATACGGCAGGTACCACAGGTGATTCCAGGTGAAGCCGTACTGCCAGCCGGTGAACGCGCCGGCCGGCCATGGGCCGCCGCTCCAGTAGCGCAGCAGAAAGTGGCCGAAGCCCGGCTCGACCAGGTGGTTCGACAGGCCCTGCACGTAGGGCTGGATCGGCACCACCACCAGCACGCCGAAAACCAGCGGCAGCAGCAGGCGCAGGCTGCGCTTGCCGACCAGCCGGCCGAGGCTGCCGCGCCGGCGCATGAAGTTCACCGCCAGCCCGGAAACCAGGAACAGCAGTTCCATCCGCCAGCGGTTGAGGAACAGCATCGGGTACTGCAGCCATTCGGTGGTGTGGCTGCTCTTGAGATGGAAATCCCAGCCTTCGCCGGCCACGTACAGCATGGCGGCGTGGTACAGGATCAGCAGGCCGAAGGCGAGGACGCGCAGCGCGTCGATATCGTGGCGGCGGTTCATGGCGGCACTCCCGTGCGTGAAAGTGGCTCCAGCCTGGGTTGCCGTGCAGGGCTTGTCCTGCCCGAAGTGACCGTCCGCCGGGCTGCTGTGACGAATCGCGGCGTGCAGGGACGAATGGCGGGACGAGTTGGGTAAACTCCGGCGGATGGGCACGACTCCCGGTTTCGACATCTACCAGCGCTGGCGGCGGCCCTTCGAGGTCGGCGCCTGGGTGACGTTCTTCGTGCTGAACGGGATCTTCAACAGCATCAACTCGCGCCTCGACCATGCCGGCGCGGCGGCATGGGAACCCTGGTTGTGGGAGTGGAGCAGCCTGCTGGTGCTGCTGGCCCTGCTGCCTGGGGTGATTGCGCTCGAACGGCGCTGGCCGATCCGCTTCGACAACTGGCGCCGCAACCTGCCGCTGCACCTGTTGTTCAGCGTCCCGTTCAGCCTGATCCACGTGAGCGCGATGCATCTGCTGCGGAGGCTCGGCTACTTCATTGCCGGCGAGCATTACGACGCTTTCGGCGCGTCGTGGTGGGTCAATTTCGGCTACGAGTACCTCAAGGACGTGCGCACCTATTTCGTGATCGTCGGCACGCTGGTGCTGTACCGGCTGTGGCTGCTGCGCCAGCAGGGCGAGGCGCGCCTGCTGGCCGAGCCGGACGAAGGCGCGCCGGTGGAACCGGTCGACCGGCCGGAGCGCTTCCTGGTGCGCAAGCTGGGCAAGGAGTTCCTGCTCAACGCCAGCGAGATCGAATGGCTGCAGGCGTCCGGCAATTACGTGAACCTGCACGTGCGCGGGCGCGACTATCCGCTGCGCGCCACCATGGCCGGAATCGAGGAGCGGCTGGACCCGGCGCGGTTCGTACGGGTGCACCGCAGCCATTTCGTCAACCTCGATTACCTCGCCGAGATCGAGCCGCTCGAAAGCGGCGACGCACGCCTGCAGATGCGCGACGGCGCGAAGATCCCCTGCAGCCGGCGTTACCGTGCCGCGTTGCGCGAGCGTTTCGGCCAGCCGGATTGAGCCGGCGCGGTTGCATGGCGACCGCGGATCGTTCCAAGCTAGCGGCCTGTTCCCGCCAGGTAGGCCGCCGATGAATCGCGCTTTTCCCCGTTACGCAGTGATGGCTTTCTGCGCCGCCTGGATGCTTGCCGGCTGTTCGCAACAGGGAGGCGCGCCGACGGCCGAACAGCAGCAAGTCCAGGCGCAGGCGGCCGATGCGGCGCGCAACCTCGACACTTATCGCCAGCTGCTGCGCATCGGCAACGACGAGATGGCGGTGTCGATGGGCAAGGACATCGTCAAGCGGTTTCCCGACAGCGACGCCGCGAAGGAAGTGCAGAAGACCTTGCCGGCGATCGAGAAGCGCTACACCGAGACCAGCGAGAAGAGCCGGCTGGCCAGGCTGTGGCTGTACCAGGTGGCGCCGATGGCCGGCGGCACGCAGTCCACCGCCACCATCGAGAACAGCCAGCCCGCCGGCGGCGACCGCGTGCGGCTGGTGCTGCGCCGGCACACCAGCTGGGGCCAGAGCGCGTTCCTGTACGGCAGCAAGCCCGGTTTCGTCTGCCGCGGCAATTGCACCATCGCCGCCACGGTCGACGGCAAGCCGGTGCGGATCAAGGCGTTCGCGCCGTCCACCGGCGAGCCGGCGCTGATGATCCGCGACGACAAGGCCTTCATCGCCATGCTGGGCAAGGCGAAGAAGATCGGCATGGACGTCACCCTGGTCGACGGCGAGAAGAAACAGACCCTGGTCTACGAGGTGGGCGGTTTCGACCCGGCGAAGTGGGCCGCCGTGGGCAAGGGCGGCAAGAAGTAGCTTGTCCGCGCCTGGCGGCGTCAACCGAAACGGCGCCCATGCGTCTGGACAAGAAGAGTCTCCACCGAGGACCGCCTCATGTCCAAGTCACCCCTGATCCCTGCCGGCGCGTTGATGCTTGGCCTGTTGTGCGCCGGCTGCTCCAGCGTGCCTTATGCGCAGCGCATGAGCGAGCGTCAGGCCGCCTATGCGGCGGCGGCCGGCGCGCCGGTGCGCAGCTTCAACTTCTTCAGCCTGTACTCGTGGGAGCCGCTGAGCGATACCGAACTGGCCGTCTACACGCAGCCGAACAAGGCGTGGCTGCTGGATCTCGGCGGCTGCCAGGACCTGCTCTTCGTCAACAGCATCGGGCTCACCTCCAACATCAACCAGGTGATGGTGGGGTTCGACAAGGTGCTCACCGGACGCCACAACTTCCCCTGCACCATCACGCAGATCCGCCCGATCGACGTGAAAAGCCTGAAGCTCGCGCAGCAGAAGCAGCGGCAGATCGAGAGCGCGGCGCGCAGCGCGGACAAGCCGGCAGCCGCACAGTGAGCGTCAGTGCAGGAACAGCTTCTCGGTGATCTTCGCCAGCGGCTTTTCCAGCGCACCCTGCAGGCGGGGCGGCAGGTCCAGCGGCTTGAGCAGCATCTTCACCGTCATGCCGGCCGGGATGTGCCGGCGCAGCAGGCCCTGGGCGCGGTTGCTGATGCGGCGGAACTCCGCCTCGTTGCCCAGGTGCTGCGGGTAGCACTGGTTGAACACGTGGCGCAGCGCGATGTCGCTGTCCTCGCTCTTGATCTCGTTGACCCGGCGCAGGATTGCGCGGAACACCTTGTAGCGGCCGAAGCCCTCGCGCTCGCGATACAGCTGGTAGTGCTGGTAGAAGTGCTTGTAGTGGCGCACCTCGTCGCTCTTGATGTGGTTGGTCAGCTGTTTCAGCACCGGTTCGTCGGTGATCTCGTTGAGCGCGCGGTACAGGCTGGCGGTGCCGGTCTCCACCACGCAGCGCGCGGCCAGCTCCAGTCCGCGGTCGGGTTCGAGCTGCTCGGCCGTGCACACCGCGCCGTACTCGCTCCAGAACGTCTGGAAACCCTTGTCCCAGTCGAACTCCGGCCAGACCTTGCGCACGTAGGCGGCCAGCGCGCGGCCGTGCTGCAGTTCCTCGTGTTGCCAGTGCTGGCTGAGCCAGCCCTGCAAATCCTCATCATCGGCGAAATGGTCGATCAGGTTCTGCGTGTACAGGTCCGAGCCGCTCTCGACGAACGACGAACTGCACAGCAGGAAGAACAGGTCCTCGTCGTGGCGCACGCGGGCGACCTCGATGCGGTCGAGGTCGATGTTCTCCAGGGTCCAGGGCAGGGCGGTGGAATAATTCAAGCGGGTTCCCGGTGCGGCGATGGCCCCGTCGACTGACGGCCCGTCTTCAGGTGACAAGAAGATGACACAGGATACGGCCTGATCGCGGCAGCGGATTAACGCCGGCCGACTTGCCGGTCAGTGCCTCAGCGCACCACCGTCACCGGCACGTGCGCACGCGCCAGCACGTTGCCGGACACCGAGCCGAGCAGCCAGCGGGCGAGCGCGCCGCGTTCGGTATGGCCGATCACGATGTGGTCGACGCCGTGCTGCTCGATCTGGCTCAGCAGCACGTCGCCGGGGCTGCCGAGGGTCAGTTCGACGTCGATCAGATCGGCCGCATCCGGCACGATCGCGGTCAGTTCCTGCAGCAGCTCCTGTACACGCTCGGTGCCGGTGTCGGCGATCATCAAGGCGCATGCGTCGGCGCCGCCCTCGGTGACCTGCAGCACCGACACCACGCGCACGCGGCCGTGGCTGCAGCGGGCCAGTTCGACCGCGAACTGGAACGCGCGGCGGGAGGCCTCCGAGCCGTCATAACCGACCAGTGAATACTTGACCATGGTGCTCCTTTGCGTTGCTCCGGCATGGGCCGTGTCGAGTTCTGTGCGGAATGGCCCGCCGCGCCACGACCACCAGGCGCGTCTTGCGCGCCGTTGGCAGTCTGCACGGCATTTTGTTACCGCGGCATCAACGGCGAGAACCTGAACGGACGGTCGTGCTCCTGCACGCGCTTGTCACGCTGCCCTGCACAACCTGCCATCTGCGCACCGCGGCTTGCCGGTTCCTGCCGTGCATCCGCGATGCACGAACACCCACCCGCAGTAAGAAGGTTGAAGGAGACGACGATGATCAAGCGAACGTTTGGAATGGCTGCCCTGGTAATGGCTTGCGCGGGCGCAGCGACCGTGTTGCCGGTCGGCGGCGCGCAGGCCGCCGAGGCCTCGGTGAAATGCGATCTCGCCTACAACCTGTCCGGTTGGTCGCTGATCTACAAGCATGCCGAAGGCAGCGGCACGATCACCTGCGACAATGGCCAGCGTGCGAACGTGAAGATCGGCGTGGTCGGCGGCGGCCTCACCGCCGGCAAGTACCACATCGACAACGGCAAGGGCGAGATCAGCAAGGTGCACGACATCTCCGACGTGTACGGCGACTACGTGCAGGCTGGCGCCGAGGCCGGCGTGGTGAAGAGCTCCTCCGCGCAGGTGCTGACCAAGGGCACCACCTCGCTGGCGCTGGCCGGTACCGGCCAAGGCGTCAACCTGGGCATCTCGGTGGGCAAGTTCACCATCAGCAAGCCTTGATGCTGGCGCAGGCGTGATCGGGAAGGGCGCCGGATGGCGCCCTTCCTTCATGGGTACGCGTAAACTGTGGCGGTTGTTCCCAGGCATCCCCACTGGAGATCCCGTCATGCGTCGCCTTTCCTGCTTGCTCGTGTTGACCCTGCTGTGTGCCCTGATCGTCCCGGCGTTTGCCGCCACCCCGCAAGTGGGCGAGACCGCCCCGAACTTCCGCCTGCAGGACCAGAACGGCCACTGGCGCACACCGGCCGATTTCCACGGCCACTGGCTGGTGCTGTATTTCTACCCGAAGGATTTCACCCCCGGCTGCACCACCGAGGTCTGCACGTTCCGCGACGACATCGCGAAGCTGCGCAAGGCCGGTGCCGAGGTGGTCGGGGTGAGCCTGGACGACGTCAAGTCGCACGCCGAATTCGCCGAAAAATACCGTGTGCCGTTCCCGCTGCTGGCCGACTCGGAGCGCAGCGTCGCGACCAGCTATGGCGTGCTGACCTCGCGCATGGGCATGCACTACGCCAAGCGCACCACCTTCCTGATCGACCCGCAGGGTAAGGTCGCGAAGGTCTACGTGGACGTCGATCCGGAAAAGAACTCGGCCCAGGTGCTGAGCGATCTCGCCACGTTGAAGGCGGCGCCCTGATGCCGCTGGCGGTGCGCACCGACCCCGCGCCGGCGCGGCGCTTCTCGGCGTGGGCGGTCGGCCCGTGGGTGCTGCTGCTGTTCGCCGCGATGGGTTTCGTGCAGTACCTGCGGCATGCCGAGTACGTGTACCTGGCTGCTGCCTTGCTGGTCATCGTGGCGTGCGCCGGTTGCATCCTGCGCCAGGCGTGGGCACGGCCGGCGATGCAGCTGCTGGCGGTGCTGCTGGCCGTGTGGGCTTTGGCCAGCGGCGTGCTGATGCTGCAGCAATGGGGCGACTTCGATACCGCCAGGCAGCATGCACTGGCGCAGCCGCAGCTGGGCGAGGTCGCGCTGTGGATGATCGCGCGGGCCGAACGCACCTGGCAGGTCGGCCTGGCGCTCAAGGCCGCCGCGATCCCGTTGCTGCTGTGGCTGGCCTGGCAGCTCGGCCGGCCGGCGGTGCGCGCGCAGTTCCGTCCGCGCCCTCGCTGAGCGGGCAGTTCAGCGGCGGTTGCGGCAACGTCGGCTATCGCTGGGCGAGTCCATCTTCCGGGAATCTCCATGCTCCTGCCGCGATTGCTGCTCCTGTTCGTCCTGCCACTCGCCGCGCCGTGGCTGCACGCCCAGGATCTGGCGACGACCTGCCACGCCAGCAGCAGCTATGACGTCACCCTGAAACCCGGCAGCCTGCTGTTCGATCGGCCGGCGCCCGCGCCATTCCACGTCGAGCTGCAGCAGGGCGCGCTGCGCACCGACGGCGTCGCGGTGAAGTTGAATGCGGAAGACGAGGACCGGCTGGCCCTGTTCGAACGCGACCTGCGCGCGCTGGCGCCGCGGGTGCGCACGGTGGCACGCAACGGCGTGGACATCGCCGCGCAGGCGCTGCGCGAGGAGGCCGGCGGCATGGGCTTGGGTGCCGATACCCGTGCCGAATTCAACCGTCGGCTGGACGCGCATGCGGCCGAGCTGAAGCGGCGCATCTCGGTCAGCCAGAGCACGCACGACTGGCAGGGCGACGCCGCCAACCAGGCGATGAACCAGATCGCCGGCGACCTGCTGCCGCTGCTGGCGGCCGACCTCGGCCAGCAGGCGATCAATGCGGCACTGGCCGGCGACCTGCAGGCTGCCGCCAGCCTGCGCGACCGTGCCGCCGACCTCGCCACCGCATTGCAGCCACGCCTGCAGTTGCGCCTGCAGGCCTTGCGTCCGCAGATCGAGGCGCTGTGCCCGTCGATCCAGCAACTCGCCGCGTTGCAGCAGGGCGTGCGCGGCAGCAACGGGCAGCCGCTGAACCTGCTGCAGGTTGGGCAGTGAACGAGACTGGCCGCCAGCTGACTGCCGGATGGCGCCTCGCGCGGGGTTAATCTCCCGCTAAGTGGGGCAGGGCGAGGATGGCGCACCGATCGACCCGCCCGGAGGCGGCCATGCCGCGGCACCTGCCCGTATCCACCTGCAACGCCCTGATCCGGCGCAGCATCGACCTGCGCCAGCTCTATCGTCATGCCGCGACGGCGTGCGAACCGGGCTTGCGCATGGTGCTGAACGACAACGTGCATACGCTGGACCTGCTGATCGCCGAGCTGCAGGCGCAGCTGCGCGACCGCGGCGGCGAGCCGTGCGAACACGGCAGCTGGCGCGGCACCGTGCATCGGCATCTCACCGGCTGGCTGATACGTACCGTCGCGCGCCGCGACCATGCGTGGATCCGCGCGCTGGCGCATGGCGAGAGCGCGTTGCTGCATCGCTTCGAGCAGGCCATTGCCACGGCCCCCGCCGAGTCGGCGTTAGTGCTGCGCCGGCAATTGCCGCGTTTGCGCGGCATCCACCTGGACATGCATAGTCTGGCCGGTACCGCGCGCTATTGAACGGAGTGGTGATGCCCGCGAGCGCACAGGACGTCCTCGATTTCTGGTTTGCCGAAGCAGGCGCCGCCCACTGGTTCGCCGCTGATGCCGCGTTCGATGCGCAGATTCGCGAGCGCTTCGGCGCAGCCGTCGAGGCGGCTGCCGAGGGCCGGCTGGACGATTGGGCGGGTACGCCGCCGGGTTGGCTCGCGTTGTTGATCGTGCTCGACCAGTTTCCGCGCAACCTGTACCGCAACGATCCGCGCGCCTGGGCCGCGGACGCCCGCGCGCAACGCGTGGCCTTGTCGGGTCTGGCCCGTGGTGATGACCGGCAACTTCCCGCCGTGCAGCGCGTGTTCGCCTACCTGCCGCTGGAACACGCCGAGGACGGCGCGCTGCAGCGGCGTTCGGTGGAATTGTTCGAGGCGCTGTGCGCGCAAGTGCCGATGGAACAGCGCAAACAGTTCGAGGAATTTCTGGACTATGCTCGCCGCCACCGTGAGGTGATCGCGCGCTTCGGCCGCTTCCCTCATCGCAACGCCACGCTCGGTCGTCCCAGTACGCCGGAAGAGACGCTTTACCTGGCCCAGCCGGGTGCCGGTTTCTGAAGCGCGGGATGACTGGCGGGGTTCGGAATTTCAACCAGACCATTCCAACCAGATCATTCCAACCAGACCAGGGAGCAGGTCATGCACATTCGTCTCGCCATCGCATTGTTCGCGTTCAGTGCCGCCGTGCAGGCGTCCAGCACCTTGCGCGTCGGCAGCCAGGTACTCACCGCCGGCGACAGCCGCGAGCGGGTGGTCGAGCTGCTGGGCAAGCCCACCTCGAAATCGCACGCGCACAAGTCGCGCAGCCACGGCAATCGCCGCGGTGGCGTTCGCGTGGTGGACAACCACCAGGGTGGCGAGCAATGGCGCTACCGCCGCGGCGATCACGTCACCGTGGTGACGATCGTCGACGGCCGGGTCAGCGAGATCGAGGACCGCCGGCTGTGAATCGCCCGCGTGGCGGCGTCCGGGTCATCGTGCGATAAAGGCCGGACATTGCCGGAGGCCGTCTCGTGAGCACTTCCCCGTCCGCCGATCCCGCTCGCCCGGCGCGACGCAGCCTGCTGCGTTCGCGGACGGCCGGCGCTGTCAAGGTCACCAATATCGAACTGTTCTTCGATCTGGTGTTCGTCTACGCGGTGACCCAGCTGTCGCACACGCTGCTGCACGGGCTGAACGTCGTCGGCGCGCTGCAGGTGCTGTTGCTGTTCCTGGCGGTGTGGTGGGTATGGGTATTTACCAGTTGGGTCACCAACTGGCTGGATCCGGAACGCCCGCTGGTACGCCTGCTGTTGTTGGCGCTGATGCTGGCCGGATTGCTGCTGTCGATGGCGCTGCCCGAGGCGTTCGGCGAACGCGGGTTGCTGTTTGCCGGCGCGTACGTATTCATGCAGGTGGGGCGCACGCTGTTCGTGCTGTGGGCGCTGGGCGACGACGCGCCGGCGAATACCCGCAATTTCCAGCGCATCGCAGTGTGGCTGGCGGTTTCCGGTGCGCTGTGGCTGCTCGGCGGGTGGCTGGACGGAAAGGAACGCGTGCTGCTGTGGGTTGCTGCACTGGCGCTGGAATACATCGGCCCGGCGCTGGCCTTCGCGGTGCCCGGCCTGGGCCGGTCGAGCACGGCGGACTGGGATATCGACGGCGGCCATCTGGCCGAACGCTGCAGCCTGTTCGTGATCATCGCACTGGGCGAGTCGGTGCTGGTCACCGGGTCGAGTTTTGCCGCCACCGCTTGGCAGCCGCAGGCCGTGCTGGCGTTTGTCAGCGCCTTTGTCGGCAGCGTGGCGATGTGGTGGATCTACTTCGATCTCGGTGCCGAGCGCGGCAGCCGCGCGATCCGGCATGCGGCCGATCCGGGCCGCACCGCGCGGGCCGCCTATACCTACCTGCACCTGCTGATTGTCGCCGGCATCATCGTCGGCGCGGTGGCCGACGAACTGACCCTGCGCGATGCGCAGCAGCGCGTCGGCGCGATCAGCGGCGCGGTGCTGCTGGGCGGCCCGATGCTGTACCTGACCGGCAATGCGTGGTTCAAGAAGACCGTGAACGACACCCACCTGCCGCTGTCGCACCTGGTCGGCCTGGGCCTGCTGGCGGTGCTTGCCGCTGTCCTCGTCCAGCAGCCGCCGAGTGTGTTTGTGCTCGGACTGGCCAGCAGTTCGATGCTGGTACTGGTGGCGGCCTGGGAGACCGTCTCGCTACGGCATCTGCGTCGGCGGCTGCACGAATCCTCGCTCCGTGACTGATGGCGGGCGGGCCCAGGCCGTCGATGCGCGCCCCAGGGACAAGGTCGCCGCTTTCTGAATCCGTTGAACGTGCGACGGTGAACTCTTGCCGTCCACGCTGTTAGGCTGGCCCTCGATTTTTCTTCGTGAGGCGAAGCCATGCTCGACCATTCCGGCAGGCCGGCGGCGGTGGCCGCAGTCGATGTTTCCGCCTATACCGATCAGGCCGTGCAGGTCGGGCTGCATCTGATCGGCGCCCTGCTGGTGCTGCTGGTCGGCATGTGGGTGGCGCGCCGCCTGGCCAATTTCGCGCAGGCCGCGCTGGGCCGGGCCAATTTCGATTCCACGCTCAGCGGCTTCCTGCGCAACCTGATCTATGGCGTGCTGATCGCCCTGCTGGTGGTCACCGCGCTGGGCGTGCTGGGCGTGCCGTCGGCGCCCATGGTCGCCGCGCTCGGCACCGCCGGGCTGGCGATCGGCCTGGCCCTGCAGGGCTCGCTCAGCAACCTGGCGTGGGGCGTGCTGCTGGTGGTGTTCCGTCCGTTCCGCGTCGGCGACTACGTCAACGCCGGCGGCACCGAGGGCACCGTGCAGAGCCTCAACCTGATGCACACCCAGCTGATCCTGCCGGACAACCGCGAGGCGATCCTGCCGAACGCGAAGATCGGCAGCGATGCCATCATCAACTTCAACCGGCTGGGCACGCGGCGCTTCGAGCTGAAGCTCGGCATCGCCTACCGCGACGATGCCGATCAGGTGATGGCCACGATCATGCAATTGATGGCGTCGGACCCGCGCATCCTGAAAGAACCGGTCCCCGGCGTGTGGATCGAAGGCCTGGCCGGGCAGACGGTCAACCTGGTGCTGCGCGGCTGGACCCGCAGCGGCGACACCTGGGGTGCGCAGACCGACCTGCTGCGCGCGATCAAGCAGAAGATCGACGCGCAGCAGATCAGCGTCCCCGTGGTGCCGCACGAAGTCACCCTGGTGCAGTGCGTACCGAAAGCCGACTGAGCCTACGGCATCGTCACCGTGCGGCGGTTGTCGCTGGACACCTTGTCGATCAGCTCGTTGTAGGGATCGATGCCGGCCAGTGCGGGCTTGCCGTCGACGGTCACGGTGATCGTACTGTCGCCGTCGGGCAGCAGGCGCTTTTCCAGGTACAGCGGCTTGCCGTCCTCGCCGTTGCCCGGCGGAGCGGCGAACACGCCGACTTCGATCGGGATGTCCGGCTTCGCCGCGGTTTCCTTGCCGGTGCCGTCGACGTGAACCTTGCCGGCGTGCACCTGCAGGGTCACTTCGTACTTGCCGTTCGGCAGCTTCTTCGCGGTGGCATCGGTGAGGCGGTTGTCGAACAGGGTGATCTTCCAGAAGAAATCGTCCAGCAACGGCTGCCACTTCGGGTCGAGCGCCTTGCCCAGCGCGCCCATGAATTCCCGCGAGGTGGTGTACGGCGGCTGCTGGAAACCCTTGTCGATCAGGAACTGCTTCAGCACCGCGTCCAGCACGCCTTCGCCGACGTAGTCCTGCAGCGCGTAGAACACCAGCGAACCTTTCTTGTAATGGATGTACTGCTGGTTCTCGACCTTCGCCAGCGGTTCCTCGGCCAGCTTCTCGGTGGCACGCCCCGCCAGATAGCCGTCCAGTTCGTACTTCAGGAACTTGTGCATCTGGTCGGCGCCATACTTCTGCTTCATCACCATCAGCGCGGAGTACTGCGCCAGCGATTCGCTGAGCATGGTCGAGCCCTGCATGTTCGCGCCGACCACCCGATGCGCCCACCACTGGTGCGCCACTTCGTGCGCGGTGACGTAGTAGGGATAGTCGATCCGGCTCTTGTCGCGCAGGTCGGCGATGAAGCCCAGCGCCTCGGAAAACGCGATGGTGTTGGGGAAGGACTGCGCGAAGCCGTAGTAGTTGGGCACTTCGGCGATGCGCAGCTGGCGGAACTGGTAGGGCGTGTAATGCGTGTCGTAGTACGCCAGCGCGTCCCGCGCGCCTTCGATCATGCGGTCCACGTTCCAGGCGTGGGCAGGGTTGTAGTACACGGCGATGGTGGTGCCGTGGTCGTCCACGCGTTTCACCGCCCAGCGCGCCGACATCCACGCAGCGAAATTCAGCATCGGGTGCTGTCCGCCGTCATGAAGCGTGGTGTAGTGGAAATAATGCCGACCGCCGGCGATCCACTCCTTCTGCAGCACGCCGGGCGCCAGCGCGATCTGGTCGGTGGCGGTGGAGACCGTGGTATCGAAGTCGATCCAGTCGGCGTCGTTGCTGATGTAGGTGTTGGCGCGCGCCTTCTGGTCGCCCAGCGGAGGCATGCGCGGCACGTCCAGCGGCAGGCCGTACTTGCGGCGGTCGTTGCGGTCGACGAGCTGGTTCTGCGGCTGGTAGCCGAACTGCGGCAGCACGCCGCTGTTGAAGAACGTGCCGTTGTGGGCGAGGAACTTGCCGTCGGGTTCGTTGGTGAAACCCTTCGGCGCATAGGCGATGTCGAAGTCGAACGGCATCGACGCGCCCGGCGCCAGCGGCGTCCGCAATTTGTAGATGGCGAAGCCGAGGCGCTTGTCGTCGCTCACCGTGTCGCGCGGCGCGAAGTCCAGCGAATTCACCGTGAAGTCGGTGTCGAAGTTCACGTACAGCGTGTCGATCGGCGCCATGGTCCTGTTGACCAGCTTGTAGTGGCCGCGGATCTCCAGCCGGCGCCGGTAGGGGTGGATGTCCACCTCGGTGCGTACCGAGGTGATGCGCGGCTGCGGTGCGTCGAGGTATTTCGCGTACCGCTTCTCGTAGTCGGCGCGCTCCCATTTTTCCGCGGTGCCGCTGCGATAGTGGTTGAGCACGTTGGTGTTGTAGTAGATCCAGAGGCCGCTGCCCGCGAAGGCCAGCAGCGCCAGCCCCAGCGCGATACGCGACGGTCCGCGGAACCGCGCGCGTGCCTCGCGCCACCGCTCGCGCCACGACTGCCCGGTGCCGCGCACCCAGAACAGCGCCGCCAGCACCAGCAGGGCGACGGCGCAGCTCGCCCAGTAGAAGTCGAACCACAGCGCGGCCTTGAGGAAATGGCCGAAGCCGTTGAGGTCCGAATACGGCGTGGAGGGCGCGGCGGCGTAGTTGTAGAGGTTGTGGTCCCAGTGCAGCAGCGGGAAGGCGATCTGGCAGACGAACCACAGCACGGTCAGCAGATAGCCGAGGAAGCGGTTGTTGGACATCACCTGCAGGAACAGCGCCAGCACCGCCAGCAGCGCGAACGGAATCGCCTGCAATGCCAACGTGCCCAGGTACAGGCCCGGCTCGATGTGCGTGTAGCCGTGGGCCAGCTGCCAGCCGATGCCGAACGCCGCGCCGCAGGCGAGGAACGCCACGATCACCGCCAGCAAGGCGCCCAGCTTCGCCGCCAGCGGCACCCAGTCCCGCAGCGGGAACGCGTCGCTGACCTCGGCGCTGCGCTGCATGCGTTCGCGCCAGACCAGTTCGCCGGCGTAGAACATCACGATGATGTACAGCAGCCACTGCAGGGCGCCCTGCGACATCTCCAGCACGCTGTGCGTCACCGGCCAGGTGGCGGTGCCGTAGATGCGCCCGGACAGCGCCAGGCTGAAGGCGAGGTTGACCAGGCCGAACACCAGCATCACCAGGAACGGCACGCCGCGCAGCACGCTCCAGGTGTCGAACACCAGCAGGTGGCGCAGCTGGACCCATTGCGCGCGCCCGTCGACCGCCAGCCGCGCCGCCGGCAGCGCCGGCGTGGCGGCGCCGACGGCGGGGCGCAGGATCGGCGGCTCTGCGCGCCGCGTGCGCCGGTGCCACTGCAGGCCCTCGCGGTCGGCGCGGAACAGCGCGAACGCGGCGCCGGCAAGCCCTACCGCGATGCCGGTCCACAGCAGCCGGTTGAACAGCAGCAGGCCGTCCAGCGCCGGCAACTGCCGGTTGAGCTGGTCCGCCGACCAGTAGCGAGTGACGATCTGCAGGGTGCGGTTGCCGAATGGGTCGAGGATCGCGGCCAGTGCGTGGTGGTTGACGTCCTGGGTCAGCAGCTTGGCCACCGAGAGCAACACGATGAAGGCGATCACGCCGATCAGCGTGGCCAGCAGCGAGCGGGTGGCGGTGGCGAGCAGGAACAGCAATGCCGCGATGAACAGCAGGTTCGGCAGCAGCATCACGCCGAACGCCCAGGCGTAGCCGCGCCAGTCCGGCGGCCCCAGCCGCGCCGCCTCGATCCACGGCATGCTGCCGCCCGCCGCCAGCCCCAGCGCGCACAGCAGCATGATCGCCACCATCACCAGGTAACCCGCCGCGAAGCGCCCGCCGAGATAGGCGCGCTTGCGCACCGGCGTGGCGAACATCAGTTCGGCGGTGCCATGGTCGAAGTCGCGCAGGGCCGCGCCGGCCACGAAGGCGGCCGCCAGCAGCAGGCACAGCGGCGCGAGGTTGTCGAGCAGCCGCACGATCACCAGCGGCGCGTTGCGCAGCACGTTGCCGCTGGCGCCGCCGACGATCACCGCGTCGGTGCTGGCGAACGCGAAGGCCAGCGCAGCGAACACCGCGGCGATGATCCAGAACAGCGGCGCCTTCAGTTGCTGGCGCAGTTCGAAGTGGAGGATTTCGGAAAACATCGGTCGTCCTTGCCGGCGCGGTCAGGCGGCTTGCACCGTCGCCTGCGCGCGCAGGCGGCCGAAGTAGACGTCTTCCAGGTCGGGCACGACGGGTTCGAAACCTTCTTCCGGCAGCGCGTCGGCCAGCACGTGCAGCAGGGTGCGGCCGCCGGCGAGGCGGGTGGACAGGATGTTCATGCGGGCGCGGTAGCCGTCCAGTGCAGCCTTGTCGATCGTGCGCCGCCACACGCGGCCATCCAGCGAACGGATCGCCTCGGCCGGTTCGCCGCTGAGCAGCACCTGGCCCTGGCCGATGATCGCCATGCGCGAACACAGGTCGGTGACGTCCTCCACGATGTGCGTGGACAGGATCACCACCACGCGCTCGCCGATTTCGGCCAGCAGGTTGAGGAAGCGGTTGCGCTCTTCCGGATCGAGACCCGCGGTGGGTTCGTCCACGATCACCAGGCGCGGGTCGCCGATCAGCGCCTGCGCGATGCCGAAGCGCTGGCGCATGCCGCCGGAGTAGGTGCCCAGCTTGCGCTTGCGCACGTCCCACAGGTTCACCTGGCGCAGCAGCGACTCGACCAGCTCGCGCCGTTCGCCCTTCAGGGTGACGCCCTTGAGCACGGCGAAGTGCTCCAGCATCGCCTCGGCCGAGACCTTCGGATACACGCCGAACTCCTGCGGCAGGTAGCCGAGCAGGCGGCGGGTGGCCTGCTTGTCGGCGAGCAGGTCCATCTCGTCCAGCTTGATCGTGCCTGCGTCCGGATCCTGCAGCGTGGCGATGGTGCGCATCAGCGACGACTTGCCCGCGCCGTTCGGGCCGAGCAGGCCGAACATGCCGTTGGGAATGTCCAGCGACACACCGCGCAGCGCTCGCACGCCGTTGGCGTAGGTTTTCGACAGGTCGCGTATCGTCAGCATGGGTGTCTTCCGGCGCCGCCCGCGCGGCCTGAGCCTGCGGATCAGCCTAAGGCATGGATCAGGGCTGCGCGTGCGCTCAAGGTCATGCATACGCTCGCGCATGGTGGCCGGGAAATCGGCGTAATCACCCGATCCGGGCATACGGATCGGGCGTGCCTTCGTTATGATTGAGGTCTTGTACGCGGCCGCCATCCCCGAGCGGCACGCCATCGCCAGCAGGAGTCATCATGGCCGACCTCAAAGAAGCCCGCGTTCCCGATATCGGCCACGCAGACGTTCCCGTCATCGAAGTGCTGGTCAAGGCCGGCGACCGGGTGGAGAAAGAGCAGAGCCTGATCACGCTGGAATCGGACAAGGCGACCATGGAAGTGCCCGCGCCGTTCGCCGGCACGGTGAAGGAAGTGAAGCTGAAAGTCGGCGACGAGGTTTCCGAAGGCGCGGTGATCGCCGTTATAGAAGCCGACGGCGCAGCCGTCTCCACGTCCCCCTCTCCCGCGGCGGGAGAGGGCAGGGGTGAGGGTGCGCCCGAAGCGGTGAAGCCAGCAGTTCCCGCCCCCGCCACATCCGTAGTCCCCGCACCCGCCGAGCCGAAGCCCATGCCGATCGCCGGCCAGGGCGTGCAGCCGGGCAACGCGCCCGAGGGCGACGTGCCGCCGCAGGTGCGTCCGCCGATGGATGCGCGCATCGTGATGCCCGGCGACGCGCCGTACGCGAGCCCGGCGGTGCGCGCCTTCGCGCGCGAGCTGGGCGTGGACATCCAGCAGGTCAAGGGCAGCGGCCGCGGCGGCCGCATCCAGCGCGAGGACGTCAGCGCCTACGTCAAGCACGCGCTCGCTTCCGGCGCCCGCCCGGTGGCCGGCGCGTCGGCCTCGGTCGGCGGGTTGAACCTGCTGCCGTGGCCGAAGGTCGACTTCGCCAAGTTCGGCGAGATCGAGGAAAAGCCGCTGTCGCGCATCCAGAAGATCTCCGGCGCGAACCTGGCGCGCAACTGGGCGATGATCCCGCACGTCACCCAGCACGAGGACGCCGACATCACCGAGATGGAGGCGTTCCGCAAGCAGCTCGGCGCCGAGAACAAGGACCTGAAGATCAGCCCACTGGTGTTCCAGATCAAGGCGGTGGTGGCCGCGCTGAAGCAGTTCCCGCAGTTCAACGCCTCGCTCGACGAGTCGGGCGAGAAGCTGATCCTGAAGAAGTACTTCCACATCGGCATCGCGGTGGACACGCCCGACGGCCTGGTGGTGCCGGTGATCCGCGACTGCGACAAGAAGGGCCTGCTCGACCTGGCGCGCGACCTGGCCGAAATCTCGAAGAAGGCGCGCGACAAGAAGCTCGGCCCGGCCGAGATGTCCGGCGGCTGCTTCTCGATCAGCTCGCTCGGCGGCATCGGCGGCACCTACTTCACGCCGATCGTCAACGCGCCGGAAGTGGCCATCCTCGGCGTCTCCAAGTCGGTGACCAAGCCGGTGTGGAACGGCAGGGAATTCGCGCCGCGGCTGGTGCTTCCCTTGTCGCTCAGCTATGACCACCGGGTAATCGACGGCGCGCTCGCCGCGCGCTTCGCCAGCTTCCTCGCCAACCAGCTCGGCGACATCCGCCGGCTGCTGCTCTGACGGAGGCGATGACGATGGCGAACACGATCGAGATCAAGGTTCCCGACATCGGCGGCCACGACAACGTGCCGGTGATCGAAGTGCTGGTGAAAGCCGGCGACACGGTGGCGAAGGAACAGAGCCTGATCACGCTGGAGTCGGACAAGGCGACCATGGAGATTCCCTCCAGCGCCGCCGGCGTGATCAAGGAATTGAAATTGAAAGTCGGCGACGAGGTTTCCGAAGGTGCGGTGATCGCCGTGCTGGAAGTGACTGGTGCTTCGCCCCCCTCTCCGATCGGCGACCGTCAGGAAGTCCCCTTGCAGGAGAGAGGGGCTGGGGGTGAGGGTACGGGCGAAGCGAGGTCTTCGGCTCCGACCGAACCCTCACCCGCCCCTTCGGGGCACCCTCTCCCGCAGGGAGAGGGGAAAGCGCCGCGAGCGGCGGCTGGCAGCGGCCGCAAGGCCGACATCGAATGCAAGCTGGTCGTGCTCGGCTCCGGTCCCGGCGGCTACACCGCCGCGTTCCGCGCCGCCGATCTCGGCGTCGACACCGTGCTGGTGGAACGCTACGCCAGTCTCGGCGGCGTCTGCCTCAACGTGGGCTGCATCCCGTCCAAGGCGCTGCTGCACGCCGCGGCGGTGATCGACGAAGCCGCGGCGATGGCCGCGCACGGCGTCAGTTTCGGCAAGCCTGCGATCGACATCGACAAGCTGCGCGGCTTCAAGGGCAAGGTGGTCGGCCAGCTCACCGGCGGCCTCGCCGGCATGGCCAGGCAGCGCAAGGTGCGCACGCTCGAAGGCACCGGCATGTTCGTGTCGCCCAACGAAATGGAAGTCCAGACGAAAGACGGCGCGAAGCTGATCCGCTTCGAGTACGCGATCATCGCCGCCGGCTCGCAGTCGGTGAAGCTGCCGTCGTTCCCGTGGGACGACGAGCGCATCATGGACTCCACCGGCGCGCTGGAAATGAAGGACGTGCCGAAGAAACTGCTGGTCGTCGGCGGCGGCATCATCGGCCTGGAAATGGCCACCGTGTATGCCGCGCTGGGCAGCGAAGTCACCGTGGTCGAGTTCATGGACCAGCTCATCCCCGGCGCCGACGCCGACCTGATCCGGCCGCTGGCCAAGCGACTGGGCGGCAGGCTCAAGGGCGTGCACCTGAAGACCAAGGTGGTCGAGGCGAAGGCGACGAAGAAAGGCATCGAGGTCAGCTACGAAGGCGACAGCATCCCCGCGACCACGCTGTTCGACCGCGTGCTGGTGTCGGTGGGCCGCTCGCCGAACGGCGGCAAGGTCGGCGCCGACAAGGCTGGCGTTGCCGTCACCGAGCGCGGCTTCATCAACGTCGACTCGCAGATGCGCACCAACGTGCCGCACATTTTCGCGATCGGCGACCTGGTCGGCCAGCCGATGCTGGCGCACAAGGCCACCCACGAGGCGCATGTGGCGGCCGAGGCGGTGGCTGGCCTGAAGAGCCATTTCGACGCGCGGGTGATTCCGTCGGTGGCGTTCACCAACCCGGAAGTGGCCTGGGTCGGCGTGAGCGAACGCGAGGCGAAGGAGAAAGGCCTGAAGGTCGGCGTGGGCAAGTTCCCGTGGGCCGCCAGCGGCCGCGCGATCGGCATCGACCGCACCGAAGGTTTCACCAAGCTGATCTTCGACGAGGAAACCCACCGCATCGTCGGCGCCGGCATCGTCGGGGTGAACGCCGGCGACCTGATCTCCGAGCTGGCACTGGCGATCGAGATGGGCAGCGAGGCAGCCGACATCGCACTCACCATCCACCCGCATCCGACCCTGGGCGAATCGGTCGGCATGGCGGCGGAAGTGTACGAAGGCACGATCACCGACCTGTACATGCCGAAGAAGAAGTAAGCGAGGCGGTCGCCATGGACAAAAGCCCGGAGCGATCCGGGCTTTTGTCCAGGCAAGCCCGGAAAGTATCGGTGAACGCCGTGGTTCAAACCGGGGCGCCAACTGCGACGAGGTGGATATGTCACTGAAGCTATGTCTTGCCGGTGCCACCGGTTGGGCCGGTTCCGAGCTGGCGCGCTGCATCGCCGCCGCCGCCGACCTCGCACTGGTCGCGGCTGTGGCGCGCCGGCATGCCGGACAGCAGCTGGGCGATGTGCTGGGCGAGCGGCGGCTGGCGGTGCCGATCTTCGCCAGCGCCGCCGAGGCACTGACGCTGCCCTGCGACGTGTTCGTCGAGTACACCCATCCCGACACCGCCAAGGCGAACATCCTCGCCGCGCTGGCGCATGGTGCGCACGTGGTGGTGGGCACGTCGGGCCTCACCGACGAGGATTACGCGCAGATCGACGCGGTCGCGCGCGAGCGCCAGCGCGGCGTGCTGGCCTGCGGCAACTTTGCATTGACCGCGGTGCTGCTGATCAAGTTCGCCGAGATGGCGGCGAAGCTCATCCCGCAATGGGAGATCATCGACTACGCCAGCGCGGGCAAGCCGGACGCGCCCAGCGGCACCGTGCGCGAGCTGGCCGGGCGCATGGGCCGGGTGCGCCAGCCGCAGTTGGAAGTGCCGCTGGAGCGGACCGTCGGCATGCGCGAGACGCGCGGCGGCACGCTGGCCGGCAGCCAGGTGCATGCGCTGCGCCTGCCCGGCTTCGTGATCGGCGCCGAGGCGGTCTTCGGCATGCCGGACCAGACGCTGAGCCTGCGCCACAACGCCGGCAGCAGCGCGAAGCCTTACGTGGATGGTGCGTTGCTGGCGATCCGCAAGGTGTCCGGCCTGGTCGGCCTGCATCGCGGGCTGGATTCGGTGCTGGAGTGGTAACCGCGGCCGCTCAGCCCTCTTGCGCACGCGCATGCCGCTGCCATAACCCCAGCAGCCACGACGCGCCGAGGCAGCTGGCCAGCGCCAGCAGCCAGCGGGTGGCCGGTGCGTGCGGGGTCGGCAGGAGCGTGGCGAACGACGGCAGCCACGCGTCGCCGTAGATCGCCACCACCATACCCGCGGCTACGGCCAGCACGGTTGCCAGCGCCAGCATCAGCGCGAATTCGAGACGCGTACCGGACGCCGCTCGCCGATCCGGGCGGGCGGCAACCTGCGCGGCCAGCTGTCGCGCGAAGTCCGCCGGCAACGCATCGGGCAACGGTTCGCGCAAAGCCCGTGCGAGCAGGCGGTAGCGCCGGCTGCGCGCGTCGTCGCCGGCGGGGTCGAGCTGCAGACGCTCGCGCCGCATGGCGTTCTCCTGCGCCAGCCATTCGCGCTCTTGCGCGGCATCGCCAAAAGGCGGGATGTGATCGTCGATGTGCTGGATGCTCATGCTGCAACTCCGGTTCGCGCCTCGAGTGCGCCGCGCAGGCGCAGACGTGAGCGGAACAAGTGGCTCTTGATGGTGCCGCTGGCCAGGCCGGTGATCCGCGCGATCTCCGGGATGGTCGTCTCTTCGAGGTAATACAACGTCAGCAGCGTGCGCTGCAACGGCGGCAACTGCTCGATCGCGGCGTGCGGGTGCCGCGCCGCTTCCTCATTCGCGCAGGCCGCCTCCAGATCGAAGCCGTCGCCGATGCTCTCCACCAGGGCGTAGTCATCGTCGGTGCCGCCGTTGTCGACCAGCGGGATGCGCTTGTGCTGCAGGTGGCGCAAGGCGATGGTGTACGCCACGCGCCCGATCCACGATTTCAGCGCGCTCTCGTGACGGTACTGGTGCAGGCACTGGTGCACGCGCAGGAAGGTGTCCTGGCACAGCTCGCGCGCGTCCTCCGGGTTGCGCACCATGCGCTGGATGATGTGCCAGCACAACCCCTGGTACTCGCGCACGAGGCGTTCGAACGCGCCCGGCCGGTTGGCCAGCACGGCGTCGACCAGCTCGCGGTCGGGGCTGCTGCGGGTGTCGTCCATGGCACCAGGGATACGCTCAGGCGGGAAACGGTTGCAAGCACTTTGTCGCAACCGTTCGCGGGCTGCCCGTATCCAAGGTCTCGAAGGTCCACCATCCCGTACCCGCCACAAGGAAAGCCGTCATGAATTTCGAAATCCTGATCCCGATCAGCCTGTTCGTCTGCATCGCCTACGCCATCAAGGTCGTGGTGGACGCGAGGGTGCGCCGCCAGATGGTCAACGCCGGCGGCTCGGAGGAACTGGTCAACTCCGTGCTGCGCGACGAGGAACTGCGCCGCCGCCATTCCTCGCTGCGCTGGGGCATCGTGCTGGTCTCGCTGGCGCTCGGCTTCGGCCTGATCCAGTGGTTCGGCTGGCAGGACGTCACGCCCGGTCTGGTCGCCGTGCTGGCCGGCGCCACCGGCCTGGGCAACCTGGCGTTCTTCGCGATCTCGCGCAAGCTGGGCTGAGGGCCTGTTCAATGCCTTCGCGCGGCGCGGGCCGTGTGGAGGTATTGAGCAGGCTCAAAAACTGGTTCAATGGCGGGCATCGCCGCATCGTCGGCATGCCCGCGAACGAACCGGCCGCATGAATGAGCAACTGCTGTTCAACCTGGTGGATCTGGCCGGCACGTTCGCTTTCGCGATCAGCGGCGCGACCGCGGCGCGGCGCTGCAACCTCGACCTGTTCGGCATCCTGGCGATCGCCTTCATCACTGCCTGCGGCGGCGGCATTGCGCGCGACCTGTGCATCGGCGCGATCCCGCCGGCGGGTCTGTCCGACTGGCGCTACCTGCTCACCGCGGTCGTCGCCGCGCTGCTCACCATCGGGGCCTATCCGTGGGTGGAGCGGCTGACTTATCCGGTGCGCCTGTTCGACGCGATGGGGCTGGGTCTGTTCGCGGTGTACGGCGCGCACAAGGCGCTGGCGTTCGGCCACAACGCGGAGGTGGCGATCCTGCTGGGCATGGTCACCGCGATCGGCGGCGGCATGGCGCGCGACGTGCTGCTGGCGCGCGTGTCGGTCGTGCTGCAGAAGGAGATCTATGCGCTGGCCGCGTTCGTCGGCGCCGTGCTGACGGTGATCGGCGAGCGCCTGCATTGGCCGGCCGCATGGGCAACCTGGCTGCCGATCCTGGCCTGCTTCGGGCTGCGCTTCCTGTCGCTGCGCTACCACTGGAACCTGCCGCGCTTCGGCCGCGACCGCCAGGCGTGACGCGCCACGCCGCGGTCAGTCGAACAGGTCCGTCTGCGCCTGGTAGCTGTCCTGGTCGACGAAGCCGGCCAGGCCCACGCCGACCAGGCGGTAGCGGCTGTCGGCGGGGCGCTCGACCCGTTCGCGCAGGGCGCAGGCGATCTCGGCCAGTTCGTTCGCCGACAGCGGCCGTTGCGGCGGGGTGAGGCTGCGCGTCAGCGTGTGGAAGTCCGCGGTCTTCAGTTTCAGCACGACGGTGCGTGCCACGCGCCCGTGCTCGCGCTGGTGGCCGGCCCAGGCCTTTTCGGCGAGCCGGCGGATGTGCGGCTCGAGTTCGTCGAGCCGCAGGTCGTGCTCGAACGTGTCCTCGGCGGAAACCTGCAGGGTGAGGCGCTCCGGCTGCACCGGATGTTCGTCGATGCCGTGCGCCAGTTCGTGCAGGCGCCGGCCCCAGCGGCCGAAGCGCTGCTCCAGTTCCGCCTGCGCGAACGCGCGCAGCTCGCCCACGGTGGCGATGCCGAGCGCGGCCAGCTTCGCCTCCATCACCTTGCCCACGCCGGGCAGGCGGCCGACCGGCAACGGGGTGAGGAACGCCTCGACCTGGTGCGGGCGCACCACGTACAGGCCGTCGGGCTTGCGGAAATCCGAGGCGATCTTGGCGAGGAACTTGTTCGGCGCCACGCCGGCCGACGCGGTGAGCTGCGTCTCCTCGCGGATCGCCGCACGGATCGCCTCGGCGGTGGCGGTGGCCGAGGGCAGGCCGGTTTTTGTTTCGGTGACGTCGAGGTAGGCCTCGTCCAGCGACAGCGGCTCGATCAGATCGGTATGCCGCGCGAAGATTTCGCGCACCTGCCGCGACACCGCCTTGTAGCGCGCGAAGTCCGGCGGCACGAAGATCAGCTGCGGGCACAGCCGCTCGGCGCGGATCGCCGGCATCGCCGAACGCACGCCGAACACGCGCGCCTCGTAGCTGGCCGCGCACACCACCGAACGCGCGCCGCGCCAGGCCACCGCCACCGGCTTGCCGCGCAGCGAGGGGTCGTCGCGCTGCTCCACCGACGCGTAGAACGCGTCCATGTCGACGTGGAGAATCTTGCGTGGAGCGGAGGACAAGCGCGTGGCCGGGCCAGTGGGGACCGGGCCATTCTAGCGAGCGGGATGCGCCGCGCCGAACCGGGCTCAGCGACGTCGGCGCCCGCGCCACTCGAACACCGCCAGCGCGGCGCTGGCCAGCACGAACGGCAGCGCGGTGTAGGTCAGCCGGTAGCACAGGATCGCGGCGAGCAGGTCGGCGCGCGCCGCAGGCGGAAACGACGCCAGCATGATCGTCTCGAACACGCCCAGCCCGCCCGGCGAATGGCTGACGATGCCAGCCAGCACGGCGCCCACGTAGATCGGCAGGAAATCCACGAACGGCGGCGCGGACGCCGCCGGCAGCAGCGTGTACAGCGCGCCGAGCGCGGCCAGCATCTCCACCCCGCCGACCAGCATCTGCGTGGCGGCGATGCGCGCGCTCGGCAGCGCCAGGGTCCAGCGCCCCAGCGCGAGCGTGCGCGGACGGGCGAGCCAGACCACCAGGGCGACCAGCAGCAGCAACAGCGCCATGCCGGGCCAGCGGCCCCAGCCCTGGGTGATCGCCGGCTGCCAGCACAGCGCGCCGGTGATCACCACGGTGAAACCCAGCCCCACACCGAACCCGGCCAGCGCCACGATGCGCGCGATGTCGCTGGCACCGAGTCCGGCCGTGGCGTAGATGCGATAGCGCAGCGCGGTGCCGGTGATCGCATGGAAGCCCAGCGTGTTCGAGATGCCCTGGGTGACCGCGCCGGCGAACGCGGCCAGCTTCGCCGGAATGCGCTCGCGCGCCACGGTGCGTGCCGCCAGCACGTCGAACATCGCCAGCATCGTCAGGCTGAGCAGCGCCGCGCCGGCCGAACCCGCGATACGCCAACCCGGCAACTGCGACCAAGCCGTGGCCACGTCGCGCCAGGCGAGATGGGTGACGTAGCGATGCAACAGCCACAGCGCCAGCCCGAACGCCGCCAGCGATCCGATCCACGACAGCAGGCGCAGCCAGCGCGCGGGCGACCCGGCGGGAGCGTGCGGGCTCGACGTGCTCAAGGGGCGTCCGTCAGCGCAGCCGGCAGCAGGCGGGCGGCCACGTCCCGCGCCAGTCGTTCGGCCGCGGCCGGGTGCGCGGCCAGGTGCAGGAACGGCTCGATCAGCTCCAGCTCCATCACCAGGAAATGCCCGCCGCTGACCACGCCGTCGACGCGCACGTAGGCGTGGTCGGCATGGCCGATCGCGGCCACCGCGGCCAGCGCACGGTCGGCCGCGGCCAGGGTGGCGGCGTCGGGTTGCGCCGGCTCGGCGCTGCCGCCGTACTCGCCCTGCACGCGGTAGTCGCCCGCGGCCGGGCGCTTGATCACCGCATGGCTGAATTCGCCGGCGAAATAAAGCAGCGACCATTCGCCGTCGCTGGCCACTTCCGGCACGAACGGCTGCACCAGGTAGTCGTACTCGCGCGGCAACTGCGCCACCGCGGCGGCGAACGCCGCGTCGCCGGCCGTGCCGCGCAGCGTGTGCCAGGCGCCGCCGCTGATGCTCGGCTTGATCACCACCGCTTGTCCCGTCATCGCCGCCAGCACGCCGGGCAGCGCGGCTGTACTGGCCAGCCGGGTGGGAATGACCGCCACGCCATGCTGCGCGAGTTCGAGCAGATAGCGCTTGTCGCTGTTCCAGCGCAGCAGCGCGCTGTCGTTGATGGTGGGAATGCCCAGCGCATCGAGCCGGTCCAGCCAGTCGAGGAACGCCGCGTGGTGCTTGAAGTAGTCCCAGATGGTGCGGATCAGCACGCCGTCGAACGCCGACCAGTCCACTGCCGGGTCGTTCCATACACAGACCACCGGCGGCAGGCCGAGGCGCTCCAGCGAAGCCGCCAGGTGCGCGTCGTCGGGCTGGATCGACGGATGGTCGGCGGACGTGGCGAGGGCGAGCCGGCGAGTGGCGGGGCGAATGGGCATGGCGACACCTCCAATAGCGGAAAGGGCGCCCTTGAACGGATTCGCGTACCGAGCGTGGCGGACGGCGTCCGCTGCAGCACCCCTCGGCAGCGATGGCGCCGCGCCATCGACGCGGCGTCATGAACCGGCAGCGCAGGTCGCGCCGCCGGCGACAGTCTTCCGGTGCGGCCGCGGCTTGTCAATTTGCCGGATGGCATGTCGCCAGGCGCAACCCCATGCCACGCGGGACTGGTAGAAACCGCATCGACAATGGCAAGGTAGCCGGCATGCTGACCGAACCCGCCAATGCCTATGCCCGTCGCCTGAACACCTGGGACGCCGCGATGATCGTCATCGGCGGCGTGATCGGGGCAGGCATCTTCCTCACCCCGGCCACGGTCGCGCGCAACACGTCGTCGGGTGCGGAGGTGCTGATCCTGTGGGCGATCGGCGGCCTGCTGACCCTGGCCGGCGTGCTGTGCTACGCCGAACTGGGCGCGCGGCGGCCGCAGGCGGGCGGCATCTACGTCTACCTGCGCGAGGCGTTCGGCCTGCTGCCGGCGTTTCTGTTCGGCTGGACCATGGCGCTGATCAACTACCCCGGCAGCGTGGCGGCGGTGGCGACGATGTTCGCCGAGTACCTGTGCGCCGCGCTCGGGCTGCCGCCGCTGCTGTACGTGAAGCCGGTGGCGGTGGGCGCGATCGTGTTCATCGTGGGCGTGAACCTGTTCGGCATCCGAGCCGGCGCGTGGATGCAGAACGTGTTCACCGTGCTGAAGCTGGCCGCGATCGCCTTGCTGGTGGTCGCCGGGCTGGTGCTGGCGCACGGCCAGCTGGGGCCGGTGCTGGTGGTGGACGCGGCACCGCCCGTGTCGCCGTGGTCGTTCGTCGGCGCGCTGCTGCCGGTGCTGTTCACCTACGGCGGCTTCCACTACCTCAACGATCTTGCCGGCGAAGTGCGCAACCCGCAGCGCACGTTGCCGCGCGCGCTGGGCATGGGCATGGCCGGTGTGCTGATCTGCTACCTGCTGGCCAATTTCGCCTACCTGGCCGGGCTCGGCCACGCCGGGCTCGCCGCCAGCCAGGCGCCGGCGGCGGACCTGATGCGCCGCCTGTTCGGCGAGCACGGCGCCACCGTGATCGCGGTGGGCATCGCCTGTTCCACCTTCGGCTACTGCAGTATCGCGATCGCCGGCGGCGCACGCGTGCTGCAGACGATGGGCGCGGACGGCGTGTTCTTCCGCGCCGCCGGCCGCGTCGACCTGCGCACGCGCGCGCCGCAGATCGCGCTGGCCCTGCTCGGCGTCTGGGCGGTGGTGCTGACCCTGTCCGGCAGCTTCAACCAGCTGCTCAACTACACCACGGTGGGCGAGTGGCTGGGCCACGTGTTCGGCATCGGCACGCTGTTCTGGTACCGCAAGCATTTCATCGACCAGCCGGCGCCGTACCAGGTGCCGTTCTACCCGCTGCTGCCGCTGATCTTCGTGATCACCGTGTTCGGCGTGATCATGGCCAGCGCGATCCACGCGCCGGGCGACGCCGGCATGAGCCTGCTGATCATCGCGCTGGGCGTGCCGGTGTATTACGGCTGGCGCTGGCTGGAAGGGCGCAGGACGGCCTGAACGGCGTCGTCCGGACATGTGTCGCCGCACATAGCCTGCGGTTGTGGAACCTGCACCCATTGGCAGTGGCATGTCACCGGCACAACCGATACGGTGGTCGGTGCGTTGCCCGATTTTTCACCCGTGCGGAATCACGACAGCCAGGGGACACACCATGCCCACCATGACTGCCCACCGACGACAGTTCGCGATCGATCTGCTGTCCAGCCGCTGCGACGATGCCGCTCCGTTGCCGCTGGCGGCCCGCCGGGCGGTGGCCGGCGATCGGCACTTCCGCGGCCATCACGCGATGAAGGAAATCGTCACATGATCCAGCTGGATGCCGTGGAGACCCTGGCCTTCGGCGGCGTGGTGCTGTTCGGCGGCTACGCCTTGTGCCGGCTGATCCCCGTGCTGGGCCGCTACAACGTTCCCGAGCCGGTGGTCGGTGGCCTGGTGATGGCCTTGATCGCGCTGGTGGCGTATCGCTTCGATACCATCCTGGTCGCCTTCGACACCAGTCTGCAGCAACCGCTGATGGTGGCGTTCTTCACCACCGTGGGCGTCAATGCCAGCCTGGCGCTGCTGCGCGTCAGCGGTCGCCAGGTGATGGTGTTCCTGGCGCTGGCCAGCGTGTTCGCGGTGCTGCAGAACCTGCTGGGCATCAGCGTCGCGACCGCGTTCGGCCTGCATCCGCTGTTCGGCGTGCTGGCCGGTTCCACCACGTTGACCGGCGGCCCGGCGACCGGGCTGGCGTTTGCGCCGCTGTTCGAGCAGGCTGGCGTGGCGGGTGCCGAGTCGATCGCGATCAGTTCGGCGATGGCCGGCATCATCTGCGGTGGCGTGATCGGCGGCCCGGTGATCACCTTGCTGATCCGGCGTTTCAACCTGCGCTCCTCTCGCGCCGCCGCGAGTGTGCCCGCCGCCGCTGCCGCCGCGTTGCTGGCCGAGGAACCGCAGGACGATGCCGGGCGCGAGTTCGCCGCGCTCAAGAGCATCGTGATCATCCTGATCGCGATGTGGGCCGGCTCCTGGGTCGGGCAGGGTTTCGCGGCGCTGGGGCTGACCCTGCCGGCGTACATAGGCGCGATGCTGGTGGGCGCGTTGATCCGCAATATCGACGACTACACCGGCTGGATCGGTTTGTCCGTGCGCAGCACCGACGTGATCGGCAATGTCGCCCTGGCGATGTTCCTTGCGGTGGCGCTGATGAACCTGCGCCTGTGGGAACTCGCGGGGCTGGCGCTTCCGCTGCTGGTCAACCTTGCCCTGCAGATCGTGCTGGTGGTGCTGTTCTGCATCCCGGTATTCCGCCTGATGGGCCGCGACTACGATGCGGCGGTGATGGGCGGCGGTTTCATCGGCTTCATGCTGGGCACCACCGCCAATGCGATGGCGGTGATGCGCACGCTGGTGGAGCGCTACGGCGCGGCGCCGCGCGCGTTCCTGGTGGCACCGCTGGTCGGCGCGTTCTTCATCGATTTCACCAATGCGCTGATCATCACCGGGTTCCTGAATTTCTGGGAATGAACGGCCGGCCATAACTGCAGGTTAATCCATGCCGACATAAAGCGATGTGGCAACGGAGGGCTTGCCCGCTAGGCTAGGCGCATGTCCGGTAACGCCCACATTCGCTGTCCATGCCGTGCGATTTGCCGGCCGGCGCCGATGCCGAAACGCGCTTGGATGGCTGCCGATCCGAGGCGCGAAGACAACGGGCGTTCGCCGGATCGACGGCCGTGCAAACGCCACTCGAACCGGCAGGACCTTCCATGACGACGACCGATCCACGGTCGGCGGCGTCCGCGCCCGGTGCGCAGGCGCCGGCCGACGAGGGCGCGGCGGACGTCACCGTGCTGGGCGCGGGCGTGGTCGGCATGGCCACCGCCTATGCGGCGGCGCGCCGTGGCCTGTCGGTACGCCTGGTCGATCGTGCGGCCGGCCCCGCGCTGGCCACCTCGTTCGCCAACGGTGCCCAGCTGAGCTATGTCTATACCGACGCGCTGGGCAGCCCGGCGCTGTGGAAACATCTGCCGCAGCTTCTGCTGGGTCTCGACCCGGTGTTCCGCATGCATTGGCTGTTCGATCCGGACTCGCTGAAATGGGGGCTGGCGTTTCTGCGCAACACGACGGCGTCGCGCTTTCGCGAGAACACCCTGGCCGTGCTCGAGCTGGCGATGGAATCGAAGTCGGCGATGGATGCGCTGCTGCAGAGGCATCGGATCGAATTCAGCCATTCGGCGCCCGGCAAGATGCACCTGTACCACGACGCCGGCGCGCTGCGCCGGGCAGAGGCGATCGCCGCCATCAAGCAGCGGCACGGCGTGGTGCAGCAGGTGCTGTCGCCGCGCGAGGCGGTGGCGGTCGAGCCGGCGCTGGAAGGTGTGGCGGGCCTGGTCGGCGTGCTGCATTCGCCGCAGGAGGAGGTGGGCGATCCGCATCGTTTCTGCGTCGAACTGCTGCACGTGCTGCGCGAGCAATACGGCGTGCAGGCGTGTTTCGAAACCGATGTCGACGATCTGCTGCGCGAGCCGGGTGCGGTCACGCTGACCACCCGCGACGGTCGCCGCCTGCGTTCGCGGCAACTGGTGGTGTGCGCGGGAGTGGAGTCGACGCGGCTGGCGCGCAAGCTCGGCATCCGCATGCCGCTGATGCCGATGAAGGGGTACTCCTTCACCACCCGCTGTGGCTTGCACACGCCGGTCGCCAGCATCACCGACACCACGCGCAAGCTGGTGTTCTGCCGCCTCGGCGATCACCTGCGGGTGGCCGGCCTGGCCGAACTGGGCGTGCGCGATACCGCGGTGGATCCCGGGCGCAGCGATCTGCTGGTGGCCCTGGCGCGCGCATCGCTGCCTGCCGCCGCGGACTATGACGCCATCGAAAGCCGCTGGGCCGGCTTGCGCCCGATGACGCCGTCGTCGATGCCGATCATGCGCCGGGTGCAGGACGGCATCGTGTTCAACGTCGGCCACGGCATGCTGGGCTGGACGCTCGCCATGGGCGCGGGCGAGCGGGCGGCCGCGTTGCTGGCGCACCGCTGACCACACGGCACCGCCGCGCGCGTTGCGGAAAATCGGTGGACGCTCGCGTACATGCATCGCGATGGCTGCGCTTCACCTTCGCGCGCCATACTCGGCCTTTCAACGAAGGTCACGGATCATGAAACGGATCGTCTTCGCCGGTTGCCTCAGTCTGCTGGTGTTGGGTGGCTGTCATGCGGATGCGTCGGTGGCGTCGATCGACCTGGCCGCGACGACGGCGCCTGTCACGCTGGACCACGTGCGCCGCGATGGCGCGCCGCAGCCGGTCGCGGGTTTCACCTTGCAGCGCTACACCTTCGAAGCGGCCGCCGCGCCGGCGCTGACAGTGACACCGGCGCGCACCTGGCCCGCTGGCGACGAGCTGCACGTGCAGGTGCAGAACGCGATGCCGTGGGCGGTCACGCTGACCGTCGACATCGACGGTGCGAGCCCGGATCAGCACCTGCACGCGCAAGTCGGCCTGCCTGCCGGACCGGCGCAGACGCTGGTGATCCCCCTGCACGCGGCGAGTCCGCGCGCCATGGGCATGCAGGCCGCGCCGCCGATGCCGTTCGACGACCACGGCCGGGCCATCCTGCTCGCCACCACGGTGGAAGGCACGCTCGATCCGCGTGCAGTGCGCGCGCTGCGGTTCGGCGTGCCGGCGCCGCAGGCTGCGCAGACCTTGCTGCTGGGACGCGTCGAGGCAGTGTCGGGCCAGGACCTGCAACGGGCTGCCTACAGCGGCATCGTCGACCGTTACGGCCAGGCCAGCCGCGCCCGCTGGTCGGAGAAAATCGATTCCGATGCGGCCTTGCGCGCCGCGCACGTGCGCGAACAAGCCGCGCTCAAGCAGGCGAAGCCAGCATCGGTGGGGCAGGACGCATACGGCGGGCGTCTGGACGTCCAAAGCCTCGCCAAAACCGGCTGGTTCCATACGCAGAAGCAGGGTGGCCGCTGGCATCTGGTGACACCCGACGGCCACGCGTTCTTCTCGCTCGGCGTCAACGCCGTGACGGCCGACGGCGGGCGCAGCTATGTCGAAGGCCGCGAGTTCATGTTCAAGGACCTGCCGCCGGACAGCGGCGAGTGGGCCGCGTTTTATGGCAGTGGCGACAATCGCAACAGGGACCAGGGCGCCAGCCAGGGCATCGGCCACAACCACGGCCGCTGGTTCGATTTCTACGCGGCGAACCTGTATCGCGTCGATGGCAAGAACTGGCTGGCCGCGTGGCGCACGCGCACGCTGGATCGGCTGCAGGCGTGGGGCTTCAACACCGTCGGCAACTGGAGCGACGATGCGCTGGGCCAGGCACGCCGGCTGCCGTACACGCGCTCGATCAACATTGCCGGCGACTACGCCAACGTCGCCAGCGGCTACGACTACTGGGGCCGCATGCCCGATCCGTTCGACCCGCGTTTCGTGCAGGCCGCCGAGCGGGCAGTGATCAGGGCGAGCGCCGGCGTGCGCAACGATCCCTGGCTGCTCGGCTACTTCGCCGACAACGAACTGGCCTGGGCCGGCAGCGGCCCGCAAGGCCGCTGGGGCCTTGCGCTCGGCACGCTGGCCGGCGACGCGAAGAGCCCGGCCAAGCAGGCTTTCATCGCGATGCTGCGCCAGCAGTACACGGCGCCGGAAACGCTGGCCGCGGCATGGGGCATCGCGCTCACTTCATGGGACGCGCTCGACGCCGCCGGCTTCGCCGCACCCGCGCCGAACGAAGCGCATCCGGCGATCGCACGCGACTACAGCGCCTGGCTGCGCCGCTACGCCGACACCTATTTCCGCACGGTGGCGGAAGCCATCCACCGGTACGACCCGCAGCACCTGTTCCTCGGCGGCCGCTTCGCCGTGAACACGCACGAAGCCGTCACCGCCTGCGCCCAGTACTGCGACGTGGTCAGCTTCAACGTCTACGCCGACCTGCCGCAGCATGGTTTCGACGCGACTGCGATGCATGCATTGGACAAGCCGGCGCTGATCAGCGAATTCCACTTTGGCTCCGATGATCGCGGCCCGTTCGGCAAGGGCGTGGTGCCGGTATGGAGCGAACAGCAGCGCGGCGAGGCGTATGCGCGCTTCGTCGCCGCTGCTGCCGCCAACCCCGATATCGTCGGCGCACACTGGTTCCAGTACACCGACCAACCCGTGACCGGCCGCCTGCTCGACGGCGAGAACAGCCATATCGGGCTGGTGGGGACCACCGATATTCCGTTTGGCGGGTTTGTCGACGCCGTGCGGGGGGCGAATGTAAGGGCTGCGCATCCGCGTGAATGAGGAAGTGCGGTGTGCTTCGGGATTGAATTCACCCGGCCTATTTCGGCAATGTCTCGAAATTCGCCTCAAAAGCGATGTCTTTCACGAACTCGCTCTTTTTCAACGCGTCCCCGTAAGACGGAATCAAGAACACATTTTTTGAGAATCGCTCGAAGAACTCAGAGGCCTCGTTCTGAGGAGCATCGTAGAAGTCAACTGAAACGATGATCTTCTTCCCTTTGGCTTCAGGAAATTGCTCGGTTAGCTGGCCGTCAATCGCTGCATCGATGCATCCGTACATCCGCTGCTGGAGAAGTCGCAGACGGTCATCAATGTCTGACCAATCTCCCTCCTCGACAAGAACCATTTTCATGACGTCCGGGGAGTCGCCCTTGACGACGAAATCCACTACGAAAGTGTGTGACTTGTTCACGTCGCAAACCTAGCAGCGGTCAATAGTGCATGACTTGAGGACAGTAGATTTCCCTGACTCAAGTCCTGCATCCGTCGCGTTTTTACCAACCGGGGTGACCTCTCGGCCTGCATTGATGTCATCAAACAACTTTGCCTGACCCTTACTCAAGTCGGCACCACCCGTTTTCGTTTCAATGACTCCTCGATCTTTGGTGACGAAGTCGGTCCTTGTTCTGGTGCCATCGGAAGTTTTGATGGTCACCTGTTCACCAGCAATATGATCACCATACTTTGCTCGGGTTAAAGCCTCTCCGGCTTTTCCCTGTGCCACATTTTTCTGCAATGTAGTAGGAGGTGTGGGAGATTCCGACAACACCTTGTCGACCATTATGGCGGTTTTCACATAAACGACCGCTGCACCCGCACCGGAAGCTGTCGCCATCACCCCGACCCCGGCTACGGCATAGGGAACCAGCGGTTTCGTTGCCTCCGGATGCTGTGCGAAGGACCGGGCCATCGCACCGCAACTAAAGTCGGCATCGACACATCGCCCATCCGGATCGGTGTTGTTGACCGGATTGTTGTTGGCGTAGCCGTACCGGTTGAAGTTGTACAGGTTACCCGTTACAGGGTTGATCGGATCGGCGCTGAGGAAGCGTCCCGTGGTCGGATCGTAATAGCGCGCCTGCATATACACGAGTCCGGTATCCGGATCGTTCACATGCCCGGTATATCCCGGCCCGTTCGGTGCCGGGCTCATGCTTGCCACCGCGGTGCCGTACGGTGTGTAGTCGTATCTTGCCGTGATGTTGCCGTTCGCGTCGGCTTCCGCCAGCACCGTGCCCTGCGGGTCAGTGTAGACGTAAGTCACTGTGCCAGCGTGCAGCAAGCCAGAGAAAAGCAGAACAAGCAAACCACCGATCCGCTGGCAGTTGAACCATCTCCCTGAACGATCGCCCATGTTCCCTCCCCTTGGCGTTACTCCAATATCGTCGAAACAGCCTACATCAAAGCCTGATCTCCTTGGCAAGAGTTGGCCACAGTGGGCCACAGTGGCTATTTCCTGGCGTAACGCTCCCGTCGCCGATGCTTGCTCTCGGCCATCGCCTTGAACCGATTCATCGTCTGCAGCCAGAGCGGATCGTGGCTGGCCTCGTTCTCGCTGTCGGCATCGGGCACGCGGTTGAACGGGATGCGCATCGGCGCGGCGTCGTGTTCGAGCGCCAGCTGCATGCTGCCGAAGTAGAGTTTGTTGTAGCCGAACTTCGCGTTGATGCGGTCGACCAGCGCGTCGACTCGGCCGGTGTCTTCGGTTGCTGCGAACAGCGAGCCGCTGCTTTGCGTGCGTGGCACCAGGCGCATCAGAGTGACGCTGACCGACAGCGGGATGGCGTTGGTCGGGCCAGGCAATAATCGACGGCGCTGGCTGCTATCGAGCATGCCGTTCAGCAGGCGCAGCAGTTCGCGGCTGTCGTCGGTGGGGTCGAACGCGAGGTCGCGTTCCCAGCGCTGGTCGTGGCCGATGAAGCGGATGCGCACGGCCATGGCGCCGCTGAGCATTTCCTCGCGGCGCATGCGCATCGCCGCCTTCACCAGCAGTTTCTTCAGCACCGCGCGGGCGCCGGCGGGCGTGCGCAGTTCCGGGCCCAGCACGTGCGAGTGGCCGATCGAGCCGCGTTCGGTGGGTGCGGTCGGCAGCCAGGCGCCGCGCAGCAGGCCCCACATGCGCTCGCCTTCGATGCCGCCCCAGGCGCGGCGCAGCACCGGCTTCGAGGCGGCGGTGAGCTGGGCCACGCTGGTGATGCCGGCTTCGTGCAGGCGCGCTTCCATCGACGGACCGATGCCGCACAGGTCGCGCAATGCCAGCCCATGCAGTGCGTGCGGCAGATCGGCCAGTTCGATCACGGTGAGGCCGTCGGGCTTCTTCATGTCCGAGGCGGTCTTGGCCAGGAAGTCGTTCGGCGCGATGCCGATCGAGCAGCGGATCGCGCCGCCGGGCGCGGCCAGCGCGATCTCGTCTTTCACCTGTTGCGCGATCTGCTCGGCAATCTCGCGCCGGCGCTGGCGGCCGACCAGTTCGCAGGCCACCTCGTCGATCGAGCCGACCCGGCCCACCGGGATCGCGTGGTCGATCGCTTCCATCAGCCGGTGATGCCAGGCCACGTAGCGTTCCGGCCGCGCCACGCGAATCTGGATGCCGGGGCAGCGCCGCCGCGCCTCGCGCACCATGGTGCCGGTGCCCACGCCGAACGCCTTGGCCTCGTAGCTGGCGGCGATCAGGCTGGTGGTTTCGGCGGCCACCGGCGCCACGCCCACCGGGCAGCCGCGCAGGCTCGGGTCCTCGTGCTGCTCGACCGAGGCGAAGTAACTGTTGAAGTCGACGAACAGGCTGCGCAGAGTCATGGCACATCTCTCAAGCGGGTCGATGATATAGCGCGGGTGGATCTCGCCGCGGGAGACGCCGGCGCGGCCATCGGCTAGGCTGGCGCCACCGCCGGGGAGAGCGGACGGCATGGGGATGCCGCCGGGCGGTTTTTCCTTCCACTGACTAGGGGGTTGTATGGGTACTTCGACGTTGGCCGCGCTGGCCGGCATGGGGCTGTTCGCGATCCTGGTGATGATCGTCGTGGGCGTACTGCTTGCGGCGCTGGTGCTGAGCGTGGCGTTCCGGCTGGTGGTCGGCTACATGCCGTCCTACCTGCGCGCGCTGGGCGCGGTGGTGCTGACCTGGATCGCGGCAGCCGTGGCGATGGTGGTCGTGGGCATGGTCTCGCACGGCAGCGCGGGCGGATTGCTGTCGTTGCTGGTGCAATTCCTGGTGGGCGCCGCGGTGGTGAACTACCTGCTGCTGGCGCAGAACGGCAGCCAGATCGGCTACGGCAAGGCGTGTGTGGTGCAACTGGTGTATCTGGTGATCGGCATCGTGCTTGGCGTGATCATCGGCGGCATCATGATGGTGTTCTTCGGCAGCATGCTGGCGCACATGTGACCGCGGCGGAGGGGCGGGGCAGCCCGCTCCTCCGCCGGGCGTTCAGGCCAGGCTGGTGGCGACGCCGAAGCTGATCGCCATGATCACCGCCACCGCCATGCACGCACTGCCGGGGCGGATGCGGCGGGCGTCGATGCGCGGCACCAGCCGCCACAGCAGGATGCTGCCGATCAGCATGTCCAGCACCAGCGTCCAGCGCAGCAGGCCGGAGCTCAGCAGTGCGCCGTAGGGCGGGTGCAGGTGGCCTTCGTAGGCGGCCACGCCGACCACCAGCAGCAGGCCGAGCATGGTCCACAGCAGGCAGGCCAGGTAGATGCGGTTGAACACCACCGCGCAGCGCTCGGCCCAGCGCAATACGGACCAGCCGATCAGGGCGAATGCCAGCGCGGCCATGCTGCTGTACAGCACCCACCAGAGCAGGCTGCTGATCACGGTAAGCAGGGTGGTCATGTGACTTGCTTGAACCCCAGTTTGCGCAGCAGCTTGGCCATCAGCCACGCCGGACCGATCAGCAGGTAGGAAAGGTCGGTGAGGAAGCTCGGCTTGCGTCCCTCGAACTTGTGCCCGATGAACTGGCCGATCCAGGCGACCACGAACACGCCGACCGCCAGGTAGCAGAGCTGTGCGACGCCGAGTCGCCAGTACAGGTAGTTGGTGAGCAGGCCGAGCAGGGCGAACACGATCAGCAGGCCGACCGCCAGGCGGTGCGAACGCCGCCAGTACCAGTAGAACGCCAGCACCATCACCAGCACCGCCCAGGCGCCGGGGCGCAACTGGCTGACGGGTACCGGGATGGCCCACAGCAGCGCGATCACCGACCACACGATCGGCGGCACGCAGAACCAGTGGAACACCTGGTTGGTCGGGTTCTGATGGTCGCCGCTGTAGCTGTCGAGCCAGTCCTGCATGGTGCGCATGGCATTTCCCCCCATGGAAGCTTCAGTCGAGCCGGATACCGGCCAGCCGCTGCAGGGCCTCGGCGTATTTGGCGGCGGTGCGGGCGATCACCTCGTCCGGAATCACCGGGCCGGGCGCGGTCTTGTTCCAGTCCTGCGTCTCCAGCCAGTCGCGCACGAACTGCTTGTCGTAGCTGGGCGGGCTGATCCCGACGCGGTATTCGTCGGCCGGCCAGAAGCGCGAGGAATCCGGCGTCAGCATCTCGTCCATCACGTACAGCTTGCCGCTGGCGTCGGTGCCGAACTCGAACTTGGTGTCGGCGATGATGATGCCGCGCTCGGCCGCATAGGCAGCGGCCCAGCGGTAGATCGCCAGGGTGGCGTCGCGCACCTGGTTGGCCAGGTCGGCGCCCACCGCGTCCACCACGGCGTCGAAGCTGACGTTCTGGTCGTGGTCGCCCACCGCGGCCTTGGTCGACGGCGTGAAGATCGGCGCGGGCAGCTGCTGCGCCTGCTTGAGGCCAGCCGGCAGCGCGATGCCGCACAGCGAGCCGGTCGCCTGGTAATCCTTCCAGCCGGAACCGATCAGGTAGCCGCGCGCGATCGCTTCCACCGGCACCGGCTTCAACCGCCGCGTCACCACCGCGCGCTTCTCGTACAGCTTGAGGTCGGTGCCGGGCGGCAGCACCTCGGCCAGCGGCACGTCGAGCAGGTGGTTCGGCACCAGGTGCGCGGTCTTGCCGAACCAGAAGTTGGAGATCTGGGTGAGCATCTCGCCCTTGCCGGGGATCGGGTTCGGCATCACCACGTCGAACGCCGAAAGCCGGTCGGTGGCCACCATCAGCAGCCGATCGTCGGACAACGCGTAGACATCGCGCACCTTGCCGCGATGGATCAGCTCAAGGCCGGGCAGGTTCGATTGCGGCAGGGTGGTGGGCACGGCAGCGGGTTCCACGTGGCGGGAAAGCGCCCATTCTAGCCGCTGCGGCCGCGGTGCCGGAAACGCGCCCTCGGGGAATCCGGGCGCGCTGCTAGAATTGGCGATCCCTGGCCCCATGTGTTGCCGATGCGAATTCCATTGACCGCGGCGCTCTGCCTGCTCGCCGCCCTCCCCATCTGCGCGCAAACGCCGGCGCCGCCCGCGCGGCTGGGTCTGTGCGCCGCCTGCCACGGCGCCAGCGGCCATGCCGGCATGCCGGGCGTGCCGCACCTGGCCGGGCAGCGGCTGGACTACCTGCGCGACGCGCTGAAGCAGTACCGCGACGGCCGCCGCAACGTGCCGGTGATGCGCGCCGCGATCGGCCCGGTCAGCGACGTCGAACTCGACGCGCTGGCGCGCTGGTACAGCGCGCAGTCGCCGCAGCCGCAGGGACAGCCATGAGTTTTACCTACACGTTGTGGTTCGCGTTCTTCGGTCTGCTCATCGGCCACATGCCCGGCGCCATCACCGGCGCGGTGCTGGGCTTCATCTTCGACAACATGCGCTACAGCCAGCGCAAGCGCGCCACCCCGGAGGCCGGCGGCTTCGTCGGCCCGCTGTTCACCCTGCTCGGCGCGGTGGCGAAGTCCGATGGCCGCGTGTCGGAGCAGGAGATCGCGATCGCCGAACGCCTGATGACGCGGATGAACCTCGACGCCGAACAGCGCAAGCAGGCGGTGGCCAGCTTCAACGTCGGCAAGCAGCCGGAATTCGACGTCACCCAGACCATCACCGCATTGCGCAACTGGGTCGGCCTGCGCCGCGACCACGGGTTCCCGGTGCTCGACGTGGTGATCGAGACCGTGCTGGCCGAGGGCAACCCGCCGCCGGAGAAGATGGCGATCCTGCGCCAGCTGGCGTTCGCGCTGCGGATCAGCGACATGGAGCTGATGGCGCTGATGGCGATGAAGGGCTACGCGTGGAACGCTGCTGCCGGCGGGTCGCGCGGCTACGGCCACGCCTACGGCACCGGCGGCGGCTATGTGCCGCCGCAGCGCGCGCCGCAGGGACCGGACCCGTACGCGGTGCTCGGCATCGACCGCAACGCGGACGACCGCGCGGTGAAACGCGCCTACCGCAAGCTGATCTCCGAACACCACCCCGACCGCCTCGGCGACCTGCCCGAAGACATGCGCAAGCGCGCCGAGTCGCGCGCCAGCGATATCAATGCCGCGTACGACCGGATCAAGGAAATGCGCGGCTTCAAGTGATTTGGGTCGGGAATGGGGAATACGGAAAAGCCGCACGCCGAGGCGTGGCGGTGGGTGACGCCATCGCCGGGTCTGCCGCGGGGGAGCCCGCTTTCCTCTATTCTCTATTCCCTCGATTCCTGTTCCCTGCAGCGTAGCGCCATGCCCAAGCAAGCCCCGATCATCGCCCCATCCATCCTTGCCGCCGATTTCGCGCGGCTCGGCGAAGACACCGCCGCGGCGCTGGCCGCCGGCGCCGACTGGGTGCACTTCGACGTGATGGACAACCATTACGTGCCGAACCTCACGATCGGGCCGATGGTGCTGCAGTCGCTGCGCAAGTACGGCATCACCGCGCCGGTCGACGTGCACCTGATGGTGAAGCCGGTCGACCGCATCGTGCCGGACTTCGCCAAGGCCGGCGCCAGCCTGATCAGCTTCCATCCGGAGGCGAGCGAGCATATCGACCGCACCTTGGGCCTGATCAAGGAATCGGGCTGCCAGGCCGGGCTGGTGTTCAACCCGGCCACGCCGCTGGACTACCTCGACTACGTGATGGACAAGCTCGACCTGATCCTGATCATGTCGGTGAACCCGGGCTTCGGCGGGCAGAAGTTCATCCCCGGCGCGCTGGAGAAACTGCGCCAGGCGCGAGCGCGCATCGACGCGAGCGGCCGTGCGATCCGGCTGGAGATCGACGGCGGCGTCACCGCGCAGAACATCGGTGCGATCGCCGCCGCCGGCGCCGACACCTTCGTGGCCGGCTCGGCGATCTTCCACGCAGCGGATTACGCCACCGAGATCGCCGCCATGCGCAAGGCGATCGGCTGAGCAGCGGCCTTCGGCGGCGTTCGCCGCAAAACACCCACGCATAAAAGTCCCGACGCAGTGAACGGCTGCGCCGGGACAAACGTCGTCGGAGACGTGTGAGGAAACACCATTGATTGGTGTGCCGGCACGGCCATTTGACAGGGGGAGATCGACTGCCGTGCCGGCACGTTCCACGGCAAGAGGAACGGTACCAATCAGTAATACTGACCGGGGTGGTCCGGTTTGGTTCCCGGCAGAATTATGAACGGGCGGAAGCCGCAGTCCTGTCAGGTTCATGGCCGAAAAAATCCCCTCGCAAGGAGGGGAAAGCAATCACCATGCGGGACGGAGTGCGGATAGTGGAGCGGCTACAGGGGCTGCCAGTCGGGATCGGTCTGCTCTTGCCCCGCCTCCGGCACGATTCCTTTCGTGCCGGAGGCACGGTTGCCTTCCACGGCGAATGGATTGAACGAGGACGGGTCGAAACAGGATTTGTACATGGCGTCCACCTCAAAGGCTGAGCAGCAGTCCGAGCAGAAGCGCGCCGATCGCCAGCGCGGCGCGCAGCGGCTCGAAACCGTGCAGTTCGGCGTTGGGATCGCGTTCGGGCGATTCGATGGGCGGCATGGTGAACTTCCCGGTTGATGGCCTGATTCACATCAAACCGCCACCGCGGGCGCTGGCGCCGGCGGAATCGGGCCGGCCGGCTGCCGGCATGTGGCGAAACGCAGGCAGGCGCGCTGCATGGCTTGCGTACGCGCGGCCCGCATAGCACGCTGCGCGCACCACTACAGGGAGCGCGCCATGGGCCGCAGCATAGCCATCGTCGAAGACGAACCGTTGATCCGTGCCAATTACGTCGAGGCGCTGAACCGCTTCGGCTACGACGCGCGCGGCTACGGTTCGCGCCAGGAAGCATCCAGCGCGTTCGCGATGCGCCTGCCCGAACTGGTGATCATCGACATCGGCCTGGGCGACGAGCCGGAGGGCGGCTTCGACCTGTGCCGCGAGCTGCGCGCGAAGTCGGCGACGCTGCCGATCATCTTCCTCACCGCGCGCGACTCGGATTTCGACGTGATCTCCGGCCTGCGCCTGGGTGCCGACGACTACCTCAGCAAGGACACCAGCCTGCACCAGCTGGCCGCGCGCATCGCCGCGCTGTTCCGCCGCATCGAGTCGCTGAAGGTGCCGGTGTCCAGCGAAACGGTGATCGAGCACGGGCCGCTGAAGCTGGAGTCCGAGCGCATGCGGATCACCTGGAACGGCGAGGAGATCCCGCTCACCGTCACCGAGTTCTGGATGGTGCACACGCTGATCCGCTTCCCCGGCCACGTGAAGAACCGCGACCAACTGATGCGCGAGGCGGAACTCGTCGTGGACGACGCCACCATCACCTCGCACATCAAGCGCATCCGCAAGAAGTTCATCGCGGTGGCGCCGGAGTTCGACGCGATCGAGACCGTGCACGGCGTCGGCTACCGGTGGAAACCGTGAGCCGGCGCATCGGGCTGGCGTTGGTGCTGTGCGCGTTCGCGGCGCTGGCGCAGGCGGCCGGCGAGGGCGACGACGTGCTGGCGCGCGGCGCCCGCGACGGCAACGCACCGGCCTGGGCGATCCGTGTCGCCACGCCGGCCGGCTGGACGCGCGACTGCTGCACCTATGCGCGCGCGATCGGCGTCAATGCCGTGCTGTACCAGGGCGAATGGAGCGGCAAGCCGCAGCGGGTGATGGTGCTCAATGTATGGCCGCGCCAATTGCCCACCCTGGCCGGCGAGGTGCAGGCCGACCGCAAGCGCTACCTGCAGCACGACCCGGCCGGCAAGGTGTCCGGCTTCGCCGTGCGGCACCCGGCCATGCCGTGCGAGGCCTCGGTCTACCAGGGCAGCGACCGCATCGACGACGTGCTGGTGTTCTGCGATCCGGGCGCGGCCAGCGGCGTGCGGCTGAGCTGGTCGATGGCGTTCGACGACGCCGACCCGTCGCGCCGCGCGTTGCTCGACGACTTCATGCGCGTGGTGGTGGCCTCGCGCTGGGCGAAGGACGCGGCGCCCGCGCATGGCCGCTGACCCTCGGTTCCGATGACCCTGCGCCGCAAGCTGCTGCTGGTCGCGCTGTGCACGCTGGCGCTGCCGATCGCCGGCTGGCTGTACGTGCGCCAGATGGAAACGCTGCTGCGCGAAGGCCAGGCGCAGGCGCTGCTGGCGTCGGCGAATGCGGTGGCGCGCAGCCTGGTGGTGACCGGCGCGATGGCGCCGGCGTCGGGCCGGGGCTGGTACGTGCAGCAGGCGCCGAATCCGATCACCGTCGATGGCTATGGCGACGACTGGGCGCCGCTGACGCCGTGGAGCCAGCCGCTGGGCGCGCGCGGCAAGCTGCTGCTGGCCGCGGACGACGACGGGCTGTACCTGTACGCTGACGTGCGCGCCACCCGGCGCACGCGCGCCGACGCCGACGACGCGAACGCGCTGGCCGCCGACCACCTGATCCTCTCGCTGGGCAACGCGAACGGCCGGCGCCGCTACCTGCTGGCCAGCGCGGCGCCGGGGCCGCTCACGGCGCGGCCGCTGGATCCACCGGTCGACGGCCTGCCCGAGCTGATCACCGCGCAATGGCAGGAGGACGGCAGCGGCTATCGGGTCGAACTGCGCCTGCCGCGTGGTCTGCAATTGCACACGCTCGGCGTCGGCGTGTACGACGCGGCGGCCGGCGGCGACCGGCTGGCCGCCGATACGCGGCCCTTGCTCAGTTACTCGGACAAGCTTTCCGGCGAGCTGGTGCAGCTGGTGCCCGATCGCGTGCAGGCACGCGTGCTGGCGCCGCAGGGCTGGCTGCTGGCGCGCAGTGGCCGCCTGAACACGATGCCCGGCAGCGATGGCCAGCCGGGCTGGTTCGCCGCGCTGGTCTATCGCTCGCTGCTGGCGACCCGGCTGGAAGATGCGAGCCTGTGGGCGCAGGACGTGCCGCGGCTGGATACCCGCGAAGTCGCCGCGGCGGGCATCGGCAAACCGGTGTCGGTCTGGCGCAGCGGCGAGGAGCGCGGCAGCGTGGTGCTGGCCGCTGCGGTGCCGATCGAGCGTGCCGGCCAGGTCGATGGCGTGCTGCTGCTGGAGCAGGCCAGCCGCACGGTGCCGCTGCTGGCCAACCGCGCGCTGTTCGGCCTGCTGCTGACCAGCTTCGGCGTGCTGCTGGTGGCCGGCGGCATCCTGTTGCTGTTCGCCACCCGGCTCAGCCTGCGGCTGGGCCGCCTGCGCAACGCGGCCGAGCGCGCGCAGCTCAACGATGGACGTCTGGACGGCTTGTTCGAGCGGGGAAAATTCCCGATGACCGACGCGCCGGACGAGATCGGCGACCTGGCGCGCAGCTTCGAGCGGCTGTTCGAGGTGGTCGGCAACTACACCGACTACCTGCGCACGCTGGCCTCGAAACTCTCGCACGAACTCAACACGCCGCTGGCGATCGTGAAGTCGTCGCTGGACAACCTCGAGCATGCGCTGCAGGAACGGGCCGCGCTGCCGGCCGAGGCGCAGCCGTACCTGGCTCGCGCCCGCGACGGCGTGGCCCGGCTCGGTGCGCTGGTGCGCGCGATGAGCGAGTCGAGCCGGATGGAGCGTGCGATCGCCGCGGCCGAACCCGAGGACGTCGACCTGCGCGAAGTGGTACGCGGCTGCGCCGATGCCTACCGCCCGCTGATCGGCGCGCGCCGGCTCGACTGCATGCTGCCCGACGCGCCATTGCGCCTGCACTGCGCGCCCGAGCTGGTCGCGCAGGCGCTGGACAAGCTGCTCGACAACGCGCTGTCGTTCACCCCGCCCGACGGCTGGCTGCGGCTCACCCTGCGCGGCGCGCCGGACGGCGCCGAGATCGAGCTGGCCAACCAGGGCCCGCCGTTGCCCGCGGCGATGCAGGGCCGGCTGTTCGATTCGCTGGTCAGCCTGCGCGACAAGGCCACCCCCGGCGACGCCCCGCACCTGGGCCTGGGCCTCTATGTCGTGCGCCTGGTCGCCGAGCGCCACGGTGGCGTCGCCAGTGCACGCAACCTCGACGACGGCGGCGGCGTGGCGTTCTCGCTGCGCCTGCACGGCATGCCGCGCCAGCGGCTGAGTGGCTGAGGCCACGCTTCGCCTACAATGGCCGCTTCCTCGTTTGGCCATCCGGATCTCCCCACGTGATCTCCCCAGATAAAATCAGCCGAGCCGAATTCGACGCGCTGGTGGCCCAAGGGCATACGCGCATTCCGCTGGTGCGCGAGGTGTTTTCCGACCTCGACACGCCGCTGTCGGTGTACCTGAAACTGGCCGACGGCCCGTACACCTTCCTGTTTGAATCGGTCGATGGCGGCGCCACCTGGGGACGCTATTCGATCATCGGGCTGCCGGCGAAGCGGGTGTTCCGCCTGCGCGGGCACGAACTCGAAGTGGAGGATTCGGGCGAGATCACCGAGCGTCGGCATCTGGACGATCCGCTCGCGGAAATCGAAAAGCTGCGCCAGCAGTACGACGTGCCGCGGCTGCCGCAGCTGCCGGCGTTCAGCGGCGGCCTGGTCGGCTACTTCGGTTTCGAGACGATCGGCTACATCGAGCCGCGGCTGGCGCAGTGGGATCGCGCCGACGAGCTGGGCACGCCCGACGTGCTGCTGATGCTTGCCGAGGAGGTCGCGGTATTCGACAACCTCAAGGGCCGGCTGTACCTGATCGTGCACGCCGACCCGGCGCAGCCGCAGGCTTACGCCGAGGCGCAGCGCCGGCTCGACGCGCTGGTCTACCGGCTGCGCCAGGGCGGCGCCTCGTACCCGCAGCTCACGCAGTCGATCGCGCTGGACGAGGGCGACTTCAAATCCTCGTTCACCAAGCCCGAATTCGAGGCGATGGTCGAGCGCGCGAAGGAATACATCCGCGCCGGCGACATCTTCCAGGTAGTGCCGTCGCAGCGTTTGAGCGTGCGCTTCAACGCGCGGCCGGTCGACGTGTACCGCGCGCTGCGCGCGCTGAACCCGTCGCCGTACATGTACTTCGTCGACCTCGGCGAGACCCAGATCGTCGGCTCCTCGCCGGAAATCCTGGCGCGGCTGAAGGACGGCAAGGTGGTGGTGCGCCCGCTCGCCGGCACGCGCAAGCGCGGTGCCACGGAAGAAGAAGATCGGGCGCTGGAAGCCGAACTGCTGGCCGATCCGAAGGAGCGCGCCGAGCACGTGATGCTGATCGACCTGGGCCGCAACGACCTGGGCCGGATCAGCGAGACCGGCAGCGTGGAAGTGAGCGACTCGTTCGCGATCGAACGCTACTCGCACGTGATGCACATCGTCTCGCAGGTGCAGGGCACCGTGCGCGCCGGCCTGTCCTACATGGACGTGTTGAAGGCCACGTTTCCGGCCGGCACGCTCAGCGGCGCGCCGAAGGTGCGCGCGCTGGAGATCATCCAGGAACTGGAGCCGTACAAGCGCAACATCTATGGCGGCGCGATCGGCTGGATCGGCTGGTGGGGCGACGCCGACACCGCCATCGCGATCCGCACCGCGGTGATCCACGGCGGCCGCCTGCACGTGCAGGCCGGCGCCGGCATCGTGTTCGATTCCGACCCCGCCGCCGAGTGGGAGGAGACGATGAACAAGGGCCGTGCGCTGTTCCGCGCGGTGGCGCAGGCGGCGAAGGGGTTGTGACGGCGCGGCTTAGTCCGGGGGGGTGAACTTGAAGCGGCACACGTTGCCGCCCCTGGCCATGCATTCCTGGTGGTCCACCTTGCTGCCGGTGAAGTTCGACAACAGGGCCAGGTCGAACTGGCAGATGTCGGGATCCTTCATCGCCAGGTTGTGGAAAATGCAGTTGTCGGCCTCGATGACCAGCGGATCGCCTTCGGTTTCCGACGGCCGGGTGTCGTAGCCGAGTTCCTCCATGATCTCCGACAGCTCGTGGACGCGCTGCTTGGGGTCGAGTTGTGCGGGGTGCTGCCGGCGGAATTTCTCCGCGATCCTGGCGCCCATGGCCTTGAGGCGCTCGCGGAGCTTCTCGGCGCCTGACTCCTGCTTGATGGATTCGATCACCAGCTCGGCGAACCAGGAATACTGGCGGGGGAACAGCTCCCGGCCTGCGTCGGAAAGTACATAGAGCTGTTCCGGGCGCCCGCCGGAAGGGCGGCTTGCGCCAAGCGCGACCAGTCCGCTGTTTTCCAGCGACACCAGATGCTGGCGAACGGCCGTCCGCGTGATTTCGAGCTTTCCCGAGAGCCGCTCGATGGTCATGCCGCTCTTCTTGCGCAAGAGCAGCTTGAGCAATTCCTGCTGTCGGGCACCAAGAACTTCGAGCATCTGCTTCCTCCTCAGGCCTGGGAACCGTCGCCGTGGATGGGCGGATAGTGTGCGCCGATTTGCTGCAAAACAACATAAAGTCCTGTCAAATCATTTATGACATAAAAAACTTGCATAAATGCTCTATATGCCTTAGCGTCGGGCCTCCATTCGGAGTGGCGAGGGGATACAGACATGATCAGGTTGCAGCTAGACAAGGCGCCGGGAGGGGCTGCACGCCGGTCCCGGAAAGACGGGCCAGGTGGGTCGGGCTCAAGCGCGGCAAGGCATGTCGGGTTGTCGGCGTTGCTGCTGACAGCCGGGCTGCTGGCCGGATGCGGCGGGGGCGGCAAGGACAAGACCGTCAGCACTCCCCCCACCGTCACTTCCACGGTGCCGGCCAGCGGAAGCACGAGCGCGCTCAATACGGCGGCCGTCTCGGCGACCTTCGACCGGGCCATGGACGCCGCTTCGCTCACTGCCGGAACCTTCACCCTGGCATGTCCCGCGGGAACCCCCGTGGAAGGGGCTGTCGCCTACGACGCGGCCAGCCGGAAGGCGACGCTGACCCCGACCGCCATGTTGCCGGCCGATACGTCCTGCACCGCCACGCTCAGCACCGGCGTCAAGGACAGCATGGGCGTTGCCCTGGCCAGCGCCTTCACCTGGTCGTTCAGCACCACCGTGGACCCGGCCGTGGTCGCCTCGGGCATGCAGATCTTCCGCTACGACACCTTCGGCGACGAAACGCAGTGGACCGATGCGCTGCACATGAACGACGTGATCTCGGCCGCGGTGGACCCGACGACGGCGCTGGCGGTAGGCCTGAAGGTCGATGCCGAAGCGCTGCCGGCCTCCGTGGTGGCGGGCATCCAGGACGGCAGCATCAGCCTGACCAGCACCGACACCACGATCGCCCTGCTGAAGCTCGATGCCGTGGTGGGCGTCAAGGGCACGGTCGAAACCGTGAACGGCAAGGACACGCTGACCCGCGTCGGCATCACCTGCGCGCTGTGCCATTCGACCGTGGACAACTCGTTTGCGCCGGGCATCGGCAAGCGCCTGGACGGTTGGCCCAATCGCGACCTGAATCCGGGCCTGATCATCTCGCTGTCGCCGGCCCTCACGGCCGCGCAGAAAGCGGTCTACAGCTCGTGGGGCAAGGGCATGTACGACCCGCGCTACAACTTCGACGGCATCAACGGCCCGCAGGTGATCTCGCCGGCGTTTGGCCTGGCCGGCATCCACAGCATCACCGCGACCGGCGACGGCAGCGACATCGCCTACTGGAACCGCTACGTGGGCGTGACCCAGATGGGTGGCCACGGCACGTTCACCGAACCGCGCACCGGCGTCAACGTCACCAACGGCACCGACGACCTGATCAGCAGCAAGCTGCCGGCCCTGCAGGCCTATCAGCTGACGCTGGCCGCGCCGGCGGCACCCGCGGGCAGTTTCGATGCGGCCGCCGCCCAGCGCGGCGCGGCATTGTTCAACGGCGCGGCCGGCTGTGTCACCTGTCACAGCGGTCCGGAATTCACCGATGCCAACACGCGCTTGCATGCACCCAGCGAAGTGGCCAGCGAACCGGAGCCCAACGGCGTACCCAGCTATGCCTCGCGCACGGCGACCAAGCAGTACCGCACCGCGCCGCTGAAGGGCGTCTGGCAGCACCCGCCGTATTTCCACAACGGCTCGGCCGCCACGCTGAAGGACGTGGTGATCGCCTACAACACGAAGAAGTCGCTGGGGCTGTCCGCCGGGGACGTCGACGACCTCGCGGAATACCTCAAGTCCTTGTAGTTGCAGCCTGAGTGCGGCATCGGCGAGCACCGATGCCGCACCGGCCAGTTCATGGGCGGTCGCGCCGGCAATCCGTCCCGCGCGTCTGCCGTCGCCCAGCGGGGTGTGAGGCATGCCGTCCCTGACCGATCGCCTGTATCGCCTGTCGCGCTCGCCGATCGCTGCCAACTGGGTGGCCCGGATCGGCGGCGCCGTGGCGGTGGTTGCGTTGGCGCAGTTGTGCCTGCTGATCGCCGCCGGTCCGCAGCTTCCGTTTGCGCCGGCGCATGCGGCCACGCCAGGCGCGGTCGATAGCGGCCCGCTGGCGAAGTGGCATCTGTTCGGCATCCCGAACGCGGGTGTCGTGTTGAAGGCGACGACCCTGGCGCTGGTGCTGCGCGGCACGGTGGCGACGGATCGGCAGGACCGCGCGGTGGCGATCATGGCGGAAAAGGGCCGTCCGGATGCGGGCTACCACGTCGGCGAGCGTCTCCCCGGCGGCGGCGTGTTGCAGGCGGTGCATGCGGACCACGTGGTCATTGCCAACGGCGGAACGCAGGAGCGGCTTGCGCTGATCGACCCGGCCACGCGTCCGCAGCCTGCGTCGACGCGATCGTCCGTTGCCGTCGCGGCAGCGGGCCTGGCACCGCCGACAGGCATGCCGTCCTCCGTTGGCGCCCTGAGCGTCCTGCCGGTGGTTGAAAACGGGCGGGTGGTGGGTGCGCGGCTGGCCACGCCGGACGTGGCGCGGGTCGAACGCCTGGGGCTGCGGCGGGACGACGTCATCGTCTCGATCGACGGCACCGCGGTCGCCGATCCGGCCATCAATCGAACCCTCGAAAAGGGACTGCTGGCGGGCAGCGCCATGACCCTGGTCGTCCGCCGCGACGGCCGCGAACAGACCGTCCGTGTCGCTCCCTGAGAACGCAATGAACAACCGCCTGCGCACCGTGCTCTTCGTCTTCGCCCTTGCCTGGGCCGCCGCCGGCCTGGCGCAGGCTCCCGCCGACGCGGGCAAGGCCGAGCTCAACCTGAAGGGCGTGGACATCTCGGTGCTGATCCAGACGGTCAGCGAGGTGACCGGGCGCAGCTTCATCGTCGATCCGAAGGTGACCGGCAACGTCACCGTCATCTCCAGCACGCCGATGACCACCGACGAGATCTGGACCCTGTTCACGTCCGTGCTGAGCGTGCACGGCTACGCGGTGACGCCCGCGGGCAAGGCGTGGAAGGTGCTGCCGGAAGCGGCGGCGGTGCTGGACGGCCAGGGCGCGGCGGCGGACGGCCCGGACGCGATCGTCACGCGCGTGGTCGAGCTGCGCAACGTGCCGGCCGGCGAGCTGTCCGCGCTGCTGCAGCGGCTGATCTCGCCGAACGGCAGGATCTCCGCGCAGGGCAGCCGGCTGATCGTCACCGAGCGCGCGGCGAACGTGGCCCGGCTGATGCGCATCATCGCCCGCATCGACACCACGTTCGGCAGCGAAGTGGAGGTGATCGCGCTCGACCACGCCAACGCGGCGGAGGTGGTGCGCACGCTGCAGCAGCTGGAGGGCACCGTGGCGGCGGGTTCGGTGGGCAACGTGTCGCACATGGTCGCCGACGCGCGCAGCAATTCGATCCTGCTGTCGGGCAGCCCCGGCCAGCGCCTGCGCATCCGCACCCTGGTGGCGCAGCTGGACACGCCGCTCACCGACGGCGACTACACCCAGGTGATCTACCTGCACAACGCCAAGGCGTCCGAACTGGCGCCGGTGCTGGAGGCGGTGGCCGCGACCCTGACCGGCGGCGACGCCAAGCAGGGCGGCGGCAAGGTCGCCACGATCGGCTTCCACGCCGGCACCAACGCGCTGGTGATCACCGCGCCGCCGGCGGTCTTTCGCGGGCTCGCCTCGGTGGTCAGGCAACTGGACGTGCGCCGGGCGCAGGTGATGGTCGAGGCGGTGATCGCGGAAGTCTCCGACGACCTCGCCGACGAACTGGGCGTACAGTGGCAGGCCACCTCGGCGGACGGCGCGCCGGGCCACGGCCTCATCGGCGGCACCAACTTCCCGGGGCGCGGCGGCGTCGGCGGCATCCTCGGCGTGATGGCCAACCCGGGCAGCGTGGGCCCGGGGCTCAACCTCGGCTACGCGCGAGGCATGCTGCGGATTCCCGGGCCCAACGGCACCTCGATCGACGTGCTGCAGATCGGCGCGCTGGTGCGCGCCCTGCGCGGCGACGGCCGCGCCAACATCCTGTCGCGGCCGAGCATCATCACGCTCGACAACCAGGTCGCGGAATTCAAGGTGGCGCAGGAGGTGCCGTTCCTCACCGGGTCGTACACCTCGGCCACCGGCGCGAACGCGGGCAATGGGTTTTCCAGCCCGTTCCAGACGATCGAGCGCAAGGACGTCGGCCTGATCCTGAAGGTGACTCCGCACGTCAACGCCGGCGACAGCGTGCGGCTGGAGATCGTGCAGGAAGTCTCCTCGCTGGCGCCGACGCAGTCGGTCGGCGCGGTCGACCTGATCACCAACAAGCGCGAGATCCGCACCACCGTGCAGGTCGGCGACGGCGCGCTGCTGGTGCTCGGCGGGTTGTCGTCCGAAGAAGTGAGCGAATCGGTGCAAGGCGTGCCGGGGCTGTCGCGCATCCCGCTGTTCGGCGGCTTGTTCAAGTCGCGCCAGGCCACGCGCACCAAGCGCAACCTGATGATCTTCCTGCGCCCGGTGATCCTGCGCGACGACATGGCCGGCGAGCTGCTGTCGAACGACAAGTACAACTTCCTGCGCATGGAGCAGCTGCAGAGCGCCGAGCGCTATGACCGTCCGGTCCGCGGCGGCGGCCCGCTGGTGCTGCCGGAGAACCCGCCGGGCAGCCCGCCGCCGGTGCCGGCCGCCGTACCCGAGGCCAGGCCATGAGCGCGGCGCCGCCGGAGCGGCCGTCGTATGCGTTCGCCGCGCGCCACGGCGCCACCCTGATGGGCGTGGAGAGCGGCGCGGCGGTCATCGCGCATCGTCCGGACGTGGCCATCGCGGCGCTGGCCGAGTTGCGTCGGCATTGCGCGATGCCGGTCAAGCTGATGGGCCACGGCCGCGACGACTACGAAGCGCTGCTGCAGGATCTTTACGCCGACGGCGACGCGGCGCGGACGATCGCCATCGACATCGACGAGGCGGGCCTCGCCGGCGTCGTCGATGCGCTGCCGGAGCCGCGCGACCTGCTGGAGAGCGACGACGACGCCCCGATCATCCGGCTGTTGAACGCGCTGTTCACCGAGGCCATCAACCGCGAGGCCTCGGACATCCACATCGAGCCGTTCGAGTCGCGCCTGGTGGTCCGCTTCCGGGTCGACGGCCTGCTGGTCGAAGTGCTGTCGCCGCAGAAGGGCATCGCCGCGGCGCTGGTCTCGCGCATCAAGGTGATGGCCAGGCTGGACATCGCCGAGCGGCGCCTGCCGCAGGACGGCCGCATCTCGCTGCGCGTCGCCGGCCGGCCGGTGGACGTGCGGGTCAGCACGATTCCGGTGGGCAGCGGCGCGGAGCGCGTGGTGCTGCGCCTGCTGGACAAGCAGGCGGGCCGGCTGGATTTCGACCGGCTCGGGCTGTCCGCCGGGCTGCGCGCGCGGCTGGAGGACCTGATCCACCGGCCGCACGGGATCTTCCTGGTGACCGGTCCCACCGGCTCGGGCAAGACCACCACGCTGTACGCGGCGCTGCAGTGCCTCAACGTCGGCAGCCGCAACATCCTCACCATCGAGGATCCGATCGAGTACTACCTGGACGGGATCGGCCAGACCCAGGTCAACCCGCGCGTGGACATGAGTTTCGCGCGCGGCCTGCGCGCGATCCTGCGGCAGGATCCGGACGTGGTGATGATCGGCGAGATCCGCGACCTGGAGACCGCGCAGATAGCGATCCAGTCGTCGCTGACCGGCCACCTGGTGCTGTCGACCCTGCACACCAACTCGGCGGTCGGCGCGGTGACCCGGCTGCGCGACATGGGCGTGGAGCCGTACCTGGTTTCCGCCTCGCTGATCGGCGTGCTGTCGCAGCGGCTGGTGCGCGTGCTGGACCCGGAGCTGTCCGAGGCATACGCGCCCGAGCCGGCCGAATGCGCGCTGTTCGGCATGCCGTGGAACGCCGCACTGCGCTTCCGCCGGCCGCGTTCCGGATTGCAGCGCAACGAGGGCTATCGCGGCCGTACCGGGTTGTACGAGCTGGTGGTCATGGACGAGGCGCTGCGCCGGCGCATCCATGACGGGGCGAGCGAGGAAGACCTTTCCGGCCAGGCGCGCACGCGCACCAGCGGGCTGATCGCGGACGGCTGGGAAAAGGTCTGCGCCGGCATCACCTCGGTGCAGGAGGTGCTTCGCGTGACCCGCGAGGCGTAGCGCCATGCCCGCCTACCAGTTCGAGGCATTGGATGCGCACGGCCGTTCCCACGCGGGAACGGTCCAGGCCGATTCGCCGCGCGGTGTGCGCGCGCAGCTGCGCGAACGCGGCCTGACGTCGCTGGGCGTGGTCGAGGTGGGGGCGGCTTCGTCGCGTGGCGGCGGGCCGCACCTGGGCATCGCCGCGCAGGCCTTGATGACGCGGCAGCTGGCCACGCTGGTGCACGCCGGGCTGCCGCTGGAAGAAGCGCTGGCGGCACTGGCCGAAGGCTCCGAGCCGAAGACCGGCGCGCTGGTGTCGGCGTTGCGGGCGCGCGTGATGGAAGGCGCCACGCTGGCCGCGGCGCTGGGCGAATTCCCGCGCATGTTCGATCAGCTCTATTGCGCCTCGGTCGCCGCGGGCGAGCACTCGGGTCGGCTCGACGAAGTGTTGTCGCGGCTCACCGCATACCTGGAGGGCCGCGATGCGATGCGCCGCCGCCTGATCGGCGCGCTGGCCTATCCGGCCCTGCTGTGCCTGGTGGCGCTGCTGGTCGTCGGCGGCCTGATGCTTTACGTCGTGCCCGAGGTGACTGCGGTGTTCACCCGCACCGGCCAGGCGCTGCCGTGGCCGACGCGGGTGCTGCTGGCGATCAGCGGCGGCCTGCGCGCCAACATCGGCTGGCTGCTGGCGCTGTCCGCTGCGCTGTCGCTGGGCCTGGCGTTCGCGTGGCGGCGGCCGGGCTTCCGCCGCTGGCGGCATGCGACGGTGCTCAAGCTGCCGCTGCTCGGACGGCTGGTCACGGCGGTCGACATCGCGCGCTTCGCGCGCACGCTGGCGATGCTGGGCCTGAGCGCGGTGCCGCTGCTGGAAGCCTTGCAGCTTGCTTCCGAGGCGGTGCAGAACCGGCTGATCCGCGAGGCGCTCGACGCCGCGGCGGTGCAGGTGCGCGCCGGCGCGCCGCTGTCGCGGGCGCTGGCGCGGGACACGCGTTTTCCGCCGATCGCCGCGCGGCTGATCGCCAACGGCGAACGCGCCGGGCGCCTGGACAGCATGCTCGACGAAGCCGCCGACCAGCTCGAACGCGAGCTGGACACGGTCGCGTCGGTGGCGATGGCCGGACTCGGGCCGGTCGTCATCCTGCTGGTCGGCGGCCTGGTGCTGTTCATCGTGCTCGCCATCCTGCTGCCGATCTTCGCCATGAACCAGCTGATCACCTGAGGTACGAACCATGCACACCGTCATCCGTCATCGAACCGTCAGCCGCGGCTTCACCCTGGTCGAGGTGCTGGTCGTCGTCGTCATCCTGGGCGTGCTCGCCGCGGTGATCGTGCCGCGGGTGATGGATCGCCCGGACGAGGCGCGCAAGGTGCGCGCGGCGCAGGACGTCGCCGCGATCGTCTCGGCGCTGAACATGTACCGGCTCGACAACTACAGCTACCCGAGTTCCGAACAGGGCCTGCGCGCGCTGGCGGAGAAGCCGCCCGGCGTCGACAACTGGCGCGACGGCGGCTACCTGTCGCGGGTGCCGAAGGACCCGTGGAACCGCGAATACCTGTACCAGAACCCGGGGCAGCACGGCGAGATCGACGTGTGGACCTACGGCGCGGACGGCCAGCCGGGCGGGGAGCGCGCCAATGGCGACGTCGGCAATTGGCAGCCGTAGGCCGGCCGGGATGACCCTGATCGAAGTGCTGGTCGGGATGGTCATCGTGTCCGTGCTGCTGGGCGCCGCGATGATGGCGTTCCCGCGCACCGGCGAGCGCCGCACCGACCTGGCCGCCGAAAAGGCGGCGGCGCTGATCGGGTTGCTGTGCGAACGCGCGGAACTCACCGGCCGCGACGTGGGCATGGGCGTGCAGGGCAGCCGGCTGGTGTTCGCCAGCCTGCGCGCGGAGGGGTGGCAGCCGTTCGCCGATTCGCCCCAGGAGGCGTTGCGGCCGCGCGTGCTGGCGGAGCACCTGGCGCTGGAGTTGCGCGTGGACGACGCGCTGTCGTTGACGGGTACGTCGGACCCGACCGGCTTCCCGGTCGCGTGCCTGGCCAGCGGGGAAATGACGCCGTTCACGCTCGCCATCGAAGGCCCCACGCAGCGGCGCTGGCTGATCCGTGGCGATGCGACGGGCCAGCTGAGCCGGACGCGCAGCGATGTCTCCGCGCCGTAACGGCTTCTCGCTGCTGGAGGTGCTGGTCGCGCTGGCCGTGCTGGCATTGGCGATGACCGCCCTGGTGCGCACCGCCGCGCTGCAGACGCGTGGCTTGATCGATGCGCGCGAGCTCAGCTACGCGCAATGGGTGGCCGCGAACGTGCTGGCCGATGCCCGGCTGTCCCGCGCGGCGGATCGCCTGGACAGCGGCCAGGGCGAGATGGAACTGGGCCAGGTGCGCTGGCGCTGGACGATGGACGTGGCGCGTTCGCCGCTGGCCGGGGTCAGTCGCGTCGACGTCAGCGTGAGCACGCCGAACGGGCGGCGCGTGCTGGTGCTGACCGGTTTCGCGCAGACGCCATGAGCCACGCGCACGCCACCGCCGTTCGCCGCATGACAGCCGGCTTCACCCTGCTGGAGTTGCTGGTCGCCTTGGCGATTTTCGCGGTGGTGGCGGCGCTGGCCTGGGGCGGGCTGGATGCGGTGGCACGCACGCAGCGTGGCCTCGAACGCGCCGGGTCCGCATTGGCGCAATTGCAGCAAGCCATCGGCCACTTCGAGCGCGATGTGCGCCAGGCCGTGCCGCGACCGATCCGCACCGAGTCCGGCGAGGTCGAGCCGGCCCTGATCGGCAGCGCCGACCGGCTCGACCTGAGCCTGTGGCGCGCCGCGGCGAGCGAGTTGCACGCCACCGCCGGCGTGCAGCGCGCGTCCTGGCGCTGCCGCGACGGGCAGCTGCAGCGCAGCCAGTGGGGCGCACTCGATCGCACCGGCGCGACGCCGCTGCGCGAGGCGGTGGAGCTCACGAAGTTGACCCATTGCCAGTTCCGCTACGTGGCAACGGACGGCACCCGCAGCGATCGCTGGCCCGTGCCGGGTCCGTCGCCGCAGTCGCTGCCCGGCGGCGTGGAGTTGAGTTTCGGGATCGCCGGGCAGGGCGAATTCCGGCGCCTGGTCGAGCTGGCGCAGAACGCGGAGCCGCGGCCATGAGGCGGCAGCGCGGCATCGCCCTGGTGGTGGCCTTGCTGGCGGTCGCGCTGGCGATGCTGCTGGTGCTGTCGCTGCTCGATCGCGGCGAGCTGATCTCGGCGCGGGCGCGCAACGCGTGGCGCGCGGAGCAGGCCGGGCAGTTGATGAACGGTCTGGAGATCGCGGTGCAGCGGCGGTTGCTGCTCGACCAGCGCGACACCGGCTCGGTCGACAGCCTGGGCGAGGAGTGGGCCAGGCCGATCGCGTCGACCGGCTTGCCCGGCGCCGTGGTGCAGGCGCGCGTGACCGACCTGGGCGGCTGCTTCAACGTCAATGCGCTGGCGCCGGACGGCATCACCGATCCGCAGGCGGTGCGGCGTTTCGTGCGGCTGTTGAACGCGTTGCACCTGCCGCGCGAACTGGCGGCGCAGGCGGCCGACTTCGTCGATGCGGACGAGGCGGCCCAGCCCGGCGGCGGCGAGGACGCCGTCTATGCCGTCTGGCCGTCCATGGGGCGAGCCGCCAATGCGCCGATCGTCGACATCAGTGCCTTGCAGCGGCTTCCCGCGATGAGCGGCGAGGCGTGGCGCACGCTGATGCCGTACCTGTGCGCGGTGGCGCCGGATCAGCCGATCAATCTCAATACCGCGCCGGCGCTGCTGTGGCTGACCCTGGACGACGCGATCAGCCTGCCGGTGGCGCAGCAGCTGGCGCGCGGCACCGATGCCGCGTATCCGGATCTGCTCGCGGTGCGTACCGCGTTGAAGCGGCAGGGGCTGCCGCCGATCGAGCTGACCGGCTACGGCGTGGGCAGCAGCTACTTCCGGATCGAGGCGGACATCGCGCTGGACGGCATCGACTTTTCCTATACGAGCGTATTGCGCCGCCTGCCGGACGAGGTGCGGGTGATGGCCCGCACGCGCGGCCGCAGCCGGTCCTGAGCGGAGATGCCCGTGACCCGACGAATCACCTTGCGCCTGCTGGCCGACGATCGCGTCGAGTGGATCGATGCACAGGCCATCGTGCACGACGGCTGGCCGCCGTCCGGCCCGGACACCCAGCTCACCGTGCTGGTGCCCGGCGAAACGGTGACGCTGCTCGACCTGCCCCGCGTGGCCGGCACCGATCGCCAGCTGACCCAGGCGTTGCCGGCATTGGTGGAGGAACAACTGGTGGCGCCGGTCGAGTCGCAGCACCTCGCCTGGTGGCCGGCAGGCGACGGCGGCCGCCTGTGCGTGGCGGCGGTGCTGCGCGCGGATATGGACGGCTGGCTGGCCCGCTTGCGTGCCGCCGGTCTGGAGCCCGACGTGCTGGTGCCCGATACGCTGGCGTTGCCGTGGCAGGACGCTCGCCCGCTCTTGCTGATCGACGCGGAGCGTTTCGTGCTGCGGCTGGGCGAGGCCTGCGCGCTGGCCGGTTCACCCGCCGAGCTGCCCGGTTTCGTCGCGGCGGCAGGATTGGCCGATCCGGACGCCGGGCTTGAAACCTGGGCCGTGGCGGAGGTGGCGGTGTCCTGGCCGGCGCGGCGGATAGTCGAGCATGCGTTGCACGCGTTTGCCATCGGCGAGCCAGCGTCGTCCGTGAATCTTCTGCAGGGCGACTATTCGCCGCGGCGGCGGGCCCGTCGGCTCGATACGACGTGGCGCTGGGCTATCGGCGCGGTGGCGCTGGCCCTGCTCACGTTGCTGGTCACGCCGCTGGTCGAGCGGCAGCTGCTCGCCGGCGCGGTGGCGCAGCAGTGTGCGGAGATGCAGGCGCTGGCCCGGCGCGTCGTGCCGCCGGGCCGGCCGATCACCGATCCCGTGCGGCAACTGCAAGCGGCGCTGGGTGCGCATGGCCTGGGCCAGGGCGACGGCGCGCTCGACCTGCTCACCCGGGCGGCGCCGGCGATTGCCGCCGATCCGCATCTGGCCGCGGATTCTTTCAGCTATCGGCGCCCGCGCCTGGAGCTGGTGGTGCAGGCCGACGGCATGGCCGCGCTCGATGCGCTGCGCGGACGGCTGGCCCGTGCGGGGTTGACCGCCGAGATCGTCAGCAGCACACCCGGCACCCAGGGCGTGCAGGGGCGGCTGCGCATCGGAGACGTGCCATGAAATACCGGCTGGATCGATTGTCGACGCGCGATCGGCGCGTGCTGGTGGTGGGCGCGATCGTCGTGGCGGTGGCGCTGTTCGTCTCGCTGGTGCAGTTGCCGCTGCTGGATTCGCGAGCCGCGTTGCGTGCGGAGATGGCCGCGAACACGCAGGCGCTGGCGTGGATGCGCCCGGCGGTGGCGCGGCTGGCTGCGGCCGGCGGTCGCCCGGCGGCGCCGGCGGATGGCCGTCCATTGCTGGTGCGCGTCGATGCGTCGGTGCGCTCGGCCGGGCTGGGCGCCAGCGTGGGCGGGATCGAGCCGGTCGACCGCCAGCGCATCCGCGTGCAGTTCAGCGGCGCCGACTTCGACGTGCTCAGCCAGTGGCTGGTGCAGAGTTCGATCGACGGCGTGCAGATCGAGGAGTTGTCCGTGCAGCGCGCTTCCGGCGCCGGCCGCGTCGATGCGCGCGTGAGCCTGCTCGAGGCCGGCCCGTGAAAGCGTTCGGGTGGTTCCTGCTTGCGCTGGCGCTGTTCGTGGCGACGCTCGTCGCCGGCTTTCCGGCGTCGCTGGCCTGGCAGTGGTGGCGTCCCATGGATGTGCCGCTGGCGCTGGTCGATGTGCGCGGATCGATCTGGCACGGCGGCGCGGCGCAGGTGCACTGGCGCGATCGCGACCTCGGTTCCCTGACGTGGACGGTCAGGCCGTCGGCCCTGCTGACCGGGCGGCTCGATGCCGCGCTGCGCCTGAGCGGACGGGCCGTGCTGACGGGACGGCTGTCGCAAGGCATCGATACCTCGGAGTTCACCGATGTGCGCCTCGACGTGCCCCCGCCGTGGCTGACGGATGCGCTGATGAGCCAGGGGTTCTCCGCCGGCGGACGGGTGTCGGTCACCCTTGCGCGGGCGGTCGTGAGGTCGGGCCGGATCACCGCGTTGTCCGGGGCCTTGCACTGGGACGATGCCGTGGTCAACGTGGGCACGGCCGTGTCATTGGGACGGCTGAGCGCGCCGTTTTCACTGACGGATACGCAGCGTGTCCAGGGCACCATCCAGGATGGCGGCGGGCCGTTCTCGATCCGGGGAACGTTTGAAGCGGACCCGTCGCACTACCGCATCCGGCTGACGCTGGCGGCCCGCGATCCGGGCGTTCGCCCCCTCCTCGATGCGCTCGGCGAGCCGCTGCCGGATGGGCAACGATTGTTGGTCATCGAGCAGCATGTCGAGCCAGGAAGCTTCTGAGCGCGCGGCCGATCCGTCATTCGAAATCGCCGGGCACGTGCACCGGATGGTGCGCGAGCATGGCCGCATAGAGTGCGGCGCCGTAGTGAGGCACGTGCCGCGGAGGCCGCATGTCGAAATGCGGGCTGGCGGCGAAAAGCGCATCGCGCAGCGGCGCCAGCAGCAGTTCGCCGGCGTTGAACGCGCCGCCGGACCAGGAAACCGGCACGGGTTCGTCCGCTTCGAAGCGCAGCGCCAGGCGCAGCGTGGCGCAGATGAGAGCCAGCTCCCGGCCGGCGTCGCGAAAAATGTTCGCGGCGACGGCATCTCCGGCTCGCGCGGCCTCGGCCACCTGGCACGACAGTTGGGCCAGTTCGCCGCGGGCGTAGGCCTTGCCGCCGTAAACGTGGGCGCAGATGTCCAGGTCGTTGTCGAGCTGGAAGTGCGCGTTGAAGACGGCATGCAGCGGACCCTTGGGCAGGCGCCCGTCGCTCATCCGCGAGTAGGCATTGAGGCCGCGCATGGCGATCCAGTAGGCCGAGCCTTCGTCGGAGAACGCTTCGCCCCAGCCGCCGGCGCGCGCCGCGGCGCCGCGGCGCTGGCCATAGCCGATCGAGCCGGTGCCGGCCACGATGTTGATGCCGTCGGTACAGGCCAGCGAGCCGGCCCAGCCGCAGACCATGTCGTTGCCGCAGGCGTAGCGATGGTGGCCCAGGACCGCCGCGGGACATGCCTGCAGTCGTGCCGTGGCGCGGCTGTCCTCGCCGTAGGCGGGCAGTCCGAAGAAGGCGTAACCGATGTCGGCCAGCGTCAGGCCGGCTGCGCCGAGCACGTTGGCCACGCCTTCGGCCAGGACGGCATGCACGCCATCCAGGCCGACATGGGGATGGTAAGTCGTGCCGAGCTCCGCCTCGCCAAGCAGGCGGCCGTCGCCGTCGATCAGGGCGAAGCGCGTCTTCGTTCCGCCGCCGTCCACGCCAAGGTAGGCTACCGGATTCATGCGTTCGCCACGTACAGGCGTACGCCCTGGACGACGCGGTTCACCACGCCCGCGGGGTTGGGATTGTCGGGGGCCACGCCCATGGCGCGCGCGCGGAGGAAGGCGTGGATCTGCGCGATGGCGACGCAGGGCCACAGCAGGTCCAGGTCGGCGGCGTCGGCCATCGCGGGCACCGTGATGCCGTCGGCGCCCGACGCCGCGCGCGGCTGTGCGCTCACCTCGACGATGCGCGTCGCGCACCCGTCGTGCCGCAGTTCGTCGACCAGATCCAGATCGTAGCGGCGGGTAAGTTCGTCGTTGGACACGAAAACCATCACCAGGGTGCGCCCGGTGATGAAGGTCTTGGGGCCGTGGCGGAAGCCCAGCGGCGAGTCGAAGCAGGTCGCCACCGCGCCGTTGGTCAACTCGCCCAGTTTCAGCGATGCCTCGCGGGCCAGGCCCTGCAATACGCCGCTGCCCAGATAGACGACACGGTCGTACCGGCCGAGCGCCAGTTCGTGCAGCAGCGGCAGTGATTCCCCGATGACCCGTTCGGTGGCGCCGGCGATGGCGCCGATGCGGCCATCCATGGTGCCGGCCGGCAGCAGCGCGGCCACGACGGCGTACATCATGCAGCTGAAGCTGGAGGTCATGGCGAAGCCGGTGTCGTGGGTCTCGGCCGGCAGCAGCAGGGTCATGGCGTTGGCCGCTGGCACTTTGCCCAGCGCACCGTCGGCGTTGCAGACGATCAGCAGGTGGCGCACCTCGCGCACCAGCGATTCGGCGAGCTCCACCGCCGCCAGGCTTTCGGGACTGTTGCCGGAACGGCCGAAGGAGACCAGCAGCAGCGGCTGCTCCGGGTCCAGGTACAACGACGGGGCACACACGATGTCGGTGGTCGGCACCGCGTCCACGCGCGCGGCCAGCATGCGGTTCAGCAGCGGCGCCACGCACTGGCCGATATAGGAGGAACTGCCGGCGCCGGTCAGGATCACCCGTGCGGCGGGGTTGTCGATCAGGGGAGCGGCAAAGGCGCGGATCTTCGCGTGCAGCGCGGTGACCAGGGCATGGGTCCGCTGCAGCATCTGCGGTTGCTGCTCGATTTCGCGCGCGGTCCAGATCGCGCCGGTGGCGATCAGGTCGGGCTCGGTCAGGCCCAGGTACTCAGTGGGTGTCATGGTCATGGCATGCATGGTGGTAGTCGTCGAGTGCGGCACTGACGTGTGCCATGGTCAGGGACAGCGGGTCGCGCGTCGCGCTGCCGCTGCGCAGGGCGTGCAGCGCATGCGGCAGGAACTGGCTGATCAGCGGTATCGGCGGCGGGTTCGCGCGCAGGTTGTCGAACAGGCGCTGGCAGGCCTGCTCGATCGCCGGGTCGGGCCAGTAGTAGCGAATGCGGTCGCTGAGGCTGTACTGCAGGTCCACGGTCAGCGCATGGTCCCGGCTGTGGTAGTAGCGCTGCCAGTAACCGGGCTGCTCGCGCATGCGCGCCAGCACCACCTCGCGCAGGCGCGCGCGGCGGGCGTCCTCGATCCACGCCTGCTCGATCGCATCCAGTGCCCAGAATGCCTCGCGCAAGGCGAAGGTCAGGCCGGGCCCGACCTTGAGGATGGCGAAGTGGTCGCGCACCAGCGATCCCAAGGCATCGCGGGTCTGGTAGTCGGTCGAATGCGCCTCGAACACCATGCCCGGTACGCCGGTGATGGCTTCGCTCAGCTCACGCGCTTTCTGCGGCTGGTAGTCCACCACGTCGTGGTGGTCGAACTCCACGCCGGGTTGCACCACCGAGGCAATCACCCGCTGCCAGGCCGACTCCAGTCCCGCGGCGACGAAAGCCTGGCGATGCGCCTCGATCGTGGCCAGCGCGGCCTGCGGCGTGGTCACGGCCAGGCCGTCGATGGACTCGGTCGCGCCGCCCGGCACCGGCACCTCGGTGCCGATCACGTACACCGGCGCCTCGTCGCCGGCCCCGGCGTGGGCGGCTTCGGCGGCCCGGCACAGGCGCACCGCGCGGCGCACGATCTCGGCTTCCGGCAGCGGCTCGGGATCGCCGCGGCAGGCCATCGAGCAGTCCAGGTGGATCTTGCGAAAACCGGCGGCCACATAGGCGGCCACCATCACCTCGGCCTTGTCCATCGCTGCCGCGGCGTCCAGCGACGTCCACGGGTTGGGCCCCAGGTGGTCGCCGCCCAGCGCGATGCGCGCGTGGTCGAAGCCGACCCGATCGGCGATGGCGTGGACGAAGGCGACGAAGTCGGCCGGCGTCATGCCGGTGTAGCCGCCATCCTGGTTGACCTGGTTGCAGGTCGCCTCGAACAGCACGAACGCCTGCCCGCTGCGTTGCGCGTGGCGCAGGCTGGCTTCGATGACGATGGGATGCGCCGAGCATATCGAGGTCACGCCGTTGGCGTGTCCCTCTTTGTGTCGCGCGATGAGGTCGAGCAGAACATGCATGGAAACAGCGTCCGGTCAGGAAAGGGGATCGGTTGGATCGCGCGGAGGTTGAGCCTCGGGCTCGGGCTCGGGTTCGAGCACCAGCAGCAGCGAGGCAATCAGGGCCAGCACCAGGCCAACCATTTTCAGCGGGCCCGGCACGACGCTGGCGAACAGCAATGCCAGCACGGCAGTCACCAGCGGGGCGCCGGCATTGGTCAGTGGCGCGATCACGATCGCCTTGCCGTAGCGGAAGGCGTAAACCAGGGTCAGCGCGCCGACGGCGTTGAGCAGCTGGATCGCCGCGGTCATCCACGGCCCGTCCAGGCCCATGTTGACCGGCTGCGTCCAGTCGGTCATGGCCAGCGCCACCGGCGCCAGCAGCAGTGCGCCCAGCGTCATGTAAAAGAAGATGCTCTCGGCGCGCACGGTGTTGTTGGCCAGGCGCATGAAGTAGGCCTGCAGGCCCCAGGCCAGCATGATCAGCAGCGATTGCAGAAACCAGCCCAGTCCTCCGCTCGTGCCGCCGCCGAACGACAGGTCCATCATCGGCAGCGCCAGCAGCGCCAGCGCGATGCCCAGCGTGCCCGTCCAGCCGGTGCGCTCGCGCAGCAGGAGGAATGACAAGGCGATGGTGACCACCGGCGACAACGCGATGATCGGGAACACGAAGTAGGCCGGCCCGATGGTCAGGGTGTGGAACAGCAACATCTGTCCGCCGGCACCCAGCAGGCCGATGGTCAGTCCGTAGATCACCGCGCGCGGCGAACGCTCCAGCGCCCAGCCGCTGCGCCAGAGGATGTAAAGCGCCGGCGGGATCATGGTCAGCGCCCACACGCAGTACACCAGCGTGTCGGGGAAGCCGTGCTGCGACGACAGCGGCGACAACGCACCCCACACGCCCCACAGTGCGACGGTCGCCAGGGCAAAAGCCAGCCACGGACGGCGGCTTGGCGCGGCGGCGGCATCGATTACCGAAGTGCTCATGCGTGAGCCGCCAGCGGCGTGGCCCGCAGCAGCACGAAGCGCTTGAACGCTACCCGCAGCGTCGCATCGGACGCCGCCACTTCGCCCAGGTCGACCTCGTTGAACAGATCGCGCACGCGGTAGCGGCCGGAGCCGAGGCCGCGCAGTTGCACCGGTCCATTGAAGCTCTCGGCGTAGAAGGCGTAGTACATCGCTCCGTCCTTGGCGATGGCGTGCGCCTCGGGCTTGTCGAAGCCGATGTCGTACAGCGTGCCCAGGTACTCGCCCTTGGGCAGCATGTGCTGCTGGTACAGGGCCACCCACTTGCGCCAGAGCGCCTCCTTCCCGGTGGTGAGCTTGTAGCCGCCCGGTGGCAGTGGCTCGGCGGGATGCTCGGTGTCCTTCGGCCAGGTGAACTTGGAGGAGACCACCGCACCGATGCCGACGGTGGATGCGAAGTCGTCGCCACCGTCGGACAGTTCCACGTGGTCGCCGGCATAACTGCTGCGGGAGCCCATCAGCGCCTTCATGGTCTTGCCCTTGCTGCGCACCTGCCACGAGGACAACGGATCGGACGCGGGGTACTGGTCGGTGGCCGGCAGGTTGTGGAAGGCGAAGACGGTGCCGCAGGGGCACAGCTCGACCACCGCCTGCGGGTTGGCCTCGTGCGCGGCCCGGTGGATGGCGCTCCAGAACGCGGCCAGGCCTTCGACCGAATCCGTGGGATGGGCATGCTTGTGTGCGGGGTTGTAGCAGGGCGCCACGGCATTGAGGTGCTGGCCATCGAACTTGATGCCCTCGAAGCCCCAATCGCCGATCACCTTCTTCACCAGCGCCACGTAGTAATCGATGGTGGGCTGGTAAGCCGGGCACTGGGTCAGCGCATTCCACCAGGTGATGGTCTGGTAAGCGCCGTTCTTGTCCAGCAGCATCATGTCGACGTGGTCGTGCAGCACGTCGCTGCCCGGGTCGGCGGCCAGCGGCGCTATCCACAGGCGTGGATGCATGCCCTGGCTGCGCACCTTCGCGGTGAAGTCACGCATGTCGGCGTCGCCGCGGGGAAACTTGCGCGTGTCGATGCGCCAGTCGCCCTCGTTGGTCTGCCAGCCATCGTCCAGCACCACCCAGCCGAAGCCCAGTTCGCGGGCCTTGGGCACGGTGTCCATGATCTGCTTGATGTTGAAGTCGCGCCCGTAGCCCCACGTGCACCAGACCGGCGCGAAGGCCGACTCCGGCGCCCGCGGCGCGACGAGGCCCTCGGCCTGCATGTACTGCCGGTACTGCTGCAGCGGCGCGAAATAGTCGCCGGTATGGACGGCCAAAAAAGTGCGTTCGGTGACCAGCGTCTGGCCCGGGGCCAGGGTGGAGGCCTGCGGCGACTCGACCGCGATGTGCGCGCCGTCGGCGGTCCTGCGCACCGGCAGGTCCAGCGCACGCGCCACCGGTTCCACGTGGCCGACGGCCAGGCCGACGTCGCGGCGCCAGATATCGGCCATCGGGATGCCGCCGCCGTAGTCGGACGAATCCATGCCCAGCGTGTTGCGCTGGTCGAACCCGGCGGCAAGCGGGCGTACCCAGTCGCGGCGGTCGGTGTGGGTCGCGCCGGCGAAGGTCCAGAACCCGCCGGGCGCGTCGTCCAGTTCATGGGCGGCGTTGCGCCAGCCGGCGACCTGCAAGGCGGCGGTGCCGTGGTTGCGGTAGCGGGTCTGCAGCACGGCCATGCCGGGCAGGTTGTCGAAGAACGTCACCGCCACCTCCTTCTCGAGGTTGCGGCTGGAGCGTCCGGTCGTGGTCGACTGGCGGCCGCGGCCGTGGTGCGCGTCCGTGATCGGCTGTTCCCTGTGGCCGGTGATGGCGAAGTCCTCGACCGAGCCGTCGGCCAGCAACAGGCTTTCGCTGGGCTGGTAGGGCGTCAACGGCTTGCCGTGGGCCACGAGACTGGTGTGCAGCTTGCGGTCGAAGGCAATCGCCAGAACCGCGTCGCGAACCACGACACCCTCGCCGTCATCACCGCTGGCGTGCTTGCTGCCGCGCGGCGGAGCTGCCAGCGCCATCGGCAGGGAGGCCCAGGCCACGCCACCCGCCACGCTGCCGGCTAAGAGCTTCAATACGGTGCGTCGTCCAATCGGGGGCATGATGGGCTCCAGTCGAGGTGTTGTTCCGATTCTGCGTCAGTTTCAGGTATTGCTGCAAGCGTTTCGTTTCGCTATGGTGCGAAATAGTTTCGTTATATTACGGGTGATAAGATGAGCATGGTGCTCCGCCGCATGATGATGGGCCTGGTCGCGGTAGCGATCTCACTTTCCGTTGCCGCCACTTCGCCTCCGCCGAAAACGGCGCACACCGCCGCCGTTGCGCACAGCTATTCCATGGCGGACTTCACCCACGTGCGCAAATACGACGCCCACGTCCACGCCAACAACCCGAACACGGCGTTCCTCGAGCAGGCTCGCGCGGACGGCTTCGAATTGCTGTCGATCAACGTCGACTATCCGGACTTCCCCAGCCTGGAACGGCAGCACGCCATCGCCCTGACCCTTGCAGCGAAGGATCCGCAGCATTTCCATTGGGCCACCACGTTTTCCATGAAGGGCTTCGGTACGCCGGGCTGGACCGAGCGGGTCAACGCGAGCCTGGCCCGGGATGTGGCCAAGGGCGCGCTCGCGGTGAAGATATGGAAGAACGTGGGACTGGTGGAGAAGAACGTCGACGGCAAGCTGATCATGCTCGACGATCCGGGCCTGGCGCCCGTGGCCGAGCAGGTCCGCGCGCTCGGCGTGGCCCTGATCGACCACCAAGGGGAGCCGCGCAACTGCTGGCTGCCGCTCGACCAGATGACCACCGACAACGACCGCGAGTACTTCAGCAAGCATCCGCAGTACTACATGTACCTGCACCCGGATCAGCCGAGCTACGAAGAGCTGATGCGCGAGCGCGACCGCTTCGTCGCCGCGCATCCGAAGCTGCGCTTCGTCGGCGCGCACCTGGCCAGCCTGGAGTACGACGTCGACCGGATCGCCGCGTTCCTCGACCGCTTCCCCAACGCCACCGTCGACATGGCCGCACGCATGAGCCAGGTGCAATACCAGTCGGTGCGCGATCGCGAGAAGGTGCGGAATTTCTTCATCCGCTACCAGGACCGGGTGCTGTACGGCACCGACCTGACCTTTGCCGCGGACGCCGATCCCGCGGAATTCAGGCGCGAGGCGCATCGGGTATGGAGCTCCGACTGGCGCTATCTGGCGACCGGCGAAACCCAGCGGGTGGACATGATCGACGCCGATGTGCCGGGTCTTGCGTTGCCGCGCGCGGTGGTGGACAAGATCTACTACGCCAACGCCGTGCGCGTCTTTGCTGCGCCCAGGCCGGTCGACTGAAGGGCTTACGCCAGTTTCAGCTCGAAACCGAGTTGCTGGCTGGCCTGGATGATTTCCTCCGGCGCGCCGGTGTCCGTGATCAGCATGTTCAACGCGGTAACGGGGATGATGCGATGCAGGCAGATCTTGCCGAACTTCGAGCTGTCCGTGATGGCAATGACCAGGCGGGCGGTCTCCACCATCTTGCGGTTGAGCAGCGCCTCGGGCTCGTAATGGGTGGTGATGCCGCGCTCCAGGTCGAAGCCATCCACGCCGAGGAACAGCTTGTCTACATGCAGCGCGTCCAGCGCTTCGACAGTCAGCCCTCCATAGAACGCCATGTTGCGGCGTCGCAGCTCCCCGCCGAGCATGACGATGGTGATGTTGTTCTTGGGGGCAAGCGCAGTCAGCACACCGTAATCGTTGGTGACCACGGTGATGTCGATGTCCTGAACCGCTTCGGCCAATTGGATGGCCGTGGTACCCGAGTCGATGACGACCGTGTCTCCGGGCTTGATCAGTGCCGCGGCGCAAGCGCCTATGCGACGTTTCTCATCCAGGTGGGTGGTGCATTTCGCTTCGTAGTTGGGCTCGGCCGAGGCGCCATTCATCACGCCACTGTCGATCGCTCCGCCATAGGCCCGCGCCATGACTCCGCGTTCGGCCAGATAACGAAGATCTTTGCGCACGGTCTGCGCGCTCACACCGAAGCGGTGAGCAAGGCTGGTGACCTGGACGCTGCCATGCTGGCGGACGAGTTCGCTGATCTGGAGGCGTCGTTGGCTGGTGTCGCGGGTGGCGGTCATGGGGGATTCCTGCGGGTGTCCAAATTATGCCGCATTTCGTTGTATTTCGCTATTGATGTATAACGAAACATGATATAGGCTCGGTTTCGTTGTTTAGTCAGCAGGTCCGTCGCCTAGCCCCTGGAGGAGAGCCAGTGAATACCGCGCCCCTACACCGAAACACACTGTTTTATGGAGTTGCGTTCGCCCTGCTGATGCCTGCGACAGCCCTGTCTCAAGCCACGCCAGGCAGCGCGCCCGCAACGCAAGAGTCGCAGGCAACGCAAGAGTCGCAGACGTCACCGCCGGATAAAACGGCGCAGACGCGCGACAACGTGGCCGATCTGGAGGCGGTGGTGGTCACCGGCGTACGCGCCAGCCTGGCGCGCTCGACCGAACTCAAGCGCGACGCCAGCACCGTGCAGGATTCGATCAGCGCGCTCGAGCTGGGCAAATTCCCCGACGACAACGTGGCCGATTCGCTCAGCCACATCACCGGCGTAGCCATTTCACGTACCGCCGGCGGCGAAGGGCAGAGGGTCAGCGTACGTGGCCTGGGCCCGGAGTTCACGCTGACCACCTTCAACGGACGCATCCTGGCCACCGACGGCGCCGGCCGCGATTTTGCCTTCGATGTATTGCCGGCCGACGTGATCAGTGGCGCCGACGTGATCAAAGGCGCCCAGGCCTCACTGACCGAAGGGGCCATCGGCGGCCTGGTCAACCTGCGTTCGGCCAGTCCGTTCGACCAGAAGGGCCAGCACGGCATCGTGCGCCTGGAAGGCGATCGCAACCTGATGTCCGAACTCAACGGAAGCAAGCTCTCGGCCACCTACAGCAACACCTTCGCCAACGACACCATGGGCGTGTTGCTGGGCGTGGTCTACGCCCATCGCAAGGATCGCACCGACATTGCCGGCAACGATGGCGGCTGGACCCGGAACCCGGATCCCAATGACCCCAACTGGTGGGGCAACGCCTGGGGCGGCAACATCGACCCCAACGGCAACGGTCAACTGGATCCGGACGAATACGGCCTGATCGCCCCAGGCCAGTTCCGGGTCGGCTCGATCATGGAGGACAAGAAGCGCAGCGCCTTCTCCGGCAAGTTCGAATGGCATCCGAGCGACAACGTGCGCATCGTGCTGGACGGCCTGAAAACGCGCCTCGATTCGCCGCACGTGGCCTATCAGCAATCCTACTATCCGCTGTTCTCGCCGGGTCGCTGGTCCGACATCACCGTGCAGAACGGCATCGTCACCGGCTTCACCATGAACAACCCGGATCCGGAACTGCGGCTCAATCCGGAACTGCTGAACCAGACCGAATACCGCGTGGTCGACACCGACCTCTACGGCCTCAACGGCGAGTGGAAGGTCACCCCCGACCTGACCCTGACCGGCGACCTGTACCGCTCCACCTCGAAGCGCCACTCCGGTGGCCAGGACACCTACGCCGTCCTGCGCATGAACCAGCCCAACACCGCCCGCATCACCCTGGGCCCGAATGCGGTGCCCAATGTCGATGTCCAGTTCGACGACGGCCGCGACCTTGCCAACGGCCTCGCCAACGGCCAGTTCACCGAGTCGGACTTCAACACGCATTACATGGAGCTGCGCGGCGACAACATCGAGGACAAGATCACCGGTGGCACGGTGGCCGGCAACCTGTTCGTCGGTAGTTGGGGCGTGGACCGCCTGCGCTTCGGCGTGACCCGCACCGACCGCAGGAAGTCGCGCGACCTGATCAACAACACCCTCAACGGCGGCGCCGACTACTACTCCGGAAACAATGCCATCAACGTGGCCGACCTGGGCGACGGAGTGATCTCGCACAGCTTCCACCTGCCGCACTTCATGGATGACGTGAACAGCAGTTTCCCGCGCAGCTTCGTGGCCTTCGACGTGCCCAACTACCTGGCCCGGCTGCAGGCCTACAACGGCCACCTGCGCCCGGACGGCTCGGCATACGACTATGCCCTGGCCGGCCCGCAGTGGAACCCGCTGCAAAGCTACCGGGTCCGCGAGAAGACCAACGCCTTCTACGTGCAGGCTGACATGTCGGGCGACCATTGGGATGGCGACGTCGGCGTGCGACTGGTGAAGACGAACACCAGCGCCCAGGCCTGGGACGCCAAGATCCTGAACATCACCAAGAACGGTGCGTTCAACTATACGGCGACGTACGCCGCCCCCACTCCGGTCGTCCAGGACGCCGACTACACCTTCCTGCTGCCTTCGGCGAATTTCACCTGGCACTTCACCGACCAGTTGCAATTGCGCCTGGGCGCGGCCAAGACCATGGCCCGCCCGCCGGTCGACCAACTGGCGCCGACCAACACCACCGCGAGCGTGTCGTGGGGCGAGTTCACCCAGGTCTACGGCGGCAACGCGAACCTGAAGCCCTATAGCGCGGCGCAGGGAGACATGTCGCTGGAGTGGTACTTCGCCGACCATTCCATCGCCAACGTGGCCGTGTTCTACAAGCGCATCAAGAACCAGATCACCACCAGCTGGGAGCCTGGCCAGGACATCGGCGTGCCGGGTTACCTGTTCAACGTCACGCGTCCGATCAACGGCGATTACGCCAAGGTCAAGGGCCTCGAGGCCGGCCTGCAGCACTTCTGGGAAAGCGGGTTCGGCGTGAGTGCTCAGTACACCCGCAACTGGTCGCGCAGTTGGGTGAACGGCGAGGAGCGCCCGCTCGAGGGCATCGCTCCGGCGACCTATTCACTGGGCGTGATGTACGAGAAGGGCAAATGGTCGCTGGGCGCCAACGCGGTCCGCACCGATGGCTTCGTCACGGCGGTCAACGTGATCGGCACCGGCTACAACACCCAGGCCGACGCGCTCACCTGGTTGACCGCGCACGTGACCTACGAGATCAACGACATGTTCAGCATCAGCCTCCAGGGACAGAACCTGCTGGACGATGCGGAGACCTACAGCATCAACGGCAACCCGCTGCTGTCGCAGGGCTATAACCGATATGGCCGGTCTATCAATCTGGGAGCGAGCCTCCGGTTCTAGACGGGGTTTGTACCGCGTCCCGACCAGGCACGCCGGTCCGGTTTGACCGGCGTGTCGCGCCAGCCGCCGGGCGCAAGTTTTTGCAGGGTTTCGCTGCGACTTGGTACGTTATATCGTTGCGCCACCGATCTTTTCGCCAAGACGTGTCCGCATGAACAACACCGGGTTCGAGTGCTTGCAGAGACCGTCGAACCGATGGTTGTGATGACCCGGCGAGTGCCGTCGGGGTCGCGCGCGACGGGGTCATCCCTGCGGCATCTGCTTGCTGCCGTCGCCGCATTGTCGATCGCCGGTTGCGCGGTGGGTCCGGATTTTCATAAGCCGGCCGCACCGGACGTCGGCAGCCTGAGCGCCGGTTCGCCGCCGGCCACGACAGGCGTTGCGAACATCGCGGGCGGAGAAGCCCAGCAGTTCGTCGCCGGCGGCGATATTCCGGCCGACTGGTGGACGCTGTTTCATTCGCCGGCGCTGAATGCGCTGATCGAACAGTCGCTGGCCCACAACCCCGACCTCAAGGCAGCGCAGGCTGCGCTGGCGGTGGCAAGGGAAAGCACGAAAGCTGGACGCGGCGCCTATTACCCCAGCGTCACGGTCGGCATGTCGGTCAGCCGCGAGCAGGATCCGCCCGGCGCGCTGGCGCCGGTGCCCAGCAACAACGCCTTTTTGTACAACCTGTTCACGCCGCAGGTCAGCATTTCGTATGTGCCCGATGTGTTCGGCCTGAACCGGCGCACGGTGGAGTCGCTCAAGGCGCAGCAGCAGGCGGTGCGCTTCCAGATGATCGCCGCCCGCATCACGCTGAGCAGCAACGTGGTGGCCGCGGCGGTGCAGCAGGCCTCGTTGCGGGCGCAGATCGAGGCGACCCGCGAACTGGTCGGCATCAACACCAACATGGTGGAGATCCTCAAGTACCAGTTGGACAAGGGCTATGCCGGCCGACTCGATCTGGCGGCGCAGGAATCGCAGCTGGCCCAGGTCAAGGCCGCGCTGCCGCCCTTGCTCACCCAACTCGCGCAACAGGACCATCTGCTGGCGGTGCTGGCTGGCCGCTTTCCCGGCGAGGCGCCGACAGAGAAGTTCGATCTTGCCAGCCTGCATTTGCCGCAGCAGCTTCCGCTGAGCCTGCCATCGGCGCTGGTGGCGCAGCGTCCCGACGTGCGCCAGGCCGAAGCGAACATGCATGCGGCCAGTGCGCAGGTCGGCGTGGCGATCGCCAACCGGCTGCCGAACATTTCATTGACCGCGAACGCGGGCAGCACCGCGCTGGCGATCAATCAGCTGTTCAAGTCCGGCACGGGTTTCTGGAGCCTGGGCGCGGATCTGGCCGCGCCGATCTTCCAGGGCGGCAGCCTGTTGCATCAGGAGCGCGCCGCCAGGGCGGCCTATGTCGAGGCGAGCGAACAATATCGCAGCACGGTGCTGACCGCGTTCCAGAACGTGGCCGACACCCTGGCCGCGCTGCAGCACGATGCGGAGGGGCTGCAGGCCGCCGCCACCGCCGCGGATGCGGCGAAGCTCACCCTGGACCTGTCGCAGCGCCAGTACAAGGACGGCTATGCCGGCTACCTGTCGCTGCTCGGCGCGGAACAGGGCTATCAGCAGGCGCGCATCGCCCTGGTGCAGGCGCAGGCAAGTCGCTACGCCGACACCGCGGCGCTGTTCCAGGCGCTGGGTGGCGGCTGGTGGCACGACGCGAACGATGGGCCGGCCGATGCCGCGCCGCCGCCGCCGCGGCTCTCCGATTCGGATCACGCCAGGACAAACCGGGACAGCGATGAAAAGTAGATCATCTTCTGCAACGCGCTTTGTGCCGCGACGTCGTGCGGCGTTCGTGCTCGCACTGAGCGCGCTGCTTGGCGTGGCCGGCTGTTCCTCGAAAGCGGAGCCGCAGCAAGCGGCTGCCGACGCGCCGCAGAACGTGACGATGACGCCGGCCCAGCGCCAGCACATCCATCTGCTCACGCTTGCGCCGGCCAGCTTTCATCGCGCGATCGAAACCATCGGCGTGGTGGATTTCGACAACGACCAGGCGACCAGCGTGCTGGCGCCATTCTCCGGGCCGGTGGCGCGACTGCTGGTGGCGCCGGGTGACAAGGTGCATCAGGGGCAGCCGCTGGCGCTGGTGGATTCGGCGGATTTCTCCACCGCGATCGGTGCGTACCGCAAGGCTTTGATCAGCGCGCAGAACGCACGCCGGCTGGCTGATGCGGACAAGGATCTGGTGCAGCACGACGGCGTGTCGCGGCGCGAGGCCGAGCAGGCGCAGACCGATGCCGCCAGCGCCGAGGCCGATCGGGATGCCGCGCTGCAGGCGCTGGTGGCGCTGGATGTCGATGCCGGCACGATCAAGGCGATCCAGGCGGGCCGCACGGTAGCGCGCGCGCAGGGCATCATTCGTGCGCCGATCGCCGGCACCGTGGTGGAAAAGCTGATCACGCCGGGGCAGCTCCTGCAGGCGGGCACCACGCCGTGTTTCACCGTGGCGGATCTGTCGAAAGTGTGGGTGATGGCGCAGGTGTCGGCCGCCGAGCTGGCGACGATCCGCGTGGGTGATCCGGCGCAGGTCGACAGCGGCATGCCGGGCGTCGAGTTGCCGGGCACGGTGGACCATATCGCCGCGGTGGTGAACCCGGATACCCGCGCGGTTGCCGCGCGCATCGTGGTGCCGAATCCCGATGACGTGCTGCGCAAGCAGATGTACGTGCGCGTGAGGATCCAGTCGCGCCAGGCCGACCAGGGTCTGCTGATGCCGGTGTCGGCGATGCTGCGCGACGACGAGAACCTGCCGTTCGCGTATGTCGTCCAGCACGATGGCAGCTTCGCGCGGCGGCACGTGACGCTGGGTCCGCGCAATGGCGACCAGTACGAAGTCAGGGACGGGCTCAAGCCCGGCGACCGGATCGTGGTCGATGGTGGTCTCTTCGTGCAGTTCATGCAGAACCAATGAGCGACCATCTGCCGCCCATGCCGCAGCGCGCGGCGTCGCTGATGAACCGGCTCGTCGGTGCCTCGCTGGCGCAGCGCTTTCTGGTCGCGCTGTTGGTGCTGGTGCTGGTCGGCGCCGGCGTGCATGCGCTGCGCCACCTGCCGGTGGACGCCTATCCGGACCTGTCGCCGCCCAGCGTCGAGATCGTCACGCAGTGGCCCGGGCACACCGCCGAGGAAGTGGAGCGGCTGATCACCGTGCCGGCCGAGCAGGGCATGACCGGCATTCCGAAAACCGACAACACCCGCTCGATCTCGCTGTACGGGCTGTCGGTGGTGACGCTCACGTTCGACAACGGCACCGACAACTATTTCGCACGCCAGCAGGTGTTCAACCGCCTCGGCGACCTCGACCTTCCCGACGGGGTGAAACCGTCGGTGTCGCCGCTGTCGTCGCCGTCGGGGCTGATCTATCGCTACGTGCTGCAAAGCTCCGATCGCTCGCCGATGGAGCTGAAGACGTTCGAGGACTGGGTGGTCGAGCCGCAATACCGCACCGTGGCCGGCGTGGCCGACGACTCCGGTTTCGGTGGCGGCAGCATGCAGTACCAGGTGCTGCTCGATCCGGCGAAGATCGCCGGAGTCGGGCTCACCGCGCAGCAGGTGCAGGCCGCGTTGGCCGCCAACAACGGCAATGCCGGCGGCGGCTTCTACTCGCAGGGCGGGCAGTTCTATTACGTGCGCGGCGTCGGCCGCCTGCAGACGCTGGAGGACATCGGCAACGTGGTGCTGGCGGTGCACGACGGCAACCCGGTGCTGGTCAAGGATGTCGGTCGCGTGGTGATCGGCATCGCGCCGCGGCTGGGCCAGTTCGGCTTCGAGAAGCAGGACGACGCGGTGGAGGGCGTGATCTCGCTGCGCACCGGCGAGAAGACCCAGGACGTGCTGAAGCGGGTCGAGGCGAAGACGAAGGAACTCAACGAGCGGATCCTGCCGAAGGACATCAAGGTCCACCCGTTCTACGACCGCAGCGACCTCGTCGCGGTGACCACCCAGGTGGTCAGGGACAACCTGCTGCGCGGCATGCTGCTGGTGGTAGTGGTGCTGATCTTCTTCCTGTACGACGTGCGCGCCGGGCTGATCGTCGCGGTCACCATCCCGCTGTCGCTGCTGGTCGCCTTCGTCGGCCTGGATCTGCAGGGCGCGTCGGCCAACCTGCTGTCGATCGGCGCGGTCGACTTCGGCATCCTGGTCGATGCGGCGGTGGTGATGGTGGAGAACATTTACCGCCAGCTCGCCGATCGCGAGGGCACGAAGTTCAACCTCATCGAGGTGATCCGCGATGCGGCCGCGGAAGTCGACCGTCCGCTGTTCTATGCGGTGGCGGTGATCGTGGTCAGCTTCCTGCCGATCTACGTGCTGTCGGGCCCGTCCGGTACGCTGTTCAAGCCGATGGCGGACACCATGGTGTTCGCGCTGGTCGGTTCGCTGGTGATCACCCTGACCCTGTTGCCGGTGCTGTGCTCGTGGTTCATGCGCAAGGGCGTGCGCGAGCGGCGCAACCGCGCGTTCGAGGCGATCAAGTCGGTCTACATCAAGGGCCTGGATTTCTGCCTGGCCCGCGTGTGGGCGACCACGATCGCCTCGGCACTGCTGCTGGTGCTGTCGCTGCTGCTGGTCCCGCGCATCGGCGCGGAGTTCATGCCGCACCTGGACGAAGGCGCGTTGTGGGTGCGCGCGACCATGCCGTACACCATCTCGTTCGACGAATCGGCGAAGATCGCCCCGCAGATCCGCGACATCCTGCGCGCGTTCCCCGAGGTCACCACGGTGGCCTCGGAGCTGGGCCGGCCCGACGACGGCACCGACTCGACCGGTTTCTTCAATGTCGAGTTCTATGTCGGCCTGAAACCGTATTCGCAGTGGACCGGCGCATACCGCACCAAGGCCGGGCTGATCGCGGCGATCAACCGGAAGCTGCAGACGTTTCCCGGCATCACCTTCAACTACACCCAGCCGGCCGAGGACGCGGTGGACGAGGCGGAGACCGGGCTGAAGAGCGCGCTGGCGGTGAAAGTGTTCGGTGCGGACCTGGACACGCTGCAGCAGAAGGGCAAGGCGATCAAGCACGTGCTGGAGCAGGTGCGCGGCATCCATGACGTGACCCTGGTGCAGGAGCTCGGCCAGCCCAGCCTGAGCATCACGATCGATCGCGCGGCGATCGCACGTTACGGCTTGAACGTGGACGACATCAACGGCCTGATCCAGACCGCGATCGGCGGCGACGTGGCGACCGAAGTGATCCAGGGCGAGAAGCAGTTCGACCTGGTCGTGCGGCTGGACCACCAGTACCGCGACAACCCCCAGGAAATCGGCAACATCCTGGTGGCGACGCCAGACGGCCAGCAATTGCCGTTGAAGGAGTTCGCCGATATCCGGGTGACCAACGGCGCCTCCTTCATCTACCGGCAGGACAACTCGCGCTACATCGGCGTGCAGTTCTCGGTGGAAGGGCGCGACCTCGCCGGCGCGGTGGAGGACGCGATCGGGCAGGTCAACGCGAAGGTGAAGCTGGCGCGGGGCTACCGGCTGGACTGGGGCGGCGAATACAAGGAATACACCGCCTCGCGCGCGCAATTGAATTTCATCGTGCCGCTGACGGTGGGGCTGATCTTCCTGCTGCTGTTCACCCTGTACAGCAATTTCAAGTTTCCCTTCATCACCGTGCTCGGCGTGGTGCTGTCGGCGCCGGCCGGCGGCATCGTCGCGCTGTGGCTGACCGGCACGCCGTTCTCGGTGTCGTCGGGCATCGGCTTCCTGGCGCTGTTCGGCGTCTCGGTGCAGACCGCGGTGGTGTACATCTCCTACGTCAACGAGTTGCGCCGCAGCGGTGTCGGCGTGGCCGAGGCGATCCGCGAAGGCGCGATCCTGCGCCTGCGCCCGATCATGATGACCGCGCTGGTGGCGGCGCTCGGCCTGCTGCCGGCGGCTCTGGCCACCGGCGTGGGCACCGACACCCAGCGGCCGTTCGCGCTGGTCATCGTCAGCGGCCTGTTCACCCGCCTGCTGATCAGCGTCTTCCTGATGCCGGCGTTGTATGCGCTGGTCGCGCGGCCGGACGACCGGCTGGAAGTGTGACCCTGGTGAAGCCGTGCCAGGGCACGCCGCGCTAACGCCAGAATCGCGACGACCACAGCACGATGGCGGTCAGTGCCAGCACGGTTGCCCATACCTTCTCGCGGCGATGGGTGGCCGTCGCCAACAGCGCCAGCTGGCTGGCGACGATGGCAGCCAGCAACAACAGCGCAAAGATCGCGCGGTCGCCGGAAGCGTCGTCGGGCGGCAGCGCCATCGACGGGTCCATCTGCTGCATCCATGCATACTTGTTGTCCGGCAGCGCGATGAAGACGAATACGCCCCAGCCAAACAGCGCCCAGGCGGCCAGCTTCGCGACGAAGCGGAACTTGCCCGCCTTCATCGCAGCAACGCGCTGAAACGGGGCCAGAACTTCACGATGAAGTTGCCGTAGCTCATGTTCTTCCTGATCTGCTCCAGCGAAAGCCCGATGCCGCGGTTGTACCTTGCGCCCGCGATACGAACCTGGTCCATGCCCAGGGCGGGCGGGTTCGTCTGCAAGCCGTCGTGATCGATCAGCATGCGCAGGTGGCGGGCGACGATCGCGATGTTGAAGACATCCTTCTGCAGGCAGTCAGCCAGGCTGCGCAGCTGGGCTGTCGACATGCCGGCCGGGTTCATGCCCATGGTCTGCGCGGCGGTGCGCAGCTGCATGCTGACCGCCCCGAACGATGTTCTGGCTGGATGATGGGTGACGGTCAGGTGCTGATCGACCCAGTTGGGTCCGCTCCAGTCGAATGAGCGGACATCGAAAGCGATGCCGTCGATCGAACTGGGGTCGCCGCCGACCTCGATCCAGCAGACCCCGGCGAGCAGTTCCGCCGGCATCGCATACTTCGCCGCGTTCGACTCGATCAGGGTCTTGTTGTGCCGAACCCATGCATCCTTGAATCGCTGTATGTAGGGGATGCCCCCGCCGGCACGTTCCGGCAGGAGCTTCCAGACAAACAGGTCCACCCATCCCCAGGCGGGTGAGTCATTCGATGCGGGGCACGAAAGATCCGTCATCTCGTGGTGCGTCCATCATGGCGTCATGCGCGGGAGCTGCACCGAGGGGTGGCAGCGATCGCAGCAGAATAGGCAGGTTGATCCGGCCTGACAACCGTGCCGGCCATTGCCTGCTCCGGTCGCACCGGCGATCCATGCGTGGGCCACCCGCGATGCCGACGGGAAGGGGCGATGGGACGTCGATTCCCGTTGGCGATCCAGCGAACGCTTTCAGTCCGCGGGCGTCTGGCCGCGTTCGATCGCCTGTGCCAGGTTGTACAGGATGCGCAGGTCCTGCGCGTCGAGCGCATCGCCTTCGCTGCCGCGGAAGTGATGGTGGAACGCACGCACCGCAGCGGCACGGTCTTCCAGCGGGTAGCCGACCAGGCCCAGCGCCATCCATGGGTCGAAACCGGCGGGGGGATCGACCAGTTCGCCCTGCGGCCACAAACCGAAGCCGGCGGCGGCCAGTTGCTGCCACGGGAACAGCGGGCCGGGATCGTCCTTGCGCGTGGGCGCGAAATCCTCGTGGCCGACGATCTGCGTGCGCGGGATGTGCAGGCGGTCGGTGAGGTCGGCGAGCAGGCGCAGCAGGCTGTCGATCTGCGGTTGCGCGAACGGCGTGGTGCCGTCGTTGTCCAGTTCGATGCCGATCGAGGCGGAATTGATGTCGGTGATCGTGCCCCAGTGTCCGGGGCCACCATGCCACGCGCGCAACTGGTCGGATACCAGCTGGTAGATGTGACCGTCGGCGCCGATCAGGTAATGCGAGCTCACCGGGCCGCCGCTGTTCTTCGTGCGCAGCGTGTCCAGGCTTTGCTGCACCGAGTGCTGGTTGGTGAAGTGCAGCACGATCAGCACCGGCCGGCGGATGTCGTGGTTCGGCGACGGCACCCAGGTCGCCAGCGGGTTGCGCGGCGGCAGCGGTGCGCAGGCGGCGAGCAGCGCGAGCAGCACGAGCAAGGACGCGCGGCGCGACAGGCGGATCGGCGCAAGCGGCTTTCCCATCGGGATCACTGCAGGTAGGGCTGGGCGATCGCCAGCGCGGTGCGGTACGGTTCCGGATCGTTGCGGTTGCTGAGCAGGATCACGGTGAGGTGCTGCTTCGGCCAGCGCACGATCACGTTGCGGAAGCCGATGCTCTCGCCGGAGTGCCACACGGTGTCGCCGGTGATGCGCCAGCCGTAGCCGTAGCTGGCCTCGTACGGCTCGCCGGTGACCTTCACGTGCGGGCCGAAGGCGAGCTTGCGCGAGGCGGCGCCGAGCAGGCGGTCGTCGTACAGCGCGGCATCCCACTTCGCCATGTCGTCCACCGAGGAATAGATGCCGCCGTCGCCGCGGGTGGCGCTGGTGACGCTCTGGTCGGTGCGCGTCCAGCCGCCGTTTTCTTCGCTGTAGCCGTAGGCGCGATTTTCCACCTCGGGTCCGCCGCGCACGTACATCAAGGTGTGGTCCATGTGCAGCGGCTGGAAGATGTGCTGCCTGAGGTACAGCGGCAGGCTGATGCCGGAGGCACGCTCCACCACCAGGCCCAGCAGCACGTAGCCGGAGTTGCTGTAGCGGTAGGCCGTGCCGGGCGCGAAATAAGTCTTCGGCGTGGCAGACAGCATCCGCAGCACGTCGTCGTCGCTGACCTGGTCGGTGGTGCCGGGCGGGATCAGGTCTTCGTAGTCGACCAGGCCGCCGGTGTGCGTGAGCAGCTGGCGCAGGGTGACGGTCGAGGTGCTTTCCGGCAGCGTGGGCAGCCAGCGGCGCACCGGGTCGTCGAGCTTGAGCCGGCCGCTTTCGGCCAGCAGCAGGATCGCTGCGGCGGTGAACTGCTTGGTCACCGAGGCCAGGCGATAGTTGGTGGCCGGCGTAGTCTTGTCGTCGTCCTCGAGATTGGCCAGGCCGTAGCTACGGCGGACGATCGGCTTGCCGTCCTTGAGCACCAGCAGCGAGGCGCCGGGGACGTCGCCGGTGTAGCGCTGCATCAGTGCGTCGGTCGGGTCGACCGGCTTGGTGCCGGAGGCGCAGCCGCCGAGCAGCAAGGTCAGTGCGAGGCCGGCAAGCAGTTTTGACATGGCGGAATTCCCCCTGTTCGTGGTGCGGTCATTGCACCGGCACGTCGTAGATCGTGTGCGGCGTCGGCTCCGGCGAGAGGGTGTAGTGCCACCACTCCATCGGATAGTTGCGGAAGCCTTCGCGCTGCATCGCGTCGCGCAGCAGCAGGCGGTTGGCGTGTTGCTGCGCGGTGACGTCGGGCGTGTCGGTGTGCGCGCGCACGTCGAAGAAGTCGAAATCCGTGCCCATGTCCAGCGGCTGGCAGTGGCTGCCGTCGGCGGCGCATTGCTGCAGGGTGAGGTCGATGGTGGCGCCGCGGCTGTGGCCGGAGCTTTCCGCGATGTAGCCGTGCAGGAGTTCCGACTTGTCCAGCCTGGGGTAGTGCTGCGGCTTGGTGCGCTGGTCGGCGAGGTCGTGCGCCCAGCGCACGAAGTGCGCCACCGCGCGGGCAGGGCGGTAGCAGTCCCAGATCTTCAGGCGCCGGTGCTGCGCGCGCAGCTCGTGTTCGACCTTCGCCAGCGCCTCGGCGACCGGGCGCAGCAGCAGGCAGGCCGGCGCGCGATAGCCGTCCGCCGGCGTGCCCATGAAGTTGTCGCTGCCGGCGTACTTGATGTCCTCGGCCATGTCCGGCACCAGGCTGCGGATGTCGACCAGGTTGGCCGCGGCGGCGGTCGTCGCCGGCGACAGGGTGGGCGGTTGCTCCTCGGCATGGGCGCGGCCGGTGGCGCCGAGGGCGACGAGCAAGCCGAGCAGAAGCAGGGGACGGCGGGTCGAAGTAGTCATCGGTGGCAACCCCCACGGCGCTGGAAAGCCAGGTCTTCGTAGTCGGAGCTGAAGTCGCCCTGCGGGTCGAGCTTGGCCATGCGCAAGGTGATCGGCTGGCTGGCGGTGGCCGCGTGGAAATCCAACCATGCATCCAGCTCTCCATCGTCCCAGTGCACCAGGTAGCGGTCGCCCAGGCGCATCACCGTGCCGGTCAGCGTGGGCGACTTCGCGGCGGCGAAACGCAGCTTGCCGTCGCGCGGGCACAACGAGACGTCGCCGAACCACGGGTCGCGGTATTCGCCGGTCCAGGCGGCCAGCTCCGCCGTGGTGGCCGGCCGTTGTGCGGAGGTATCCGGGGCGGTCGAGCCGGCGGGGCGCTGCGCGGCCTGCTGTTCCAGCGCGTCGGCATACCAGGCCACGTCGCGCGGTTCGTCGGGTGCGGTGAAGTGCTTGGTCAGCATCTCGCCGAGCACGGTGCGCGCGTCGTCCGCCTCGCCGTTGATCATGAACACGAAGCCGCTCTTGCGATCGGGCAGCAGCGCCAGCATCGAATACATGCCGTTCAAGGTGCCGGTGTGCCAGACCAGCCACTGGCCGTCGACGTCGGCCATGCGCCAGCCGTAGCCGTAGGCCATCACGTGGGTGTCGTCCCATGCACGGCGCTGTGCGGATACCGGGATCAGCATGTGCGGCGCCTGCAGCACGCCGCGCTGTACCGGCGACAGCCACTTCAGCTGCGCCGTGGTCGGCACCAGCCAGTTGCGCGCCCAGGCCAGCATGTCGGTGAGGTCGCAGCGGATGCCGCCGGCGGCGGCCGAGGTGATTGCGGGAATCGCGGCGTCTTCGGGTATCGCCACGTTGCGGCCGCCGTCGCGGCGATGCGGCGTGGCCACGTCGCCCACCGTGTCGCGGTTCCACGCGCCGACCTGGCAGCGGTCCAGGTGCAGCGGCGCGAACACTTCGCGGCGCATCAGCGTTTCGTACGGTGCACCGCCCGCGGCGGCGGCGACTTCGCCGGCCACCACGTAGAGCAGGTTGTCGTACTGGTATTGCGAGCGGAAGCCGTAGCCGGGCTTGATGAAGGCGAGGCCGTGGATGATGTCGGCGCGGGTGAACGCGTTCGGTTCCGGCCACAGCATCAGGTCGCCGCCGCCTTCGGGCAGGCCGCTGGAATGGGTGAGCAGGTCGGCCACGCGCATGTTCGCGGTGACCCACGGATCGTTCATGCGGAACTGCGGCAGGTACTTCGTCACCGGATCGTCCCAGCGCAGCTTGCCTTGATCGACGAGGCGGCCGAGCAGGGCGGTGGTCATTGCCTTGCTGTTGGAGGCGATCTTGAACAACGTGCGCGGGGTGATCTTCCGGCCCGAGCCGGCGACGGTTTCGCCCGCGGTGCGCGTGTAGACGACCTGCCCGTTCTCGATCACGCCCACCGCGATGCCGGGCAGGTGGTAGCGGGCGACGGTGGCGTCGACGATCTTGTCGAAGGCGGCGGTTTCCGCCCTTGGCGTGGCCGCGTGGACGAGCGTGCAGCCCAGCCCGAGTGCCGCGGCCAGCAGCAGGCGCGGCTTAATGGCGATCGGCATGGCGCTCGACCTCGCCCCACACGCGCAGCAGGTTGCCGCCCCACAGCTTGGCGATGTCGGCGTCGCTGAAACCGGCGCGGCGCAGCGCGGCGGTGACGTTGCGGGTTTCGCCGGCGTCCTTCCAGCCGGTGATGCCGCCGCCGCCGTCGAAGTCGGAGGCGATGCCGACGTGGTCGATGCCGGCGACCTTCACCATGTGCCGGATCTGCTTCACGTAGTCGTCCAGGGTGGCCAGCGGATATTTCTTCTGGATCTCGGCCATGCCGGCTTCCATCTCCGGCCGGTAGTCGTCGCTGTCGCTGTCGTATTCCTTCTCGCCGGCCTGCTTGGCGATGGCGTTCTGCAGTTCCTTCTCCGCGGCCTCGCGGCCCGGGTCCTTCTTCAGGAATTCCTTGTAGGCCACGGCGTCGATCACGCCGCCCCTGGCGGCGATCGCGCGCAGCAGGTCGTCGGGCAGGTTGCGCGGGTGGTCGAGCACGGCGCGCGCGCCGGAGTGCGAGGCGATGATCGGCGTGCTGGACACCTTCAGCGCATCGCGCACGCAGTTGTCCGAGGCGTGGGAGATGTCGACCATCATGCCGAGCTGGTTGGCGCGCTTCACCACGGCGCGGCCGAAGTCGCTCATGCCCTTGTCGCCGGCGCTGTTCATCGCCGGCTCGCCGTGCTCGGTGTCGGGCAGCGAGCTGGTGCACAAGTCGTTGTTGCCGACGTGAACCAGGCCGACCGAGCGCGCGCCGCGGTCGAACGCGGCGTCGAGGCGGCGGATGTCGTGGCCGAGCGAGTAGGCGTTCTCGATCTCGATCGTGGCCGAGAGCAGGCCGGCCTTGTGGTTGGCGAGCAACTGTTCGGGCGTGGTGGCCAGGCGGATGCGGTCCGGATACATCATCAGCATGCGCCCGATGCCGTCGTATTTCTGGCTGGCCTGTTTCACCGCCTTGGCGTAGCCGGCGGCGTCGAGCTTGTGCTGCGGCACCCAGACCACGAAGAACGCCGCGTTCAGGCCGCCGCGTTCCATCTTGCCCAGGTCGACCAGCAGGCGGGTGTCGTGCCCGACGTCGAAACGCGGCTCGCCCATGTAGTTGAAGGGGATATCGACGTGGGTGTCGATGGTGATCGGCGGATCCTGCTGCGCTTGCGCGGGCAGTGCACCGGCGAAGCTCAAGGCGGCGAGGAGGGCGAGGCGGACAGTCGTGTTCATGGCGTTTCCCAGTTCCGGGCCGGCTGTTCGCCGGCGATCATTTCCTCGAAGTGCTGGCGCCGCCGCACCACGGCGTAGCGGCCCCGCTGCAGCAGTACCTCGGCAGCCAGCGGCCGCGAGTTGTAGGTGGAGGCCATCGACGTACCGTACGCGCCGGTGGCCTTGATCAGCAACAGGTCGCCGGCCGCGCATTCGGGCAGTTCGCGTGCGCGGGCGAAGGTATCGCCGGTCTCGCACACCGGGCCGACGATGTCGTAGGTGGCCATGGGGCGCGGCTCGTCCGATACCGGCACGATGTCGTGCCAGGCGTCGTACAGGCTGGGCCGCTGCAGGTCGTTCATGGCCGCGTCCAGCACCAGGAACGTGCGTTCGACGCCGGGCTTGATGCGGATCACCCGGGTCAGCAGCACGCCCGCTTCGGCGACCAGGTAACGGCCCGGCTCCAGCAGCAGGCGGCCGCGGAAGCCCGCCAGCGCCTCGCGGATCACGCCTGCGTAATCGGCGGCGGCCACCGGCCGGTCCACGCCGGCGCGATAGCGCACGCCCAGCCCGCCGCCGACGTCGATGCTGTTGACCGGGTGGCCGGCCCGTTCGAGTTCGCGCCAGAACGCGGCGACCCGCTGCAGCGCGAGCCGGAACGGTTCGACGCTGAGGATCTGCGAGCCGATGTGCACGTGCAGGCCGTCGAGCTGCACGTGGGTGAGCCGGCTGCGTTCGGCGAACCAGCGGCGCGCCTCGTCGATGCCGACGCCGAACTTGTTCTCCGACTTGCCGGTGGAGATCTTCGCGTGGGTCTGTGCGTCCACGTCGGGGTTGATGCGCACGGCGGCGCGCGCGGTCACTTCCTGCGCGCGGGCCACGCGCTGCAGGGTGTGCAGCTCGTCCAGCGATTCGACGTTGAAGCGCATGATGCCGACGTTCAGCGCGCCGGCGATCTCGTCGGCGCTCTTGCCGACGCCGGAGAACACGATGCGCTCGGCCGGGATGCCGGCGTTGAGCGCACGGCGCAGTTCGCCGACCGAGACGATGTCGGCGCCGACGCCGGCATTGGCCATCAGCTGCAGGATGGCGAGGTTCGGGTTGGCCTTGACCGCGAAGCAGATGGTGGCATCGAGCCCGGCCAGCGCGGCCTGCAGCTCGTCGATGCGCTGCCTGATCGCGCTCGCGGAATAGGCATGGAATGGGGTGGGAATGCGTTCGGCCAGCTGTCGCAGGTCGACGCCGTCGAACATGCCATGGGCACTATCCGTTTCCCGGGTGATTTCCTGCGTTGCCGGGCGGCTCGTCGTCTGCGTGGACATGGGCTCGTTGTCAGTGGTTTGTTGTAGTGGTACCGGAAAAAAGAGCGGCCCGCCACTCGGGCGGGCCGCGATCGGGGAGGACGATCAGAAGTTGATGGACATGGTCAGCTGGGTGAAGCGCGGCGACTGGAAGCCCAGCGGCTGGCGGAACGTCGGATTGAGCTGGCCGACGCCGGTATCGTTTCCTTGGTCGTCAATCACGTCGCCGATGTCGGTCTGCAGGTCCTGGTCCACTCGGGTGGTGCGCTTCTGGTTGAGCAGGTTGTAGACCGCCAGCTTGACCCGGAACTCGCCGCCGTTGAACGGCCGGATGTAGCTGATGCCGGTATTAAGCGTGAAGGTCCACGGCAGGCGGCCGTACTTGCCGCGCGGCGAGCGCTCGTAGACGCGATCCTGGAACGCCGGCGCATTGCAGTTCTGCACGCAGATGTAATAGCTGTGATAGGGCTCGTTGCCTTCGAATGGATTGCCCACGCCGAAGCCGGTGATCGGTCCGCCGGAAGCCGCATTCACATCGGCGCCGAATTGCCAGTGCGGGGTGAGCGCATAGGTGCCGCGCAGCTTGAACTGGTGGCGGCGGTCGTTCGGCAGGTAGCCATTGCCGCCCAGGTTCACGAACGGATCGTCGAAGTTCTCGGTGCGGCCGGTGTCGTCGAAATTGGTGTCGGAATTGACCGGACCTTCCGCGTTGCCGCGGTTCCACGACATTGTGTACGAGGCGTTCATCGACCACTTCTCGTCCCACGCGCGGTTCAGCTGCAGCTCGACGGCGGCATAGGTGCGTTTCGGCTTCACCCAGCCGCGTTGGCCCAGGTAGTTGCCGTCGGAGTCGTACATCGCCCAGCCTTCCTTCGAAGTATCTACAGTGAGGTAGCCATCGGCGGTACCGTCGCAATTGGTGTCGCCCCACACGGTGACCTTCTTGCCCGGGTTGGCCATCACCCAGCCGATGTAGCCGTTCTCGCCGCACTGCGAGGTGGCGCTGATCTCCATGTCGTCGATAGCATTGTGCAGGCGCCGGTAGGTGGCGCTGGCGCCCCACGACCACTGCGAAGTGATCAGCTGCTGGAAGCCGAGAATCGCCTCGTCCTGGTAGACCGGATCCATGTTCTTGTCGACCTCGGAGCGCAGGTCGCCCACGGTGCCGTCACCTTGCGAGTCGTCGACCGCGCCGATCTGCGGCCCGAGCTTCGGGATGGCGTACTCGACGCCGTTGAGGGTCTGGTAGTCCCAGCCGTCGAACGCGTAGTAGGTGCGCTCGTCGAGCAGGCCGCCGGCCTGCTTGATGTTGATCACGTTGGCCACCGGCAGGTAGTAGCGGCCGAGATTGCCGAACACCTTGGTGCTGCCGTCGCCCTTCATGTCCCAGGAGAAGCCTAGTCGCGGCGCGATCTGCCTGCTCATCTTGATATAGCTGCGGCCTGCGGCATCCTGGTTGTCAAAGCTGTCGTTGCGCACGCCGGCGTTGAGCACGAGGTTCGGCGTGACTTGCCAATTGTCCTCGATGTAATAGGCGGCGTTCTTGGTCGTGAACGTGCCGGAGATCTCGTAGCGGCGCGCGCGCACGTACGCGTCGTAGCCCGCCGGCACCACGCCGCCGTTGGAGATGGTGGAGCCGGCGCTGGCGGCATACAGGTTGTAGTAGTACGCGCCCGGCCCGGCGTAGTGGCGGTTGTAGTCGGAGGTATCGTTCTCGTGGTCGTAGCCGAAACGCAGCAGGTGGTCGCCCAGCGTCCATTCGAAGTCGGCGCGCGCCTGCTTGCGGGTGTCGTTGCGTTCGTACACGGTCGAGCTGCTGGTGCAGCCCAGCTGCACGCCCGGGTCGTGGATCTGCATGAACGCGTTGTTTGCCGAGACGTAGTTGCAGTCGATGTCCAGCTGCGAGCGGGTGAAGGCCTCGCGCTCGTTGCGGCCGTACATCAGCTTCATCGACAGGTCGTTGGTGAGGTAGCTGGTCCAGGTCAGCGCCCAGTTCTTGCCGCCGGTATCGCTGAACACCTTGTTGGTCTTGGTGCCGATGGTGTTGGTGTCGTAGTCGTAGCTGTAGACGTCGCCGGTGTTCTTGTTCTTGTCGGAGAACGCCATCAGCTGCAGCGCGTTGCTGTCGGTGATGTTCCAGTCGATCGTGGTGCCCCAGAAGCCGGTATCCGAGTTGTTGGAGGTCAGCGAGTTACCGGCGTTGTTGGTGTTGCGCGGGCTGCTGCCACGGGCTTCGTACATGGCGAAGATGAACAGCTTGTCCTTGACGATCGGGCCGGACGCCCAGACGTTCGTTTTCACCAGCGAGTCCTGGTCGCGGCTGGCCGTGAGGTAGCGTTTGCCGTCGGCGTCGTAGTGGTCGTCGGCACGTGAGTGCCAGTTGCCCGGCTCCAGGGTGATCTCCATGCCGCCCTTGAATTCGTTCGTGCCCGAGCGCGCCACGGCGTTGACCACGCCGCCGGTGGTGCGGCCGAACTCGACCGAGTAGCCGCCGGTCTTGACCTGGAACTGGTCGTAGAACGCGAACGGCGCCTCGGAGAAGCCGTTGCGGTTGTAGAAGTCGGTGACGTTGAGGCCGTTGACGTAGAACGCGTTCTCGGCGATCGACGAACCGCCGAAGGAAATGCCGCCGAAGCCGGCATTGCCCTTGACCACGCCCGGCGCGAGCAGCGCCACCGAGGTGACGTTCTGGTCGACCGGCAGGCGCACCAGGTCGGCGCGCGAGACGATGGTGGCCGATTCGGTGGAGCTCACGTCGATCACCGGCAGCACCGAGCCGGTAACGTTGATCGTGGCCAGGCTGGTCGCGCCCTCCGCCCCCAGGTCCACCGTGGTGGTGGTGCCCAGCGCCACCGTGACGCTACGCGTCGGGCCCACCTGCTGGCCGCTGCTGCTTGCGCTGATGGTGTATTGGCCCACCGGCAGGAACGGGAAGCGGTAGTTGCCGTTGTTGTCGGCCGTGATCGTGCGGGTCAGGCCGGTGGCCGGATTGGTCACGACCACGGTGGCGCCAGCCTGGGTGTGGCCGGCCACCGAGCCGTCGTTGTTGGCCGCGTATGCCTGTGGTCCGCCGAAGGCGGCAAGCGCCAGTCCGAGCGCCGTGCCAAGTACGGTCCTGCGCAATGTCCGGGTGTTGCTCATTTCCCCATCTCCCCATCGACGCCGTCGATGCCATGTTTATGAAAAGCTGCCAGTAGTTATTTGCCGCTGCGTCCGTGCGTCGCTGGCAGGACCTGCCAGTCGAAGTCGTAACCCAATTGGTCGAAATAGATGTTGCCGCCGCGCCACTCGGCCTCGCCGCGTTGCGAGTCCACGTCGTCGGAGCGGAAGTGCCGCTTGGACGGCTGGAAGCGGCGGCCGTAGTCGTCGTTGAAGGCGATGCGGTAGTTGTCGAGCCCGCCCAGGTAGAACCATTCCAGCGACTTGTCGTCGCCCGGGCCGGGCTGCAGGCGGCCGGTGGTGACGTCCATCGGCACCCAGCCGTACGGCGCCAGGTAGAGATAGCCCCAGTCGTGGATGTTGCTGTAGCCGCTGCCGTCGTCGGAATACACCATGCCCGACTGCCAGCGCGTGGGGATGCCGTTGAGGCGCAGCAGGGTCATCAGCAGCAGGGTCTGCTGGCCGCAGTCGGCGTGGCCGGCGTGCAGCGCGTAGTCGCTGATGTTGGAGATCGTCGAGTACTCGCGCGCGCCGGCCCACGGAATCTTGTCGACTGCGGCGAACAGCTTCTGCGCGATGCGGTAGGGATTTTTCTCGTCGCCGACCGCGTCGTGCGAGAACTTGCGCATCGCGTCGGTGAACACGATGTGCGGCGCGCGCTCGGCCACGAACGGGGCCAGTTCCGGCGTGATGGTTTCCGCCTGCACCCGGTCCGGGTCGATCGCGTGGTACTGCGCGGACAGGGTCAGCTCGTAGGTGACCGAGAACACCGTCTTCTGGCCGGCCACCGCGGGTTTTTCCAGGTACACCGTGCGCTGCATGGCCGACTCGGGCGCGATTCGGTGTTGCGCCGGCACGCTGGCGACGTAGCGGATGTCTTCCTGCTGGCCCGGCACCGCGCGCGGGTATGGAATCCACGCACGCACGGTCTCGCCGGCGGGCACGGCGTCGGCGTCCACGGTCAGCGTCTGCGTCATGCGCAGGCGGCGCGGCAGCACGCTGCTGCGGTGTTCGGCCAGTGCGGTCTTGTAGATCGCGCGCTGGTGGTCGTTCAGCGCTTCCATCGGGCCGTCGCCGATCGGCGTCTGCACGGCGCGCCGCGCGACCGCTTCGGGGCTGAGCCGGAACAGGTTGCCGGGCGAACGCTTGAAGTACAGCGTCCTGCCGTCGATGACCTGGTGCTCGAACAGGCCGGCCGCGTTCCACTTCGCGAACTCGGCGTCGCCGAGGTCGGGAATCTGCTTGCGCACGCGCGCCTTGACCTCGTCGGCGCTCAGGGTGAAGTCGAGCAGGATGCGGCGCATGCGTTCGCGCTGGAACGCGAGCGCGTTGCGCGTGTCGGCGGACAGGCCGGGCTGCGCCAGGGCGCCGGTGATCGCCGCGTCGGCCGCCTTGAAGTGGCCGGCGTCGATCTGGGCGATGATGGGGGCGACCGCCTTGCCGTCGGCGCCGTTGCCGGCGAACGCGAGCGGTGCGGCGAGCAGCAGGGCGAGCAGGGACGCGACGACGCGCAAGCCACGTGCATGGCGGCGTACTTTGGGTGCGACAGGTAGCAACGTATCCATCGACAAACGTCCCCGCAACGAATCCCCTGAAACCGCTGTGTAACACGCTTGCAAATGCCGGTCAATAATTTATGCTTCAATCGAAGTCGATAAGAATCAGCTATTCCTTGATGCTGGAAACCAGCCAGCCTGCGAATGCCCGCGAACGATCCACGAGGGGATGCATGTGATCCATACGGTCTGGCCCTACCTGGCGCTGATGTTGCTGGTCGCCGGTTTGTTTCCGGCAATGGAGCGCCGCTTCGGCTGGAAGGTGTTTTCGGTGCTGCCGCCGATCGTGCTGACTTACCTGCTGGTCACCGCGCTGGCGGTTTCCGGGCTGTGGCAGGTCAACGCGGAGATCAAGGCGGCGCAGTCGATGCTGGTCTCGCACATGGTGCCGGCGCTGCTGTTCCTGCTGATGATCAACTGCGACCTGCGCGCGATCTGGCGGCTCGGCCCGCGGGTTCTCGGCGTGTTCGCCTGCACCTCGCTGAGCCTGTTCGCGGCCTTCATCGGCACCTACCTGATCTATCGCCACTGGCTGCCCGGCAACGACTGGCAGCCGCTGGCCGCGCTCTCCGGCAGCTGGGTCGGCGGCACCGCGAACATGATCGCGGTGAAGCAGGCGATCGGCATGTCCGACACCTACCTGGCGATGTCGCTGCTGACCGATGCGCTGGGTTACTCGATGTGGGTGGTGGTGCTGTTCTCGGTGGCGCGGCTGGCGCCGGCGTTCAACCGCTGGACCCGGGCGAAATCCAGCGGCGACATCCCGCTGGCGCCGGTGAAGGCCAAGGCGCCGACCACCTACGACAGCGTGCTGCTGTGGCTGGGCATGGCGCTGGCGGTGGCGGCGCTGTCGGGCTGGCTGGCCGGCTGGCTGCCGGTGTCCGGCATGATCAGCGCGACCACCTGGACGATCCTGCTGGCCACCGGCTTGGGCCTGGTGGTGGCGCACACGCCGCTGGCGGAGTTCCCCGGCGCCGGCACGATCTCCAGCGCGATGCTGATCAGCGTGGTGGCGGTGCTCGCCTCGCAGAGCAACTTCCAGGGCATCGCCGCGGCGCCGCTGTATCTGCTGTGCGGCCTCACCATCATCGCGATCCACGCGGTGCTGCTGGTCGGCTTCGCCAAGCTGTTCCGCTTCGACCTGTACCTGTGCGGGATCTCCTCGCTGGCGCATATTGGCGGCGTGGCGGCCACGCCGATCCTGGCGGCCAGCTATTCGGCCGCGCTGGTGCCGGTGGGTATCCTGCTGGCCCTGCTCGGCTACATCCTGGGCACCGGCTTCGGCCTGCTGGTGGCGACGATCCTGTCCACGCTGGCGGGTGGGTGATGCGGTTTCAACATAGGACCAAGACGATGCGATTTCCCCTGCTTGCCGCCACCGCGCTTGCGCTCGCCTTCGCCGGCGCCCCGCTGCAGGCGCACGAGGCGAACGATGCGTTGACCGTGCCGCCGTCCGGCGTGCTCGGCGTCGGCGAGGCGCAGCTCACGCCCGCGTTCTGGATCGGCCGGCAGGCCGAGCCCGACCGGGTGATCCTCGATCGCGCCGCGATCGAGGCGCAGAACGCGAAGTTGCTGCAGATCGATCCGTCGATGCACGATCTGCGCGCCTTGCCGAAAACCTTGAGCCGCGAGCAGGTCGCCGGCTGGATCGAGGCGCTGTCCGAGCGGCCGGACCGCCCGCTGTTCGACGTCGACGGCCAGCCGGTGCCGGCCGCCACGCTGGACGCCGTGGTCGGCAACCTCGCGCTCGATGCGATTCCCGCGCAGCAGAAGACGCGCTACGGCCTGGTGGTGCGCCGCGCCGCGCTGCGCACGTTCCCCACCACGCTGCGCGTGTTCAGCACGAAGGGCGACACCGACATCGACCGCTTCCAGGAAACCGCCGAGTTTCCCGGCACGCCGGTGGCGATCGTGCACGCCAGCGCCGACGGCAAGTGGCTGTTCGTGGTCAGTCCGCGCTACGCCGCCTGGACCGAGAAAGAGAACGTGGCCGAAGGCAGCGCGGCCGAAGTGTTCGGCTACGCCGACAAGGCGCCGTACCGGGTGATCACCGGCGCGGTCGAGCGCACCGTGTTCACCCGCGAGCAGCCGGCGGTATCGCAGCTGCAGCTGGACATGGGTACGCGCGTGCCGGTGCTGACGAACCTGCCGCCGGATCAGCCGGTCAACGGCCAGACGCCGTACGCCGCGCACGTGATCGAGCTGCCGCTGCGCAAGGCCGACGGCTCGCTGGGATTCAGCCCGGCGCTGCTGCAGAAGAACACCGACACCGCCGCCGACTACCTGCCGCTGACCCGCGCCAACATCGTCCGCCAGGCGTTCAAGTTCCTCGGCGAGCGCTACGGCTGGGGCCACGCCTACGACGGCCGCGACTGCAGCGGCTTCGTCTCCGACGTGTACCGCAGCATGGGCGTGCAGATGCCGCGCAATACAAGCAAGCAGGCGATCAGCCCGGCGCTGGAACACCGCGCGTTCACCGCGAAGGACAGCCGCGAAGAACGCATCAAGGCGGTGCACGCGCTGCAGGTGGGCGACCTGGTCTACATCCCCGGCCACGTGATGATGGTGATCGGCCAGCTGTACGGCCAGCCCTACGTGATCCACGACGTGGGCGGCATGAGTTACCGCAAGGCGGACGGCAGCAAGGCGCACGTCAAGCTCAACGCGGTCTCGGTGACCCCGCTGCTGCCGATGCTGTTCAACGACAAGCAGACCTTTGTCGACCGCATGACCAGCATCGTGCGCATCCGCCACTGAGCGCGCCTGCACCAAGAAGAAAAAGGACACAGATTCCATGAAGGCTTGCCCATGAAAATCACCGATATCCAGTTCGGCATGCTGCGGGTGCCGCTGAAGACCCCGTTCAAGACGGCGCTGCGCACGGTCAACACGGTGGAGGACATCGTGGTGATGGTGCATACCGACTCGGGCCAGGTCGGTTACGGCGAGGCGCCGGCCACCGCGGTGATCACCGGCGATACCCACGGCTCGATCATCGACGCGATCCGCCACTACATCTCCCCAAGGCTGATCGGCCAGGACATCGCCAGCCTCAACCACCTCACCCAGCTGATCCAGTCCTCGATGGAGAAGAACACCAGCGCCAAGGCGGCGGTGGAGATCGCGGTGTACGACCTGTGGGGCCAGCTCTACAACGCGCCGCTGTACAAGCTGCTCGGCGGCGGCGACCCGGTGATCACCACCGACATCACCATCAGCGTCGACTACATCGACAAGATGGTGGCCGATTCGGTCTCCGCGGTGGAACGCGGCTTCGAGTCGCTGAAGATCAAGGTGGGCAAGGACATCGGCGTCGACATCGAGCGGGTCAAGGCGATCTACGCGGCGGTGGAGGGGCGCGCGCTGCTGCGGCTGGACGCGAACCAGGGCTGGACCGCCAAGCAGGCGGTGTACGCGCTGCAGACGCTGGAGGACGCCGGCATCAAGCTGGAGCTGATCGAGCAGCCGGTGAAGGCGCGCGACCTGGCCGGCATGCGCTACGTCACCGAGCGCGTGCACACGCCGGTCATGGCCGACGAGAGCGTGTTCGGCCCGATGGAGGTGATCGAGCTGATCCGCCTGCGCGCCGCCGACATCATCAACATCAAGCTGATGAAGACCGGCGGCATCTCCAACGCGATCCGTATCGCCGACATCGCCGGCATGCACGGCATCGAGTGCATGATCGGCTGCATGCTGGAAACCAGCATCAGCGTGGCCGCGGCGGTGCACGTGGCGGTGGCGAAGTCCAACGTGATCACCAAGATCGACCTGGACGGCCCGTCGCTGTGCCAGTTCAATCCGGTCGACGGTGGGGTAATCTTCAACGAGTCGGAAATCTCGGTGACGGACGCCCCCGGACTGGGCATCCGCGAGATCCGCGGATTGGAGAGGATCGAAGCCTGATGTCGCCGCTGGTCAAAATCCGTTCGGAACGCGACCAGATGTCGGCAGTGGAGCGGCGCATCGCCGACTTCATCCTGGAGAACGCGCAGCTGCTGCGCGACTACTCCTCGCAGCAACTGGCCAATGCGCTGGGGATCAGCCAGTCCAGCGTGGTCAAGTTCACCCAGAAGCTGGGCTTCAAGGGCTATCCGGACCTGAAGTATTCGGTCGGCGAGGCGATCGCGCGCGCCGACAACGGCGACACGCCGCAGGTCGCGGCGGCGAGCGGCGGCGAAGGCGGCGGCTCGTCCGCCGGCAACCTGTGGCGGCGCAAGTCCGAGGCGGAAGAGGCGACCCGGCTGATCAATCCGCCGGAAACCCTGCAGGCCGTGGCCGACGCGATCGAGCAGGCCGGCCGCGCCGGCAAGGTATTCATCATCGGGCTGGGCGAGGACGACATCCACGCGCGCGGCTTTGCGCTGAAGCTGTCGCTGCTGGGCATCCTCACCGTGCACAACTTCGACACCGCACGGATGACCGCGAACGTCTCCGCGGCCAGCGCCGGCGACGTGCTGCTGGTGTTCTCCGAGCACGGCAACCATCCGGCGCTGTGCAAGATCGCCCGCTATTTCCGCGAGCGCCGCGGCCAGGTGATCACGGTGACGCGGCACACCGCGAACCCGCTGCGCGCGCTGGCCGACCTTTCCCTGGTGGTGTCGGCGCACGACGAGCTGCCGTACGTCCAGCCGCTGCTGTACCAGTCGGCGCTGCAGCATCTGCTCGACGGCGTGTTCGTGCAATTGTGCGAAGGCCACGACGATCGCCACGCGCAACTGCTGGCCAACCTCGACCGTATCCAGCTGATGCTGGAGCCGTAACTGCGGGAATCGGGAATCGAGGCAGGAGCAACACTCCTGGCGGACTCCCACACTTGTTGCGTGACGCTCAACTACTGGATGGAAAGCTGATGACTGTTCGCCGCCGCACCCTTGCCCTGCTGACGTTTGCCATCACGCTTGCCGGCGCCGCGCATGCCGGCACGGCGGCCGCGCCCTGGCACGACGCCCGCCAGCTGGTGCTGGTCACCACCGCCGGCTGGAACGCGGACCATGGCACCCTGCGCACGTTCGCGCGCGACGGCGATGGTTGGCATGAAGTGCGCGCCGCCACGCCGGTGACCATCGGCAAGAACGGCGCCGGCTGGGGTCTGGGCCTGAACGCGCCGCAGCACGACGGGCCGCTCAAGCGCGAAGGCGACAACCGCAGCCCGGCCGGCGTGTTCCGCATCGGCGAGGCGTTCGGCTACGCCACCCACGCGGCCACCGCCCTGCCGTACCGCGCGCTCACTGCGACCGATTACTGCATGGATGTCAGCGGCGCGGCGCAGTACAACCGCATCGTCGACGCCAATGTGGTCGGCGCCGACGCGGTGAAGGGGTCCAGCGAGCCGATGCGGCGCGACCTGCATGCGAACGGCGACCAGCGCTACCGGCTCGGCTTCGTGATCGAGCACAACGCGCAGGCGGCGCCGCAGGGCGGCAGCTGCATCTTCGCGCACCTGTGGAAGTCGCCCACCGACGCCACCGCCGGCTGCACCGCGATGACGCCGGCGCTGATGGAATCGCTGCTGGCCTGGCTGAAACCGCAACAGCATCCGGTCTTCGTGCTGCTGCCGCAGGCCGAGTACGAGCGCCTGCGCGCCGAGTGGCAACTGCCGGTGCTGGCCGGCACGGAAGCCGCGCAGTGAGTGCGACCACCCGGGTCCTGGTGGGGCTGGCCGCCGGCGCGCTGATCGGCCTGCTGCTGGCCGGCTGGAACGAAACCGTGGCGTTGCAGGTGGCGAACGTGGCGCAGCCGGTCGGCAAGCTGTGGCTGAACGCGCTGCAGATGACCGTGGTGCCGCTGGTGCTGGCGCTGGTGGTGGTGGGCGTCAACACCGCCACCGACGCGGCCGCCTCGGGCCGCATCGCGCGACGCGCGATCGTGGTGTTCATCGTGGTGCTGACCGGCGGCGCGCTGTTCGCGGCGCTGGCCGCGCCGCTGGTGTTCTCGCTGTTCCCGCACAATCCGGCGCTGGTCACGGCGCTCGACCACGCCAGCGTGCCCGCGGCCGCGCAGGCGGCGCCGAACTGGATCGACACGCTGGTGGCGATCGTGCCGAACAATGCGATCATGGCCGCGGCGCAGAGCGCGATGCTGCCGCTGGTGGTGTTCGCGCTGTTCCTCGGCTTCGCGCTGACCCGGCTCGCGCCGGCGCGGCGCGCGCTGCTGATGGAATTCTTCCAGGCGATCGCCGACGCGATGATCGTGATCGTGCGCTGGGTGCTGTGGATCGCGCCGCTGGGCGTGTTCGCGCTGATCCTTTCGGTGTGCGCGCGCTCGGGCCTGGGGATGCTCAGCGCGCTCGGCGTGTACGTGCTGGTCGAGTGCCTGCTGTACCTGGCGGTCACCGTGATGATGCTGCCGCTGGCGGTGGTCTTCGGCGGGGAGCGGCTGCGCCGTTTCGCGCTGGCGCTGGTGCCGGCGCAGGTGGTGGCGGTCAGCACGCAGTCGTCGCTGGCTTCGCTGCCGGCGATGCTGGAAAGCGCCGATCGCCGGCTCGGCTACCCGAAGCAGGTGGCCGCGCTGGTGCTGCCGATGGCGGTGAGCCTGTTCCGCCTGACCAGCCCGGTGCAGTACGTGACCTCGGCGGTGTTCATCGCCTGGGCCTACGGCATCGACCTGTCCACCGCGCAGCTGCTCGCCGGCGCGCTGCTGGCGGTGGTGATCAGCCTGGGCTCGGTCGGCCTGCCGGGCCAGGTCACCTTCATCGCCACCAACCTGCCGGTGGCGCAGGCGATGGGCCTGCCGCTCAGCCCGCTGGGCCTGATGCTGGCGGTCGACACCATCCCCGACGCGCTGGCCACGCTGGGCAACGTCACCGGCGACCTCACCGCCACCAGCATGGTGGCGCGGCAGTCGCGGCGCGACACCGCCTGAGCGCGGACCGACAGTCGCGCCTGGCGCGGGTGGCGGAACCGGAGTGGGCGGCACGGCTATAATGCCGTGCCCGGCGCGCTGCGCCGCCATGTCCCGCAAGGCGCGCCATGCTCCTGATGATCGACAACTACGACAGCTTCACCTACAACCTCGTGCAGTACCTGGGCGAGTTGGGGCAGGCGGTCAAGGTGGTGCGCAACGATGCGCTGGACGTGGCCGGCATCCGCGCGCTGAAGCCCTCGCACATCATGATTTCGCCGGGGCCGGGCACGCCGGACGATTCGGGCGTGTCGCTGGACGTGCTGCGCGAACTGGCCGGCGAGATCCCGGTGTTCGGCGTGTGCCTGGGCCACCAGGCGATCGGCCAGGTATTCGGCGGCAAGGTGATCCGCGCCAGGCAGATCATGCATGGCAAGACCTCGCCGGTGATCCACCGCGGGCAGGGCGTGTTTGCCGGCCTGCCGAATCCGTTCGAGGCGACGCGCTACCACTCGCTGGTGGTCGAGCAGTCGTCGCTGCCCGATTGCCTGGAAGTCACCGCATGGACGGAAAACCCGGACGGCTCGATCGACGAGATCATGGGCCTGCGCCACAAGACGCTGGCGGTCGAGGGCGTACAGTTCCATCCCGAGTCGATCCTGACCCAGCATGGCCACGACCTGCTGCGCAATTTCCTGGGCCAGCCGCTGAAGGCGGCGGCATGAACGGTCAGGTTCGCGCGATCACCATCACGCCGCAGGAAGCCCTGCAGCGCACGATCGAGCATCGCGAGATATTCCACGACGAGATGATCGCGCTGATGCGCCAGATCATGAACGGCGAGGTGAGCCCGCTGATGACCGCGGCGATCATCACCGGCCTGCGCGTGAAGAAGGAAACCGTGGGCGAGATCACCGGCGCGGCGCGGGTGATGCGCGAGCTGTCGGCGAAGGTGGACGCGCCGCCGCACGCGCACTTCGTCGACATCGTCGGCACCGGCGGCGACGGTTCGTCCAGCTTCAACATCTCCACCACGGCGATGTTCGTGGCGGCGGCGGCCGGCGCGCGCATCGCCAAGCACGGCGGGCGCAGCGTGTCGTCGAAATCCGGCAGCGCCGACGTGCTGGAGGCGCTGGGCGCGGCGATCGAGCTGTCGCCGGCGCAGGTGGCCGCGTGCATGGCCGAGACCGACATCGGCTTCATGTTCGCGCCGAACCACCATCCGGCGATGAAGGTGGTGGCGCCGGTGCGCAGGGAAATGGGCGTGCGCACGCTGTTCAACATCCTCGGCCCGCTGACCAACCCGGCCGGTGCGCCGAACATCCTGATGGGCGTGTTCCATCCCGACCTGGTCGGCATCCAGGTGCGCGCGCTGCAGCAGCTCGGCGCGCGGCACGCGCTGGTGGTGTGGGGCCGCGACGGGCTGGACGAGATTTCCTTGGGCGCGGCGACCCTGGTCGGCGAGCTGCGCGACGGCGTGGTGCGCGAGTACGAGGTGGAACCGGAGGATTTCGGCCTGGCGATGGCGTCCAGCCGCAACCTGCGCGTGGAGAATGCGGACGAGTCGAAGACGATGCTGCTGGAGGTGCTGCAGGGGCGCCACGGCGTGGCGCACGACATCGTCTGCCTGAACGCCGGCGCGGCGCTGTACACGGCGGACGTGGCCGCTTCGATCGGCGAAGGCATCGATCTCGCCCGTGCCACGATTGCCAGCGGCGCCGCACATGCGAAAATGCAGGCCTTCGTGGCAGCCACCCGACGGCTTGCCAATCCGCAGTAAGGCGTACATGGTGCGCGAAGCTGCCGCAGCCCGGTGCGCCGGTGCCCCTGTCGCGCATGGGATGCGCTCCCACACCACAGCGAGATGCCATGACTGACATTCTCAATCGCATTCTTGCCCGCAAGGCGGAAGAGGTCGCCGAACGCCGGGCCCGGCTGCCGGAAGCCGAGCTGATCGCGCGCATCGCGGACCTGCCCGGCACCCGCGGTTTCGCTGCGGCGATCGAGGCGAAGATCGACGCCGGCCTGCCGGCGGTGATCGCCGAGGTGAAGAAGGCCAGCCCGAGCAAGGGGCTGATCCGCACGGATTTCGACCCGGCCGCGATCGCGAAGAGCTACGCGGCCGCCGGCGCGGCCTGCCTGTCGGTGCTGACCGACAGCGATTTCTTCCAGGGCAGCGAGGCGTTCCTGCAGCAGGCGCGCGAGGCGTGCTCGCTGCCGGTGCTGCGCAAGGACTTCATCATCGACGCATACCAGGTGTACGAGGCGCGCGCGATCGGCGCCGACTGCGTGCTGCTGATCGTCTCGGCGCTGGACGACGACGTGCTGCTGCAGCTGTCGCTGCTGGCCGCGGAGCTCGACCTGGACGTGCTGTGCGAGGTGCACGACGAGGAGGAACTGGAGCGCGCGATGGCGTTGCCGGTGCCGCTGATCGGCGTGAACAACCGCAACCTGCGCACGTTCGAGACCTCGCTGGAGACTTCACTGACGCTGCAGGCGATGATCGAGTACGACCGCGTGCTGGTGGCCGAATCCGGCATCCATACGCCGGAAGACGTGGCGCGCCTGCGCGAGGGCGGCATCCAGGCGTTCCTGGTCGGCGAGGCGTTCATGCGTGCCGAAGACCCGGGCGCCGAATTGCGGCGGCTGTTCTCGATCCCGTGACCGTGATGCCGGAACAGGAAGCGCTGGCGCCGGCGGACGCGGCATTGCCGCGCGTGGTGCTGTTCGATTTCGACGGCGTGCTGATCCGCGGCGATGCGTTCTACCTGTTCATGCGCGAGCGCTACCGCCGCTCGTGGGGGCGTCGCCTGCTGGCGTTGCTGAGCACGCCGCTGCTGCTGTTGCAGCTGCCGTTCTCGCGTCGCCTGCCGATGCGCCTGCTGGTGCGCATCGCGCTGCTGGGGCTGGGCGAGCAGGGTTACCGGGTGGCCGCGAATGCATTCGCGGCCACCCTGGCGCGGCGGCCGAAGCAGTTCTGCCGCGACGGCCTGCAGGCGTTGCGCCGGCACCAGGCACAGGGCGACCGGGTGATCGTGGTGACCGGCTGCGAGCACACCCTGGTCAGCGGGGTCCTGCAGCAGCTGGGCCTGACCAATCTGGAAATCGTCGCCTCGCAGCTGCGCCCCGGCTGGCTCGGCATGCGGCCGCGGTGGCACAACGTGGGCCGGCGCAAGGTGCAGTCGCTGGCCCGGCACGGACTCAGCGAGTGGCATGTGGCGTACGGCGACTCCATGTACGACGCGGCGATGCTGAAGCTGGCGGCCGAGGCGGTGCTGGTCAACGGCACGCCTGCGCTGTGCAAGAAAGTCGAGAAGGCGCTGGGCCGCGCGGTCACCCGCGTCGAGTGGTTCTGAGCGCGATCGCGTGATCGGCGCGCGGCGCGCTCCTACAGCAGCGTCTGCACCAGCTGGCCCAGGCTGATCAGCACGATCAGGCCGCCCACGGCGGCCATCACGACGTGCTCGGGCAGGTGGCGCACCAGCCATGCGGCGAACGGCGCGGCGATCACGCCGCCGGTAAGCAGGCCGAGCACGATCGGCCAGTGGCCGGCACCGACATGCCAGACCAGGGTGGCCGAGACACAGACCGTCACCACGAACTCGGCCGCGTTGACCGAGCCGATCGTGCTGCGCACGCCGCCGCCGCGCGCGATCAGGGTGCTGGTGGCCAGCGGGCCCCAGCCGCCGCCGCCGATCGCGTCGAGCAGCCCGGCGAAGAAACCCAGCACGCCGCTGTGCTGTACCTGGTGGCGGGTCAAGCGCCTGCCGAAGGCGCGCAACAGCACCATCGTGCCGAGGATCAGCAGGTAGGCATTGACCCATGGCCGGATCGCCTCACCCGGCACGCTGGCCAGGAAGGTCGCGCCGAGGATGCCGCCGATCGCGCCGGGAATGGCCAGTTGCCAGAACAGTTTCCAGCGTACGTTGCCGAACCAGGCGTGCGATGCGCCGGAAACGCCGGTGGTGAGCACCTCGGCGGTATGCACGGTGGCGCTGGCCACCGCCGGCGGCAGGCCCAGCGCCAGCAGGATCGAGTTGGAGACCAGTCCGTAGGCCATGCCCAGCGCGCCATCGACCAGTTGGGCGAGCAAGCCGACACCGACAAAGATGAAGAACTGTCCGTAATCCAAGCGTCGTCTCGCAACCGATGGCGAAGCGCCATCCTTGACCAGTCTTCGTAAAAAGACGGTTCAGGCGGAAGAGGGCGAACCTCCGCGCGGGATCAGCGCGTGCCGCGCACCACGATGGTCTTGCCGGAGACGTCGATCATGCGCTGCTCCTCCAGCTGCTTCAGCACGCGGCCGACCATTTCGCGCGAGCAGCCCACGATGCGGCTCACCTCCTGGCGCGAGATGCGGATCTGGGTGCCGTCCGGGTGGGTCATCGAATCCGGCTCCTGGCACAGGTCGAGCAAGGTGCGCGAGATGCGGTTGGTGACGTCCATGAAAGCCATGCGGCTGACCTGGCGCGAGGTGCGCAGCAGGCGGTTGGTCAGCTGCGAGCCGATCGCGAACAGGATCTTCGGGCATTCCTCGCGCAGCGGGCCTTCCATCAGCTGGAACAGGCGCTCGTAGCTGACTTCGGCCATCTCGCACGGGGTGCGCGTGCGCACCATCGACTCGCGCTGGGCCTGCTCCACGAACAGGCCCATCTCGCCGATGAACTGGCCGCGGCTGATGTAGGCAAGGATCAGTTCGCGCCCCTGCTCGTCCTCGGTGCATACCGCCAGCGAGCCCTCGACCACGTAATACAAGGTGTTGGCCGGGTCGCCGGGTCGGATGATCGCCGTCTTGCCCGGGTAGCGCCGGCGGTGGCACAGCGCCAGGAAACGTTCCATCGCGGCGGGGTCGGGTGCGAAGCCGAGCGGGGCCTGCGAGCGTTCAAAAGCCTGTTGGAGCTGGTACTTGAGTTGCGCCACGATCATCCCCTACAGAATGGTTGTCATTACAGCGGCAGTCGTTGCCACGCGCCATGCGTGTCGCTGAACCATCCTTGCAAGCTTGGCATTATGGCAAACCTGGGCGCTTGTGGCAGGTTCAATTTCTTTTCTTTTTGCCGCATACTTCGCGGTCTTCCGGATGCGGCAAGTTTGCCACATGCGGTTCACAAGGGTCGCGCAGGCTGTGCGCCTGTGCTTCACACCATCCGCGGGGACCCTTGTCGCTAACCCGCCTCTACTGCTGGCCGAACACCGGCCATGGAGAGCCGCCCGTGGTCAAACCACTTCCCCGTCTGCGCCTGCAGGGCTTCAACAACCTGACCAAGGCGTTGAGCTTCAACATCTACGACATCTGCTACGCGGTGTCCGAGGACCAGCGCCGGCGCTACATCGAGTACATCGATGAGCAGTACGACGCCGACCGCCTGACCCAGATCCTCACCGACGTGGCCGAGATCATCGGCGCGAACATCCTCAACATCGCACGCCAGGACTACGACCCGCAGGGCGCCTCGGTGACCATGCTGATCTCCGAGGAGCCGGTGGTGGAGAAGCTCGGCCGCGACTCGATCGCGGGCGCCGTGGTCGCGCACATGGACAAGAGCCACATCACCGTCCACACCTACCCGGAAACGCATCCGCACAACGGCATCGCCACGTTCCGCGCGGACATCGACGTGGCCACCTGCGGCGTGATCTCGCCGCTGAAGGCGTTGAACTACCTGATCGACAGCTTCGAATCGGACATCGTGGTGTGCGACTACCGCGTGCGCGGCTTCACCCGCGACGTGAAGGGCAAGAAGCACTTCATCGACCACAAGATCAATTCGGTGCAGGACTACCTGGCCAAGCACATCCGCCAGAAGTACGAGATGTTCGACGTCAACGTGTACCAGGAAAACATGTTCCACACGAAGATGCACATCAAGGACTTCGACCTCGACACCTACCTGTTCGAGTCGCACGCCGACGACCTCTCGTTCAAGGAGCGCCAGCGCATCGAGTCGCTGCTGCGCCGCGAGATCGAGGAACTGTTCCACGGCCGCAACCTGATGTGACGAAAAACCCGCCGAGAGGCGGGTTTTTTCCGGACTTCTCTGCGGGGACGGTTCCGGCCACGCGCATGGCCCAGCAATCACGGCATTCGTTCGCCGGTGCGCGTCCGGGCTTCGGTGCCGTCGGGCGAGTGCCCGTTGGAGGGCCGCTCGGGCGCCGGCTATCCTCATGCCGGTGCTGGAGGCGCTTACCCGGCGAGCTTTTCCTTGAGAGCGAGACTGGGCCTCCGCGGGGCGTGACGGTCATGGGCGCACGCTGTTCGGCCGCCCGGTGGCAGGGAGCAGCTGCCATCGCTGTCCTGCGCAGTGATCAGGCGCCGCCGAACAGCTGCTCGGCGCGCTGGAACAGCACCCAGCTCGTCGCGATGACCTTGTCGCCGCCCTGAGGGCGGTTGCCGCGGTGCGTATGCGTGAACGAAGCCGGCGCCAGCAGCAGCGTGCCGGTGCGCGGCACGATCTTGCGCTGCTGGTAGAGAAACTCGGTCTCGCCCTCGGCAAAGCCGTCATTGAGGTAGATCGTCCACAGCAGGTGGCGGTGCAGCGTGTCGGCGCGCGGGTCGCGCGGGTACAGCTCGCAATGCCAGTAAGGATAGCCGCCGCGTCCCGCGCTGTAGCGTTGCAGGTTGATTGCCCCTGGCCGGAATACCGTCTCAACCAGTGACGACAGCGCACCGTCGTCCATGGCCTGCAGGCGTTCGGACGTCAGCCGGTGGCGGGTGCCGCCCGGGCCCGGAACCTCAAGCATCAGCGGCGCGATCAGCGCATGCGGGTATCGCCTCAGGTAGGCAAGTACCCCGCGGAACACCGCCTGGTTGAGCGCCGCTTCCGCCTCGTGCCAGTCGGCCTGGTCGCTGAGGGCAAGGTCCTGGCTGTCCTTCAGTTCGGGTAGCACGCCGCCGCCAACCCGCCCCGGGCGGGTCTTTGCACTCGCGGCGAAACGCTCGACCAGCGCAGCACACTGTGCCGCCGGCAATGCATCGGGATACACCTCGATGAAGTCATCCGGGACATTCAGAGCAGTGGACATGGACATGCGGTGGCATCGTTGGCGCGCAGCGCGGTGCGCGGGAAAGCACGAAGGCGGTCATCATGGCACGGAGCGGGCGGCCCTTGAACCGGCATCGGGCATCGCATTGCGGCACGTGCCGTCGCGGCCGCGCGACGGATCCCTAATCAAGCAATCCCCGGCGCAAGGCGTAGCGCACCAGCTCGGCGGTGTTGCGCACGGCAATCTTGGTCAGCACGCGGGCACGGTGGTTTTCCGCGGTCTTGGTGCTGATCGCCAGCTGGCGCGCGATCTCCTTGGTGGTCAGTCCCTCGGCAATCAGGCGGAACACCTCCCGTTCGCGTGCGGTCAGGAGCTCATAGCGGTCATCCAGCACGCGCTCGGGGTGCTGCAGTTGTTCGGCCAGCGCGCGCGCCGCTTGCGGGCTGAAATGCCCCCGCCCGGCGTGCAGGTTGCGTACCGCGGCGAGCAGCTCCACCGCAGCGCTGTCCTTGACCAGATAACCGCTGGCACCGACGCGCACGGCCTGCAGCACGTACTGATCCTCCTGGTGCATGGTCAGCACCAGCACGCGCGTGTCCGGCAGAGCCTGACGCAAGCGACGCACCACCTCGATGCCGTTCAAGCGCGGCATCGACAGGTCGGTGACGACGATGTCCGGGCGCGTGGCCAGCGCCTTGTCAACGGCTTCGACGCCGTCGGCGGCCTGCGCGATGACCTCTATGTCGCCGTCGCTTTGCAGGATGCCCACGAGGCTCTCGCGAACCAGGGTGTGGTCATCGACAAGCAGGACGCGGATCGGGATGGGCGGCATGCGGCATACCCTGCATGCCATCTTCAACTGCGTCAAGCGCAGGGCCGGTATGCGCCGCTCAGCGGCTGTCGAGCGGCACCAGCGCGCGCAGACGGGTGCCGTGGCCGGCAGCGGAGCGCAATTCGAGCTGGCCGTTGAACAGTTGCAGGCGTTCGCGGATGCCGCCCAGGCCAATGCCGCCGACAGCCTGCGCGCGTTCCGGGTCGAAGCCGCAGCCGTCATCGACGATTTGCAACTGCAGGCGGCCACCGCGCTCGACCAGATGCACCAGCACGCTGTGTGCGCCGGCATGCTTGACCACGTTGTTGAGCGCTTCCTGGGTGATGCGGAACAGCAGCGTTTGCAGTTCGCCATCGAGGCTTGGCATTGGCTCGATCTCCACCGCGATCGCGATGCCGGCGGCTTCGCCCAGGCTGCGCGCCAGCCAGCGCAGCGCCGGTTCGAGACCGAGGTCGTCGAGGATCGGCGGACGCAGCAGGCGCGAGAGCTGACGGGTATCGTCGAGGGTGTCGGAACACAGCGTGACCGCGTCGTCGAGGCTGGCGCGCAACGCCTTGAGTTCCGCCGGCAATGCATCGCCGATCTGCGCGAGGCGGTGCTTGAGCGCGGTCAGGTTCTGGCCGATGCCGTCATGCAGGTCGCGCGCGAGGCGGCGCCGCTCATCTTCCTGTACGCGCAACACCGAGCGACCCAGACGGTGGAACTCACGCTCGTTCGCTTCGAGTCGTTGCAGCAGCTGCTGGTATCGCATCCGGGCTTCGGCGGGCGTGGGGGGAGCATCGCGAGTCATGGCGTAGTTTCGCCCATTCCCATGCGCTGGACGGATGTGCCGGCCGCGCCGCGCAGGTCGGCAGGCAGTTTGGCGCGGAAGCCGGCCAGCGCGACAGTCGCGGCGTGCTCGGCGTCTGCCGCGGCGGGGTTGTCGCCGGCCAGGCGCTGGGCGCGTGCGCCAAGGGTGTGGATTTGCGCCGCATCGAGCACCTCGCTGCCGCGCATCAGGCTGGTCGCCTCGCGGTAGGCGCGCAGCGCGGCGGCGGCATCGTGCGCGGCAAGCGCACGCTGCATCGCCAGGGTCAGCCAGTCCAGCCGCAATTCGGCGTTGCCGAGCGCTGCAGTCGCCGCGTCCAGTCCGGCATCGGCGCGCGGGTCGATGCGTGCGCGCAGCAGCGCCACCCGCAACTGCAGTTCGCGCACGCCCGAGGCGTCGGCCAACGGCTGCGCGCGATCCAGTGCCGCGCTCGCCTCGCGCGTCTGGTCGGCATGCAGCGCCAGCTCCGCGCGCGCGATTTCGACGCGCGCGCGCTGTTCGCGGGAAGCGCCGGCGTCGCCCGCTTCGAGTGGCTTGAGTTCGCGTTGCGCGTCGGTTGCGGCGCCCGCGGCGAGCAGGGCCTGCACGCGCAGCAGGCGCGTGTCGGCTTCGCCACGCCGGTCCTCGCGCTGGCGGAACAGGGCGATCGCCTTGTCGGCCTGGGCGAGCGAGCCGGCCACGTCGCCCTGCATCAGCGCGAGTTCGGCCAGGTTGCGCCGGCTCACGGCGGTCTCCTCGGGCATCTGCTGTTTCTCGGCTTCGGCCAGTGCGCGTTGCTGCAGTTCGCCGGCCTGCTGCCAGCGGCCGCGCGCTGCAGCCAGCAGGCCCAGGTTCTGCCCGGTGCGGATGCGACCGGTGTCGCCGAGTCCGGCGTCGCTCTCTGCGGCACGCTGCCAGTAGCTCTGCGCATCGTCGTAGTGGCCGAGCTGGTAGTTGGCGAAGCCGATATCGTTGAGCGCCTGCGCCAGTCCGTGCGCGTCGCCGGCCTGCTGCCAGCCCTGCAGGGCGCGACGGTAGGCTTCGAGCGCGCCGCGATAGTCGCCGCGTTCCTCGGCGAGCACACCGAGTTCGTTGTCGACTGCGGCCAGACCCTCGCGGTCGTCGAGTTCGGCATTCAGCGCGCGGGCCTGCGCGAGCTCGTCGCCCGCCTCGTCGAAGGCACCGCGCAGGCTCAGCACGTTGGCAAGATTGCGCAGGCTGGTGGCCACGCCGCGACGGTTGCCGACCTCGCGTTGCAATGCCACTGCCTTGCGGTATTGCTCCTCGGCGTTGGCGGTCTGGCCGAGGCGGCTGTAGCCGATGCCGAGCGCGTTGACCGTCGTGGCCACGCCGTAGAGGTTGCGGCTGCGCTTGTACAGCACCAGCGCACGCACCAGGTAGTCGTCGACAGCGCGTCTCGCTTCGCCCTGCAGGATCGAGAACTTGCCCAGCTCGAACCAGGCGCGCGGGTCGTCGCTGTCGCGCGTGGTGAATAGCGTCAACCGGGCGATCGCGGCGCCGTAATCGCCGCCGCTGCCCTGGGCGCGCGCGAGCTGCAGATCGGTCAGGGTATCGTCGGGAGTCTGCGCGAGTTGCGTACGCCATTGCGCGATCGCGCCGGGCACGTCGCCGTCGTGCAGCGCATGCTCCGCGGCAAACACGCGCTGCAACCGTGCAGGCGCCGTATTGGCGGCGCGTTGTCCCTGTTCGATCGCATCGCGCGCGATGTCGCGCTCGCCGATCGCCTGCGCCAGCCGGAGCTGGACCAGCCACAGCACGGGATCGTTGCGTTCGCTCTTGGTGATGGCGCGCAGACCGTCCAGCGCCGCGGCGAACTTGTCGCCCTCACGCGCCTGCAAGGCGGCACCGAACGCGTCGAGCGTGGCAGTCGCGGCGGGCAGGCGCAGTTCCGGTACGGCCGTATCCGTGCCGAGTGCGCGACCCAGGGCCGGCTGCGTCAGCCACGCGCGGAACGCGGCGACGGCGTCAGCCGCGGGCGGGCCGTCGAGGGCCTGTGCCGCGGCGCGGTCCCCGCGCAGTTCGGCGTGCACGTACCAGTGGCCTTCGCGTTGGCGCAGTTCGGAGGACAACGTGCGGTCGGCGACGACGAGGCGACGCAGCGTGGCCGGATCGGGGTCGCTGCCGGCCGCATCGAGCTGGCGCAGCGCCTGGTGTGTTCGTTCGGTATCGACGCTGGCCACGCCGGGCAGGGCGAAGATGGTTGCGCGCAGGTAAGCATCCAGCGCGACCAGACGCGGCACCGGCACCGCCGCACCGCGCAGCGGCAGCACCAGCACACGGTGCAGCGGCGGCGCGGCGACGGCGGCGCCCCTGTCGCGTGTTGTCCACCACAGCGTGCCGCCGACACCGACCAGGGCCAGCAAGGCCGCCATCGCGAACCATGCACGTCGGCGCGGGCGGAAATCGTGCGGCATCGCGCGGCGATCGATCGCCTCGATCGCCGCGGCCGCATCCGGCAGCCGATGCGCGGGCTGCGGTCGCAACAGCCGTTCGGCAAGCCGCGCAACCCAGCCTGGCAGGTCGGGGCGTTCGCGCGTGACCGGTGGCGGCGAGCGCACCAGCCGTTGCGCGATCGCCTCGGCGGCGGTGGCGCTCCGGAACGCGGGCATGCCGGTCAACATCTCGTGCAGGATCAGGCCCAGCGCGTAGAGGTCGCTGCGCGTGTCGACCGGGTCACCGCGCGCCTGCTCCGGCGAGAGGTAGTCGGGCGTGCCGACCACGCCGCCCATGCCGGCGTGGGTAAGGCCGCTGCTGGCGAGCGAGCGGGCGACGCCGAAATCGCTGATGTAGGCATTGCCCTGGCGGTCGATCAGCACGTTGGCCGGCTTGAGGTCGCGATGCACCACCCCGCGCGCATGCGCCGCCTGCAGGCCGAGCGCAATCTGTCGCGCGATCCGCAGCGCATCCTCGAGCGGCAGCGGGTCACGGTCGATGCGATGGTCCAGTCCTTCCCCATCGACGTAGTCCATGCTGATCAGCCAATGGCCGTCGTGCTGGGCGAGGTCGTGGATGCGCACCACATGCGGGCTCGACACCTGGCGCGCGAGCAGCAGCTCCTGGCGGAAGCGCTCGAACGAATCCGGCCGCATCGCCAGTTCCGGCCGCAACAGCTTGATCGCCACCGGTACGTCGAGCGCGATGTCGCGGGCACGGTAGACCACGCCCATGCCGCCCACGCCGAGCAGCGCCTCGATACGAAAACGCCCGGCCAGCAGGGTGCCGGGGGCGAGATCCATTTGCGCATAGATGCCGGTGGCGGTGGGCTGGCTCATCCGCTCTGCACCACCGGTCCGGCGAGGATGCGGTCCCAGTCGACCGGCACCGGCGAACGCGGGGCCAGAGCGTCGCTCGCGCGGTGTGCGCTGAGCCACAGGGCGGTGCGGTCGGCGAACGCTTCCAGCAGCTCCAGGTCGAGTGTGGTCAGCGGCGGCCCCGCTTCGCGCCGGTCGGCATAGATCGCGCCGAGTACGCGATCATCGTCGAGCAGCGGCAGGCACACCAGCGTGCGCAACCCGCCCTGGACTACCGAGGCGCACGCGCCGGGCCATGCGTCGCCGCCGATGTCGTTGAACACGACCGCGCGGCGCTGTTCGATGGCGCGGGTGACCGCCCCGAGGCTGCCGGCGAATTCGCGTCCGACCATCTGCGCCGGGTCGAGCGCGAGCGCCGCACGGACGCGGTAGTGATCGTGCTCGTCGATCAGCAGGAAGCCGCGGCTGCAGCCGGCGAGCTCGGCCACCGCGCGCAGGCTGGCTTCGAGCAGTGCCTGGCCGGGAGCGGCTTCCGGGTCGCCGCCATGGGCGATCGTGTCGAGTCGGACGGTATGGGCGGCAGCGGCGCCGTGGCGCTCGTGCCAGCGCCGGGCATCGGCTTCCACCGCGGCAGCGTCGAGCGCCGCGAATTCGCAGTGCACGTCGCCGAAGCGCAGCCAGCAGGAGGATTCGAGCAGCGTGGAGGCGACCTGGGCGCCTTCGACGAAGCTGCCGTTCTTGCTGCGCAGGTCGGTCAGGCGCCAGCGGTCGCCGCTGACGACGAGTTCGGCGTGGAGGCGCGATATCGAGGGGTGCGCCAGCAACAGATCGCAGTCGTCGCCACGGCCGATCCGTAGCCGTTCACCTGGGCTCAGGGAGCGGGTGATAGCGGCGCTGTCGGGGACAAATGCGGTCAGCCGTGCCTGCATGCAGGCATCTTAGCGTGCAGCATCCGCACGCGCAGGCATTCGCGCGCACCGTCGTGGCGAAGCATCGCGGTCGCCGTGGCGTGCATGGGGCCGGGCCCGCGCTAGCGCGTGTCTCAGCGACCGAAATCGCGCTGATAGCCGATGCTGAACGAGAGCGTGGCGGTGGCGGCCAGCAGTTCGCCGGCCTGGTTGTCGGTGTCGCGGGTGGCGCGCCATTGCGACGGGATGGCCGTGCCGGCCCGGGTCGCCACGCGCGCGCGCAGCTGGTCGAGCGCGGCCAACGCATCGCCGTACTGGCCCTGGTCCAGCGCGCTCTGCGCCGTGTCCGCGTTCACCTGCAGCGGCCCGCGTTCGGACAGCGGCAGCAGCGCGATCAGCGACTGCAGCCGGGCGAACTTGCCGGTCACCACCGTGCTGGTAGGGCGCAGATCGGCCAGCACCAGGAACTGCGAGAAGCCTCCGGTGGTGCCGCGTGCGCGCACACTGCCTGGCGCAATCTCGTCGGTGATGTCGCGGAAGCTGCCGTTCAGCGGCGCCTTGAACAGGCGCAGCTGGCTGCCGGCCGCATAGGCCAGCGCATGCGTATGCACCTCGACGCGCACCGTGCGCTGAAAGCTGAGCCCGCCGAGTGTCGGCGGTTCGATCGTGACCATCAGCGGGAATGACGGATCCAGCCGGTTCAAGCTGCCGTCGGGCAGTCGCGACAGCAGCGCCGGGTCCGACGCATCCACCAGCCGTGCGCTTACGCCGAGGCTGCCGGCATTCAGGCCGAGGCTGTCGTCGAAGGTCAGGATCACTTCGGCCAGTGTCTGCTGCGTGGGCAGGTCGACCCGCACCGTTGCCACGTTGCCGGCGACGGCCACCGTGACCGGCAGGTTCTGCGCTGACGCCAGTGATGCGCACAGACCGAGAACGGAACCGAGCAACAGCTTGGCAGCGAGGGTGGATTTCAGCATGGCGAACTCCTGGATGCGGCGCCGACGGCCGGTCGGCAGCGCTCGGAAAATTTTGCGATCCAGCCGAAGCTAGTCGATATGGCCTGACCGTGCCAGTAGGGGGATTCACCCAGTACGGATGCGTGTGGTGTGGCGGATGGACGCTGCAGCTTGGTTCGGGGCCGGGCGGAACACGCGCGGCCCGCTCATGGGCGCACATCCAGTGTCCGCAGATCCTGTTCCGGGTCGCCGCATGCGGGCCCGGCACGAGCCGTGATGCCGGGAAGCGGGGCGTAGGTGATTTCCCCTGCCACGGATGGATGCAACTCCGGATGGGAGAACCGCAGCATCGGCGCGAATACTCCGCTGGCGCCCCATCCCGGCGGGCCAATCTCCGGAGCCATCACTATGCCGTCCATGTTTGTTTCAACCGTCAAGCGCAGGACCTTTCGCCTTTGCGCGGTGGCAGCTGGCCTGCTCGCCAGTGGCGTTGCGCTGGCCGATGCCCAGCTCGATCCGCAACTCTTGTCGAAGATGAGCGCTGCCGCGCCGACGGACCAATTGCAGGTCGTCATCAGTTATCAGCAATCCGGCCCGGTCACCGCCGACCAGGTCGCCGCGCTCAGGGCGCTCGGTATCAGCAAGGGCGTGACCATGCGCACGCTGCCGATCGCCGGCGCGCTGGCGACCCCGGACGAGATCCGCGCGCTGGCGCAGCGCGACGATGTCGTCTCGATCTATTTCAACTCGCCGCTGCAGTACCTCAACAGCGAGGCGCGCCAGATCTCCGGCGCCGCGCGTGCGGTCGAGAACCCGGCCGACTACCACCGCGCGATCCCGTTCAGCGGCAAGGGCGTGAGTGTGGTGGTGAACGATTCCGGCGTCGACGGCAGCCACATGGACCTGCAGTACGGTCCGCACGTGGTGCAAAACACGCAGGGCGCGACGAATCTGGCAGCGTACGACTCGATGCTGCCGATCACCTATGTCGAGGGTGTGATCAATACCGATTGGGGTTCGGGCCATGGCACCCACTGCGCCGGCACCATCGGCGGCACCGGCGCGCGTTCGAATGGCCTGTACCGCGGCGTGGCGCCCGGTGCCGACCTGGTCGGCTACGGTTCCGGCGCGGTATTGCTCATTCTCGATGCGGTCGGTGGACTCGATTATGCCGCCACCAACCAGTTCAGCTTCGCCAACCCGATCCGGGTGACCAGCAACTCCTGGGGCAGCTCGGGCAAGTTCGATCCGCTGAACCCGGTCAATATCGCCAGTTACGAGCTGTACAAACGCGGCATTGTCAGCGTGTTCGCCGCGGGCAACGACGGCCCGGGCGAGGACACCCACAATCCCTATGCGCAGGCACCGTGGGTGATCTCGGTCGGCGCCGGCGAAAAGAACGGCGTGCTGACCGATTTTTCCTCGCGTGGCAAGCGCGGCGAAACGGGCACGTTCAAGATGCCCGACGGCGCGCAGTGGACCTATGTCAACCAGCCGACCGTCGTCGCACCCGGTGTGGACATCATCTCCACTCGCGACAGCACAGGCACGCTTCCGGCGCTGGCCGCGCAACAGGACGCCGAGATCATCGACCCGGCTTACCTGCCGTTCTATACCGTGATGAGCGGTACCTCGATGGCCACCCCGCATGTGGCCGGCATTGTCGCGCTGATGCTCGAGGCAAATCCGAAGCTGACTCCGGCAGGCGTCCGCGACATCATCAGGCGCACCGCAACCAACATGACCGGCCGGTTGCCGTGGGAAGCCGGTGCCGGCCATATCAATGCGTATGCCGCGGTGGCCGAGGCCGCCGGCGTGCGCACCGGCTTCGGTGCGACCGTCAATGCATTGAACGCATTCAACAGCAGTGAGCTGCTCGTCGCAGGCGCCCCGCCGGTACCGTTCTCGGTGAACTTTGCCCCGATCGGACCGGTAGGTGAACAGAGCTTCGTCGTCGGGCCGGAGGCTGCCTGGGTCAGTGCACGTGCCACCATTGACGCCAACACGTTGGCGCTCGTCCTGATCGATCCGGACGGCGTGCGTTACGGCTCGTCGATCGCGCTGCCGGTAATCGGTGACACGGTGACCACGGGCGCACCGGCCAAGCCCGGCGTGTGGCGGGTCACGGTTCGCGGCATCGGTTCGCTGTCCGGCACCGGCCTTGATCCGCTCAAGGTCACCAACGGCTACGCGGCACCGGGCACCGTGACCGGCGAGGTCAGCTTCCTCAATAGTGGCGGTTACACCGGCCTCAATGACATCGCCGACCATCCGGCCAGGCAGGCGATCCAGTTCGCCGTCGCCAACCGCCTCGTCGACGGCTATGGGAATGGGCAGTTCCGCCCCGACCAGGCGCTCAAGCGCAGCGAGCTGGCGCAATACCTGCTGATGGGCACCAGCGTGCGCCAGTATCTGCCGTTCTCCGGCACCCCGAGCTTTACGGACCTTGGTATCAGCAACAGCGCGTATGCCTTTGCCGAGTCGGCCATCGCCCGCGGTGGTGCCCTGCGCAACCTCAGTCAGAGTCAGGATGGCGTGATGACTCTGCAGTCGACCGGCGCGTTTCGGCCGAACGACGGCGTCACTCGGGTCAGCCTCGCCTACTCTCTGGTGCAGAGCCTGGCGCTGCAGGATGAGGCGCGTTCGTTCACTGGCACCCTCACGGCGTTCTACGATGGCCGGCGCATCCCGCTCGACGATGCCGCCGCGATTCCGGCGAACCTGCGTGGTTACGTGCAACTGGCGCTGGACCGCGGCGTAATCAATGCGCGCTTCGCGGTGACCCAAGGTCCGTACGACCTGCAGCCAACCCTGCACGCCTACTTCGACCCGGGCCTCATGGTCACGCGTGCCGCCTATGCCGTCGCAGCCGGCCGCTACCTCTCGCTTTACCAGAGCGGTCAATAACCGAAAAGAGCAGGCAAGGGCTTCATCCTGCGTTGCGGCCCGGTCACCGGGCCGCAATTTTTTGTCGAATCCTGACCCTGATCCTGCCCCTGGATTCCATCATTCCATGGCCGCGATCAGGGTCTGGCTTGAGTGGCCGGCCTGTGCTGTCCGGAATTGTCACTCCACAGCCCGCATTCCTTGCCCGATCGAAGGAAACAATGGACTCTCGCAGGAGCGCGAAAGTCCCCACTCAAACACGGCAGTCAAAGAGCCATCGGGGCTGAAATCGCTCCCACAGACGGCCGAACCTACACGCGATAGGCCACCGTCTTCATCAGCATCGAACTGGCGTGCATCAGCTGCGGCAGCGGGAACGGCAATGCGATGCCGCCGCGTTGCTGCGCGGCCTGCGCGTGGCGGATCTCGTCCGACTGCATCTGGGTCAGCACGGCGCGCGAGCGCTCGTCCTGCGCGGGCAGCTTTTCCAGGTGCTCGGCGAGGTGGGCCTCCACCTGGCGTTCGGTCTCGACCACGAAGCCGAGGCTGAGCGGATCGCCGGCCAGCGCGGCGGCCGCGCCGATCGCATAGCTGCCGGCGTACCACAGCGGGTTGAGCAGGCTGGGGCGGCTGTCCAGTTGCTGCAGGCGCTCGGCGCACCAGGCCAGGTGGTCGGTCTCCTCGACCGCGGCGTGCAGCAGGTGCTGGCGGTTGTCGGCGTTGCGCGCCAGCGCGGCCTGGCCGAAATACAGCGCCTGCGCGCAGACCTCGCCGGTGTGGTTGATCCGCATCAGTCCGGCGGCGTGGCGGCGCTCGGCATCGTCCATGTCCGTTTCGGCGATGCCGGCGGCAGGCGACGGCCGATGCGCTTGCGGTGAACCGGCAATCGCCTCCAGCGCGCGTTCGCAGCCGGCCAGCAGGCGGTCGAGGGGGCTCAGCGTGCGCACGGTCATGGGCTTTCCTGATTCGAAGGGGGCTGTTCGAGTTGCTGGGCCAGCAAGGTCAACGGGTGCCGGGTTGGCCAGGGCAGGCCTTGCGCGTCGATGCCGGCGGCCAGGTGCAGGCGACAGCCGATATTGGACGACAACAGCAGTTGCGGATCCAGCGTGGCGGCTTGCCGCAGCGTATCGTCGCGCAGTTGCGCCGCGCGCGCGGGGAATTCCAGCAAGTGGCTGCCGGCTGCGCCGCAGCAATGCGGCGGCCGTGGCAACGGCAGCACCTCGAGTCCGGGCACCCGGCGCAGCAACTGGAGCAGGGCGCTGTCGCTGCGTGCCACGTTGACCTGGGTGCACGGCAGATGCAGCGCGACCCGTCGTGCCAGCGGGCGGAAGTGCAGCGCCCCGACGTGGGCCGCCAGCAGTTCCAGCGGATCGAGCACGTTCACCCCGGGCAAGGCGCGGCGCAACGTGCCGAGGCAGCCGGGCGTCACCGAAACCAGTTGGCTGGCGCCGCTGGCGTCCCAGGCCTGACGCACGCGCTGCGCGGCGCGTTCGGCAGCTTCCACGGCGCCGCCGTGGAGATCCATCGCGCCGCAGCAGAACGCGGGCAGCACGCTGACCTGGAAACCCGCTGCCTGCAGCAGGGTGATGGCCGCCTGCTGCGCCCCGGCGTCGTCGATGCTGGCCACGCAGCCGGGGAACAGCGCCAGGTGGGGTTGTCCACGAACGGCATGGCGAGCCCGGACGCGGGCAGCCGGGGGCGTGGACGGCAAGTTGAGCAGGGCGGCGCGCCACGGGGAAGCGGCAGGCAGGCGTCGCGCCAGCGGGTCTTTCCAGCGCGATAGCGCGAGCCAGCCGCCCAACTGGCGCAGTACACGCAGCAGGGCCGGCCGTTTGACGAGTTCCAGCAGCCATCGCGGCCGCTGCGGCGAGGGTCCCGGCAGGGCGCGGGTCTCTACCAGCAGTTCGCCGTACTGCACCTGCGCCGGGCACACCGTTTCGCAGTTCAGGCAGCCCAGGCAGTGGTCCAGGTGTGCACGCAGTCTGGCGGTGGGGTCGGCCAGCCCGCGGGCCAGCGCGGAGGCGATCGCGATGCGCCCGCGCGGCGATTCCGCCTCGTTGCGGTCCAGCGCATAGGTGGGACAGACCGGCAGGCACAGCCCGCACTGCACGCACTGGTCGGCCAGTTCGGCGATGCGGCCGGCGCGCGCTTGTCGGGGGGACTTTTCAAGCGGCATGGCGGTCATGCTATCATTGCCAGCTCACAGCTCGCCGGCCGGTGGGCTTGCGCCGTTGATGACGGCTCCGCTATCATCTCGCGCCTTTGTTCCACCGAAGCATGCTTTCCCGAATCATGCGTACCGCCTCGCGGCGGCAGACAGGTATTCTGAAATGAAAACGTTTAGCGCCAATGCCGACAACGTCAAGCGCGACTGGTTCGTGGTCGACGCCACGAACAAGACGCTCGGTCGCCTGTCGACCGAAATCGCCCGTCGTCTGCGCGGCAAGCACAAGCCGGAATACACCCCGCATTGCGACACCGGCGATTATATCGTGGTGATCAACGCGCAGAAGGTGCACGTCACCGGTGCCAAGCTGGACGACAAGAAGTACCACCGCTTCACCGGCTACGTCGGCAACCTGAAGACCACCAGTCTGAAGGATCTGCTGGCGACCTACCCGGAGCGCGTGATCGAGATCGCCGTCAAGGGCATGCTGCCGAAGAACCCGCTGGGCCGCGAGATGTATCGCAAGCTCAAGGTCTACGGCGGTGCCGAGCATCCGCATACCGCACAGCAGCCGCAGGCGCTGGAGATTTAAGGAAATGAGCATGGCAATCCAGCAGAATTACGGCACCGGCCGCCGCAAGACCTCCGCCGCCCGCGTGTTCCTGCGCAAGGGCAAGGGCGAAATCGTGGTCAACGGCAAGTCGCTCGAGGCATTTTTCGGTCGCGAGACCTCGTGCATGATCGTGCGCCAGCCGCTCGAGCTGACCGAGAACACCGACAAGTTCGACATCAAGGTGACGGTTGCCGGCGGTGGCATCACCGGTCAGGCCGGCGCGATTCGCCTGGGCATCGCCCGTGCGCTGATCGAGTACGACGAAAGCCTGAAGTCGCCGCTGCGCAAGGCCGGTTTCGTGACCCGCGACGCCCGCGAGGTCGAGCGCAAGAAGGTCGGTCTGCACAAGGCACGCCGCGCGACCCAGTTCTCCAAGCGCTAAACTAAGCACCCTAGCCCCGTCGCCAAGCGGTAAGGCACCTGACTCTGACTCAGGCATTCGGTGGTTCGAATCCATCCGGGGCTGCCAAATCCAGATGCCGACGCACGCAGCGATGCGTGACGACCCGGCCAAATGCCCGCCCTTCGGCGGGCATTTTCGTGTGGGCGGTACCCAATGAGTCCGGCCGCGCGCTGGCGGCCGGGTGCTGGCGTTGCCCACGTTCGCGGGAAATGCGCGAAATCGCAGGAAATTGCGCGCCGTTACGCGATCTTCCTTCTTTTTTTCTGCACCGCAGCAGCGTAAAATTTCCGTTTTCACGTTGCGAAACCTCGGATGACACCGATCTCTGACGACCCCACCGGCCATGCCGACGTGCGCACGACCGGCAGCACCGACGCCCTGCCGGTCGCCCCCGCGCTGGGGTTGTCGCTGGACGCGGCGCGCATGCCGCGCAAGTCCACCCTGGTCACCCATCGGATCGTGCTGATCAGTGCGCTGGCGGTGATCCTGGGCGTGGCGGCGGCCTATGTCGCCCAGCTGCTGATGCTGATGATCAACCTGATCACCGACCTGTGCTTCTACGGCCGGGTATCGGACGTGATCGGCCCCCATGCGCGCAGCGGCTCGTTCGTGCTGTCGCCGGCCGACAATCACCTGGGCGCCTGGGTCATCCTGATCCCCGCGATCGGCGGCCTGCTCGCCGGGATCATGGCGCGCTGGGGCTCGCGCGCGATCCAGGGGCATGGCATCCCCGAGGCGATGGAACAGATCCTCACCAACGAATCCAACATCCCCGCCCGCATCACCTGGCTCAAGCCGGTGTCCTCGGCGTTCGCGATCGGCACCGGCGGCCCGTTCGGCGCCGAGGGACCGATCATTTCCACCGGCGGCGCGATGGGTTCGCTGATCGGCCAGCTGCTGCGCGTCACCGCGAACGAACGCAAGGTGCTGCTGGCAGCCGGTGCGGCGGCCGGCATGGCGGCCGTGTTCGGCGCGCCGGTGGCTTCGCTGGTGCTGGCGGTGGAGCTGCTGTTGTTCGAGCTGCGTCCGCGCTCGCTGATCCCGGTGGCGCTGGCCACGGTGACGGCGGTCGGCGTGCGCTACGCCACCTACGGTGCGGCGCCGGTCTTTCCGATGCCCCTGGTGGAGCAGCCGGGGGGCTGGGCCCTGGCCAGCTTCGTGCTGATCGGCGGCCTGGTCGGCTTCGCCTCGATCGGCGTCACCCGGGCGGTGTATGGCGTCGAGGATCTGTTCGAGAAGCTGCCGATCCACTGGATGTGGTGGCCCGTCATCGGCGCGCTGGTGGCCGGCTTCGTGGGCTGGATCGAGCCGCGCACCCTGGGCGTGGGCTACGACAACATCGACGCCCTGGTGCAGGGCCACTTCGGCCTCACCATGCTGCTCACCTTCGGCACGTTGAAATTCATCTCGTGGGTGATCGCATTGGGCAGCGGTACCTCGGGCGGCACGCTGGCACCCCTGTTCATGATCGGCGGCTCGCTCGGCGCGGTCATCGGCATCGGCATCAACCAGGTGATGCCCGGTTTCGGCGTCGATCCGCGCATCGCCGCGCTGGTGGGCATGGCCGCCATCTTCGCCGGCTCCTCGCGGGCGCTGCTGACCGCCGTGGTGTTCGCCTTCGAGACCACGCGCCAGCCGGCGAGCCTGTTGCCGCTGCTGGGAGGCTGCACCGCTGCCTACCTGATCTCGGCGCTGCTCATGCGCAACACCATCATGACCGAGAAGATCGCGCGGCGCGGCATCAAGGTGCCCTCCGAATATGCGGCCGATTACCTGGAACAAGTGAGTGTGGGTACGGTTTGCTCGCGCGATGTGGCGACCTTGCAAACGACCCAGACGCTGGCGGAAGTGCGGCGCTGGCTCGCCGAGGAATCTGCCGATACCCAGCATCGGAGCTATCCAGTCGTCGACGAGCAAGGTGACGTGAAAGGTATGCTGCCCCGACGTACTCTGCTCGACCCGCAGTGGCATTACACGCTGGCGCTGGGGGAGCTGCTCTCGGGACCACCGATTGCAGTCAGTGAAAGCCACTCGCTGCGTGATGCCGCCGATCACATGGTTGCCGAAAAAGTCGGGCGGTTGATCGTGGTCAGCAAGGACGATCAGCGCAAGCTGGTGGGCATCATCACCCGCGGCGACATTCTCACGTCCCACACTCAACGTCTGCGCGAGGCGCGTTTCAAGGGCCGGCATATCAAGCTGGGCAAGTCGAGCAAGTCCGTGCCTTCCGTGTAGTCCTGGACGGGCGTGCCCATGTGCCCGCTCCCGGTTCCCGAGATGCAAAAACGGCCCGCACGGGCCGTTTTGCATTTCAGCGTTCTCAATGGGGTGGCTTACATCTCGCGGTCGCCGATCAGCACCACGTCGGCCGGACGCCGCGCGAACAGGCCGACGGTGACGATGCCGGGCAGCTGGTTCAGTTCGCTCTCCAGCGCGGCCGGGTCGACGATCTGCCAGCCGTGCACGTCGATGATCCAGTTGCCGTTGTCGGTGACCACGCCGTCGCGCCAGACCGGCTGGCCGCCGCGCTTGACGATCTCGCGGCCGATCAGGCTGCGCGCCATCGGGATCACCTCGATCGGCACCGGGAACTTGCCGAGCAGGTCGACCCGCTTGCTCGAGTCGATGATGCAGACGAACTTCTCGCTCGCCGCGGCGACGATCTTCTCGCGGGTCAGCGCGGCGCCGCCGCCCTTGATCAGGCGCTTGTACGGGTCGCACTCGTCGGCGCCGTCGATGTAGATCGTCAGCGGGCCGGTGGCGTTCAGATCCAGCACATCGATGCCGTGCTTCTTCAACTGCGCGGTGGACTGCTCCGAGCTGGATACCACGCCCTGAATGCGATGCTTTATGCCGGCCAGCGCGTCAATGAAGAACGCCACGGTGGAACCGGTGCCGACGCCGACGATGGCGCCGTCCTCGACGTAGCGGATCGCGGCCTCGCCGGCCTGGCGTTTTTCGTTTGCGTTGCTCATCGTGGATTCCGGTGGAGGGTGGTCGGGTCGCGCTCATTCCAGCGCGAGGATGTATTTCCAGTGGGCCGCGTCGACCGGCATCACCGACAGCCGGTTGCCCTTGCGCAGCAGCGGCATGTCGATCAGCGCAGGATCGTTCTTCAGTTCGTCCAGGCTGATCGTGCGCTTGAGCTTCTTCACGAACTTCACGTCGACCAGCATCCAGCGCGGGTTGTCGCGCGAACTGCCCGGGTCGAAGTATTTGCTCTTGGGATCGAACTGGCTGGGGTCGGGGTACGCGTCGGTGGCCACCTCGGCGATGCCGACGATGCCGGGCACGGCGCAGTTGGAGTGGTAGAAGAACACCTTGTCGCCGGGGCGCATGCCGTCGCGCATGAAGTTGCGCGCCTGGTAGTTGCGCACGCCGTCCCAGGCTTCCTGCTTCCTGCGCTTGAGGTCGTCGATCGAGAACGCGTCCGGTTCGGACTTCATCAGCCAGTGGTTCACGCGGCATTCTCCGGATAGGGGACAGGCGCGTGGCAATCGATCAGCTCGCGCTCGGTGGCGATGAAGTCGAGCGGGACATCCCAGGCCTTGTTCCCGACCGCGGGCAGTTCCTGGAACGCGTAAGCGATGCCGACCAGCAGCGGTTCGGTCGGCCGCACCTGCTCGTTGAGGAAGGCGAAGCTGCGGTCGTAGTAGCCGCCGCCGTGGCCGAGCCGGTGGCCGCGGCGGTCGAAACCGAGCAGCGGCACGAGCACCAGGTCGAGCTGGAACGGCTCCAGCAGTTCGCCGGGCACGACCGGCTCGGGGATGCCGTAGCGGTTCGGCTGCACCGCGTCGCCGGATTGCCAGGGGGCGAAGCGCAGATGCTTGTTCCGGCCGATCACCGGCAGCAGGAATTGCTGGCCGCGGCCGGCCAGCGGCGGAATCACCAGGTTCAGCGGCAGTTCGCCGTGGCTGGCCCAGTAGCCGGCCACGCGCGCATCGGTGAAGTATTCGGGCAGCTGTTCGAGGCTGCGGCGCAGGCCTTGCGCGGCGGCGATGCGTTCGGCCGGCGACAGGGCGCGGCGTTGCTCGGCGAGGCGCTGGCGAAGCTCGCGTCGTTGGGCGGGGGCGTCCACGTTTCGCGCAGCTCCGTCGTAGTTCGCCCCGTTCGTCGCGGGACGAACGGGGCGGGGGGAATGAGTGGCGTCAACCGCGATGCCGCTGCCCACCGAACGACCTTGATCCACGATGGATCAGGTGGGAGAGCTACATGGCCTCAAGGCTTTCCGCACGTGGCGGACATGCACAACAGCCGATGTTAAGCCGACCCGGGGCCGTATTTAGGAACAAGGCAAATGTAAGAGTGTGCTGGCGCACATCGCAGAAAACGCCGTGGACGATTTTAGGCGCTTGCCCTGGAATGCGCCACTGCCGACGGATGGCCGGTGTTCATCCAGTCGGGGCCGATCAGCGCTTGAGCGGCTCGCCCTCGAGTGCGGCATCAAGTTTGCTTCGCAAGGCAGCGAGGCCATCGCTGAGGCGCTGTTCCTGGTTGTCATGTTGCTTGCGCAGGCTGAGGAACTCGTGTGTCACGCTGATCGCGGTGAGTACCGCCAGCCGTTCGAAGCTGGGCGCCTTCGCATTTGCGCGCAGTTCGCGCATCTTGCGATCGAGGAAGCCGGCGGCTTCGAGCAGGCCGTCGCGCTCCTCCGGCTCGCAGGCGATCAGGAATTCTCGGTCGATCAGTCGCAGCGCGACCGGTTCACTGCTGGACATGGTTTCTATCAGCCATTGCTTTCAAGCGATTTGAGCCGCTGGATCATCGCCTCGACGCGGCTGCGTGCCTGTTCGTTGCGTGCCAGCAAGCCTGCGCGTTCGCCGGACAACTGCTCCTGGCTCTGGCGCAGGCTGCGGTTTTCCTCGGTGAGCCGGCGCACCGTATCGAGCAGCCGGTCAAGCTGCTGGGCCAGGGCGGCCAACTCTTGATGGACCGGATCGGGCGGGGTGGGCTCAGGCGTACTCATGCCAGAAACTATAACAGGACGCCGGTGGAAATCAGCCCGTCGGCGGCCGGGGCGGTGGCAGGCCCGGCGGCTGCATTAAACTGGCGGCCATTCCTTGAAGGAGCATCGCCATGACGGCACCCGGGCTGGTGGGCCACGACGACATCGACGCGCTGATCACGCGCCTGCGCCTGGGCACCGAGGCCAGCGAATTGCATGGCTCGCTGTGCGGCTACCTGGCCGGCGGCGGCTCGTTGCGCGGCACGTCCGTGCTGGCCGCGCTGCAACTCGACGGCGAGGCAAGCGATCCCTCCGCAGATGACCTGGCCTTGCTGGACCGGCTGGCCCGGCAGAGCGAAACCGAGCTGGCCGACCCCGAGCTGGGCTTCGAACCGCTGTTGCCGGAGGACGACCGTCCGCTGGAAGAACGCGCCGAGGCGATGGTCGACTGGTGCCGCGGCTTCCTCGGCGGCTTCGGCCTGGCCGGCACGGCGGCGCATGCGCAGCTGTCGGACGAGGCGCAGGAGGTGCTGCGCGATCTCGGTACGATTGCTGCGTCCTCGTTCGATTTCGGCAGCGAGGATGAGGACGAGGACGCGCTGATCGAGGTGCAGGAATTCGTGCGCGTTGCCGCGATGCTGCTGCACACCGAATGCGCCGCGCCCGGCCCGTCCGCCAGTGGCACCGTGCATTGATCCCGAGCGCCCCGAAACTGGCCGCGCTGGCGATCGGCCCGGACGAATTCGCGCGGCGCCGGCGTCAGCTGATGCAGATGGCCGGCGAAGACGCGGTGTTGCTGGTCGCCGCCGCGCCCGAGCGCATGCGCAATGCCGATGCGGCGTGGCCGTACCGGCAGGATTCGGACTTCCATTACCTCGCCGGCTTTCCCGAGACCGATGCGGTGCTGGCGCTGCTGCCGGGGCGCCGGCATGGCGAGGCGGTGCTGTTCTGCCGCGAGCACGATCCCGAGCGCGAGCGCTGGCACGGCCAGTCGATCGGCACCGAACGGGCGGTGGCCGACTACGGCATGGACGACGCGTTCCCGATCGAGGACATCGACGACATCCTGCCCGGCATGATCGAGGGCCGCGGCCGGGTGTACTGCCACTTCGGCCGCGAGCCGGCGTTCGACGCGCAACTGCTCGGCTGGATGCGCCGCCTGCGCCAGTTGCGCGGCGGCGGCGTGGTGCCGAAGGAATTCGTGGCGCTTGGCCACTTGCTGCACGATCTGCGCCTGTACAAGTCGCGCGCCGAACTGAAGCTGATGCGCGCGTCCGCGGCGATCGCGGTGGACGCGCACCTGGCCGCGATGCAGGTCGCCGTGCCGGGGCGCCACGAGTACGAGGTGGAAGCCGAACTGCTGCGCGTGGTGCGCAGCTGCGGCGCGGTGCCGGCGTTCGCGCCGATCGTCGCCGGCGGCGCGAATGCCTGCGTGATGCACTATCAGAGCAACCGCGCGACGTTGCGCGACGGCGAGCTGCTGCTGATCGACGCCGGCGCCGAACTGGACTGCTACGCGTCCGACATCAGCCGCACGTTCCCGGTCAACGGCCGCTACAGCCGCGAGCAGCGCGCGCTGTACGAAGTGGTGCTGGCCGCGCAGCTGGCGGCGATCGACGAGGTGCGCCCGGGGCGGCCGTTCGGCGCCGCGCACACGGCAGCGGTGCGCGTGCTGGCCGAAGGCCTGTGCGAGCTCGGCCTGCTCAAGGGCGATGCCGACACGGCGATCGCCGACGGCAGCTACCGGCGCTACTTTCCGGCCAAGACCGGCCATTGGCTGGGGCTGGACGTGCACGACGTGGGCGACTACCGGGTCGACGGCGAATCGCGCCTGCTCGAACCGGACATGGTGCTGACGGTGGAGCCGGGCCTGTACGTGCCGCCGGACGACCGCTCGGTGGCCGAGCGCTGGCGTGGCATCGGCATCCGCATCGAGGACGACGTGGCGGTGACCCGCGACGGCAACGAGGTGCTGACCGCGGCCGTGCCGAAAGAGGCCGAGGCGATCGAGGCGTTGCTGGCCGGGCGCTAGGTCAATTCGTCCGGCAGCTCCGAATCGTCACGCAGGCGGTTTGCCTCGTCGGTGGCGTGCACTTCGTACCACATCGCATTGAGGATCGCGAAGGCGCAGGCCAGGCCCAGCCCGAGGATCCATGAGAAATACCACATCGGTCCGCACTCCCTTCAATAACCGCCATGCGCCTTGCGCACCTGCTCCAGCGTGACCCGTCCGCGCATCACCCGGTACACCCAACCGGTGTAGAGGATGACGATCGGCAACAGCACGGCGGTAACCACCAGCATCAATTGCAGCGTGCCGCGGCTCGACGAGGCGTCCCACACGGTGAGGCTGGAATGCGGGTCGAGACTGGACGGCAGCAGGAACGGAAACAGCGCGAAGCCGGCCGAGGCGATCGTGCCGCCCACCATCAGGCTGCTGGCGACGAAACCGGCCACGCTGCGCCGGCCGACCAGCGCCTGCACGCCGACCGCCGCGGCCAGCGCCAGCAGTGGCGCAGCCCAGAACCACGGATACTGCATGTAGCCGGCAAACCAGCTGCTGCCGTGGGCGACCTGCTTGTACAGCGGATTGGAAACGCCCTCGGTCACCGCCGGGCCGGTGATCGCGTAGCCGGGGATGCCGTAGGCCAGCCACACGCCGGCCAGCACGTACAGCGCGGCAAACGCCAGGGTCGTCCAGCGCGCGATCGCCACCGCGCGCACCGCGATGGCGTGGTCGGCCTTCAGCGCGGCGAAGCAGGCGCCGTGCGCCAGCAGCATGCCGAGCGAGACCAGCCCGCACAGCAGCGCGAAGGGATGCAGCAAGTCGAGGAAGCCGCCGTGCCAGTTCATGCGCAGGTCGTCGTCGAAGCGGAACGGCAGCCCGAGGAACAGGTTGCCGAATGCGATGCCGGCCACCAGCATCACCGCCAGCCCGGAGCCGGTGAGCACCCAATCCCACAGCGAAGCCCAGCGCGGGTCGTGGATCTTGCCGCGGAAGTTGAAGCCGACCGGGCGCAGGATCAGCGCCAGCAGCACCAGCGCGATGGCGAAGTACATGCCGGAAAACGACACCGCGTAAAGCATCGGCCACGCCGCGAACGTCGCGCCGCCGGCCACGATGAACCATACCTGGTTGCCCTCCCAGGTCGGTTCGATGCCTTCCAGCAATACCTTGCGTTCCTCGTTGTCGCGGCCCAGCACTTTCAACAGGCCGGCGACGCCGAAGTCGAAGCCGTCCATGATCGCGAAGCCGATCAGCAGCGTGCCGAGCAAGGCCCACCAGATCACCCGCAGCGTGGCGTAGTCGAACATGGCGATATCCTCAATAAGCTCCCCTCTCCCATTGGGAGAGGGGTTGGGGGTGAGGGTTCGGGCTGGCGGAAAAACACAGCGAAAGAGCAATCCGGATGGTTGGGCAAGTATTCATGGGTTCGCTCCGACCGAACCCTCACCCCAACCCTCTCCCAATGGGGGAGGGGGATTGCTTTGCGGCCAGATGCCCAGCCCGTCCGGTCCCTTGCGCACGAACTTCAGCATCAGAAACACGTCGACGATCGCCAGCGCGGTGTAGAAAAACACGAAGCCGCCGAGCGACGTCAGCACCTGGCCGGCGCTCACCGACGACACGCCCAGAGCCGTCGGCAGCACGCCCTCGATCGCCCATGGCTGTCGGCCGTATTCGGCCACGATCCAGCCCAGCTCGATCGCGATCCACGGCAGCGGCAGGCTCCACAGCGCCAGGCGCAGATACCAGCGTTGGCTGTCCAGCGTGCGCGTGCTGGCCTTCCAGAACGAGAACGCGAACAGGGCGATGAAATAGAAGCCGCAGCCGACCATGATGCGGAATGCCCAGAACAGCACCGGCACGTTCGGGATCGTGCTGTCGGCGGCCTTCTGGATGTCCGCCGGCGTGGCCTGGCGCGGGTCGTCGACATATTTCTTCAGCAGCAGCGCATAACCCAGATCCTTGTCGTGCGCGGCCAGCGTGGCCTTCGCCTGCGCGTTGTCCTTGTCCTGGCGCAGCATCAGCATCGCGTCATAGGCCTGGATGCCGTTGCCGATGCGGCCCTTGGCGGCATCCACCAGTTCCGCGATGCCGGGCATCGTTTCGTCGAGCGAACGGGTGCCGATCAGGCCCATCACCCAGGGAATCTTCACCGCGAAATGGGTGGTGCGCTGGGCCACGTCGGGAACGCCGAACAGGGTGAACGAAGCCGGCGCCGGCTCGGTGTGCCACATCGCCTCGATCGCCGCCATCTTCATCTTCTGGTTGAGCGACACGGTGTAGCCGGACGCGTCACCGAGCACCACCACCGACAACGCCGCCGCCAGCCCGAAGCTCGCCGCCACCGTCATCGAGCGCTTGGCGAAATCCACGTTGCGCCCGCGCAGCAGGTACCACGCGCTGATCGACAGCACGAACATCGCGCCCAGCACGTAGCCGGCGCTCACCGTGTGCACGAATTTCTCCTGCGCCACCGGATTGAAGAACACCTCGGAGAACGAGGTCACTTCCATGCGCATCGTCGCCGGATTGAATTCGGAACCGACCGGATGCTGCATCCACGCATTCGCGATCAGGATCCACAGCGCCGACAGGCTGGTGGCCAGCGCGAGGAACCACGTCACCAGCAGGTGCTTGATGCGCGAGATGCGCTCCCAGCCCATGAAGAACACGCCGATCAGGGTGGCTTCCAGGAAGAACGCCATCAGCCCCTCGATCGCCAGCGGCGCGCCGAAGATGTCGCCGACGTAGTGCGAGTAGTACGCCCAGTTCATGCCGAACTGGAACTCCATCGTCACCCCGGTGGCCACGCCCATCGCGAAGTTGATGCCGAAAAGCACGCCCCAGAACTGCACCATGCGCTTCCATACCTCGCGCCCGGTCATCACGTAGACGCTCTCCATGATCGCCAGCATCCACACCAGCCCCAGCGTCAGCGGCACGAACAAGAAGTGGTACAGCGCGGTCAGCGCGAACTGCAGGCGTGACAGCGTGACGACATCGGCGTCGATCAGGATCATGGCTGGGCTTCCGGCGGCGCGTGCGAGGCGGGGGCCAGCCGCTGTGCGATCGCAGCCGGGCTGACGTCGGGTTTCGGCTGCGGCGCGAACACCACCCACCAGATCAAGGTGAGCGCCGCGATCTTCAGCGCGACGATGCCGAACAGTTCAAGCGTCAGCCGCCGCAGCGGCCGTCGCGGTGCGCTGAAGCTTTCGGGCGGAGCGTTGGAGACCGCGGAACGGGACATGCGACGAATCCTTGCATTGCCTGCCCGTCAGCATACGCCGCGCGGATGTGGGCGCGGTGTGGACGAATGTCGCAGCGGCGTCTCGCTGGCTCCGCTCAACCTTGATGGCTGAAGAGCGGGACGTTCGATCGTTTGCGCGGGGCATTTTCTCTTGAAGCAACCAAGAGCGAAAAACCCTCTCAGCTCAGCTCAGCGCGAACGCGTCGCGGGTGAGGTTTTCCGGGGCTCCGTCGGTGCACACCACGTCATCCTCGATGCGGATGCCGCCGTACTGGCGGAACGCGTCGACCTTCGCCCAGTCGATGTCGCCGGCGAACGGCTTGTCGCGCAGTTCGGCCAGCAGCATGTCGATGAAGTACAGGCCCGGCTCGATCGTCACCACCATGCCCGGTTCGAGCACGCGGGTCATGCGTAGATACGGATGGCCGTCCGGACGCGCGATCGTGCCGCCGCGGTCGCTCTGCTGGAAGCCGGCGACGTCGTGCACCTGCAGGCCGATCGGGTGGCCGAGGCCGTGCGGGAAGAACGCGCTGCTGACGCCGGACTCGACCGCGCTCTCCGCGCTCATGCGGACGAAGCCGTGCTCGCGCAGCACGCCGGCCAGCACGTGGTGGGCGTGGATGTGCAGCTCGGGGTAGCTCTGCCCGGCGCGCACCTTCGCTACGAAACCCTGCTGGGCGGCGTCGACGCTGTCGATCAGCGCCTGGAATTCGGCGGCCTGCGGCGCGGCATAGGTGCGTGTGATGTCGCTGGCGTAGCCGGCGGCGCTGGCGCCGGCGTCGATCAGGAACGAACGGCTGTGCGCGGGCGGCGTGCGGTCGAAATTCGTGTAGTGCAGCACAGCGCCGTGTTCGTTCAGGCCGACGATGCTGGCGTAGGGCAATTCGGCATCGATCTGGCGCGCGGCGGCGAGATAGGCCAGGTGGATGCCGAACTCGCTCTCGCCGGCGCGGAACGCGGCCTCGGCGGCGCGGTGCGCGCGCGTGCCGAGGCGGCTGGCCTCGCGCATCAGCGCCAGTTCGTACGGGGTCTTGTACGAGCGGTGCCAGTGCAGGTAGTCGAGCACCGGCGGCGGGTTGTTGGCCTCCACGCCGTCGATGCCGGGGCAGGCCGGTGCGATCACCGCGCGCTTGCCGGCCGGCAGCTGCGCGATGGCTTCCGCCGCGCTGCGCACGATGACGATGTCGAAGTGCTCGACCCAGTAGCCGTGCGGCGCTTCCGGCACCACGTGCCAGTAGTCGTGCGGCTGCACGAACACCAGCTTCGGCTTCGTCCCCGGGGTGTAGGCGATCCAGCTGCCGGGCGCGTCGGTCAGCGGCAGCCAGTGCTTGAAGTGCGGGCTGACCACGAACGGGTAGTCCTGGTCGTCGAGGAACTTGCGCAGCGGCGTGCCCGCGGCGATCAGCAGGTGGTCGAAACCGCCCAGCGCCATAGCCTTGTCGGCGCGTTCGCGCACGGTGGCCAGGTGGTGCGGGTACAGCGAGGCGAGTTGATCGTGCATGGTGATTCCTCGACGGCGGGCTGCCCTGCTGCCGGATCGTCTGCGTGTGCCGTGGCCGCCGCTGGCGGCCTCCGCGCAGGGCCGGTACAGCCCGTGGTGAACTGGGGAAGGGAAAGCAGACGCCCATGATGACGCGCGTGCGCTGCGATCGCCAGTGAAGCGCCTGGCGCGGCGTCAGTCCTGCGCCAGCCAGCTCTCGAGCCGGGCGACGTCGGCGTCGGTGATCGCCACGATGCGATAGCCGGCCCAGATCTGGCCCGAACTGGCGGCGGCCTCGTGCCACTGTTCCTGGATGCCGACTTCGATCGGCTGCGACTGGGCCAGCATCCGGCCCGAGCCGGGCAGGGTCATGCTGACCTGGTACAGCGCTTCGCTGCGCGGCGCCTGCGCGCTGATCAGCAGCATGCCGGTGCTGGACAGGTTGCCCAGGTGGCCGATCGGCAGGCCGCTGATCACGTCGGTGACGATGGCGTTGACGGGGGCGCGTTTGCGTTCGGCGCGGCGCTGGTTGTTGCTGGTACTCATCGACGCGCGGCCTCCGGCGGGGTGGAACGGCGTGGCTCGGCTGCCTGGCGCAGGCTGCCGGTGAGGCCGCGCCAGGCGCGGTCGAGCAGGCTCTCCGGCTGCGCCGGCACCTCGCACACGCGGCCGCTGGCCACTTCATGGGCGAGTTGCGCCAGGGTCATTTCCTCGCCGCGCTGGCCGCGCCGGCTGACCAGCAGGCAGCGCCCGGACATCGGCGAGTACCAGGCCAGCTTGCGCCGGGCGATCTGCCCGGTGGCCGGGTCGATGAACTCGAACCAGCTGCCGAACGGCAACTCGCGCAGGTGCTGCTCGATGCGCTGCTGGCGCGGGTCGATCGTCGCAGCCGCTGGCGCAACGGCCGATCCGGGACCGCTGGCGGGCTCATGGGCGGCTTGCTGTTCGCCCAGCCGCTGGTGCTGCTTCAGGCGCAGCGCGAGATCGGTGGCGCTGGGCAGCTCCACGGCGGGGTCGGGCTTGCCGGCACCGAGCAGGCGCTGCGCCACCTGCACCGCTTCTTCGGCATGCATGCCGATCTGCTGCAGGCCGGACTCCACTTCCACCTGCAGTTGCAGGCGGTCGTCCACCGGCAGGCGGCCGAGCAGCTGGTCGGTGATCGCCAGCTGCGCGCGGAACGGTTCGCTGTCCTCGCCGTGCCGCAGCAGGGTCAGCGCCAGCACGTCGGACCAGGCGCGGTCGAGCAGGGCGCGCAGCAGGCCGCGCGGCGGCGACTGCGCGAAGCGTTCGGCCATCAGCTCGCCGGCGCGATGGCGCGCCTGGTCCAGCCGCTCGCGTCCCTGTGCCGCTTCCACGTGGCGCCGCTCGGCCGCCTGCGCCTTGCGCGTGAGCAAGGCCAGGTGATGCTCGATGTCGGCCAGCAGCGTGGTGTAAAGGCCGGCGCTGGGCGGTTCCTGGCTGGCGCGGTTGACCAGCTGTTCGAGCTTGGTCGCGAGCGGCCGGTTGCTCTCGTCGTCGCTGCCGTCGAGCCAGTCGTTCGCCGCGGCGGTCACCGTGTCCAGCAACCGGCGCGCCGGGTGTTCGCGCTTCTCGAAGAAGCCATGGTCGGCCACCGCCATGCGCAGCACCGGCAACTGCAGGTCGCTGAGCAGATGGTGGGCGTTGCCGCCCTGCTGCAGTTGATGGCCGAGCTGCTCGAACAGCCGCGCGACCAGTTCCACCGTGTCGCCCTGCTCGTCGCTGAGCTGGGTGCGCGGCGCGTCGCCGGGCTTGCCGAAGTTGAGCTGGGCCAGCAGTTCCTCGCGCAGCCGTGCGGCACTGCGCAGTTCGCGGCCGGCCTGGTCGGTGACCTGAGCCAGGTGCTGCTGCAAGGCGCCCAGCGCGGACTGCAGTTCCTGTTCGGTGGCGGCGCGGCTGGCCGTCCGTCCGGTGCCGCCGCTCTGGCCGGCGCGTTGCCGCGCCAGCAGGTCGCGCAGGGATTCCAGCACCTCGATCGGATCGCCGCCGGAGGCGCCGGTTTGCGCCGTGCCGGCGTGGCCGGCGGGCGGTGCCGGCTCGCTGGCCGCCTCGGGATTGCCGGCGACGGGACGCGAGCGTTTGCCGATGTGCCGCGGGATCGGAATGCTGCGCAGCTGCGGCAGGATGCCGTCGCCCTGCAGGTGGGCGTTGATGGTGTCGTACAACGGCGCCAGCGCCTGGATCACCCACTGGTCGAAGTGCTGCAGCAACAGCAGCTGATGCTTCAGCGGCAGCTCCAGTTCGACGCCGGCTTCATGGCATGCCTGCGCCAAGGCGTGCGGGCCCAGCGGCAACGCCTGGCCTTCCAGCGGCGGTGCGCCGATCAGCACCGCGAGCCGATGGCCCAGTTCGTACAGCACGCTGCTGTGGCGCACTTCGCCGCGGGCACCCAGCTGCTCCAGCATCATCGAGACTTCCTGCTCGCCGGGATCGACCAGTTCCAGCGTTTGCCATGGCTTTACGCCGGCGGAGGCCGCGGCTGGCGCGGTCCTGGCACGGTCGATCTCGCCGAGCGCATTGCCGAGGCGTTCCATGAAACGCTGCGCGAAGGTGGTGCGTCCCTGCAGCACGCGTTGCCGGCTGGCGAAGCAATCCTGTTGTTCGCCGGCATGGTGCGCACGTTCGGCCAGCGCAAAAAGCTGCTTCTCGAATTCACTCAGGCAACGGCGCAGGGGTTCCTGCAATCCTTCCACGCACAGCGTGTAGCTGGCCTCCAGCAGGCGTTGCGCGCGCGCAGGCCAGCGCGCGCCGCCGAGGCGGCCGCCCTCATGCGACGCAGACGAGTGACGTCGATCGTGTCCGACATCCATGCATGAACCTGTGAATTCCCCCGGAGCGGCAAGTCTATGCCGGTTGCGGCGGCTATGCCATCCGGGCGCCGGGCGCCTGGAGGGCCGTTTTCAGTCGAGGAAAATACCGATCACGTCGTTCAGGAATCGCTGGCCCAGCGCGGTGGTGTGCAGCCGCTGCGGGTCGTCGTGCAACCAGCCGCGCCGGCGCGCCGTGGCCAGTGCGGCGGCAATGCGTTCCGGCGGCAGGCCGGTGCGTTCGGCGAATGCGGCCACCGGCACGCCGTCGACCAGGCGCAGTGCGTTGAGCATGTACTCGAACGGCAACTCGGCGGCGCCGACCACGTTGTCGCCGCCGATCCGCGCGGGGCCGCCGTCGGCTTCGAGGTAGGCGCGCGGGTGGCGGGTCTTCCAGCGCCGGCGCACCTGGCCGCTGGCCGCGTCGCTGAGCTTGCCGTGCGCGCCGGCGCCGATGCCGAGGTAGTCGCCGAACTGCCAGTAGTTGAGGTTGTGCACGCAGCGCCGCCCGGGCTGTGCGTACGCGGAGATTTCGTACTGGCCGTAGCCGGCGGCGGCGAGACGCGCCTCGCAGGCTTCCTGCATCGCCCAGGCATGGTCGTCGTCCGGCAGCGGCGGCGGGTTGGCGGCGAACGCGGTGTTCGGCTCCAGCGTGAGCTGGTAGTGCGAGATGTGCGTGGGGGCCAACGTGACCGCACGTTCCGCGTCGGCCAGCGCGCCGTCCAACGTTTGCTGCGGCAAGGCGTACATCAGGTCGAGGTTGATGTTGGCGTAGCCGGCATCCTGCGCCGACTTCACCGCGGCCTCCGCCTCGCTGGCCGAGTGGATGCGGCCGAGCCGTTTCAGCTTGTCGTCGTCGAAACTTTGCACGCCGAAGGAAATGCGATTGACGCCAGCCGCCAGATAGCCGTCGAAGCGGCCGTGCTCGACCGTGCCGGGGTTGGTTTCGAGGGTGATCTCCGCGTTGGCTTCCAGCGGCAGCCGTTCGCGCACGCCGTCGAGCAGGCGCGCGATCAGTTCCGGCGCGAACAGGCTGGGCGTGCCGCCGCCGAAAAAGATGCTGATGATCGGGCGCCCTTCGAGTGCTGCGGCGAAATCGGCGCGGTCGGCGTCCAGGTCGGCCAACAGGTGGCCGATGTAGTCGGCGTAGGGCGGCGGCTCGCTGCGCAGGCCGTGCGAGTTGAAGTCGCAGTACGGGCACTTCTTCACGCACCACGGCATGTGGATATACAGCGACAGCGGTGGCGCGGTGAGGCTCATGCGTGGCGCAGTTCGCTCAACCGTTCGTGCAGCAGGGCCAGCGCCTGGCCGCGGTGGCTGAGGCGGTTCTTCAGCGCCGGTTCGAGTTCGGCGGCACTGAGCGCCTGGCCGTGCGGCAGGAACAGTGGGTCGTAGCCGAAGCCCTTCGCGCCGCGCGGCGCGTCGAGCACGCGGCCATGCCAGCGGCCTTCGGCGATCAGCGGGGCCGGGTCGTCGGCGTCCTGCAGCAACGCCAGCGCGCAGATGAAGAATGCATCGCGCTGCGCCGCCGGCACGCCGTCCAGCGTGCGCAGCAACTTCGCGTTGTTCGCCGCGCTGTCGCCGTGACCGCCGGCGTAGCGCGCCGAATACAGGCCGGGGGCGCCGCGCAGGTGCGCCACGCACAGCCCGGAGTCGTCGGCCAGCGCGGGCAGGCCGCTGGCGCGGGCGGCGTGGCGCGCCTTGAGCAGCGCGTTCTCAACGAAGCTGAGGCCGGTTTCCTCGGCGTCCGCGATGCCCAGACTCGATTGCGCAACCACCTCGAATCCGCTGTCGGCGAGCAATGCGTTGAACTCCGCGAGCTTGCCGCGGTTGCTGCTGGCCAGTACCACCCGTTGCATCATCTGCCGATTCCCGATTCCCGATTCCCGATTCCCGGCTTACAGCGCCAGCGCCGCGCGCTGCGCCGCGACCAGCTCGCCGATGCCCTTCTCGGCCAGCACCAGCAGCGCATCCATCTCTTCGCGGCGGAACGCGTGGCCTTCGGCGGTGCCCTGTACCTCGATAAAGCCGCCGCCGTCGTTCATCACCACGTTCATGTCGGTGTCGCAGCCGGAGTCCTCGACGTAATCCAGATCGAGCACCGGCACGCCCTGGTAGATGCCGACCGACACCGCGGCGACCGCGCCGACGATCGGGTTGCGCTTGAGGTTTTCGCGTTTCATCAGCAGGTTCACCGCATCGACCAGGGCCACGTAGGCGCCGGTGATCGCCGCGGTGCGGGTGCCGCCGTCGGCCTGCAGCACGTCGCAGTCCAGCGTGATCACGCGCTCGCCGAGTGCCTGGCGGTTGATGCAGGCGCGCAGGCTGCGGCCGATCAGCCGCTGGATTTCCATGGTGCGGCCGCCCTGGCCGCCGCGCGCCGCTTCGCGCTGCATGCGGGTGTTGGTGGCGCGCGGCAGCATGCCGTATTCGGCGGTGATCCAGCCCTCGCCCTTGCCGCGCAGCCAGGCCGGGGCGCGATCCTCGATGCTGGCGGTGCACAGCACGCGGGTGTCGCCGAAGCTCACCAGCACCGAACCTTCGGCGTGGCGGGTGTAGTGGCGCTCGATGCTGACGGTGCGCAGCTGGTCGCTGGCGCGGCCACTGGGGCGGCGGACGTTGTTCATGCGGGGGAATTCATGGGGAGTGGCCGGATTGGGCAAGGTTGGACCGGAGAGTTTACCATTGCGTCCTTTCCCTTATGTCCGGAAGGCGCCGATGATCCGCAGCATGACGGCCTACGCCAGTGCCGAAGCCACCGGCCCCGCCGGCACGCTCAGTTGCGAGCTGCGCACGGTCAACCACCGCTACCTGGAGCTGAGCCCGCGCCTGCCGGACGAGTTGCGCGGTTTCGAATCGCAGTTGCGCGAACGCGTGGCGGCGAAGCTGTCGCGCGGAAAACTCGACCTGACCGTGCGTTTGCGCGGCGGCGAGGCGCGTGGCGACTCGCTGCAGGTCAACGGCGCGCTGCTGTCGCGCCTGTCGGAACTGAACCTGGACATGGCCGCGCTGTTTCCCGGCCTGCAGGTACAGCTCACCGAACTGTTGCGATTCCCCGGCGTGATGCAGCAGGCCGAGGTCGATCCGGAAAGGCAGCAGGCCGCGCTGTTCGAGGTGCTCGACCGCGCGCTGGATGCGCTCACCGCCACGCGCGAACGCGAGGGCGAGAAGCTGGGCGAGATCCTGCGCGACAAGCTCGACGCGATCGAACGCGTGGTCGCCGACGTGCGCGGCTGGATGCCGGAGATCCGCGCCGCGCTGCGCACCCGGCTGGAAACGCGGCTGGCCGATCTGAAGCAGCCGGTCGAGCCGGGCCGGCTGGAACAGGAACTGGTGCTGCAGATCACCCGCACCGACGTCGACGAGGAACTCGACCGGCTCAGCACGCACGTCGGCGAGACGCGCCGCGTGCTGAGCCTGGCCGAGCCGGTCGGGCGCCGGCTGGATTTCCTGATGCAGGAGTTCAACCGCGAGGCGAACACGCTCGGCTCCAAGTCGGTCGACGCGCGCAGCACCAATGCCGCGGTCGAGCTGAAGGTGCTGATCGAGCAGATGCGCGAGCAGGTGCAGAACATCGAATGAACGCTTCGATCGAAGGCACGCTGTTCGTGGTCGCCGCGCCCTCCGGCGCCGGCAAGTCCACCCTGGTCAACGCGCTGCTCGAGCGCGAGGGCGCGATCTCGCTGTCGGTGTCGCACACCACGCGGCCGCCGCGGCCGGGCGAGACGTACGGGCGGCATTACTACTTCGTCGAGCGCGCCGAGTTCGAGCGCGAGATCGCCGAAGGCATCTTCCTGGAGCACGCCGAGGTGCACGGCAACCTGTACGGCACCTCGCGCACCACCGTGCAGGAACTGCTGGCGCAGGGTCGCGACGTACTGCTGGAGATCGACTGGCAGGGCGCCCAGCAGATCCGCCGCAGCAAACCCGACTGCGTCAGCGTGTTCATCCTGCCGCCGTCGCGGGCGGAACTCGAACGGCGCCTGCGCGGTCGCGGTTCGGACAGCGCCGAGGTGATCGAGCGCCGGCTGCGCAATTCGCGCGGCGAGATCGCCCACGCGCACGAGTTCGACTACATCCTGGTCAACGACGTGTTCGACGAGGCGTTGGCCGGGCTGCAGGCGATCGTGCGGGCGGTGCGCCTGCGCAGCGCGCTGCAGTGGCAACGGCACGAGGCGCTGATCAACGAGCTGCTGGCTGCCGGCGGAGCCTGAGTGCTCGTCACATGGCCTTCGAACAGCGCTTCCGCTACCTTGTCCGCTTCCCCATCGCTGCCGCCGCCCATGACCGAGCCCGTTCGCACCATGCCTGACGACCCCGCCCTGGTGCGGATCCGTGGCCTGACCACGGTGCTCAACGGCAAGACCATCTTCGATGCGCTGGATCTGGACATCCCGCGCGGCAAGGTCACCGCGATCATGGGTCCCAGCGGCACCGGCAAGACCACCTTGCTCAAGCACATCACCGGACAGATGCGCGCCGACGCCGGCGAGATCCGTGTCAATGGCGAGAACGTGGCGGAACTGTCGCGCGAGCAGTTGTACAAGCTGCGCGAAGGGATCGGCTACCTGTTCCAGAACTCGGCCCTGCTGACCGACTTCGACGTGTTCGAGAACGTGGCGTTTCCGCTGCGCCAGCACACGCAGCTGCCGGAAGTGCTGATCCGCGGCCTGGTGCTGCTGAAGCTGCAGGCGGTGGGCCTGCGCGGCGCCGCGCGGCTGACCCCGAACGAGCTGTCCGGCGGCATGGCGCGTCGCGTTGCGCTGGCGCGGGCGATCGTGTTCGACCCGATGCTGATCCTGTACGACGAGCCGTTCGTGGGGCTCGATCCGGTGGCGCTGAACCAGGTGCTGAAACTGATCCGCACGCTCAACCAGACCCTCGGCATCACCAGCGTGCTGGTGGCGCACGAGCTGGCCGCCGTGCAGCGGGTCGCCGACCACGTGTTCCTGATCGCGAACGGCAAGGTGGTGGCGCAGGGCGACCCGAAGACCATCGCGGACGACGGCTCGGCGTGGACGCGCCAGTTCTTCGGCGGCGAGGCGGACGGCCCGGTGCCGTTCCAGTATCCGGCCGGCGATCTGGCGCAGGCATTGGGCTTTGGCGGAGCGGCGAAATGAACGTGCGCGAGCCGCAACGCAACAACGTGGTGAGCCAGTCGCTGGCGCAGATCGGCGCCTGCGGCCTGTTCCTACTGACCCTGCTCGCGGCGATTCCGCGCAGCTTCCGCTACGTGCGCGAGACGATCCGCCAGCTGTGGTTCGTCGGTGCGATGAGCCTGACCATCATCATGGTCTGCGGCCTGTTCGTCGGCATGGTGCTGATGCTGCAGCTGTACCACGTGCTGTCGATCTTCGGCGGCACCTCGGCCAGCGGCATGGTGGTGGCGCTGTCGGTGTACCGCGAGCTGGGCCCGGTGGTGACCGCGCTGCTGTTCGCCGGGCGCGCCGGCACCTCGATCACCGCCGAGATCGGCCTGATGCGCGCCACCGACCAGATCGACGCGATGGAGATGATGGCGGTCGACCCGATCGCCTACGTCGCCACGCCGCGCTTCCTCGCCGGGCTGATCGCGATGCCGCTGCTGTGCTGCGTGTTCTGCGCGATGGCGATCTTCGGCGGCCACCTGGTCGGGGTGACCTGGCTGGGGGTAGACAACGGCACGTTCTGGTCGAACATGACCGCCCAGGTCGACGTGCATACCGACATCGTCAACGGCGTGCTGCTGAAGAGCCTGGCGTTCGGCGCGGTGGTGTCGCTGATCGCCGTGTTCCAGGGTTTCACCACGCCGCCGACCAGCGAAGGCGTGGCCTACGCCACCACCCGTACCGTGGTCGCCTCGTCGATCGCGATCCTGGCGCTGGACTTTGTCCTCACCGCCTTCCTGATGTGATTGCCATGACCCAACGTTTTCCGAGGATTCTGCCGTGAGCCAACCGAGAAGTTCGTATGCCGTCGGCACCGGCCTGTTCATCGTGCTGGGCTTCGCCGCGCTGGCCTACCTGGCCACCCAGACCAGTTCGGTGGCGAACGTGCACCAGGGCGACAGCTACACCGTCGACGCGCAGTTCACCAACATCGGCCAGCTGAAGGAGCGCGCGCCGGTGAAGATCGCCGGCGTGCGCGTCGGCCAGGTGCAGTCGATCACGCTCAAGCCGGGCCACGACGTGGCCGACGTGAGGCTGTCGATCGACAAGAGCTACGACCGGATCCCGCAGGACTCGGTGGCGACCATCTTCACCAGTGGCCTGCTCGGCGACCAGTACGTGGGCATCCAGTACGGCACCTCGAAGCAATTCGTGACGGCTGCCGGCACGCTGGCGCGAACCAAGTCGACCGAGCCTCTGGAGGAGATGCTCGGCAAGTTCTTCGGCGCCGGCGGGGTGGTCGACAACGTTGGCGGCAGTTATTCGGTCAAGGCAAGCTTCACCAACGTCGGCACGCTCTCGGCCGGCGCGCCGGTGAAGATGGCCGGCGTGGTGATCGGCAGCGTGCAGTCGGTGCACGCCGACCCGGTCAAGCTGAATGCCGAGGTCGTGCTGTCGATCGACAAGCGCTACGACGCGATTCCCGACGATTCGTCCGCCGCGGTGTTCACCAGCGGTTTGATCGGCAGCCAGTATGTTGCGATCCAGCCGGGCGGTTCGCCCGACTCGCTCAAGGACGGCGACGAGATGATCCTGACCCAGTCCGCGATGCAGCTGGAGGACCTGATCGGCAAGTTCCTGGTCAACGGTTCGCCCAGTGACAAGAAAGATGCCGGCAACGGCAACAAATAGCCCGCTATCCCCACCGGCTCGCCGAGCCGGTTCTGCTGAAGGAGTGACCCATGTTGCGCAGACTGGCTCTTGCCACCGCCATCGCGTTTGGCACCGTCATCGCCGTTCCGGCGTTCGCCCAGGCGGATGTTGCCGCACCGGCCGCCGCCCAGCAGGCCCCGGTGGAGGTCGTGCAGACCATTGCCGACCAGCTGGCCACGGCAATCGAGGGGCATCGCGACGAACTGAAGAAGAACCAGGAAAAGCTGATCAGCGTCATCGACGAGGTGTTCCTGCCGCACTTCGACATCGACTACGCCTCGATCCTGGTGCTTGGCCAGCATGCGCGCGAAGCCACCCCGGCGCAGCGCGAGCGCTTCGCGCGGGCGTTCTACAACTCGATCACGCATCGTTACGCCGAGGGCCTGCTCAACTACACCCGTGGCCGGGTCAAGGTGTTGCCGTTCAAGGGCGACCTCAACGACAAGCGCACCGTGGTGCGTACCCAGGTGGTGCTGGACGACGGCAAGCTGGTGTCGATCGACTATGCGTTCCGCAAGGGCCGCAGCGGCGACTGGAAGGCCTATGACGTGATCATCGAGGGCATCTCCTACGTCACCAACTACCGCAACCAGGTGGACGCGGAAATCCGCAAGGTCGGCATCGACCAGTTGATCACCAACCTCGAGACCCAGGGTTCCAAGGCGCTGGAGACGATGGCCAAGGACAACAAGGACAAGCCGTGACGGATACGGCCGGACACGGGTTCCAGCTGGACACCGGCACGCCCGGTACCCTGGGTGTGCGCGGCGAGCTGAGTTTCGACACCGCGGCGGCGGCGTTGCAGGCGATCCAGTCCGCCCTGGCCGGCGGTTCCGTGTCGCATCTTGATCTGGCCGGCGTGCGCCACAGCGACAGCGCCGGGCTCGCCTGCGTGCTGGCGGTTGCGGCCGAGGCTGCCCGGCGCGGACAGGCGTTGCAGGTCGTGCACATGCCGGCCGGCATGCAGGCGCTGGCGCAGGTCTGCGAGGTCGATCGCCTGATCGCCTGATCGCCTGATCGCCTGCGGAAGGCAGCAACGAAGAAGGGGCCTTGCGGCCCCTTCTTCGTGTCGGTCCGGTACCCGCCTATGGCTGCTGGGTCGTCTTGCCCGGATGCTTGCTTTCCCACTGGTGCTGCTGGTCCAGCAGTTCCTCGGGGTCGAAGTTCTGCTCGTCCAGCCCCTGCATCTGCTGAATGATCTCGACCGGCGGATTGCCGTCGTAGATCTTGTACAGGCGCTGTTGCCGATACGCGTCGCGGATGAACACGTAAGGATCGTAGGCGGACTGCAGGAAACCCTCCGCGTCGATCGCGCGCGAACGGATCGTCACCAGGTACATCGCCTGCGGCAGGTATTGCAGGCCGTTGTAATGGTGGTTGCCGGCGAACAGGGTCAGCGGATCGAAGAAGTAGCTGTCCACCGGCCGCTGCCAGATGTCGCGCGCGGTGCTCGGGCCCAGCAGCGGCAGCACCAGGTAGTCGCCTTCCGGCGCGCCCCAGCGCGCCAGGGTGATGCCGAAGTCGTTATCTTCCAGCGGCAGGCCGAGTTGGCTGGCCGGATCGAAGAAGCCGCCGATGCCCAGGGTCAGGTTCACCAGGAAGCGGCCGGTGCTTTGCAACGCCTGCTTCGGGCGCGCCTGCAGCAAGTCGTTGGCGACCGTGACCGGCATCCGGATATTGGTGAAGAAATCGCTGAACGAACGCCGTACGGGCGGGTTGGTCACCTTGCGGTAACCCAGCGCGACCGGCCGGATCACCGCCTGGTCCACCGCGTCGTTGAATTTGTACGCGCCGCGGTTGTACTTCTCCAGCGGGTCGTCGGTGCGTGGCTTGGCGATGGTGCAGCCGGCCAGCAGCGCGACCGCGAGCACGGGCAACCAACGGCTCAATAAGGGAAATCGAAGCGGTGAGGGCATCGGTGCGGGGGTTCGCGTCGGGAGGACAGTAAGTGTACTGTCTGGTTTTATATCGTGCACGGCTTTCAGCCTGCTTCCATGAGGTGCGTGCCGGCTCCGCGGCCAGCCCGCCATGATACGCGTCGCGCGCATTGCCAGCAAAGCACCCGCTGGCTACACTGTCAGATCATATAAGTCACTATTCCCTAAGGAATTCGCATGGCACGTATTACCGTGGAGGACTGCCTCGAGGTGGTCGACAACCGTTTCGAGCTGGTATTGATGGCGACCAAGCGTGCGCGCCAGCTGGAAAAGGGCGCCGAGCCGGCCGTCAACCCCGATCACGACAAGCCGACCGTGCTGGCGCTGCGCGAGATCGCCGCCCGCCGCATCGACCAGGCCACGATCGACCAGATCGACAAGGCCGAGCGCGAGCGCGCCGAGCGCGAAGCGCTGGAGTGGGCCGCGGCCGAGGTCGACGACGACCTGTCCAAGGGCGGCGACGACTGATGGACGGCGGTTGCTGTAGCACGCGCACCCGCCGCACCGGCGCGTCCGGTGCGACGGACTGCGCGCATCCGGCAACCGTTGGAAGTTTCTGCCACGAGGTAAGCGCCTGACCAGGCGCAGGCACCGATGACTGCGGCCACCCACTCCGCCACGGTCGACCTGTCCGCGCTGCCGCCGTATGCGCTGGCGCTGAAAGAGCGTATTGCCTACCTGCCCGACGCGCAGGTCGAGCGCGTGCTGCGCGCGTTCCAGATCGGCGCGCAGGCGCACGCCGGGCAGGAGCGCAAGAGCGGCGAGCCGTACATCACCCATCCGGTGGCGGTGGCCGGCATCCTTGCCGAACTGGGTCTGGATGCCGAGACGATCATCGCGGCGATCCTGCACGACACCCTGGAAGACACCGAGCTCAGCCGCGAGACGCTGGCCGCCGAGTTCGGCGAAGTGGTGGCCGAGCTGGTGGACGGCGTCACCAAGCTGGACAAGATGCGCTTCGGCAGCCGCCAGGAGGCGGACGCGGAAAGTTTCCGCAAGATGCTGCTGGCGATGGCGCGCGACATCCGGGTGATCCTGATCAAGCTGTCCGACCGCTTGCACAACATGCGCACGCTGGGCGCCAAGGACGCGCCCTCGCGCCGCCGCATCGCGCGCGAGACGCTGGAGATCTACGCGCCGATCGCGCAGCGCCTGGGCATGAACAAGTTCAAGGCGGAGCTGCAGGACCTGGGCTTCCGCGCGCTGTACCCGGACCGCTACCGGGTGATCAGCGAGCGCATCCGCGCCGCGCTGGGCAACCGCCGCGAGGCGATGGGCAAGATCGAGGCGGCGCTGTCCGCGCGGCTGGCCGCCGACCACCTGCCGGCCCGCGTGGTCGGCCGGATCAAGTCGCCGTGGAGCATCTATTCGAAGATGCGCGGCGACCACAAGAGCTTCGCGCAGTTGATGGACGTCTACGGCTTCCGTGTGGTCGTCGACAGCGCGATGAGCTGCTACATGGCGCTCGGCGTGGTGCACGCGCTGTACAAGCCGGTCGATCGCCGCTTCAAGGATTTCATCGCCATCCCGAAGGCGAACGGCTACCAGTCGCTGCATACCGTGCTGCTGGGTCCGTTCGGTGCGCCGATCGAGGTGCAGATCCGCACCGCCGAGATGGATTCGGTGGCCGAGCGCGGCGTGGCCGCGCACTGGGCCTACAAGACCGATTCGGGCCCGGCCAACAGCGCGCAGGCACGGGCGCGCGAATGGCTGTCCTCGCTGGTCGACAGCTCGGCGAGCACGGTGTCGTCGTCGGAGTTCATCGAGAACGTCAAGATCGACCTGTTCCCCGACGAGGTCTACCTGTTCACCCCGCGCGGCGACATCCTGTCGCTGCCGCGCAACGCCACCGCGCTGGATTTCGCCTACGCCGTGCACACCGACGTGGGTGATCACGCGGTGGCCGCGCGAGTCGACAAGAAGCTGCTGCCGCTGCGCGCGAAGCTGGAGTCGGGGCAGCTGGTGGAGATCATCACCGCGCCGTCGGCGGTGCCGAACCCGGCCTGGCTGGAAGTGGTCGTCACCGGCAAGGCGCGCACCGCGATCCGGCAGTACCTGAAACACCTGCAGCATGAGGATGCGGTGGACTTCGGCCACCGCATGCTCGATCGCGCGCTGGACGCGCAGGGCAGCAGCCTGGACGGGATTCCGCCGGCGGTGCTGGACCGCTTCCTGGAAACCTCCAAGCTGAAGCGGCTGGAGGAACTGCTGTCCGACATCGCGCTGGGCAACCGCATGCCCGACGTGGTCGCCAGCCAGCTGCTGGCGTCGCGCGGCAAGAAGGCGGGCAAGCCGCACGCGTCGGCGCACGCGCACGAGAAGATCCGCATCACCGGCGCCGAGCGCGGCGTGCTCAGCTTCGCCAATTGCTGCCATCCGCTGCCGGGCGACGACATCATCGGCTACCTGTCCTCGGGCAAGGGCATCGTGGTGCACCGCGAGGAGTGCCCGAACGTGGTCGAGCTGCGCAAGTCGCCCGAGCGTTGCGTGGCGATCGAGTGGGACCGCGACGTGCAGGGCGACTACCGCGCCGAGCTGCGCATCGAGGTGATCAACCGCCCCGGCGTGCTGGCCACCGTGGCCGCCGCGATCGCCGCCGCCGACTCGAACATCGAGAACGTGGAATACGTCGAGCGCGATTCCGCCGCCGCGACCTTGCTGTTCGCGATGGAAGTGAAGAGCCGCAAGCACCTGGCCGACGTGATCCGCCGCGTGCGCCGCACCGGCGTGGTCAGCGGCGCCTATCGCTATCCTTTGTGATTCGGGATTGGGGATTCGTTCGGGGCCCCGACGTGCCGGAATGTGTGCACGGGAGCCGCGACACGGTAATCTTCCAGAATCACGAATCCCGACGAGGCCATCCATGTCCCGCAGCATCATCTCCACCGAGAAAGCCCCCGCCGCGATCGGCCCGTATTCGCAGGCCGTGCGTGCCGGCAATACCGTGTACTTCTCCGGCCAGATTCCGCTGGACCCGGGCACCGGCGCGCTGGTCGAGGGCGACATCACGGCGCAGACGCGGCGGGTGTTCGACAACCTCACCGCGGTGGCCGCGGCGGCCGGCGGCTCGCTGGCGCAGATCGTGCGCGTCGGCATCTACGTCACCGACCTGACGAACTTCGCCGCTGTCAATGCGGTGATGGCCGAATACTTCCAGCAGCCGTACCCGGCGCGCTCCACCATCGAAGTGTCCGGCCTGCCGAAGGCGGCGCAGGTCGAAGTCGACGCGGTGATGGTATTGGACTGAGCCCGGTCGGCGCCCCACGCCGACACTGGGTGTCGGCGTCCGGCTTACGACAAGAGACGGTGCTCGGTTAGGCTTGCAGGCCATGGTCACCCGCGCCGCCCGTCCCGCTTCCACCGTCGGCACCGATCCGGGCATCGCGCCGGTTGGCGCGCTGCCGGGTGTCGGCCCGGCGCTGGCCGCGTCGCTGGCCAGGCTCGGGTTGGAGCGGGTGCAGGACCTGTGGTTCCACCTGCCGCTGCGCTACGAGGACAAGACCCGGATCACCGCGATCGCCGATCTGCGCGTGGGCGATCGGGCGCAGGTCGAAGGCGTGGTCGAAGCGGTCGAGCGCGGCTTTCGCTACCGCCCGCAACTGAAGGTGGCGATCGGCGACGCCAGCCGGCAGACCCTGCTGCTGCGCTTCTTCCACTTCAACCGGGCGCAGGCCGAGCAGTTGCTGCCGGGGACGCGTCTGCTCTGCTACGGCGAAGTACGGCACGGTGCGCAGGGGCTGGAGATGGTGCACCCGAACTACCAGCGCCTGAGCGGCGATGCAGCCGCCGCGGTCGACGAGTTGCTCAGCCCGGTCTATCCGACCACCGAGGGGCTGGGCCCGAAACGGCTGGCCGGGGTGATCGGCAAGGCGCTGGCGCTGCTGCCGCCGGCCGCGCAACTGGAGCTGATCCCACCCGAGTTGTGCGCCAGGCACGGCCTCACGTCACTGCGCGATGCGCTGCTGTACGTGCACCGGCCGCCGCCGGACGCCCATCTGGGCCAGCTCATGCTGGGCCAGCATCCGGCACAGCAGCGACTGGCGTTCGAGGAATTGCTGACCCAGCACCTGAGCCTGAAGCGCATGCGCGCGGCGCTGCGGCGTCGGCATGCGCCGAAACTGGAGGGCAGCGGCGCTCTGCGCCGGCCATTGCTTGCCGGGTTGCCGTTTCGCCTGACCGCCGCGCAGCAGCGGGTCAGCAGTGAAGTCGAGCGCGACCTGGCACGACCCCGGCCGATGCTGCGGCTGGTGCAGGGCGACGTCGGCAGCGGCAAGACCGTGGTCGCGGCGCTGGCGGCGCTGGCGGCGGTGGAATCGGGATATCAGGTTGCGCTGATGGCGCCGACCGAACTGCTGGCCGAACAGCACCTGCATAATTTCCGGCACTGGCTGCAGCCGCTCGGCGTCGAGGTGGCGTGGCTGGCCGGCAAGGTCACCGGCAAGGCACGCAAGCAGGCGCTGGCGCGGGTGGCCGAGGGTGCGCCGGTGGTGGTCGGCACGCATGCGCTGATGCAGGAGGGCGTGGCGTTTGCGCGGCTCGGCCTGGTGATCGTCGACGAGCAGCATCGCTTCGGCGTGCAGCAGCGGCTGGCGCTGCGCGACAAGGGCAAGGATGGCGAGCTGGTGCCGCACCAACTGGTGTTGACCGCCACGCCGATCCCGCGCACGCTGGCGATGAGCGCGTACGCCGACCTCGACGTCTCGTCGATCGACGAACTGCCGCCCGGGCGCACACCGGTGCAGACCATCGCGATCTCGAACGCGCGGCGGATCGAGGTGATCGAGCGCATCCACGCCGCCTGCGGCGAAGGGCGCCAGGCGTACTGGGTATGCACCCTGATCGAGGAATCCGAGCAATTGCGCGCGCAGGCGGCCGAAGTGGCGCACGCGGAACTCTCCGCCGCGCTGGCCGGCTTCAAGGTCGGCCTGATCCACGGCCGCATGAAGCCGAAGGAAAAGCAGGCGGTGATGGACGCGTTCAAGGCCGGCGCGCTGGCCGTGCTGGTGGCGACCACGGTGATCGAGGTCGGCATGGACGTGCCGAACGCCAGCCTGATGGTGATCGAGAACAGCGAGCGGCTGGGGCTGGCCCAGTTGCACCAGCTGCGCGGGCGGGTCGGCCGTGGCGCGGTGGCCTCCAATTGCGTGCTGCTGTACCAGCCGCCGCTGGGCCAGCTGGCGCGCGAACGGCTGCAGGTGATGCGCGACACCAACGACGGCTTCCGCATCGCGGAGAAGGATCTCGAACTGCGCGGCCCGGGCGAAGTGCTGGGCACCCGCCAGACCGGCCAGCTCAGCTTCCGCATCGCCGACCTCGCCCGCGACGCGCACCTTTTGCCGGCGGTACAGCAGGTCGGCGAACACATGCTGGCCGAACACCCGCGGCAGACCGGGCAGCTGATCGAGCGCTGGATCGGCGGCGCCGCGCGCTACGCGCATGCGTGAGTTGCCGGGGATGGGGAGTAGGGAACCGGGAATGGCGAAAACTGGTGCCGCACGGTACTCCGTGGCTTTTCCATTCCGATTCCCCATTTTCGATTCCCCTCCCAATACACTGATCCGTTGAACCAAGATGACGCACCATGAGCAAACCGCAACTCCTGATCGATACCGATCCCGGCGTCGATGACGCGCTGGCCATCCTGATGGCCTACGCGCATGCCGACATCGCCGGCCTCAGCATCGCCGCCGGCAACGTGGGCCTCGCCCATACCGTGCGCAATGCGCGCACCCTGGTCGACCTGGCCGGCGCGGCCACGCCGGTGTTCGCCGGCTGCGCCGCGCCGCTGGTGCGCGCGCCGGACGAGGACGCCGCGTTCGTGCACGGCGAGGACGGCTTCGGCGACGTCGGTTTCCCCGAACCGGCCGCCGCGCTGGCCGACGAACCGGCCGCACTGGCGCTGCTGCGGCTGACCCGCGAGCGGCCGGGCGAGCTGACCCTGGTGGCGCTGGGTCCGTTGACCAACCTGGCGTTGGCGTTGCGGCTCGATCCGACGTTGCCCGAACGGGTGGCGCGGCTGGTGGTGATGGGCGGCGCGGTCACCGGCCACGGCAATACCGGCAAGGTGCCGGCCGAGTTCAACATCGGCTTCGACCCGGAGGCGGCGCACGTGGTGTTCGAGGCGTTTCCCGCGTTCGACCTGGTCGACTGGGAAGCCACCCTGCGGCATGCCTTCGACGATGCCGAGTTCGATCGCTGGCTGGCCGCCGGCGATCGGCGTGCGGACTTCTTCGGCAAGATCGTGACCACGGCGCGCCGCTACAACACGAAGCACGATCGCCAAGGACTGGTGGCAGCCGACGCGCTGGCGATGGCGGTGGCGCTCGACCCTTCGATCGTCACCCGGCGCGAGACCCGGGCGGTGGCGGTGGAACTGGACGGCCGCCTGACCCGCGGCGCCACCGTGGTCGACTGGAGTGCGCGCCTGGGCCGGCCGGCCCAGGCGAACATCGTGCTGGAGGTGGACCAGGCCCGCTTTGCCGCGATGGTGCGGCGTGCGCTGGGTGTCCGGGCTGACGGTAGTGCCTCAGTTTGAAAATTCTTAAGGTCGCCCCAAAGTTATGAAAACGAAGGGGTTTGGTCTTTAAGCGTCATGAAGCTGAACGCTTAACATCCAGTGCTTGATATGACTTTCGGATGTGGTAGGAAACACAAAACCTGCTATCATCAGATACATGATCGAAAGCGGCCGAGCTGCAAGTAGAGTCTGACGGCCGCCTCTTTGGGCGGCTTTGTTGTCAAAGGGGCGATCATGAATGTTGAAGAGAATACGGAAGTTCAGACTGACATCCTAGCTGAACTCCTTGGTCAGATTTGGAACGGTGTCATCGTACAAGTCAACCGGCTACTGGAAGCTCACAACAAGTTTGATTTCGTTGCGTTCAAGGAGAACCTGAACCCAAGCTTGGAAGAAGTGATAGCTGGTTTTGAATTTGTCGACTTTGCGTTGTCCAAGTTGCTAGACAGCAAACTTTTAGGCTACGAAGAAGCGCGAGATGCCATAAATTCAAAGCAATGCATCCTTAAGATGAGCGAGCTGGCGGCAGCTTGCGATGGACACAACAAGGAAGATTACGAAAGAGTGATCGACGAGCTGAAAAAGCAGTCGAAGTTTTAAAAAGCGTTAACCGGAGGAAGGATCATGTACATGACTAGCCTGAACTTTGATCTGCATGCCTTGGCAGAACCCAAGAGCAGGCAGGATTGCATTGCTCTGGCGAATGAAATTCTGTCAGAGCTGCACATCATCAGCGGACACATAGAACAAGCCATTGCTCGTTGTGAGCGCAGCCAAGAGCTAGCCGGCTGATTTGTCGCTGCAACGAACACTTTGTAAGCCGCCTATCAGGCGGCTTTCTTTTTGTAAGGACCGCGGGGCTTAGACTCCGGTTCTGGCACAAGGGCCGCAATCTCTTCCAGCGACCATACATGATCAGACACGCCAGCTTCCATCGCAGGCGTGACCCGCAGGCTCTTATGGATGCGGCCGAAGTTGTAATGCATGAAATGCAGCGCAACCGCCGCCATGTGGTTGTCCACTTTTTTGCTGAAAGCGTTGGTCAGTCGCGTGAAGCGGCGCATCGACATGCGCATGGTCAGGTTCTGGCGCTCGACATAGCTTGTCGAGATATGGGCTGGATCAGGTTCGCCCTCAATGCGTACCGTCTCGGTTCCGATATGCTCGCTCGGGCTGTACTTGCGCTCGTGCGATGCTGGGCCTTCACCGTAGACCTTCACCAGCATGGCGTAGTCGATGTCCCCGCCGAATGCCCGCTCGACTGCATTCACGTAGACGCGATGGCCGTCCGTGGTGAGCTGGATGCGGTTAGACAGCCGGCTAGCCAGGTCAGCGATAAAGGCGTTTGCAGCGGCAGCACCACGGTCGCCAACCATCCACGAAGCAATGATCTTGGTATCGGCACAGATGGCCGTCCATGTCCACACGTCGCCTACGCCGAACTCGCCTTCGCGCTCACGTTCTTCTGCTTGGCGCCGACGAACGACCAGATTTCGTCGCACTGGATGCGCTTGCACGGCAGATTGCGCAGCGCCTTGTCTTGGTACTCGGCGCAGGCCACGCCAACGTCCACAAGCAGCTTTGTCACGGTGTTGATGGAACAGTCCGCCAAGCGGGAAGCCGCACGCAGGCTCATTCCTTCAACGAGGAAACCGAGGATTTTGGCGCGCTCTTGGTTGGACATGCGGTTCATTGTTGTCGCTCAAGCATATAGTTCAGTTAGTTTACTTGCATTTTTGATAAATACAAGTAACATACTTGCACCATGAGCAATGCAAGGAACTGAAATGAGCACAGCAAAGGGGCTTGGAAAGTCAGCCGGTGGGGAAGCTCGGGCTAAGGCGTTATCCGCTGAACAACGTAAGGCGATCTCACTCAAGGGTGTTGAGGCGCGGCGCGAACGGGCGATGTTGCCAAAAGCAACGCATGGATCTAGCGAGCACCCGCTTAGGATCGGAAACGTCGAAATCCCTTGTTATGTGCTTGAGGACGGGCGCCGCGTACTCTCCCTTGGCGGAATGACAAAGGCACTGGGAATGTCGATTGGCAGCGCCGGAGGTGGTGAGGGTGATCGACTGACTAGTTTTGTGTCAGGAAAAGCCATATCCCCTTTTATTTCCAACGACTTAGCGAGCAGGATGAAAACGCCAATTCGCTTCCAGGCACCCACAGGCGGAAGCGCAGCGACAGGCTATGAAGCAACCATCCTCGCGGACCTTTGCGAGGCCGTGCTTGAGGCGCGACAGGCGAGTGCCTTAAGGCCGCAGCAAGCTCACATCGCGAACCAATGCGAAATTTTGCTCAGGGGCTTCGCTCGTGTTGGGATCATCGCTCTAGTTGATGAGGCCACGGGCTACCAGAAAGATCGCGCGAAGGATGCTTTGGCTAAAATCCTCGAGGCGTTCGTAGCAAAAGAATTGCAGCCTTACTTGAAGACGTTTCCGTCCGACTACTATGAGCAGCTCTTCCGTCTTTACGGATACGAGTACCCGCCAAAAGACAAAAGGCCACAATGGCGGCCTGCATTTTTTGGAACCATCACGAACGAAGTGGTCTACAACAGGCTCGCTCCTGATCTGCTACCGGAATTGAAGAAGGCTGCGAGCAAGGCCGAGAAGAGGGCCAAGCTGCATCAGTGGTTAACCACCGACATTGGGCATCCAAAATTGCGCGAGCACCTTGCCTCGATTGTTTCAATTCTCAAGCTGTCGAAAACTCCACAGCAGTTCCGAGACAACGTGAATCTGGTTCACCCGAGATACGGCGAAACCGCGCAGTTGGACTTCGGCAAACATGAGGATTAGTCGGCTTTCCACCTAGCCTTCGCTGCCTTCTTCGCAATCTCTGACCGCTCTTTAGCGGTCAGTTTTTTTGCGCGTGCTTCACCACCTTTCAGCCCCCCCCCTTACGCCCCAGCGCGACCGCAGCCGGGTTCTTCCCATCGTCTGTCTTGACGTCCTCGACCTCACCCGTCGCTATCGCAGCGATGAGATGGGCTAGCTGGTTCGGGTCGCGTGGGCGCTTATTAGACATGCCTACAGTATGAAGCCGCATGCCTGACCGCTCAAGGAATCGGCTGGCACGCCAGATTTCAAAGTGAGACACGACCGGGCTGACCGCTGACTTGCAGCCGCAGCAGGTTCCTCGTTACAATGCCGCTCTTTTCACCACCGCTTTAGAGCCAGCCATGAAGCCTGATATCCATCCGAACTACATCCCGGTGGTGTTCCAGGACCTGTCGTCCGACTTCGCGTTCCTGACCAAGTCGACCATGTCCAGCAAGGAAACCATCAAGTGGGAGGACGGCAACGAGTACCCGCTGATCAAGGTGGATATCTCCAGCCATTCGCACCCGTTCTACACCGGCAAGCAGAAGACGCTGGACGTCGGCGGCCGTGTCGACAAGTTCCGTCGCCGCTACGCGGGTTCCGTCAAGGAATAAGTGACGGCGGCAGCCGGCGCCTGGCGCTGGCTGCGCAGATCCGATTCGAGACACGGGGCAGGCGCAGGCTTGCCCCGTGTCTTTTCGTGCCCGGCATTCGACCATTCGCCATCGAATGCAAACGGGACCTTGTGCGATAATGGTCAGTGAACTGACGTCACCGCGTCCGTTGCATCGCGTGTTTTCCCCGGCACGCCATGCCCAGGCATTCCTTCGCCGGCCGGCGCCGCCATCGCGGTTGCCGGTGGCGACGACCCACATGTAAGGAGGTTTCCGTGTCCGATCCCAAGACCGTCAAGCTGGTGGATGAGTCGAACAACCGCAGCAGCGAACTGCCGCTGGTCAGCGGCACGCTCGGTCCGGCGTGCATCGACATCGCCACGCTGTACAAGGACACCGGTCACTTCACCTACGACCCCGGCTACGGCTCGACCGCCAGCACCAGGAGCGCGATCACCTACATCGACGGCGACCAGGGCGTGCTGCTGTACCGCGGCTACCCGATCGAGCAGCTCGCGGAAAACTCCAGTTTTCTCGAAGTGGCCTACCTGCTGCTCAACGGCGAGCTGCCGAAGCCGGCCGAGTTCGCCACGTTCGAGCACGACGTCGCGCATCACACGATGCTGCACGAGTCGCTGAAGAACTTCTTCCAGGGCTTCCACCACGACGCGCATCCGATGGCGATGCTGGCCGCCGCGGTGGCCTCGCTGTCGGCGTTCTACCACGACGACCTCAACGTGGACGACCCGGCCGACCGCAAGCTTGCCGCGATCCGCCTGATCGCCAAGATGCCGACGATCGCCGCCGCCTGCTACCGCTATTCGATCGGCTGGCCGATGCGCTATCCGCGCAACAACCTGGAGTACGTCGACCGCTTCCTGCACATGATGTTCGAGGTGCCGAGCGAGCCGCTGCAGATGAGCCCGGTCGCGGCCAAGGCGCTGGACCTGCTGTTCATCCTGCATGCCGACCACGAGCAGAACGCGTCCACCTCGACCGTGCGCCTGGTCGGCTCCACCGGTGCGAACCCGTACGCATCGATCGCCGCCGGCATCACCGCGCTGTGGGGCCCCGCGCATGGCGGCGCCAACGAGGCCGTGCTCAAGCAGTTGCAGGAGATCGGCACGCCGGACAACGTCGAGTCGGCGATCCTGCGCGCGAAGGACAAGAACGACAGCTTCCGCCTGATGGGCTTCGGCCATCGCGTGTACAAGAACTTCGATCCGCGCGCGAAGATCATCCGCGAGATGTGCCACAAGGTGCTGGCCGAACTGGGCGTCAACGACCCGCTGCTGGAAGTGGCGATGAAGCTGGAGGAGGCGGCGCTGAAGGACGAGTATTTCGTCGAGCGCAAGCTGTATCCGAACGTCGACTTCTACTCCGGCATCATCTACAAGGCGCTGGGCATTCCCACCGAGATGTTCACCGTGATGTTCGCGATCGCGCGCACCGCCGGCTGGATCGCGCACTGGATCGAACAGCACGAAACGCCCGGGTCGCGCATCGGCCGCCCGCGCCAGGTCTATACCGGTGCCGGCGTACGCGACTACGTGACGACCGCGAAGCGCTGACCGCCACGTCGCGCCGATGAAGAGCCCCGGCCAAGGCCGGGGCTTTTTTGTGCGGGAGACAACCCGGGTTCAGCGCAACGCCGCGCCCAGCCGCTGCTCGAAGGTTTCGTCGGCGTCCTCGTCGAGCAGCATTTCCACCTGGGCCAGCGAGGCGCGCCGCATCGGCCGGTCGTCGGCGCGGTCCAGCGGGGCCTGGCGCAGCGCGTCGCGCGGCAGCACGGTGAGATCGAATGGCAGCTCGTCGGCGGCGAACAGCAGCACCGGGTATTCGGGCTGGTCGTCGCGGCTGTAGCGCAGCCGGCGCACCTGGGTCTCGATCGGCACGCCGTGTTCGCGCAGGTACAGCACGACCGCCTCCGGATCGTCGCTGTACACGTGCAGGCAGACCGCCGAATGCGCGTCGGCGGTGCCTTCGAGCACGGCGCCGACAAGGCGCGGTTCGAACGCGGCGAGAAAACGCATCGCCTCGACCGCCGCCTCGCGCCGCTCGCGCAGCAATTGCGGCTGGCTGTCGGCGAGGAACAGGCGCTGGTGCTCGCGCAGCGCCTGCTCGATCTCCAGGTTGCGCGGCAGCGCCTGCGTGTCGAGGATGCCGAGCCGCTCGGCGGCCTTCAGCTTGGCGTGGTGGAAGTCGCGGATGCCGTGCTCGCTCATCAGTCGCGCGGCTTCCTGGGCAACCCGCAAGCGGTTGCGCCGCAGGCGGTCGTGCGCATGGATGCGGTGGTGTTCGCCTCGGGACATGGCGCGCTCCTCATCGATCGGTAACCGGCAGCTTCCTTTTTTGCCGGAAGCTGCGTCGAAGGCTCAGAAGATGTCGTAGGCGTGCTGCTGGTCCTGTTCCTTCTGCTGGGCGGCCTGGCTGCGCAGGCGGTCGACGTCTTCCACCTTGAACATCTCGTTGATGCCGTCCGGATCGCCCGACGAGGCGGGCAGGCCGCTGTAGCGGTTGATCAATACCGTACTGATTCCCGGCGGCATCGGCAACGTGCTCGACGGCATGCCTTTCAGGACGCTGCCCATGTAGGACATCCAGATCGGCAGCGCGGCCTTGGCGCCGAACTCGCCGCGGCCGAGCGAGCTGTAGTCGTCGAAACCCAGCCACACCGCAGTCGACAAGTCCCCGTTGAAGCCGACGAACCAGGCGTCGCGGTGGTCGTTGGTGGAGCCGGTCTTGCCGGCCAGGTCGTCGCGCTCCAGCGCACGCGCGGCCGAGCCGGTGCCGCGCAGGATCACGTCCTTCATCAGCGAAGTCACCAGGTAGTCGTTGCGTGCCTCGATCACGCGCGGCGCGAGTACCGGCGGATGTGCGCCGTCGCCGTGCGCGTCGGCCGGCAGTACCGCGTCGCCGACGCCGTCGACGCTGCTGGATTCGGCAGGGGCTGCGGATGATGCGCTGGCCATGTTGTTGGCGGGGGTGGGGTTCATGTCGGCGGGCGGCGGGCCGGGCGGCCGCGTGTCGAGCAGGCGCTCCTGGCAGTTGCGGCAGGCGCGCGCGGGGTTGGCGACGTACACCGGCTTGCCGTTGCGGTCGTCGATCTCGTGGATGAAATACGGCGTGACCAGGTAGCCGCCATTGGCGAACACCGCATAACCGCGGGCCATGCCCATCGGCGACACCGAGGCGGTGCCCAGCGCCATCGACAGGTTGGCCGGGATCGCGTCCTGCGAGAAGCCGAAGCGGGTGGCGTATTCGCGCATGTAGCGCACGCCGATGGCGTCGAGCAGGCGCACCGAGACCAGGTTCTTCGACTGCACCAGCGCTTCGCGCAGGCGCATCGGCCCGGCGAACTTGTCGTCGTCGTTGGACGGGGTCCAGATACCGTTCGGGCGCGACGGATCGGGCAGGGCGAGCGGCGCGTCGTTGACGATCGAGGCCGGGGTGAATCCACGCTCGAACGCCGCCGAGTACAGGTAGGGCTTGAAGCTGGAGCCGGGCTGGCGCGCCGCCATCACGGCCCGGTTGAACTTGCTGCGCACGAAGTTGAAGCCGCCGACCAGGGCCTGGATCGAACCGTCCTCGGGCTCGATCGAGGTCAGCGCCGCCTGTGCAGCGGGGATCTGCGCCAGCTGCCACTCGCCCTTGTCGCCGCGCGCCAGCCGGATGATGTCGCCGCGCTTGAGCACGCTGTCGACGCGGGTCGGCGTGGCGCCGACGCGGTCGTCGTTGATGTGCGGACGCGCCCAGCCGACCCCGGCCAGGTCGAGTATCACGCTCTCGTGGCTGGACAGGTAGACGGTCGCCTGCTTCGCGTCGCTGGCCGTGACGATGCCCGGCTGCATGCCGGAGACATTGCCGTAGTTGGCCAGCAGGCCGTCGAAATCCGCTTCGCCGGCGCCCGCCGGCAGGTCCTGGTGGGCTTCCGGTCCGCGCCAGCCATGCCGGCGGTCATAGGCGATCAGCCCGTCGCGCACGGCTTCCACGGCAGCCTGCTGGCGGCCGCTCTGCACCGTGGTCCTGACCACGTAGCCTTCGGTCAGCGCATCGTTGCCGAAGCGGTCGAGCACCTGCCGGCGCACCATCTCGGCCAGGTAAGGGGCATCCACCTCGATCGGCTGCTCATGCGGGTAGGCGTGGTTCGGCTCGGCGATCGCCTGCTCGTACACGGCCCTGGTGATGTAGTCGTGGCGCAGCATTTCGCCCAGCACCCAGTTGCGCCGGGCGATCGCGCGCTTCTGCCCGTTGATCGGATTGACCACCGACGGCAGCTGGAAGGTCGAGGCGATCAGCGCGCATTCGGCCACGGTCAGCTGGTCCAGCGTCTTGCCGTAGTAGTACTCGGCGGCCGCGGCCACGCCGTACGAGCGGTGGCCGAGGAACATCTTGTTGAGGTACAGCTCGAGGATCTGGTCCTTGGTGAGCTCGTGCTCGATGCGCAACGCGATGAAGATCTCGGTGAGCTTGCGCGAATACAGTTTTTCCGGGCTCAGGAAGAAGTTGCGGGCAACCTGCTGGGTGATCGTAGAGCCGCCGGGGCCCTTGTCGCCGCCGGTCACCACGACATGCCAGCCGGCCCGCACGATGCCGTGCCAGTCCACGCCCGGGTGGTGGTAGAAGTCCGCATCCTCGGCCGACAGCACGGCGTGCTTGAGCCGGTCCGGCACGTTCTCGATGTTCACCGGAATGCGCCGGGTCTCGCCGAAACTGGCGATCAGCTTGCCGTCGGCGCTCAGCACGCGCAGCGGCACCTGCATCGGATAGTTCTTCAGCTCGGCTACCGAAGGGAGCCTCGGGGCGATCAGCCAGTACGCCACACCCACCGCGACAACTGCCAGGAGCAAACCGGAAAAGGCCAGGATCAAAGCCCAGCGCAACAAGCGTTTGAAAATTTGCATGGTGTGGGGATAGCGAGACCTGAGTCAAAACATGACAGAGTATAGATGTAGGAGTATTCCCCACATGAGCAGCGGTCGACCAATACAAAAGCTGGCCTCCAAAGCAAGGGTCAGGCCAAGAGGGGCTTCCCTATAAATGTGGCGGGCATCACGCCAATTACTTGAGAAAGTTCCCGTAGACCGTTGCCATTGCGTTATTTTTTCGATTTAATGCCACTGCGCACCCCGCCAGGATTCTGGCTACGGGCGTCAGCGGCAAGGGGGAAACACCGTGGGGCTCTTTACACCGAAGAAGCCGGCGCTGATTGGTGTCGACATCAGTTCGACCGCCGTCAAGCTGCTGCAGCTAAGTCAGGCGGGCGGTCGTTATCGCGTTGAGCATTACGCGGTCGAGCCGTTGCCGCCGAACGCCGTGGTCGAGAAGAACATCGTCGAGGTCGAGGCGGTGGGCGATGCGATCCGTCGCGCGCTGGCACGCTCGGGCTCCAAGCTCAAGCACGCCGCTGCCGCGGTGGCCGGGTCGGCCGTGATCACGCGCATCATCCCGATGACCGCGGATCTTTCCGACGACGACCTGGAAGGCCAGATCCAGGTCGAGGCGAACCAGTACATCCCGTACCCGATCGACGAAGTCAGCCTCGACTACGAGGTGCTCGGTCCGGTCCGCGACAACCCCGACATGAACAACGTGCTGCTGGCCGCCTCGCGCACCGAGAACGTCGACATGCGCGTGGCCGCGCTGGACCTGGGCGGGCTTACCGCCGCGGTGATCGACGTCGAGGCGTTCGCGATGGAGAACGCCTTCGCGATGATCGCCGACCAGCTCAACGTCGGCCGCGACGCGCTGGTGGCGGTGGTCGACATCGGCGCCACCATGACCACGCTGTCGGTGCTGCGCAACCAGCGCACGATCTACTCGCGCGAGCAGGTCTTCGGCGGCAAGCAGCTGACCGACGAGATCATGCGCCGCTTCGGGCTCTCCTACGAGGAGGCCGGCCGCGCCAAGCGCAAGGGCGGCCTGCCCGAGTCGTACGAGACCGAGGCGCTGGAACCGTTCAAGGAATCGCTGATCCAGCAGATCAGCCGCCTGCTGCAGTTCTTCTTTGCCGGCAGCGAGTACAGCAAGGTCGACCAGGTGGTGCTGGCCGGCGGCTGCGCCTCGATCGAGGGGCTGGGACCGATGCTGGAAGAACAGCTCGGCGTGCCCTGCGTCGTCGCCAATCCGCTGGCCCGCATGTCGCTGTCGCCACGGGTACAGGCACAGTCGCTGGCGCAGGACGCCCCCGCATTGATGATCGCGGTCGGCCTCGCCTTGAGGAGCTTCGACTGATGGCACACGTCAATCTACTTCCGTGGCGCGCCGAGCGGCGCAAGCAACGCGAACGCGAGTTCTACATGCAGCTCGTCGCCGCCTTCGTGGTGGGACTGGGCGTGCTGCTGCTGTGGGTCTTCTGGATGGATCAGCGCATCGACAACCAGAACGAGCGCAACGCCTACCTGCAGACCGAGATCAAGCAGCTGGACGTGCGCATCGCCAAGATCAAGGACCTGGAAAAGGTGCGCGAGCACCTGCTCGCGCGCAAGCAGATCATCGAGCAGTTGCAGGCCGACCGTTCGCAGATGGTGCATCTGTTCGACGAACTGGTGAAGACGATTCCCACCAGCGCGCGGCTGACCGGTCTGAAACAGGGCGGCCAGTCGATGTCGCTCGACGGCGTGGCGCAGTCCAACGCCAGCGTCGCCGAGTACATGCGCAACATCGAGACTTCGCCGTGGATGGGCCACGCCGATCTGCGCAAGACCGAAAACACGCATAACGGCACCCGCATGCCGTACGAGTTTGGCCTGAACGTGCTGCTGAGCAAGCCGAAGTCCGACGAAACCGACGGTAAGACCCCGGTGTTGCCGGCTGGCGCCAGTTCCGGCGCGGCTCCGGCGGTACCGGCGGCGCTCGGTGCGGCAGCCAAGGCGGCGACCACCCTGCCGGCGAAACCTGCGACAACGGCCACTCCGGAAGCCAGGCCGGTGAGTGCGCCAGCTGCCACGGGAGGTGCCGGATCATGAGTTTCATCAACGATATCCAGAACCTCGACCGCAACAACGTCGGCGGCTGGCCGCAATCGGTCAAGATCTTCTTCACCGTCCTGCTGCTGGGCTTCGTACTGCTGGTGGGCTGGTACTTCTTCGTCAGCGACCAGCAGGACAGCCTGAATACGCTGGTCGGCAAGGAAAACCAGCTCAAGCAGGAGTTCTCCACCAAGCAGGCCAAGTCGGTCAACCTGGAGGCGCTGCAACAGCAACTCGACGAGATGCAGGACATGCTGCGCCAGCTGCTGCGCCAGCTGCCCAGCAAGACCGAAATGCCCGAACTGCTGATCGACATCTCGCAGACCGCGCAGTCCGCCGGCCTGGAGACCGAGCTGTTCCAGCCCGGCCCGGAAACCCCGAAGGACTTCTACGCGGAGAAGCCGATCACGTTGCGCATGACCGGCACCTACCACCAGTTCGGCGCGTTCATCAGCGGCGTGGCGTCGTTGCCGCGGGTGGTGATCCTGACCCTGCATGACGTCTCGCTGACGCCGAAAACGCCCAGCAAGGGCGATGGCACCTCGAGCGGCCAGCTGGTCCTGCAGGGCACCGTGAAGACCTACCGTTATCTGGATGACGAAGAGAGCTCCACTGCTGGCGCCGGCAAGAAGGCGGGGGGCGCGAAATGATGAACAAGTTGACTGCCATCAAGCCGACCCGCGTGGCGCGTCTGTTGCTGATGCTGGCTGCCGTGCTGGTGTTGGCCGGTTGTACCCGCGGCATGTCCGACCTGCGCACCTGGGTCGCCCAGGAAAAGGCCAAGAAGGGCGCGCCGATCCAGCCGTTGCCGGTGATCAAGACGTTCGAGACGTTCAAGTACGACGACCAGGACCGGCGTGATCCGTTCAGCCCGAGCACGGCCGAGCTGGAGAACAACAGCGCCACCAGCGGCCCGCGGCCCGATGCCAACCGCGCCAAGCAGCCGCTGGAGCTGTTCGCGCTGGACAGCCTGAAGATGGTCGGCACGGTCGGTACCGGTGCGGGCATGGAGGTACTGGTCAAGGACCCGGGTGGTGTGATCCATCGAGTCCATGTCAACGAATACATGGGCCAGAACTACGGGCACATCACGGCGATCAGCGAGGACCATATCGATCTGGTCGAGCTGGTATCCAACGGGAATGGTGGCTGGATGGAACGTCCGGCCAGCATCGCGCTTGACGCGAAATAGGTAGACAGGGGCTGATGCAATGACCAACCAAATCCAATCCGTCCGGGGCCGTGTCATGCGCCATGCGAGCCGTTACATGTTGATGGGCCTGCTGATCGCCGGCGCCACCTGGGCCAGCGCCGCGATGGCAGCCACCACCACGCTGAAGAACATCAGCTACGACGCACTGCCTGGCGGCAGCGTCGAACTGCACATGGACTTCGGCGATGGCCCGGTGCCGCAGCCGAAGATCTTCACCACCGGCAACCCGCCGCGCATCGCGGTCGACTTCGCCGACACCGACAACGCGGCCCCGCGTCATCTGGACATCGGCAAGGGCTCGACCTCCGGCGTATCCGCGGTATCGGCCGGCGGACGCACCCGCGTGGTGGTCGAGCTGATGCGCGAGTCGAGCTACCGCTCGCGCGTCGAAGGCAACAGCCTGGTGCTGACCGTCAACAACGGCAGCACGGACCAGTCCGTGACCACCGCGTCCACGATCGACCCGACCAAGGCCTTGCCGTCGTCATCGGCCGGTCCAGCCATCTCCAACATCGACTTCCGTCGCGGCCCGAACGGCGAAGGCCGCGTGCTGATCGACTTCAGCGGCAGCGGCGCGAATGCCGAAATGACCCGCAAGGGCGACAAGGTCTTAGTCACCGTCGACCACGCGAACCTGCCGGCCAACCTCGCCCAGCGCCTGGATACGCTGGACTTCGCCACGCCGGTGCAGTCCATCGTCACGCGCGCCGGCAACGGCGGCGGTGCGCGCATGGAAATCGCGGTCAAGGGCGACGTCGAGACTTCGGCCTACCAGACGGCCGACCAGTACGTGGTCGAAGTGGCGCCGAAGAAAGCCGACGCCAAGGACGCCAAGCTGGCCAAGCTGGGCCAGGAGCCGAGCTACAGCGGCAAGCGCGTCACTTTCAACTTCCAGGATATCCCGGTGCGTTCGGCGCTGCAGCTGATCGCGGACATCTCCGGCCTCAACCTGGTCGCCTCCGACAGCGTCGGCGGCAGCGTCACCCTGCGCCTGGTCAACGTGCCGTGGGATCAGGCGCTGGACGTGATCCTGCGCGCCAAGAGCCTGGACAAGCGCCGCAACGGCAACGTGGTGTGGGTCGCGCCGCAGGCCGAGCTGGCCAAGTACGAACAGGACGTGGCCGACGCCAAGCTGAAGGCGCAGGACACCGCCGAGCTGGTCACCGACTACGTACCGATCAGCTACGGCAAGGCGGCCGATATTGCCACGCTGCTGACCAGCGGCAGCAAGCAGGGCGGTGGCGGCGCCAGCGGCGGCAACACCCAGCGCGGCTTCCTGTCGCCGCGTGGCAGCGTGTCGTTCGACGAGCGCACCAACACGCTGCTGCTCAACGACACGCCCGAGAAGATCCGGCAGCTGCGCGAACTGATCGCGGTGCTGGACAAGCCGGTGCAGCAGGTGCTGATCGAGTCGCGCATCGTGGTCGCCAGCGACGACTTCACCCGCGAGCTGGGCGCCAAGTTCGGCGTCAACGGCCGGGTCAACAACACCGAGTTCCAGAACGCCGCCACGGCCACGCCGGCGCTGACTGCCGGCATCGGCGGCGGCAACGTGACCTCGGGCGGCCTCAACGTGAACCTGCCGGTCAATCCGGCGGCCGGCACCTTCGGTCTGGCCATCCTCGGCGCCAACTACGCGATAGACCTGGAGCTCTCCGCGGCGCAGACCGAGGGTCGCGGCGAGGTGATCTCCAGCCCGCGCGTGATTACCGCCAACCAGCAGGAAGCGGTGATCCGCCAGGGCCAGGAAATCGGCTACGTCACGTTCCAGAACAGCGCCGGCAGCGGCGCCGGCAGCGGCACCGCCACGGTGCAGTTCAAGGACGCCGTGCTGGAGCTGAAGGTGACCCCGACGATCACCGCCGACAACCGCGTCTACCTGATGATCAACGTCAAGAAGGACGCGCTGGCCGGCTACGTGGATGCGCCGGGCAGCGGCAAGATCCCGACCATCGACACCCGCGAGATCAACACCTCGGTGCTGGTCGACAACGGGCAGACCGTGGTGCTGGGCGGCATCTACGAGATCAACAAGTCCAACACCATGACCAAGGTTCCCGGCCTGGGCGACATTCCCGGCATTGGGATACTGTTCCGCAAGACATCGCGGACCAATACCAAGGCCGAGCTGCTGATCTTCGTGACGCCGCGCATCCTCAGCGACACGTTGCAGTAATCGCGCAAGCTTGCAGTGAAAGAGGCGGCTTCGGCCGCCTCTTTTTTTGTGCGCAGAGGCCAGGCTGCCCAAGGCCGATTAAACTTCCTGCGTTGCCGATGGTCTGTAGCACGCCATCCGGTCCGCTGCGTCCTGCCGCGCACCGGGCTGCGCCGCTGTCACGTCAAGAACGGAACCCGCTCATGGATATGCCCGAAACCTCAACGCCGACTCGCCTGCAGCAGTCGTTCGTGCAACTGCGCGACGACCTGCAGCAATGCATCATCGGCCAGCCGCATTTGATCGACTGCCTGCTGGTGGCCTTGCTGGCCGACGGTCACCTGCTGGTCGAGGGTGCGCCGGGCCTGGCCAAGACCACGGCGGTGAAGGCGCTGGCGGCGCGCATCGAGGCGGACTTCCATCGCGTGCAGTTCACCCCCGACCTGCTGCCGGCCGACCTCACCGGCACCGACGTGTTCCGCCCGCAGTCCGGCAGCTTCGAGTTCGAGCGCGGCCCGCTGTTCCACAACATCGTCCTGGCCGACGAGATCAACCGTGCGCCGGCCAAGGTGCAGTCCGCGCTGCTGGAGGCGATGGCCGAGCAGCAGATCACCGTCGGCCGCCGCACCTGGCCGCTGCCCGAGTTGTTCATGGTGATGGCGACGCAAAACCCGATCGAGCAGGAAGGCACGTTCACCCTGCCGGAGGCCCAGCTCGATCGCTTCCTGATGCACGTGACGATCGGTTATCCGGATGCGGTCGCCGAGCTGGCGATCCTCAAGCTGGCGCGCGGCCAGGCCAGTCGCCGCGCTCATCCCGTCGCCGCGCCGCCGGCGTTGCTGAGCCAGGCCGACGTGTTCGCCGCGCGCGATGCGGCGATGGCGGTGCACATGGCGCCGGCGCTGGAGGAATACCTGACCCAGCTGGTGCTGGCCACCCGCGACGCCGGCCGCTACGGTCCCGAGCTGAAGCGCTGGATCGCCTGGGGCGGCAGTCCGCGCGCCACCATCGCGCTGGACCGCTGCTCGCGCGCGCAGGCGTGGCTGGCCGGTCGCGATTACGTGCTGCCGGAAGACGTGCACGCGATCGCCCACGAAGTGCTGCGCCATCGCGTGCTGCTCAGCTACGAAGCGGAAGCCGAGGGCGTGCGGCCGGACCAGGTGATCGACCGCCTGCTGGATCTCGTGCCGCTGCCGTGAACGCCGTCGCGCCACACCGTGCGGATGGCGACGGCCGCAGCCGGGTCGCACTGGCCGAACTGATCGCACTGCGCGCGCGGGTCGGCCGCGTGCGCATGGCGCCGCTGCTCAGCCGTGCCGCGCGCAGCGGTCAGCAGTCCAGCCGTCTATACGGCCGCGGCATGGACTACGCCGAGTCGCGCGTCTACCAGGCCGGCGACGACGTGCGCCGGCTCGACTGGCGGCTCACCGCGCGCAGCGGCAAGCTGCACACCAAACTGTTCCAGGAAGATCGCGAAGGCTGCCTGCTGATCCTGCTCGACACTCACGCCAGTATGCGCTTCGGCACCCGCGCGCGTTTCAAGTCGGTGCAGGCGGCGCGCGCCGCCGCCGCCGCCGCGTGGTACGCGGTGCGCGCCGGCGAGCGGGTCGGGGCGATGGCGTTCGGCCACGCCGACCAGCTGCTGCGGCCGGAGGCCGGGCCGCGCGGTGCCTTGGCGGTGTGCGGCGCGCTGGCCGAATGGGATGCGCAGCCCGCGTCCGATCGGATCGAGCCGTTGTCCGATGCGCTGGCCCGCGCCAGTCGCGTGCTGCATGGTGCCAGCCGCGTGCTGCTGGTCAGCGACGGATTCAGCTGCGATGCATCGGCGCGGCAGCGCCTGCTTGACCTTGGCCGGCATGCCGGGGTCAGCGTGCTGGTGGTGGCCGATGCACTGGAACTGGCGCCGGCCCCGCCGGGACGCTATCCGCTGGAACATGCCGGCGAACGCTGCGAAGTGTTGTTGCAGTCCGAGCGTCAGCGCAGCGATTTCCAGCGGGCGCTGGGTGCCGGTCCGGCGCGGCTGGGCGAGCTGGCGCAGTCGCTGGGCCTGCGCTGGAACAGCATCGACACCGCCGCCGATGCGTTCGATGCGGTCAGCGGCCTGCTCGGCGCGCGGAGGCCGACGCGATGATGCCGCCGTCTGCCCAGCCCGCGCCATCGCCGCCCGGTCCCCATTTGCGCGATATCCATCTGCCGCCCGAGCCGTCCTGGTGGCCGCCGGCCCCGGGCTGGTGGCTGCTCGCCGCGCTGGCACTGGCGCTGCTGCTGGCCGGCATCTGGTGGTGGCGAGGGCATCGCCGCGCGCTTCGCCAGCGTCGCCAAGTGCTCGGCGAACTCGATCGGTTCGCGCAGCAGCATCAGCGTGACGGCGATGGGCTTGCGTTGGCGAGCGCATTACACCAGTTGTTGCGGCGAGTGGCGCGCCAACACGATGCGCAGGCTGCGCGACAACGCGGCGACGCCTGGCGGCGGACGCTGGCGCGGGTGCCGGTCGATACCGCCACGCTGCAGCAGCTGCTGGCGCTGGACCGGCAGGTCTATCGACCACCCGCACCGTTCGACCATGCGGCCAGCGTGATGGCCGTGAGGTCGTGGCTGCGACTGGCGTTGAAGCCGGCGAACTGGAAGCCAGCCGCGACGGAGCGCGCCGATGCCTGAGTTCGCCTGGCCCTGGGTGATCGTGCTGCTGCCGCTGCCGTGGCTGCTGCGCCGCTGGCTGCGTCCGGCCGCGCCGGGGCAGGCGCTGCATCTGCCGCAGCCGGGTGTGCGACTGGCTACCGTCGCCGGCAACCGCGCTCGCGGCGCTACGCCGTGGCTGCTGGCGCTGGCCTGGCTGTGCCTGCTGGCCGCGGCGGCGCGGCCGCAATGGGTGGGGCCGCCGCAGGCGCAGCAGCGCAGCGGGCGCGCGCTGATGCTGGCGGTGGACCTGTCCGGCAGCATGCGCACCGGCGACATGCAACTGGCCGGCCAGGACGTCAGCCGCTTCGGTGCGGTCGAGGCGATCGCCGGCGACTTCATCAGCCGCCGCAGCGGCGACGAGATGGGGCTGATCCTGTTCGGCAGCCAGGCCTTCCTGGTGACGCCGCTGACCTACGACCTCACTGCGGTGCGCGCGCAGCTGCAGGGCGCGGCGGTAGGGCTGGCCGGCACCGAGACGGCGATCGGCGACGCCATCGCGGTGGCGGTGAAGCGGCTGTCAGCCTTGCCCGAACAGGCGCGCGTGCTGGTGCTGCTCACCGACGGCGTCAACAACGCCGGCAGCATCGCGCCGCGCGACGCGGCGCGCGCGGCGAAGGCGGCCGGCGTGCGCATCTACACCATCGGCATCGGCGCCACACGCATGCGCATTCCCGGTTTCTTCGGCAGCCAGTTGGTCAACCCCTCGGCCGACCTCGATGCGGACATGCTCACCGACATCGCCAACGAGACCGGCGGGCGCTTCTTCCGCGCCACCGACAGCGGCGAGCTGGCCGACGCGTATCGCGCGATCGACGCGCTGGAACCGATGCCGCAGCACGGCCCTAGCCTGCGTCCGCGGCATGAGCTGTTCCGCTGGCCGCTGCTGGCCGCGATTGCGCTGCTGTTGCTGGTGATCGTGCCGCGCCGCTTCGCCCGTGCACGGGAGCTGCCCGCATGAGCGAACTGCTGCAGCAATTCCATTTCCTGCGGCCGTGGTGGCTGGCCGCGCTGCTCCTGTTGCCGCTGCTGGGTTGGCTCGGCGCGCGCCGCAACGTGGCGCAGGTGGAACTGTCGCGGCTGGTCGATGCCGAACTGCTGCCGCACCTGCTGCGCGGGCGCGCCGGCAACCGCAGCCTGCCGCTGTGGCTGTTCGCGCTGGGCTGGACGCTGTGCACACTGGCCCTGGCCGGACCGACATGGAGCCGCGTCGAGCAGCCGCTGTATGCGAGCCGTGCGGCGCAGGTGGTGGCGATCTCGCTGTCGCAACACATGCTGGCGCGCGACGTGGCGCCGAGCCGGCTCGATCGCGCACGCTACAAGGCGCGCGACCTGCTGCGCGCCAACCAGGACGGCCTCAATGCGCTGGTCGGCTACGCCGGCGAGGCTTTCGTGGTGGCGCCGTTGACCTCCGATGCGCACAGCCTCGACGACCTGCTCGAGGCGATGGCGCCGGACACCATGCCGGTGGACGGCGACAACGCGGCCGCGGCGATCGAGCGCGGCGTGGAGTTGATCCGCGACGGCAAGGCCAGCGGCGGTTCACTGGTGCTGATCACCGACCAGGCCGATGCCGCGGCCGCGGCCGCCGCGCGCAAGGCGAACGCCGCCGGCGTGCAGGTGTCGGTGCTTGGCGTGGGCACGCCGCAGGGCGGTCCGGTGCCGTTGCCCGATGGCGGCTTCCTGCGCGATGCGCAGGGCAGCATGCTGCTGGCCCGTCGCGACGATGCCGCGCTCGCGGCGCTGGCCGCTGCCGGCGGGGGCCGCTACGTGGCGATGAGCGCAGACCGGCGCGACGTCGACGCGCTGCATGCGCAACTGCGCAGCGCGAAGGCGACGCTGGCCGACGGGCAGGTCGGCGACGCCTGGCAGGACCGCGGTGCGTGGCTGCTGCTGCCGCTGCTGCTGGTGGTGGCGCTGGCGTTCCGCCGCGGCTGGCTGCTGTTGCTGCCGCTGGTCGTGCTGCCGTTATGGCCGGCTACGGCCGCGGCGACGACGTGGCAGGACCTTTGGCAGCGCCGCGACCAGCAGGCTGCACAGGCCTTGCGCGCGGGTGACGCGAAGCAGGCGCAACAGCTCGCGCGCGATCCCGCCTGGCGTGGCGCGGCAGCGTATCGCGCCGGCGACTACGCCGCCGCGGCGCAGGCCCTGCAGCAGGCGCCCGGCGGCGACGCGGCGTACAACCTCGGCAACACGCTGGCGAAACAGGGCGCATACCAGAAGGCGCTCGCGGCCTACGACCATGCATTGCAGCTCGACCCGGCCAACGCCGATGCGAAGGCGAACCGCCAGGCGGTCGAGGACTGGCTGCGCCGGCAGCAACAGCAGCCGTCGGACCAGAAGGAACACGAGGGCCACGGCGGCAAGCAGAACCAGTCGTCGCAGGGCGAGCAGGGCAAGAGCGGCAAGCAGGATGCGAAGGATCGGTCGTCCGCAGCGGACGCCGCCGAGCCGTCCGGCCAGCCGGGCCAGGATGGCAAGTCGCAGGCGCAGGATCAGTCCGGCAAAAACGAGTCGCAGCAGGGCAGGTCCGAGCAGGGTGGCGCCGATCAGCCCGAGCCGCAGACCGCGCAGCAGCAGGCCGAGCAGCAGGCGCAGGCGGAACAGGCGCGGCAGGCGTTGAAGCAGCAGATGGACGCCGCGCTGGCGAAGCCGGGCGACGGCAAGGCCGGGCACCAGCTCGGCGCGCTGGCCAAGGACGATCCGCAGGCGAAGTTGCCGGCCGACCTGCGCCACGCCCTGCAGCGCGTGCCGGACGACCCCGGCGCCCTGCTGCGGCGCAAGTTCGAACTGGAATACCAGCAGCGCCACGGCGGCGCACCGAGCGAGGATGGACAGCCGTGATGTTTCGACATGTCGTATGCAGTTGTTTGCTGATGCTGGCGCTGATCCCGGCGCTGGCCAGTGCGGTCGAGGTGACCGCCACGCTGGATCGCGACCACGTGCAACTGGGCGAAACGGTGACGCTCAACGTGCGCGTCCAGGGCGATGCCGGCGGCGTCGCCGCGCCCGACCTGCGCGCGCTGAGCCAGGACTTCCAGTTGCTCGGCACTTCGCAGAACAACAGCCTCAGCGTGATCAACGGCCAGGCCAGCTCGGAACTGACCTTCGGCGTGGCACTGCGTCCGCGCCACGTCGGCGTGCTGCAGATTCCCGCCCTGAGCGTGGCCGGCAGCCGCACCGCGCCGCTGCAGCTCACCGTGACGGCGCCGGACCCGGCCGCGGCCGCCGCCACGCAGCGCGACGTCTTCATGGAATCGCAGGTCGAGCCGGCGCACGGCTATGTCGGCCAGCAGCTGACCTACGTGGTGCGCCTGTACTACGCCAACCGCATCGGCGGCGACGCGCCGCCGCCACCGCAGGCCGACGGCGTGGAAGTCAGCGCGCTCGGCAAGGGCCTGAACTACGATGCGGAGCGCGGCGGGCGTACGTATCACGTGCTGGAACAACGTTACGCGCTGATTCCGCAGCACGCCGGAAAGGTCGAGATTCCCCCGGTGGATTTCCAGGGCGAGGCCGCCGATCCGAACGATCCCAACAGCTTCTTCGGCGCCACCGTGCCGGTCAGCGCCAGTGCGCCGGCGCAGATGATCGAGGTGAAACCGGCGCCCGCCGACTGGGGCGGCAGCGCGTGGCTGCCGGCGCGCCAGCTGAGCCTGAGCCTGGACGGCTGGCCCACCGCGCAGGATGCGCCGCCGCGGGTCGGCCAGCCGCTGAACCTCACCATGAACCTGCAGGCCAGCGGCCTGTCGTACGAGGCGCTGCCGGCGCTGAGCCTGCCGCCGCTGGACGGCGCCACGGTGTATCCGGACAAGCCGGTCACCGGCAACCGCCAGGATGGCCAGTGGATCATCGGCCGGCGCCAGCAGTCGTTCGCGATCGTGCCCGAGCGCGCCGGCACGCTGACCATCCCCGCCACCACCCTGAAGTGGTGGAACGTGCTGACCGACAAGATGGAAGTGGCACAGATTCCCGCGCACAGCGTCACCGTGCTGCCGGCGGTCGGTGCGGCTGCCACGCCGCCGCCCGCACCAGCCGCAGCGGTGGACAGCGGTGTCGCCGGCAACACCGTCCCGGGCGCGACGACACCCACGCCATGGCGCTGGATCGCATTGGCCAGCCTCGGCCTGTGGCTGCTCAGCGTGCTGGCCTGGTGGCTGTGGCAGCGCCGCCGGCGCGCGTCGCCGGTGATGCCGACGGCTGCGGCGCGCACCTCGACGCGCAGCTGCCAGCTGGCCTTTCTTGCCGCGGCGCGCGGCAGCGATCCGGCCGCGCAGGTGCGCACCTTGCTGGCCTGGGCGCGCGCGGAGCGGCCGGCGATCCAGCACCTGGGCGAGTTGTCGGCGGCGCTGGACGATGCCTCGCAACGCGCGGCGATCGAAACCCTGCAGCAACGCCACTACGCGGCCACGCCGTCACACGATGCCGGCGCGAACCTGGCCGAAGCGTTCAAGCGCGGCTTCGCCTGGCGTGCCCCGGAGGCGACCGACGAAAGCTCGGGTTTGCCGCCGCTGTATCCGTTCAAGCTGCATTGAGCGCGTGCTGGAACACCGCGCGCATGGCATCGTTGAAACAACACAGCGTCACGTCGATGTCATCCGTGGCGGCCAGCGCATCGCGCAACGTGGCCACCGCCACCGCGGCGGCCCGCGCGGCGGGGTAACCGTAGACGCCGCAGCTGATCGCCGGGAACGCGATCGTATGCAGCCGCTGTTTGCGCAGCAGTTGCAGCGAGTTGCGATGGCAGCACTCCAGCAACTGCGCCTCGCCCCGGGTGCCGCCATGCCAGACCGGCCCGACCGTGTGGATCACCCAGCGCGCGGGTAGCGCGAAGCCCGGCGTGAGGCGTGCCTCGCCGGTGGGGCAGCGCACGCCGGGCGCGATTTCCGGCAGCGCGCGGCAGGCTTGCAGCAGGGCCGGTCCGGCGGCGCGGTGGATCGCGCCGTCCACGCCGCCGCCGCCGAGCAGGCCGGGATTCGCCGCGTTGACGATAGCGTCCACGGCCAGGCGGGTGATGTCGGCGTGGATGACCTGGATGGGCATGGGGTGGCGGCTTACCTTATGCTTCAGGCGGGTATTCGAGCGCGGCGGGGTGGCAACAGGTCATGGCGAAAACGGAAGACATTTCCTTCGGCTATCTGCTCAGCGACGTGACCTTGCTGTTCCGCAAGCACTTCGACCGGCGCGCGGTGAAATTCGGGCTGACCCGCGCGCAGTGGCGCGCGACCAAGGTGTTGTACCACCGCGAGGGCCTGCGGCAAACCGAGCTGGCCGAGTTCCTGGAAATGGAACCGATCGCGGTGGGCCGGGTGATCGACCGGTTGCAGGCGGCCGGTTTCGTCGAGCGCCGGCCGGACCCGAAGGACCGCCGCGCCTGGCGGCTGTACGTCACCGACCAGGCGCGCGTGATCGTGGGCGACATGGAGATCATCGCGCGCGAGCTGCGCAAGGATGCCACTCGCGGCATCGACCACGACGAGCTGCGGCAGGCGTTGGCGGTGATCGGCCGGATCAAGGACAACCTGCAGGCGCTGGAGCAGGGCGACGGCACACCCTGATGCGCGCATGCGGCGGCACTGACCAGTGCCATAGGTCGGGGTCCGTCCGCAGCACAATCCGCGGCATAGTGGGAAACTGGCGTGTCTTCCGGCGGGTCAACCTGAAGCCGTCACACGCGTTGTAACAGGCTTGGTGCATGGTCACCGGCCCTGCGGTTCCCCGACCGCGCAAGAACCCCGCCATCGCCACCGCGCGTGGCGCGAAGATCGAGAAGCCCCCGCGCATGTTCTGGAAAAAAATCGTCCTCGTGGTGGCTGTCCTGCTGGCGATCGCCATGGCCATGCACTTCGGGCGTGGTGCCGGCGACAGCAGCAAGGCCACCAGGGCGCCGGCAGCGGTGCCGGTCGAAGTAGCCAGCGCCATCCGGGGCGACGTCGAGTTGTCGCTGAAGCTGGTGGGCCGGGTCGAGGCGTGGTCGACGGTGAGCCTGCGCGCGCGGGTCTCCGGCCAGCTCCAATCGCTGTCGTTCACGCCCGGCGCGCTGGTGCGCAAGGGCAGCGTGCTGGCGCAGATCGACCCGCGCCTGCTGCAGGCGCAACTGGACCAGGCGCGCGGCAGCGTGGCGCGCGACCAGGCGCTGCTGCAGAAGGCGCAGGCCGACCAACGGCGTTATGCCGACATGCTGGCCAAGGGCTTCGTCTCGAAGGCGGACTACGACCTGTACCAGGCCAACCTGGCGGTGGCCCGGGCCAGCCTGCAGAGCGACCGCGCCGCGCAGGAACTGGCGCAGACCCAGCTCGACTACGCGCGCATCGTCGCCCCGTTCGACGGCATCGCCGGCGCGCCGCTGGTGTGGCCGGGCGCGCAGATCAGCGCCGACAGCACCGACATCGTGGTGCTCAACCAGGTCGAGCCGGTGCGCGTGGCGTTCAACATCCCCGAGGACAGCCTGCCCGCCGTGCGCGCCGCGCTGGCCAGCGGGGCGATCGCCGTGCAGGTGACCCTCTCCGGCGACAAGGGCACGCCGCTGGCCGGCACGCTGGAATTCATCGACAACGCGGTCGACGCCACGACCGGCACCATCGTGTTGAAGGCGCGCTTCGACAACGCCGACCACCGGCTCGTCCCCGGCCAGTTCGTGCAGGTGACGCTGCCCACCACGCGCCTGGCCGACGTGGTCAGCGTGCCGGTGCATGCGCTGCAGAGTTCCAGCAGCGGCAGTTTCGTGTTCGTGCTCGGCGCCGACGGCAAGGTATGGCAGCGCTACGTCACGCCCGGTCCGACCAGCGCCGGGCGCACCGTCATCGACAAGGGCCTGAAGGCCGGCGAGCAGGTGGTGACCGAAGGCCAGATGCTGCTGGTCGACGGCAGCGCCGCCACCGTCAAGCGGGGGTGATCGGATGAACATCCCCGAGCTCTGCATCCGCCGCCCGGTGATGACCACGCTGCTGATGGCGGCGTTGCTGGTGTTCGGCATCGTCGCCTATCCGCAGCTGCCGGTGAACGAGCTGCCGAACGTCGATTTTCCCACCATCAGCATCAGCGCCAGCCTGCCCGGCGCTTCGCCGGAGACGATGGCCTCGGCGGTGGCCACGCCGCTGGAAGGCCGGCTGTCGACCATCGCCGGGATCAGCTCGATGAGCTCGACCAGCGCGCTCGGCTCCACCTCGATCACGCTGAGCTTCGAGCTGGACCGCAACATCGACGCGGCGGCGCAGGACGTGCAGTCGGCGATTTCCTCGGCGCTGCGCCAGCTGCCGAAGGAGATGACCACGCCGCCCACGTTCCGCAAGGTCAACCCGGCCGACGCGGCGATCCTGTACCTGGCGATGAGCTCGTCGACGATGCCGCTGACCCAGGTCGACGAGTACGCCGAGACCGAGCTGGCGCAGCAGCTGTCGATGATCGACGGCGTGGCCCAGGTGAACGTGTACGGCTCGCAGAAATACGCGGTACGCATCAGCGTGGACCCGGACCGGCTGGCCGCCAGCGGCATCGGCATCGACCAGGTGCAGGACGCCATCGCCGACGCCAACGTCAACCAGTCCACCGGCTCGCTCTACGGCAAGCGCCAGCAGCTGCCGATTCGCAGCGACGGCCAGCTGCTGCGCGCGGCCGCCTACAACGACGTGGTGGTGGCATACCGCAACGGCGCGCCGGTGCACGTGGGCGACATCGGCCAGGCGCGCGACAGCGTGCAGGACGACCAGCGCGTCAGTTCGTACAACGGCAAGCAGGCGATCGTGCTGGCGATCCAGCGCCAACCGGGCGCGAACACGGTGGCCACGGTGGACCGGATCAAGGCGGTGCTGCCCAGCTTCCGCGCCGGGCTGCCGCCGTCGATCACGCTGGACACGCTGTACGACCGCTCGCAGTCGATCCGCGACTCGGTCGACGACGTGCAGTTCACCCTGCTGCTGGCCGGCGCGCTGGTGGTGTTCGTGATCTACCTGTTCCTCGGCAACCTGTCCGCCACGCTGATCCCGGCGGTGGCGCTGCCGATCTCGGTGCTGGGCACGTTCGGCGTGATGTACGCGCTGGGCTACAGCCTGGACAACCTCTCGCTGCTGGCGCTGACCCTCGCGGTCGGCTTCGTGGTGGACGACGCGATCGTGATGCTGGAGAACATCGTGCGCCACATGGAGGCGGGCGTGCCGCCGTACGAGGCGGCGCTGAAGGGCGCCGGCGAGGTCGGCTTCACCATCTTCTCGATGACGCTGTCGCTGATCGCGGTGTTCATCCCGGTGATGTTCATGGGCGGCATCGTGGGCCGACTGTTCCACGAGTTCGCGGTGGTGATCAGCGTGGCGATCCTGATTTCCGGCATCGTCGCGATCACGCTGACGCCGATGCTGTGCAGCCGCTTCGTCAAGGCGCACGACCACGGCGACCCTGACAAGAGCAGGAAGAACTGGCTGGTCGCCGGCTTCGACCGCGGCTTCGGCGCCGTGCAGCGCGGCTACGCGGACAGCCTGCGCTGGTGCATGGAGCGCCCGCGGCTGGTGCTGGCCGGTTTCGGCGTGAGCCTGCTGGCCACCGCGCTGCTGTTCTACGCGACGCCGAAGGATTTCATCCCGGCCGGCGACAACGGCCAGCTGCGCGTCAACACGGAAGGGCCGGAGGACGTGTCGTTCGAGGGCATGCTGGCGCGCCAGCAGCGGCTGGTCGACATCGTGGCGAAGGATCCGAACATCGCCGGCTACATGTCCACCGTGGGCGCGGGTGGCGCGCGCAGCACGATCAACAACGGTTCGATCCTGCTGCTGCTGAAGCCGGCGCACGAACGCAAGCTCGGCCCGGACGGCATCATCCAGGAGTTGCGGCCGAAGCTGGCGACGGTGGCGGGCATCCGCAGCTACATCCAGAACGCGCCGGCGATCCAGATCGGCGGGCGGCAGTCCAAGGCGCAATACCAGTACACGCTGCAGTCGGTGAACCTCGACCAGCTGTACGACTGGAGCGGCAAGGTGACCCGCGCGTTCGCCGCGCTGCCGGGTTTCGAGGACGTCACCAACGACCTGGATCTCAACAGCCCGTCGATCGTGGTCAAGGTCGATCGCGCCAAGCTGGCGCCGCTCGGTCTCACCATGGCGCAGGTGCAGACGGCGCTGGGCATCGGCTTCGGCGAAAACCAGGTTTCCACCATCTACGGTTCGTCCACGCAGTACTGGGTGATCCTGCAGGTCGAACGCAAGCTGCAGGACGACCCGGCGGTGCTGTCGCAGCTGTACGTCACCTCGAACGGCGGCAGCCTGGTGCCGCTCAGCGCGGTGGCCAGCTTCAGCCGCGAGCCGCAGGCGCTGACGGTGAACCACCAGGGCCAGCTGCCGGCGGTGACGGTGTCGTTCAACCTGGCGCCGGGCGTGTCGCTCAGCGACGCGGTGGCCAGCATCGATGGCGCGATGGACACGATGGGCCTGCCGGCGACCATCAGCGGCAGCGTGCAGGGCACCGCGCAGGCGTTCCAGCAATCCATGCAGGGCATGGGCATGCTGTTGCTGCTGGCGGTGTTCGTGATCTACCTGGTGCTGGGCATCCTGTACGAGAGCTTCATCCATCCGCTGACGATCCTGTCCGGCCTGCCGGCGGCGGCGGTCGGCGCGCTGCTGACCCTGGTGATCTTCAACGCCTCGCTGGACCTGTTCGCCTTCGTCGGCATCGTGATGCTGATCGGCATCGTCAAGAAGAACGCGATCATGCTGATCGACTTCGCGCTGGAACGGCAGCGCGAGGAAGGCATGTCGCCGGCGCAGGCGATCTCTGACGCCTGCCGTGTGCGCTTCCGTCCGATCATGATGACCACGATGGCGGCGATGGCCGGCACCCTGCCGATCGCGCTGGGCATCGGCGCCGGCGCCGAGGTGCGCCGCTCGCTGGGCCTGGCCGTGGTCGGCGGCCTGGTGTTCTCGCAGGTCCTCACGCTGTACCTGACGCCGGTGATCTATATCTACATGGACCAGCTGCAGCAGCGCTTCCAGCAATCGGGCAGGACATCGCCGGCGCGCTAGCTTGCGGCGTTCAGCCGTCCGCGACTAGGCTGGCCGCTCCGTCATCGAGGGAGCGGACATGCGCAGCCTGACATCGGTCGTCACCGTATTCGCCGCCGTCGCCGGCATGGCCATCGGCGCCACCGCCTGCGCCGGCACCCCCGCGCAGATGGACGCCGCCGCCCTGCGGGCCTGGGCCGCCCAGCCGTGGGACAAGGCCGCGCTGATGAACACCACGGTGGCACTGGGCCGCTACCGCAACGTGCCGGTGGTCGCCGAATTCCCCTGTTCGGACGTCTGCCCGCAATACACCGTGCGCATCATCCACTACCGGCTGCCGCCGGAGACCTCGTGCGCCAGCGTGGGCGGCGTCGAGAAGGAAGTGCTGGTGCCGATCGCGATCACCGTGCGGCCGAAGACGTTCTGCATCCCGGAACCGCTGGTGGCGTCGGGGCAGTACTACGCGAAGTAGCGAACTGCTCCCTGCCCCCGCGATGCAGGGGAGGGAGCAGTTAGTCGGCTCAGTCGCCGGCGCCGTCTTGCGCGAACGCGCCCGGCGCGGAGCCGAAGTCGCCGTTGGCCTGGGCGGCCATGTACGAGAACGCCGCGTACACCGCCACGTTCTGCGCCAGCTCGGCGGGGTCGATCTTGTCCAGCGTGTCGTTCGGAGTGTGGTGCCAGTCGAAGTACTTCGTGCCGTCCTGGGTCAGCGACAGCGCGGCCATGCCCTTGGCGTGCATCTGCGACAAGTCCGAACCGCCGCCGCCGGGACGCGTGGCGTCGTAGGCCACGCCGACCGGCTCCAGCACCTTGGCGATCTGGCCGATCGCATCGCGCGCCTCGGGCTTCACGCTGGCGCTCATGCGCCAGATCCTGCCGGCGCCGAAGTCGGACTCGGTGCCGAGCTGGAACTTCGCCACCTCGGCACCGTGCTTCTCGGCGTAGGCGCGGCCGCCCCACAGGCCCATCTCCTCGTTGGCGAACGCGATCACCCGGATCGTGCGGTCGGGCCGCCGCGGCAGGTCGCGGATCAGCTTGCCGGCGGCCATCGCGATCGCCACGCCGGCGCCGTCGTCGATCGCGCCGGTGCCCAGGTCCCACGAGTCGAGGTGGCCGCCGATCGCCACCACCTGGTCGGGGTGCTTGCGCCCGGTGATCTCGCCGATCACGTTGGCGCCGGTGTATTCGCCGACCACGCCGCAGTCGAGATCGAGCTTCAGCGTCACCGGCTTGCCATAGGCGAGCACGCGCGTGAGCTGGTCGGCGTCGGGGTTGGTCAGTGCGGCGGCGGGGATCGCCTTGGCAAGGTCGCGGAAGCCGGTGACGCCGGTGTGCGGCGCGCGTTCGTGCGCGTCGGTGCCGGCCGAGCGCAGCAGATAACCGGCGGCGCCCTTTTCCGCGGCGATCACTGGACCGGCGGTGCGCACGGCCGAGCCCATGCCGTAGCCGTGGCCGTCTTTCGCGCGTTCCATGTGGTAGTCGACGTAGACGATCCTGCCCTTGACGCTGGCCGGGTCGGCCGCCTTCAGTGCATCCAGCGTGTCGAACTTCACCACCTCGGCGGTCAGCCCGCCCTTCGGCGTGGCGGGCGAATAGCCCAGCGCGGTCAGCGTCAGCGGCTGCGGGAACGGCGCCACGATCGCGGCGTGCTCGCTGCGGCGCACCCATAGCGGGTACGTCACCGCTTCGGTGTACACCTTGTCGTAGCCCAGTTCCTTGAACTTCGCCACGGCCCAGTCGACCGCGCGGCGGTCGGCCTCGCTGCCGGCCATGCGCGCGCCGACCTCGGTGGTCAGCGAGGCGGTGACCTTGTACGCGGTGTCGTCGTGCAGCGCCTTGTCGCGCAACTGTTCGGCCGTCTTTACGGCCGTGGCGGGAATCGTGGTGTTGGCGGCGCTGGCGATGCCGCTGGCCAGCAGGCCGGCGGCGAGCAGGGTGAGGGGAAGACGGCGCATCGGGGGACTCCGCTGGGTAAACCCCGATTATGGCGTTGTTGCCCGTTGCCGCTTAGGCCAGAAGTCATGGGTGGCCGGGAACCCCGCAGGGCGGGCAATGCCCGCCCTGCGAAGCCGCGGCTTCTTTCGTTATGGCTTGTTCTTCAGCAAATCGCGGATCTCGGTCAGCAGGGCCACGTCGGCCGGCGGCGCGGCGGGCGCCTCTTCCTGCTTGCGGCTGAGCTTGTTGATCCCCTTGATCACCATGAAGATCGCGAACGCGATGATGATGAACTGGATCAGCGTGTTGATGAAGGCGCCGTACTGGATCGCCACTTCGGCCACCTTGTGCGCCGGGTCGGTGACGTCGGCCGGCTTGAGTACCCACTTCATGGCGGAGAAGTCGATGCCGCCGGTGAGCCAGCCGATCGGCGGCATGATGATCTGGTCGACCAGGGAGGTGACGATCTTGCCGAAGGCGCCGCCAATGACCACACCGACCGCCAGGTCGATGACGTTGCCGCGCATGGCAAAGGCCTTGAATTCGCTGATCATGCTCATGCTGCTGGTACTCCCCTTGGTTGGGCCGGATGGCGTGTCGAATGTAGCGCGACAAGGCAAGGTATGCGCGAACAGATGAAGGCTTCGTGGAAGCTCAGACGATCCGGCCGTGCAGTTCCGCCACGCCGACCAGCTCGGCATGGAAGCGGTCGCCGCGCTGCAACGCAGCAACACCGGCCGGCGTACCGGTGAAGACCAGGTCGCCGGCCTTCAGCTCGAACAGCGTGGACAGCGCCGCCAGGATGTGCGGCACGTCGTGCACCATCTCGCCCAGCGTGCTCTGCTGGCGCAGCTCGCCGTTCACGCTGAGCCGCAGCACGGTCTGCGCGTCCACCGTCGCCGCGCCGGCCGGGCGCAGCGCGGAGACCGGGGCGGAGTGGTCGAAGCCCTTGGCCACGTCCCACGGATGGCCCTTGGCCTTGGCCTGCGCCTGCAGGTCGCGACGGGTCAGGTCCAGCCCCACGCCATAGCCCCACACCAGGGCCGCGGCCTGCTCGGGGCTGAGGTCGCGGCCGCCGGCGCCCAGCGCCACCACCATCTCCACTTCGTGGTGCAGGTCGGCGGTCGCCTGCGGGTACGCCACATCGGCGCCGTCGGCGACCACCGCATCGGCCGGCTTGCAGAAGAACATCGGCGCGGACTTGTCCACCGTGGCGCCCATCTCGCGCGCATGCTCGGCGTAGTTGCGGCCGATGCAGAACACCCGACGGATCGGGAAACGCCGGTCGGAACCGATGACCGGCAGGCTGGGGATGGCGGGTGGGGCGATGGCATAGTCCATGGCCGCAAGCGTAGCAAAGCCTGGAACGAGGCGCTGCCGCGGCGTGTCGATCCCGCGCGCTCCCGTTCGTCATTTACGGGATGGCGGCGGGGTGCGAATGACAGCTGTCACCGTCGATGGTTGATGCCATGCTCTGGCAGCGCGCCGGCCGGGCGTCCATGATGCACCCCGTCACCTGGAACATGGCCGTTTGAGCAGGAGTGGACGTGGACAACGCCGAACTGTTGAAGGAGCTGCGCATCGAACGCCACCAGCGCGAGGACCACGGGCGCAACCCGGGGCGCTGGCTGTGGATCGGCGGCGCGATCGTCGTGCTGCTGTTGCTGTTCGGCGGCGCCGCGCGGCTGTTTTTCGGCCAGCAGGCGGTAACCGTGCAGACTGCCACGGCGGTGGCGCCCAGCGCCGGCAGCGAGGCGGGCGCGGTGCTGCAGGCGACCGGCTACATCACCGCGCGGCGTCGGGCCACGGTGTCGGCGCAGATCACCGGCACGCTGACCGCGGTGCTGATCGAGGAAGGCGACCACGTCAGCGCCGGCCAGGTGCTGGCGCGGCTGGACGACAGCGGCTACAAGGCCCAGCTCGAAGCGGCCAAGGCGCAGGCCGACTCGGCGCATGCGCAGGTGGCGCAGATCCGGACGCAGCTGGCGCAGGGCAGCCACGACGCCGCGCGGCTGGAATCGCTGGCCGCCCGCGGGCTGGTGTCGAAGCAGAGCGCCGAGCAGGCGCGTACCCAGGTCGACAGCCTGCGCGCGCAGCTCAACGCGCAGCAGCAGCAAGCCAAGGCCGCCGACGCCCAGGCCGCGGTGGCGCAGGTCAACTTCGACTATTGCGTGGTGCGCGCGCCGTTCAGCGGCGTGGTCACCAGCAAGGATGCGCAGGTCGGCGAGATCCTCTCGCCGCTGTCCGCCGGCGGCGGCTTCACCCGCACCGGCGTGGGCACCATCGTCGACATGGATTCGCTGGAGATCGACGTCGACGTCAACGAGGCCTACATCGGCCGGATCAAGCCGGGCATGCCGGCCGATGCGGTGCTGGATGCGTATCCGGACTGGAAGATTCCCGCCCGCGTGGTCGCCATCGTGCCCACCGCCGACCGCGGCAAGGCCACCATCAAGGTGCGCGTGGCGCTGGAAAAGAAGGACGCGCGCGTGGTGCCCGACATGGGCGCGCGGGTGTCGTTCCTGGAAGAGAAACCGAAGGCCAGCGCCGGCGTACCGCAAGGCGTGCTGGTGCCGGCCACCGCGATCGTGCAGCGCGACGGCCACAGCGTGGTGTTCGTGCTCGACGGCAGCCGGGTGCGCCAGCGCACGGTGAATCCCGCCGCGCGGACCTATGGCGATTTGCGCCTGCTGCCCGCGGCGGTGAAGCCGGGTGACAGCGTGGTGGTGTCGCCGCCGGCCGAACTGCGCGACGGTTCGGACGTCCGGATCAAGGCGCCGTAGGCGCATCCACTCATTCATCGGAGAACTGCCATGGGCACGCTGATCGAGATCAAGGACCTTGCCAAGACCTACGAGCGCGGCAAGCAGAAAGTCGAAGTGCTGCACCACGTCAACCTGGACATCGCGGAAGGCGATTTCCTCGCGCTGATGGGGCCGTCCGGCTCCGGCAAGACCACCCTGCTCAACCTGATCGGCGGGCTGGACGCGCCGAGCGCCGGCAGCATCAGCGTCGGCGGCCAGCGCATCGACCAGCTCGGCGGCGGCGCGCTGGCGAAGTGGCGCGCGTCGAACGTGGGCTTCGTGTTCCAGTTCTACAACCTGATGCCGATGCTGTCGGCGCAGCGCAACGTGGAACTGCCGCTGCTGCTGACCAAGTTGTCGGCCGCGCAGCGCAAGAAGAACGCCGCCATCGCGCTGCAGCTGGTCGGCCTGGCCGACCGCGCCAGCCACAAGCCGGGCGAGCTTTCCGGCGGCCAGCAGCAGCGCGTGGCGATCGCCCGCGCGATCGTCTCCGACCCCGAACTGCTGGTCTGCGACGAGCCCACCGGCGATCTCGACCGGCAGTCCGCCGAGGACGTGCTCGGCCTGCTGCAGCAGCTCAACCGCGAGCACGGCAAGACCATCGTGATGGTCACGCATGACCCGAAGGCGGCCGAATACGCCAGTCATACGCTGCATCTGGACAAGGGCACGCTCGTCGAGCAGGCGCTGGCCTGAGGAGGCAACGATGAAATACCTCCACCTGATCTGGGCCGCGCTGTTCCGGCGCAAGGCCCGCACCATCCTCACCCTGGTGTCGATCGTCGCCGCGTTCCTGCTGTTCGGCATGCTCGATGGCGTGCGCACCAGCTTCGCCGATGCCGGCAAGAGCGCGGCCGGCGCCGAGCGCCTGCAGACCGGCTCGAAGCTGTCGTTCATCCAGCCGTTGCCGTCGGCGCTGCAGGCGAAGATCGCGGGCGTACCCGGCGTGAAGGACGTGGCCTACGCCAACTGGTTCGGCGGCGCCTACCAGGACGCGCACAACCAGATCTTCACCTTCGCGGTCAGCCCGAACTACATCGACATGTACCCCGAGATCGCCATCACGCCGGCCGAGCGCAAGACGTTCGACGCCACCCGCACCGGCGTGCTGGTCGGCGACGTGCTGGCGAAGAAGTACCACTGGAAGGTCGGCGACAAGATCCCGCTGATGTCGAACATCTTCCCCAACCGCGACGGCAGCAAGACCTGGACCTTCGACATCGCCGGCATCATGCACGCCAAGGACCCGAGCCACGGCGAGTTCCTGCAGGGCGGCATCCTGATGCACTGGAAGTACTTCGACGAGTCCAACCCCTACAACCAGGGGGAGGTGGGCTGGTACGTCAGCCGCGTCGCCGACCCCGCCCAGGCCGACCGGGTGGTGCAGGCCATCGACGCGCTGTCGGCCAACTCCGACCACGAGACCCGGACGCAGACCGAGCAGGCCGCGATGGCGTCGTGGATCAAGCAGATGGCGAACGTCGGCCTGATCGTGTTCTCGATCATGGGCGCGGTGTTTTTCACCCTGCTGTTTCTGACCGGCAACACCATGGCGCAGGCGGTGCGCGAACGCACCTCGGAGCTGGCGGTGATGAAGACCATCGGCTTTTCCAGCACCAGCGTGCTGATGATCGTGCTGGCCGAATCGGTGCTGCTGGTGCTGCTCGGCGGCGTGCTGGGACTGGGGCTGGCGGCGGTGCTGGGGCCGATCGTCAGCGCCGGCAGCGGCGGCGTGATCAACATGCCGCCGGTGCACGCGGGCAGCTGGCTGCTGGGCGTGGGCCTGATGGTCGCCATCGGCCTGCTGGTGGGAGTGCTGCCCGCGTTGCGGGCGATGCGCCTGAACATCGTCGATGCGCTGGCCGGCCGCTGAAGGAGTATCCGCCATGAACAAGTTGAAATCGTTTCTGCGCGGCCTCGGCCTGTGCCTGATCGTCGTCGCCGGTATCGTTGCCTGGACCGTGTTGCCGTGGCCGCTGCTGCTGGCGCTCGCCGTGCTGTTCGCGCTGTGGATGCTGCTGGCGCGCACCGGCCGGCAGGCGGGCTCGGTCACCCGCGTCGGCGTGAGCACCCTGCCGCAGCGCCTCGGCGCTTCGTCGGTGGTGGTCATCGGCATCGCCGGCGTGGTCGCGGTGCTGGTGTCGATGCTGGCGATGGGCGTGGGCTACCAGCAGACGCTGGGGCGCAGCGGCAGTGCCGACACCGCCATCGTGCTGCGCGGGGGATCGGCGTCGGAGGTGTCCTCGGTGCTCGACAACGCGAGCACCACGGTGATCGCGCAGGCGCCGGGCATCGCCCGCGACGCCGCCGGCAAGCCGGTCGCCTCGCCGGAGCTGGTGGTGGCGGCGAACCTGCCGCTCAGCGACGGCAGCGGCGACGAGGGCAGCGTGCAGATGCGCGGCGTCGGCGAGCAGGCCTGGGCGCTGCGCCCGGAGGTGAAGATCGTCGCCGGGCGCCAGTTCAAGCCCGGCCTGCGCGAGCTGGTGGCGGGCAAGGGCGCGCAGCGCCAGTTCGCCGGACTGACGCCGGGCCATGAGATCAAACTGGGCAGCCAGATCTGGACCGTGGTCGGCGTGTTCGAGTCGAACAACGCGATGGACTCGGAACTGTGGGGCGATGCCAACGTGGTCGCCGACACCTACCGGCGCGGCAGCAGCCGCACCTCGGTGTTCGTGCGCCTGACCGGCCCCGCGGCCTTCGGCACGTTCAAGGCGGCGCTCGCCGCCGACCCGCGCCTGCAGGTGGATGCCAGCACCACGCTGGACTACTTCCGCAAGCAGTCCGAGGGCGTCACCAAGGCGATCAGCATCATCGGCATCGTGGTCGGCGTGATCATGGCCATCGGCGCGGTGTTCGGCGCGCTCAACACCATGTTCGCCACCGTGGCCACGCGCGCCCGCGAGATCGCCACGCTGCGCGCGATCGGCTTCCGCGGTCTGCCGGTGGTGGTGGCGGTGATGCTGGAGACGATGCTGCTGGCGCTGCTCGGCGGCATCGTCGGCGGCCTGCTGGCCTGGCTGGTGTTCAACGGCTACAGCGCCTCGACCCTGGCCCAGGGCACGGTCGGCACGCTCAGCTTCAAGCTGGCTGTGACTCCCGCGCTGCTGTGGACCGGCCTGAAGTGGGCGCTGGCGATCGGCTTCATCGGCGGCCTGTTCCCCGCCGTGCGCGCGGCGCGGCTGCCGGTGACCACGGCGCTGCGCGAACTGTGAGCTTCAAGCCCCTCTCCCTCCGGGAGAGGGGTTGGGGAGAGGATTGCACCATGGAGTTTCCCGTTCACGGCATCACCGGCGGCAGGTAAGTCAGCGTCATGCCGAGCAGCCACAGCATGCCCAGCACCAGCGGCACGTGCACCACCAACTGCACGAAGGTGTAGCCGACCACGTCGCGCGCCTTCAGTCCCAGCACGCCGAGCAGCGGCAGCATCCAGAACGGGTTGATCAGGTTCGGCAGCGCCTCGGCGGCGTTGTACACCTGCACCGCCCAGCCCAGGTGCACGTGCAGGTCGTTCGCCGCCTGCATCACGTACGGCGCCTCGACCAGCCACTTGCCGCCGCCGGACGGCACGAAGAAGCCCAGCACCGCCGAATACGCGCCCATCACCGCGGGGAAACTCTCCTGGCCGGCCACCTGCACGAACAAGTGCGACAGCCGGTGCGCCAGGGTGGCGCCGTCGCTGCCCGGCACGTGGGTGAGCAGCGCGGCGATACCGCCGTACAGCGGGAACTGGATCAGCACGCCCGACGTGCTCGGCACCGCGCGGCTCACAGCATCGAGAAAGCTGCGCGGGCGCCAGTGCAGCAGGATGCCCAGGGTGAGGAACAGGAAGTTGTAGGTGTTGAGGTTGGCGATCGCGGTCACCGCCGGCTTGCTGGCGAACTCGTGGCCGAGCCAGCCCAGCCCCAGCAGGCCGATCGCCAGCGACAGCAGCGGGCTGTACTCCAGCCACTCGCCGGGGCGCGTGCGCACCGGCAGTGCCGGCGTCGAATCTTCCGCTACGTCGAAATCCTGCGAGGTGCGCGCGTTGGCATCCGACGGGGCGGTGTACCAGCACACCAGCAGCGACACCGCGATCAGCACCGTGGTCAGCACGATCGACTGCCACAGGAAGATGGTCTGGCTGAAAGGCAGCACGCCGGTGATCGCCAGCAGGCCCGGCGGCATGCTCGCCGGGTTCGCCTGCAGCTGCGCCGCCGATGACGACAGTCCCATCGCCCAGATCGCGCCCAGGCCGAGATATGCCGCCGCGCCGGCCGCGCGGTAATCCATGCGCAGGTCATCGCGCCGCGCCAGCGCACGCACCAGCAGCCCGCCGAACACCAGCGAGAAACCCCAGCTCAGCAGCGACGCCAGCATGCTGACCAGCGCGATGTACACGATCGCCCCGCGCCCCGTCCGCGGCGCCCGCGCCAGCACGTCGATGAAGCGCGCCACCACCGGCGCGGTGGCCAGCACGTAGCCGCCGATCACCACGAACGCCATCTGCATGGTGAACGGGATCAGGCTCCAGAAGCCCTCGCCGAACGCGTTGACCGTCGCCGTCGGCGTGGCGCCGAAGGCGAATGCCGCCAGCGCCACCACCACCACGCCCAACGCGGCGAACACCCACGCATCCGGAAACCAGCGCTCCGCCCACGCCGCGCTGCGCAACGCCGCGCGCGCCATCCAGCCGTCCTGTCTCGCGTTCATGCTGTTCTCCGCCGGTGATCGCGACATCGTCGCGCCGCGGCGGCGCCACGGGCAAGCCGACCATGGTCTAGCTTCAATGAAGCCAATCTGCGCCGCCAAACGTGAAGCTTTTGACCTTGCGGCGAAGAACAACCCCGCCCCAACCCTCCCCTGCCAGCAGGGGAGGGAGCAAAGCTACCGCCGCCGCTTCGCCAGCGTGATCACCGCCACGCCGAACAGGATGATCGCCATGCCGGCGAGGTCGTAGGGCCCCACGTGCTCGCCGGCCAACAGCACGCCGAACAGCACCGCCACCGGCGGGTTCACGTAGGCGTAGCTGGTGGCCAGTGCCGGGCGCGCGCGCTTGAGCACATACAGATAGGCGCTGAACGCGATGATCGAGCCGAACACCGCCAGATAGGCGATCGCCAAAGTGGAACGCAGGCTGGGATGCGTCGGCAGCCGCTCGCCGCTGAGCAGGGCGAAGCCGAGCAGCGCGATGCTCCCGCAGATCATTTGCGCGGCGGTGTTCATCGGGCCGGGCGGCATTTCGCGGCGTCGGCTCCACGCCGATCCGAAGGCCCATGCGGCGGCCGCGGCCAGCAGCGCCAGCGCACCCAGCCGTGAGCCGGACAGGCTGCTGCCCAGGTTCAGCACGATCACGCCGGCAAAGCCGACCACCAGGCCGAAGCTTTCGTGCCGGTTCGGCCATTCGCCGTACATGCCGGTGAACAGCGCGGCGAACAGCGGCATGCTGGCTACCGCCACCGCGGCGATGCCCGAACTCACCTGCTGTTCGGCAAAACACACCAGGCCGTTGCCGAGGCCAAGCAAGAACACGCTGGTGATCGCGGCGTTGCGCCACTGCAGTCGCGTCGGCGGGGCAATCCCGCGCAGGCGCAGGAAGCCGTACAGCACCACGCCGGCGCACAGGAAACGCACGCCGGCGAGCAGGAACGGCGGGTAGCTTTCCAGCGCGAAACGGATACCCAGGTAGGTCGAACCCCAGATCACGTACAGCGCGAGCAGCGCCAGCGGGATCAGGAAGCGGGGATCAGTCAGGCTGCGCGGCGTTTCGGCCGCGACGGAGGCAGGGATATCGGACATGGGGGTGGATCGTATGGGGACGGCGCATTATCCGCGCGTCCGTGCCGGTTGTCCGCAGCGGGTTGCCGAAAAACGCGATCAGTGCGCGACGGGGCGCCCCTGGCGGATCACCACGAACTCGCCTTCCAGCACGGCCGGCTGCGCGTTGGACGCCACCGGCTTCGCCGGCGCGCGGCCCTGCTTCCACTGGCGCACGGCCAGCAGCACGACGCCGCCGACCAGCAGCACGCCGGCCACCACCAGCCCGAACACCAGCAGCACGCCAAGCACCGCCACGCCCAGCAGCAACGACAGGGCACGGGCAAGCGGGTGGCGGGGACGACGCAGGGAAGGCATGGCGAAATACATGTGTTAAAAATCCGTGTGGTAAAATCAACGACTTACGCGTGCAACCATGGGGCTATCCGCCCCGCGAGGCAAGTGCCGATGGATACATTTACCCCCGTCGAATCGCTGGACCGGCAGTCGCTGTGCCGGCTCGACGAGATCCCCGACGGCGGCGCCACCGCCGTCGACGCCAGCCTGGCCGACGGCGACGAAAGCCTGATCCTGCTGCGCCGCGGCGACCAGGTGCGCGGCTACCTCAACGTCTGCCCGCACGCCGGCCGCCGTCTCGACTACGCCCCCGGCAAGTTCCTGCTGAAGAACGACACCCTGATCTGCGCCGTGCACGGCGCCACCTTCAACCGGGGCGACGGCCTGTGCATCGCCGGCCCGTGCCGCGGCGAACACCTGCGCGCGGTGGCGGTGCAGGTGGAAGCCGGCGAGGTAAGGCTGGCGCGGGAAGCATGATGCGAGTGGATGACCGCAAGCACGCCTCCCCATTCACGCCGACCGTGCAAGATGCAGCGGGTTGGCCCTACAGCCGTCCGTCGACAGCGGCAACGGGCAGCAGGCTCTTGATGTCGAACACGGCGCAGTTCTCGCGGCCGTAGCGGCGGATGTCTGCGTCGCCGTGGCCGAGGAAATCCCGGTGTGCCACGGCCAGCACGATGGCGTCGTAAGCATGTTCGGCGGGCGTATCGACCAGGGTGACGCCGAGTTTCTGGCGGCTCTCGAGCGGATCGGCCCAGGGGTCGTACACGTCCACCTGGGCGTGCGTGGCTTCGAGTTCGCGCACGATTTCCACCACGCGGGTGTTGCGCAGGTCGGGGCAGTTTTCCTTGAAGGCCAGGCCCAGCACCAGGATGCGCGAACCGACCACGTGGATGCGCTTGTTCGCCATCAGGCGGATCACCTGGTGCGCCACGTACAGCCCCATGCGGCTGTTGATGCGGCGCGCGGCGAGGATCAGTTCGGGGTGGTAGCCGAGGATGGTGGCCTTGTGCGTGAGGTAATACGGGTCCACGCCGATGCAGTGGCCGCCGACCAGGCCGGGCTTGAACGGCAGGAAGTTCCACTTGGTGCCGGCGGCATCCAGCACGTCCTGGGTGTCGATGCCCATGGTGTTGAAGATCATCGCCAGCTCGTTGACCAGCGCGATGTTGACGTCGCGCTGGGTGTTCTCGATGACCTTGGCCGCTTCGGCCACCTTGATGCTGGATGCCTTGTGCGTGCCGGCGGTGATGATGCGGCGGTACAGCGCATCGACGAAGTCGGCGGTTTCGGGCGTGGAGCCGGAGGTGATCTTGGTGATCGTGGGCAGCCGGTGCTGCTTGTCGCCGGGATTGATCCGTTCCGGGCTGTAGCCGCAGCTGAAGTCGCGGTTGAAGCGCAGCCCCGAGACCCGCTCCAGCACCGGCACGCAGATCTCCTCGGTGGTGCCGGGGTAGACGGTGGATTCGTAGATCACCACGTCGCCGCGCTTGAGCACCGTGCCGATGCTGGCGCTGGCGTTCTCCAGCGGGCTCAGGTCGGGCCGGTTCGCTTCGTCGACCGGGGTGGGCACGGTGACGATGAAGACGTTGCACCCGGCAAGGTCGCCGATGTCGGTGGTGAAGCGCAGCTGGCTGGCAGCAGCCAGTTCCTCCGGCGGGGTTTCCTGCGTGTGGTCGCGCCCCGCGCGCAGCTCGGCGACGCGTTCGCCGCTGATGTCGAAGCCGGCGGTATCGAACTGCCTGCCGAATTCCACCGCCAGCGGCAGCCCCACGTAGCCGAGCCCGACAACCGCGATTTTCGTGGATGGCAACGTAGGTATCTGCATGAGCCTGTCTGGATTCCCCCGGGTGGCCGCCAGTCTAATGGGCCGGCGCGGGTTGCATGTAGCGCGGCGTGCTTGCGCAAACCCCGTTCGCTGTGAGCCCGCGTATAACCCGTTCGCCCCGAGCCTGTCGAAGGGCATTCGTGAGGATTGGCCCGCTGCGCATCCTTCCGTCCATCCTTCGACGGGCTCAGAGCCTGCCCCGGACTTGATCCGGGGATGAACGGAAGGGTTGGGTGAGCGGTTCGCTCGTCAGCCTCCGATCAACGCCGCGATCTCGGCCGTGCGTTCCTGCATCAGTGCGCTGTCGCCGCGTGACTCCACGTTGAGCCGCAGCAGCGGTTCGGTGTTGGAGCTGCGCAGGTTGAAGCGCCAGTTGCCGAAGTCGGCGCTGATGCCGTCGGTGTGGTCGAGGGCGGGGGCGAGGTGGGCGTAGTGCGCCAGCACGCGTTCGGTGGCGGCGCGGGCGTCGGCGACCTTGAAGTTGATTTCGCCGCTGCACGGGAAGGCGCGCATGCGGTCTTCCACCATCTCGGCCAGCGACAGCCCGCTGGCCGAGATCAGGTCGGCGATCAGCAGCCACGGGATCATGCCGGAGTCGCAGTAGGCGAAGTCGCGGAAGTAGTGGTGGGCGCTCATCTCGCCGCCGTAGACGGCGTTCTCGGCGCGCATGCGTTCCTTGATGAAGGCATGGCCGGTCTTGCTCAGCACCGGGATGCCGCCGGCCTCGCGCACCATCTCGATGGTGTTCCAGGTGAGTCGCGGGTCGTGGATGATCCTGCCGCCCGGGTGCCGCGCCAGCAGCGCTTTGGCCAGCAGGCCGACCAGGTAGTAGCCCTCGATGAAGCGGCCGTCGGCGTCGAAGAAGAAGCAGCGGTCGAAGTCGCCGTCCCAGGCCACGCCGAAGTCGGCGCCATGCGCGCGCACCGCGTCGGCTGTGGCGGCGCGGCATTCGGGCAGCAGCGGGTTGGGGATGCCGTTGGGGAAATGGCCGTCCGCTTCGTGCTGGATGCGGATGAACCGGAACGGCAGGTGCGGGGCGAGCTGGTCGACCACGAGGCCGGCGCCGCCGTTGCCGGCGTTGACCACGATCTTCAGCGGCTGCAGCCGGTCGCGGTCGATGTAGCCAAGCAGGTGGGCGACGTAGGCGGACTTGTCCGTCATCAGGCGTGGCGTGGCGGTGGCCGTCGGGATCGGCGCGTCGTGGCTGGCGGCGAAATCGCGGATCGCGAACAGTCCGCTGTCGCCGCTGATCGGCCGGGAGCCCTCGCGCACCAGCTTCATGCCGTTGTAGTCCATCGGGTTGTGGCTGGCCGTGACCATCACGCCGCCGGCTGCGCCGAGATGGTCGGTCTGGAAATAGACTTCCTCGGTGCCGCCCATGCCGATGTCGATCACCTCGCGCCCGGCCGCCTGGAAGCCTTCGGTCAACGCCGCCTGCAGTGCCGGGCTGCTCAGGCGTACGTCACGTCCCACCACCACCGCTCCCGGGCCGAGCAGGCCGGACATGCCCAGGCCGATCCTGCGCGCCAGTGTTTCGTCAAGCTCGTCGGGCACGCGCCCGCGAATGTCGTAGGCCTTGAAGCAGGGGAGTGGGGTCATCCGTGCGTTCCTGATGGTCGTGGTAAATCGTGAATGATAGCGGGCAGTGCCGTTCTGCTCTTCTCCCGCTGCAAGCTTTGCCCCCTTCCCTGCGGAGCAGCGGAGGGCTGGGGCGGGGTGTTCTTCGTCTCAATGGAACAGCAGGTTGATCGCGAGCAGGGTGACGACGAGGACCAGGAAGGTCAGCGGCAGGCCCACGCGCAGGAAGTCCTTGCCCTTGTAGCCGCCGGGACCGGTGACCATCATCAGCGCCGGATGGCCGGAGCTGAGCAGGAAGGTATTGGACGAGGACACCGCCACGATCAGCGCGTAGGCCGACGGGTTGCCGCCGGTGGCGACGGCCACGCTGATCGCGATCGGCACCATCATCACGGTGGCGCCCACGTTGGACATCACCTGCGAGAACAGCAGGGTGAGAATGGCCAGGCACAGCTGCAGCAGCCACGGCGACGCGCTGCCCAGGTGGTCCAGCACCACCTGGGCGATCCACGCGGCGGTGCCGGTGGCGTCCATCGACCAGCCCAGCGGGATCAGGCAGGCGGTGACGAAGATGGTCTTCCAGTTGATCGCCTTGTAGCCCTCGTCCATGTTCAGCACGCCGGTGAGCAGCATGCCGATCGCACCGGTCATCATCGCCACCGACAGGTCGAGGTTGGTGAACAGCGCCAGGCACTTCGCCAGCAGGAAGAAGCCCACCGCCTGCCAGATCTTGCCTGGGCGCTGCTGCTCCTTCGGAATGTCGGTGACGACGACCAGGTCCCTCTCTTCCGCGGCGAGCGACAGGTCGCGCCAGTTGCTGTGCAGCACCACGGTGTCGCCGGCGCGCAGGCTGACCGCGCGCACGTCGTCGCGCATCACCTGGTCGCCGCGGTTCACCGCCAGCACCGAGATGCCGAAGCGCTTGCGCAGGCGCAGCTCGCCCACGGTGTGCTTGATGAAGCGCGACACCGGCGGGATCACCACCTCGGAAATGCCGGCGCGGGTGGGATTGAACAGCTCGCCGAGCTGGCGCATGCGGGTGGACAGCCGGCACAGCTGGTTATTGGCGAACTGGTTGAGCTGCTCGCGCGGGCCGAGCACGCCGAGCACCGAGCCGACCCAGATCACGTGATCGGCCGGCGGCGCCATGCGCGCGTCATTGCCGCTCTTGATCGCCAGGATCAGCGGCGCCTCGTGCAACTGCTCGACCTCGCCGATGCTCATGCCGACCAGCGGGCTTTCCGCGGTGACGGTGAGTTCGGCGGTCTCGCCGACGATGCCGTAGGTCTCGGCAAAGTAGCTCTCGGTGCGCCCCGGCGTCACCTTCAGCCGCTCATCCTCGTGCCCGGGCAGCAGCTTGCGGCCGAAGAAGTAGAAGTAGCCCACGCCCAGCAGCGCCAGGGTCAGGCCGACCGGGGTGACGCTGAACAGGCCGAACTTCGGGATCGTGTGCGCGCCCGGCGGCAGGTTCACGTTGGCGCTGGCGATCAGGTCGTTCAGCACGATCAGCGGCGAGTTCGCGATCAGCGTGGTGTTGGTGGCGGTGAGGATGCAGAACGCCATCGGCAGCAGCAGCTTCGACAGCGGCACGCCGGTG